>NZ_DOPX01000024.1 GCF_003514505.1 Proteiniclasticum sp.
GGAAGTTACTTTTTCAACTGACCCATAGTTTTATCAGTTGTTTTCACCTTAATTGCAAAAGTAACTTCCGGATGGAAGAAAGTAAATGGTTCTAGAGAGGAGAAGATAAGAGCCACAAGAGGAAACCTGCGTTGGGATCGAATAAAATACTTTATTTTTTCATCGGTTTGGTTTATGATGATTTTGAATACGAAAGTGCTATAGTCCGCATCGTATCTTATTTAGGCAAAGGAGGCGTTTTAAGATGATTGTAAGAAGAATGATTGCAAAGAACAGAACTGCTGGAGGATTTGCCGGATAAGAAGCAAAATTCCTCCAAACCAAAGTTGGAGGTAAAAAATTGAATCAAAGAAATGAAAGTTTAGGGTTTACTGAGAAAGTGCTGGCAGAAGCCAGTCCGTTTGAATCCTATTATGTTGGAAGAATCATCAGTCAGAAACAGAAACTCTATGAAATTGCGCTGCTTGAAGGAACCATTCATGGAGAAGTCACAGGAAAAATGCGTTATGAAGCTATGGATCCAGCTGATTTTCCAGTGGTTGGGGATTTTGTCATGGTGGACCGGAAGGATGAAACCCATGGATACGCGGTGATTCATGAGATTCTTACTAGAAAGAGTCTTTTTGTCAGAAAAGTGGCAGGAAAGCGTAGAGATGCCCAGGCGGTGGCAGCCAATGTGGACACAGTGTTTCTCTGCATGGCACTTAATG
This sequence comes from Proteiniclasticum sp., assembly GCF_003514505.1. GTDB lineage: Bacteria > Bacillota > Clostridia > Clostridiales > Clostridiaceae > Proteiniclasticum. The sequence continues at coordinate 711 of NZ_DOPX01000024.1, forward strand.
AGAACTTTAATCTTAGAAGACTGGAGAGGTATTTTGCGGTGGCGCTGGAGAGCGGTGCAGTCCCTGTGATTGTCCTGACCAAAGGAGATTTAGCGGAAAACCTACCCGAGAAATTATCTGAAGTGGAAAAAATCACGCTGGGATATGAGGTCATTGTCACGTCCTCTCTTACAGGAGAAGGTGTGGAGAAGCTTCGTCCCTATGCCGAAAAAGGCAAGACTGTGGCTTTTCTGGGCTCTTCAGGAGTAGGAAAGTCCAGCCTCATCAACAGCCTGCTCGGAAGCTCAGTCATGGAGACCAAGGCTACGGGGTATGAAGATAAAGGAAGGCATACCACAACGCACCGAGAGCTGCTGCTATTAGAAAACGGAGGGGCACTTATCGATACGCCGGGGATGCGTGAACTTGGCATACTGGAAGCAGACTTTTCAAAATCCTTTGAAGACATCTATGCCTTGGCAGAGTCCTGCAGATTCAGAGACTGCTCCCATGTGAGCGAGCCTCATTGCGCTGTGAAAAAGGCTGTGGAGGAAGGAGCACTTCCTGTGGAAAGATATGAGAATTTCCTGAAACTCAGGGAAGAGGTCCCTAATTATGAAGGACTGAACTCCAGAGAGATCGAAAAGAAAAAACTGGACCGAATGTTTGGTGGCAAGAAAGAGATGAAGAAAACAAAGGACCAGGTGAAAAAGAAAAATAAATATCAGTTCCGTGACTGATCATGGGACTGAAGTGAAGAGCCTTTCTTTCGAGAGGCTCTTTCTTATGTTTCGGAAGATACCCTGCGTGTTCTTTGCTTTTTTGCATTGATTCCTGCAAAAAACGGAAATATTTTCTGTGTAAAGGTTTATTAGTCCTTGTGCTTTTCCTTGTCCTAGGTTATTATTAGTTTTAATTAAAAATGAATCCCCTGTATAATCTTGGAGATATGGTCCATAAGTTTCTACCAGACCACCGCAAACGGTCTGACTACGGGAGTGCATCACTGATTCTTCTATGGAGAATGGACGTATTTCCGTCCATTATTTTTAGAAAATCAGGATGTATTCTAGCCGTGGTGAAACCACGGCTTTTTTAGTTTAGGGAAGTTGATCCTGATCTGCAGCGGGCATGAAAAGAGGAGCATCATCATGGAAGCATTGAAAGAAAAAATAAGGCAGGAAGGAAGAGTTCTGGGAGGATCTGTTTTGAAGGTGGACAGTTTTCTCAATCATCAGCTGGATCCAGAATTCTTAAATGAGATCGGAAAAGCCTTCAAAGAGATGTTTAAAGAGCTGAAGGTGACGAAAATACTGACGGCGGAAGTTTCTGGAATTGCCATCGCGGTGATGGCGGGACTACATTTTCAGGTACCTGTGGTTTTTGCCAAGAAAACCCAGTCGCTCAATCTGGATCCTGAGACCTATGAAGGCGAAGTCTATTCTTACACAAAACAGCAGCACTATAAAATCCGAGTTTCTAAAAGGTATCTCAGTAAAGAAGACCAGGTGCTGATTCTGGATGATTTTTTGGCCAATGGGGAAGCGCTCAAGGGGCTCTATCAGATTGTGGAAGCATCAGGAGCTACGCTTTTAGGTACGGGCGTCGTCATTGAAAAGGGATTCCAGGAAGGGGGCAAAAAGCTCCGGGCCGAAGGAAGAGATATCAGAGCCCTTGCCACCATTTTATCCATGGATCATGGAGACATCACTTTTTTATAGAAAAACCGTTGCCCGTCCCTCTGCTGCACTCATAAAGGAGAGATTTATTTTTGGAAAAGAACTTTTATCCGTGGTTCAAACGTGAAGACATCGATGGTTTCTTTGCCCTGTTTCAGAATAACCTGGCGAACTTTGTGCTCATAGCTGTTTCTATGACCGCCATGGGATTTCCAGCCAGCATCGTCTATGGGAAGGTCATTCCTGGCGTAGCCATGTCGGTGCTTTTTGGTAATCTTTATTATGCGAAGCTCGCTGAAAAGCTTGCTTTGAAAGAAAAGAGAAAAGATGTGACGGCTCTTGCCTATGGGGTATCCACACCTGTCATGTTCATCTATCTTTTTGGTGTTCTTCGTCCTGCTCTAGAGCTTACAGGGGACCCAGAACTTGCCTGGAAAATTGGATTAGGCGCCTGCTTTATTGGTGGTGTCATAGAAGTTCTAGGCAGCTTCATCGGAAAGTTCGTTCATAAGCATCTCCCAAGAGCTGCTATGCTTGGTGCCCTTGCTGGGGTGGCGTTTGCCTTCATCGGTGGAGAGATGTTCTTTATGACTTATGAGCTGCCCATCGCTGGCATGGCGGTTCTTGTGATCATGCTCATAGGATTTATCGCGAAGAAGCCTCTTCCCTTTAAGATCCCTGCGGCACTCTTTGCCATCGTCATCGGTACTTTCCTGGCTTATACCGTGGGTGGACAGGACATGAGTCAAGTACGGGAAGGTCTAGGAAGCTTCGGTTTCTATTTGCCTATGCCAACCCTGGGACTGTTTGAAGGCCTTGTGTTCATGGCTCGAGAAATGGCTGGACTTTTTGCCATACTTCTTCCCATCTCCATCTATAATTTTGTGGAAACCATGAACAATGTGGAAGCCATGGCTTCTGCAGGGGACAGATACGATGTGGCTGAGGCTCAGCTGGCAGACGGACTTGGTACCCTCTTTGGCACTTTCTTTGGAGGCGTTTTCCCCACCACCGTGTATATAGCATCCATCGGTTCCAAATGGATGAATGCAGGAAGAGGATATTCCATTCTCAACGGCTTTGTGTTTTTACTAGCTTCCACCTTTGGTGTGGTGGCTGTGATGGCAAAGATCATTCCCATGGCGGTCATCGCTCCAATCCTTGTATTTGTAGGCATCTCCATGGTAACCCAAGCCTTCGGCACAGTGGAGAAAAAACATTTTCCAGCCGTGGTGATTGCCATGTTCCCTTACTTTGCCAATTATCTCATGACCCGGTTTAATGGAGGAGCAGGCGAAGTTGTAGCAAAGCTTTCCAGCGGCATTGTGCCCCTTGGCCAGGGAGCTATGTTTACTGGTATAGTCTGGGGAGCCATCCTGGTATTTCTCATCGATGGGGAATACAGAAAAGCTTCTGTCACCTCCATTTGTGCAGCTCTTCTTACAGCCACCGGATTCATGCATGCACCGAAGCTTGCCTTGTTCTTTGACGCACGCTTTGTCACTGCATATGTGTTGGTAGCGCTTATTTTTGAAGGATACAGACGCTATGATGCCATGATTGTACATCAGAGTGAGCCAATCCGTAAAAAGGCAGATGAGGTCATGCCGGTGGATGTCCTGGCTGCATCAGAGCAGTAAAAACATAAGAAAATATCAGGGTTTTTGGAAGAGCTTTCTTAATAAAGAGAGCTCTTTCTTCCTATGGTATAATGGATGCATGATTAAAAAAGGAAACAGGTGAAGACATGAGTAAAGCACTGATACTTGCGGAAAAGCCATCCGTAGGAAAAGACATCGCCAAAGCGCTGGGACTAAGCAGTTCAAAAGATGGTTATATTGAAGGGAAAGACTATATTGTCACCTGGGCCATGGGCCATCTGGTGACTTTGGCTGCCCCTGAAGAATACAAGCCAGAATACAAAGAGTGGAAGATGGAGCTTCTGCCTATGATTCCGGAGAGGATGAAGCTGTCTGTCATAGGAAAGACCAGAAAACAGTATAATACGGTGAAGTTTCTTCTGGACAGAAAAGATGTGACCAGCATCATCATCGCTACCGATGCAGGCCGTGAAGGAGAGCTGGTTGCCCGGTGGATTCTCCAAAAGGCAGGGGCAAGAAAACCCATGAAAAGGCTCTGGATTTCCTCTGTAACAGAAAAAGCCATCCGGGATGGATTTAAAAATCTTAAAGATGCGAAGCTCTATGAGACTCTCTTTTACTCAGCAGAAGCAAGAAGCCAGGCTGACTGGATCGTGGGGATCAATGCCACCAGAGCGCTCACCGTGAAGCATAATGCACAGCTTTCTTTAGGCCGTGTACAGACACCGACCTTAGCCATGGTGAAGGCCAGAGAAGAGGAAATCAGGGCTTTTGTTCCAGTCCCTTTCCATACCTTGAAACTCAAAGTACAGGGACTGACCTTCCATCATGAGGGTGGCAGAATTTTCAAAGATGAGGAAGCAAAGAAAAAGTATGATCTTCTTCAGAATAAAAGTCTTCTGATTTCTGAGGTGACCACCAAAGAGAAAAGAAAAGATGCGCCGCTGCTTTATGATCTCACGGAGCTGCAAAGAGATGCCAGCAATTTCTACGGATTCAGTCCCAAGGAAACGCTGAACATCATGCAGATGCTCTATGAGCGGCATAAAGTGCTGACCTATCCTAGAACCGACTCCAGATACCTGACGAAGGATCTTCTGGGCACCCTGAAAGACCGGGTGAAGGCATCAGCCGTGGGAGATCTTAGTAAGATTGGTATGGATATCCTTAGAAAAGGCATCCAAGAAAAGAAGAATTTCATCAATGATGCAAAAGTATCTGACCATCATGCCATCATTCCCACAGAAGAATCTGTGGTGCTTTCAACTCTGACAGACAAAGAACGTAAAATCTATCTGCTGGTGGTGAAAAGATTCTTATCGGTTCTGATGGATTCTTATGTTTATGAGGAGATGCAGATTCTTGGAGAGTGTGCGGGAGAAAAGTTCAAAGCATCCACAAAAAGAACCATCCAGGAAGGATACCGGGCTCTCGTGAAGGACGAGGAAGAGGACCTGGAAGAAAGAAGCATTCCATTCAAAAAAGGAGACAAGGTTGCCATTGAAAGGGTGCTCCTTGAAAAAGGGCTCACACAGCCACCGGCCTATTTCACCGATGCCACACTTTTATCCGCCATGGAGAATCCTGGAAAGTATATGGAGACAAAAGACAAGTCTCTTGAAAATATCCTGAAGGAAACCAGCGGGCTGGGCACTGTGGCCACAAGAGCCGATATCATCGAAAAGCTCTTCTCTTCCTTTGTTCTTGAGAAACGGGGGAAAGAGATCCATATCACAGAAAAAGGAAGACAGCTGTTAAAGCTTGCACCGGAAGACCTGACGTCACCGGAGATGACCGCAAGGTGGGAGAAAAAGCTGGAGATGATCCGGGCTGGAAAGCTCAAAGAAGACGCCTTTATCCATGAAATGGAAGAGTACACAAGAAAAGTCATTGGAGAGATCAAAAGCTCCAAGGAAACCTTCAGACATGAGAATCTTTCGAGCCAAAAGTGCCCGGAGTGCGGCAAGAACCTTTTAGAAGTAAAGGGGAAGAAATCCAATATGCTGGTATGCCAGGACCGGGAGTGCGGCTTCAGAAAGACACTTTCTACCCAAAGTAACGCAAGATGTCCAGAATGCAAGAAGAAGATGGAGCTCCATGGAGAAGGCGATGGGAAGCATTTCCGTTGCGTCTGTGGTTACCGGGAAAAGCTCACGGCTTTCCAGGCAAGAAGAGAAAAAGAAGGCACTGCCATGAAAAAGGGCGATGTGAAAAAATATCTCAATCAGCTCAACAAGAGTAACGATGAGCCAGTGAATTCCGCTTTAAGCGATGCGCTGAAAGATCTGTTCAAATAGTACATAAAAGGAGCTGCTGTTCATTTACTTAGTGAACAGCAGCTCCTTTTTACATCATGGTGCTGTGACGATACTCTGATGGTGTTTTTCCAGTATACTGTCGGAAGACCTTACAGAAATAATGCTGATTCTTATACCCTGCTCTTTCCGAAATCTCAAGAACGGACAGCTCTTTCTGGTTTTTCAGAAGACACATGGAAGACTCCATCCGAATCTTTGTGAGATATTCGGAGAAACTTAGACCAGTCTCTTTTTTCAGCATTCTGCTGAGGGAAGAGGTGCTTATGTGGAGAAGATCCGCCAGGCTCTGCAGGGAAAAATCTGAGTTCCCGTAATTGCGGTAGAGAAGCTGAAGGGCTTTTTTCTCCAGGTTTTCATCTGCACTCAACGTCTCCTCCTTTTTTGCATGGTGTTCCTTTATCAGATCATGAAGGGCAGTCTCCAGTGATTGCAGAAGCTTTTCTCGGTCGATGGGCTTCAGAATATAATCCAGTGCCCGAAGCTTCACGGCCTTCTGGGCATACTGAAACTCGTCATATCCGGAGATGATGATGAACTTCGAATGGATTCCTTGAGTTTGAACATTCTCCATGATCTCGAGGCCTGTCATTCCAGGCATATTGATGTCCATGAGCACCAGATCCGGTTCTTCAAACAGGATCATTTCATGAGCTTCAAATCCATTGGAGGCAAGACCGATGATGTCAAAATCAGCGCTCGTTTTCTCAATGATGGATTTCAGTCCATTTCTAATGATGGCTTCATCGTCGCAGATGAGCAGTTTATACATCGTACATCTCCTCCTTTTTTTCCATGGGCAGTCTTATGGTGACGGCGGTCCCATCTTGAAGACAACTCTCCACATGAAGGCCGTAGGGGGTTCCATAGGTCAACCTTATCCTCTGATGGACATTATGAAGTCCATAGCTCACAGGTGCCCGTTTGCCTTCAAAAGCTTCTTCCAGCTGGTTCACCAGTTCTTCTGTCATGCCTACGCCGTTATCCTGGACCGTTAGAAGCAGATCCTCTCCCTCCAGTTGAGCGAGGATGGAGATCTTTCCTTGGGCCAGTTTTGGTTTTATCCCATGATAGATGGCATTTTCCACCAGGGGCTGCAATAGGATTTTAGGAAGGAAAACGTCATCGAGAGACTCTTCCACCTGGATCTCATAGGTGAGAATCTCTTCGTATCTAGCTTTTTGGATATCCAGGTAGCTTCTGACATGTTTAATTTCCTCTCTAAGCGGAATCATCTCTTTTCCTTTGCTGAGGGACACCCGGAAGAAGCTGGACAGGGATAAAATGAGCTCTGAAAGATCCGATGCGCCATATTCGAGTGCCTTCCACTGTAAGGTGTCTAAGGTGTTGTAGATGAAGTGAGGATTGATCTGAGCCTGGAGAATCTCAAGCTCTCTTTTACGCTTCTCTTTCTGGGTTTCCACCACTTCATTCATAAGTCTTCTAAGATCCTTCAACATGCTGTTGAAATGATGAGATAGTTCAGCAATCTCATCATTGCCTTGGACAGAAAGCCGAGTGTTGAAATTGCCTTCCTGGACATGATCCATGGCCACAGACAGATTCGTGATTCTTCTTGTGATCTGGCTGCTGATGAAAAAGGCACCTAAGATGCCAGCGCCAAACATGGTGACAAATACTTTGGAGAGGGAAAGACTCAGCGCCGAAGCTTCTTGGTAGAGCTTCTCATTTTCTACCAGAGTGCACAGATACCAGCCTGGGCTGGAAGGAATTTCAGCATAGAAGACATGATGATTTTCATCGATGGCCTTCTGAATTACAGGGAAAGGAGAATCGGAAGGAATGGATTCTCTGATCTTTAAAAGAATCTCCTTTGGATAGCTTTCAGCCCCCATGGTGTACATCATACCCCGGCGGTCCATGATCATGGTCTTTCCTTCGTAGATAGAAAGATTTCCTGTGATTTCTGTGAGTTTTTTAAGTGAAATAGAGGCCGCTACAAAGCCCTTTTTGCTGCCGTCTTCATCTGAAATGCCGTAGCAGAGTACTGTGATGGGGGTCCCATCTGTCTTGGAGGATACCGGTGCACTAAAAAGATACGGTTTGTCCGTGATAAGCATTTCTTTGAAGTAGCTGCGGTCTCTGACATCGATGGTCTGGTTTTCTGTAATGTATTCCAGTCCGCTGAAGTCATTGATGCCGAAGGTTCCATACTCATTTCCGTAGTAGGCATCCATATCACTGCTGAGTTTTGTAACATACTCCTTTAAAGCAGTCTCCTCCATGGCAGTGACGGTGGGGGTCCTGCTGATGGTATGAAGCTCCCGGATCCTTTGACTGAGCCATCCGGAGACCTCGCTGGCCTTGGAGGCCATGAGCTGGAGACTTAATTCATCGGTGGTTTTCCGGCTGCTCTCATAGCTTCTATAAGAGGTGAAAACCGCAGAAAGGACAAAGGTGCCTGTGAGAATAAGGGTAAAGAGCAGGGTGAATTTCCATTTGAGCTTCATTTTTCTCTCCATTTGCATAAAAGTATAAATTCCTGACGGGGAAGTGCAAAGACTGCACGAAAGAATTGTACTACACTGTTAAGGAAATAACAAATATTGATATTTGGAGGGTATTATGAAAAAAATTATGGCGATGCTCTTACTGCTTTCGTTGTCACTGACTTCTGCAGCCTGTGGGAATGGGTCAAAGAGCAGTATTCCAGATGGTACTTTCGAAGGAACAGGCAATGGAAGAGGGGGAGAAATCAAAGTCTCTCTTACCATGAAAGATCAGAAGGTTTCAGATATAGAGGTCCTGGAAAATCAGGAATCTGAAGGGCTTTCTGAAGCCATGAACATACTGAAAGAGGAAATCATAGCAACAAACAATCTGGATGTGGATATTGTCTCTGGAGCAACACTAACTTCTGTGGGTTTCCGACTGGCAGTTCAGGATGCCTTCAGTAAAACTGGAGCGGAGAAGTCTCTTCTGGTGAAGAAGGAAAAGCCAGCCCCAGAAAAAAGAGAAGAAAAGTATGATGCGGATGTCATCGTCATTGGTGCAGGGGGCGCAGGACTTACTGCTGCCATCACTGCGGCGGAGAATGGTATGAATGTCATCGTTCTGGAAAAAATGCCCATGGCGGGAGGCAATACCCTCATCTCCGGAGGAGAGTATGCAGCGCCAGAGAACTGGGTACAGGAAAAGGAAGCTTTAGAAGACAGTGCGGATCTTTTCTATGGGGATATCATGAAGGGCGGAGATGAGGAAAGCGATCCTGCTCTTGCCCGAATCCTTGCAGATAAAGCTTTGGATGGAGCCAAGTGGCTTCGGGATGAAGTGGGTATGATCTTTGAAGACTATATGCTGTTCTTCGGTGGCCATTCTGTGGAAAGAAGCTTGGTGCCAAAGAATGCCACAGGGTATGAGATGATTCACAAGCTTACAGAAAAGCTGAAAGAGACTGGATCCCCTCTGCATCTTGAAACAAAGGCTACAGAGCTCATCATGGATGAGAATGGCCGTGTGACAGGAGTGAAAGCGGAGTATCATGGACAGGTCATTGAATACACAGCAAAGAAAGGTGTCATCATGGCATCTGGCGGCTTTGGATACAACAAAGAAATGCGTGCCAAGTACAATGAAGAGATGGGAGAAGGATACCTCTCCACAAATTCTGTGGGCAGCATGGGAGATGGCCTGGTCATGGCAGAAAAGATAGGAGCATCCCTGGTGGATATGAGCTTCATCCAGGCCTATCCAACCTGCGATACACAGTCTGGTGCTCTACTATACGTGGGTGATGTGAGAATGGAAGGCCGTTCTATTCTGGTAAACAAGGAAGGAAAGCGTTTTGTGGAGGAGCTGGAAAGAAGAGATGTAATCTCTAAAGCAGTGCTTCAGCAGACCGGCGGTGTTTCCTACATGTTCTGGGATGCTTCTGCCATGGAGGACTCCGGAATGGATGTGAAGCATGCGGCGGAGTACAATGGTCTCATCGCAAGAAAACAGCTGGTGAAAGCAGATACCTTAGAAGAAGCGGCGGCTTTCTTCGAGATTGATGCAGAAGAGCTGAAGAAGACTGTGGAGAACTACAACCAGTATGCAAAGGATGGAAAGGACCTGGAGTTCAACAAAAGAGGGAAACTGGTGCCTTTCGGAGAAGGTCCTTACTACATCATGGTGTCCAAGCCAGCCATCCACCATACCATGGGCGGAATCAAGATCAATACAGAAGCTCAGGTGGTAAGCACGGAAGGGAAAGTGATTGAAGGTCTTTTTGCAGCGGGTGAAGTTGTGGGAGACATTCATGGCACCAACAGACTGGGCAGCAATGCCATTGCAGATATCACCGTATTTGGCAGAATTGCCGGTGAGTCTGTCTCAAAATAAATAAAGCCCCTATCCCTCAAGAAGCAGTGCTTCCTGAGATTTAAAAAGCAGCACGTCCATTATGTTTGGCGTACTGCTTCTTTTTTAAAGAAATCCTCAGGATTCTATTAAGGCGGGGTGGGTATTTTTAACATGAAGACATCTGGGGCCCTGATATCCCTCTGAAAGATCTAGAAATGAGAGGTGGGAAAGGTTCAGGCAATCCAGTGTCACTTCAATGCGCTGGGGCGGATCTACTTCGTCCAGCCAGAGACTGAAGATTTCCAAGTTCTCTGCTGATGTCAGATGCTTTTTGATGTAGCCAAGAAGTGTTTCGGCCCTTTCTTTACTGTAGCGCCACTGTAGCTCCACCACATAGGAGTTCTCAGTAAGTCTGGCAGAGACTTCTGGAAAGCTTATCTCCTCAGGATGCAGTTCCAGGTCTTCCAGATGTTCTTCTGTATCACAAAGAAGAAAGATTTTTTCCTCCGGGTCCATATCCGGGTTTTCCAGCATGAAGGCTGGAATGTCCATGTTTCTTTCCAAAGCCTCCCGGATGGAGAGGCGTTCCAGGAAAGGGTTTTCAAGTTTTTCAAAGGGGTGGTCACTGGCTAAAAACTGGTAACTGCTCATTGTTTATCTCCTACTTATTCTCATAGTCTATCAGTTCGGGATTTTTGATGAAGTTTCCTTTCTCATCCTTCAAAAATGGAAGTACAGCGGTCACAGAGGAGAGGTTCAATGGGCCATAGATGTGGGGATAGGCTCTGCCTAGTTTTTCAGGGTCTTCCCAGCGGACCTCTGCGTCAATCTTCTCCTCCTCCAACAGAAGGAGAAGAAGTTCTTCTTTGATCTCTTTAAAGTTTGGGGCCACCCGGTGGAAGTACTCTATGGGGGAGCAGTGGATGAACCCTTCTGCAGACAAGCTTTCCGAAGAATAGTAAGCGCTGTTTTTCACTCTTTCCCAGGTCTCTTTTTTCAGGCAATGAAGAATCATAAAGAATTTTCCCCCTTCTTTGCTTCCTTCTTCAGGAAGCTTACTGCATATTCCGCATAGAGGGCGCTGCCATGGAGAAGAACGTCTTCGTCCAGATCGAAATGGTCATTATGATGGGCGAAATCTGTTCCTTTTTCATGGTTTCCGGAGCCAATGAAGACAAAACAGCCGGGTTTATGATCCAGATAGAAGGCGAAGTCTTCCCCACCAGTGGTTTTTTCCTGAAGAACAATATTCTCTTCTCCCAGAATCCTTGAAGCGGCTTCATAAGCCAGGGCGGAGGAGGCTTCATCATTCACCACAGGTGGAAGATTATAGGTATATATCATTTCGGCAGTGGCGCCATAGAGCGCTGCGGTGCTTTCCATGACACGTCTCATGCTGGACTCAATGGTCTTTCCGATGTCTTTACTGAAATAACGTATGGTTCCTTCAAGTACAGCTTCGCCAGAGATGATGTTAAAGGCTGTGCCACTGTGGATGGAGCCTACAGAAACCACCAGGGGTTCCATGGGACTGTATTCACGGCTCACGATGGTCTGGAAATTCATCACCATGGCAGAAGCCACCACCACTGCATCTACAGTCTGGTGGGGCATGGAACCATGACCAGAAAGCCCTTTGATTCTAATTAGGAAGCGGTCTGTGGCCGCCATGCGCTGCCCGGGCTCCAGGGAGATCTTTCCTGTGGGGAGGTAGGACCAAAGATGTGCGCCAAAGATGTTGTCTGTTTCCTCATACCAGGTGCCTGTGTTTATGAGGATTTTTGCGCCATGGCCCGTTTCTTCGGCAGGCTGGAACACAAGGTGCACCGTTCCAGGGAGCTCTTCCATCTGATCTTTTAGAATCCTGGCAGCTCCGAGAAGAATAGCCGTATGACCATCATGTCCGCAGGCATGCATTTTTCCATCCACCTGTGATTTATAGGAAACCTCATTTTTTTCCAGGATGTTCAAGGCATCCATATCACTTCGCAAGGCCACTGTTTTTCCGGGTTTCTTTCCTTTGATGGTTGCCACAAGTCCAGTAGGTTCTCCCTTGATATAAGGGATGCCCATGGCATCCAGTTCGCTCATCAGATAAGCAGTGGTTAGAACTTCCTCCAGGGATGTTTCCGGATGGGCATGCAGGTGGCGCCTGGCGCTGATGACATAGTCCCGGTGTTTTTCAATGGATGGGGATAGCTTTCTCATATATTCCTCCTTGGCGTCTGTTTTCTGATAATTCTATCTGAAAGAAGCGGCCTCTGTCAATGAATTGAGGTTCAGATTCTAGTGCGGTGCGTACACATTTGTGAACAAGGAAAGGAAAGGTTGAAATTATGGTGAACAATAAGATAGGAAGGTTGAAATATATACCCCCCAGTGGTATATTGGTCATAATAGAATCGAATCATATGGAGGTAATAAAATGAGCATGACTTTTGAGAAGAGAACAGATAAGACATTTGAATATGCCCATGAGGAGCTGAAGAAGAATCTCATGGAGCGGGGCTTTGGTGTCCTGTGGGAGATGAACTTCAAAGATAAGCTGACAGAAAAAGGATTGGAGTTTCATAAGAATTTCCAGGTGATGGAAGTATGTAACCCTCCCAAAGCTAAAATTGTGCTGGATGCCCATCTGGAAGCAGGCTATATGCTCCCCTGCAAGATGGTGGTATTTGAGAAGGAAGATGGGGTGCACATCGGTATGATGAAACCTACAAAACTTGCAGACATCATGGAGGGTATTGATCTTGGCAATGTGGCTCTGGAAGTGGAGAATATCCTGAAAGATGCCATCGAGAAAACTGTGTAAAAAGAAAGAAGAAGCCGTTTCCTTTCCAGTTGCTGGAGGAAGCGGCTTCTTCTATGATACCAGTTGAGAATCGGGAGTCTCTTTCATGGTTTCTTTAAGCAGTTCTTTTTGCTGGGGAGATTTTTTCCCCTTCTGATCCATGATGTACAAATCCGAGATGGTATGGATGGGACAGATGGTACACCAAGTTCTGGGTTTGTAGGTGTAGGACAGAATCAGTCCGATGACGGTTGTAGTGGTCATCATGGAAAAGATTCTGAAGGAAAAATGGGTAAACCAAACGGGAAATCCACTCAGTGTGAAGAGCTGAGGCAGAGATACCGGGATGGGAATGATCAGAAGGAATCTTGGAATCAGCATGGGAGACATATGCCCTCTGGCCACCTGAATGGTGGACAGGGCAGCGATGCTGAGGCTCACAAAGAAATAAGCAAGGACATAATACTTCAGCTTCCCTTTGATAAAGGAAAGGGGAATGTTCTTGCCCTTCTTTGCCCGCTTTTTTCCAAGGGTCATATAGAGACTGGCTCTGGGGCAGTAGCTCTGGCACCAGGTTTTCTTCTTGTCCTTTAGAAGCAGATAGACGGGGAGAGCCATGCAAATAAGGCCCAGCACCGCCAGATGAATATTCATGAAGGACAGTGCAAAAAAACTTAGGGTTCCAAGATAAAGATATTTGTGATTCTTCAAGATGAGTTCCTCTTTCTTTTCTTCTTTTGTGTATTTTTCTGCTAAAATGCGGATCCTAGGAGGGTACCCACCACGGATCCATAAAGTATGGAACGGATGGGATTTGAGGAGATGGGACAGGTTCCGTCACATCCGATGAAGTAGTAGTAAAGATAGCCTGCAAGGCCTCCTAGAACAATACCTAAGGCAATTTTCATGGCTCTTTTTTTCCTCCGATCCTTTGGGGTCATCTGTTTCTTTTCCATAAGGTTCTCCTTTTTTAGAAAGAAGAAAAGGATGGCGGTACTGTCATCCTTTCATTCTCTATAGGGGAATGTGGGTTACAACAATCAAACTAAGATACTTTCTCCATGGTGTTCAGGAATTCCTGAATAGGCTGGTTTCCGAGAAGATCATACTGGTCATTGATGACGATCTTCGGTACACCGGACACATTGTGCTTCATGGACAGTTCACCAAAGGTTTCTGCTTCGATCATTTCTGCCTGAATCATGGGATTCATAAGAGCCATCTTATGAGCCTTCTGCACTGCACCTGGGCAATGTGGGCAGGAGAGGGTGATGAAGACTTTGATGTTGATGGGCTTGTCAATCTTCATGATTCTCTCTTCCAGTTCTTTTGGTAGCTCACTTTCATTTCCAGAGACTTCCAGGAGTGCTGGAATAAAGGAGTTGATTTCGTGTCCTGCTGGGATTCCGTTGAACTTGATGCCTCTGTAGTTCTTGTTGCTGTCTAATAGGACGATGGATGGGACCATTTCTACACCATATTTCTCTGCAAGTTCTGTGTCTTTGTCCAGATCGTATCGCTCCAGATGGATTTTATCGCTGAGCTCTTCCACTTCCTGCATATAGGATAGGGTCTCTTCACAGGTGGCGCATTCTCCTTCTTTGGTGAAGAGAGCGATGGTCACATCTCCTTTAAGGTCTCCAAAAATTTCTCTCAGCTGGTCCTGGATTTCTTCATTGAACATTTTCATTAGTATTTTCCTCCATTATATCTTACTTATTTGGTTGCTTTCGTATTTTCATCCGTGGCTGTTCAGGTATTCATTGACACCAAGAGCGGCTTTGGCCCCATCACTGGCGGCAATGACAATCTGTTTGTAGGGGACGGTGGTGACATCTCCTGCAGCAAAGACTCCGGGAAGACTGGTTCTGTTTTTCTCATCCACCAGGATTTCACCTCGGTCGTTTAGTTCCAGGAGACTTTTAAAGATGCCTGTATTGGGCAGATGACCGATTTCAATGAAAAGGCCGTCTGCGTAAAGCTCTTCTTTTTTACCGGTATCCTTATGAAGGACTTGGATGCCCTTCATGGCTGTTTCCCCAAAAATCTCTTCAATCTGGGTCTCCAGATGTACTTTGATTTTCGGATCTTCCTTCAGTTTCTCTATTAAGATCGCATCGGCTCTCAACTGACTTCTGTGTACTAAGGTCACGGATGTGGCAACCTTTGCCAGATCCAGCGCCGCTTCAACAGCAGAGTTTCCGCCGCCTGCGATGAAGACCTCTTTGTTTTTGAAAAGGGGTGCGTCACAGATGGCGCAGTAGGCAACGCCTTTCCCTGCGAAGGTGTCTTCTCCGGGAACACCCAGATGCCTTGGATTGGATCCTGTGGCAACGAGGATGGTTTTTGCTTTAAACATCTCTCCGGAGTATAACGTCAGGAGATGTTCTTCTCCGTCTTTTGTATATCCCACCACTTCGCTGTCATCTTTGATGGGCACTTCCAGAGCCTCCACATGGCGAAGGAACTCATCGGCAATGGATTCCCCGCTCATTTCTTTGATGCCCAGGTAGTTATCTACCACTGAGGTATCTAGAAGGAGCCCTCCTTTCCGCTTGGTGATGATACCGACCTCCAGGCCTTTTCTCTTGGCGTAGAGAGCTGCGTTGAGACCCGCAGGACCTCCGCCGATGACGAGAAGGTCATAGAGGATATCTGGATTCAGTTTTTTGGTGTCTTTTGAGACGGTGCCTTTTTTCAGGTCAATCTGAAAAGAAAATGACATGTGCTTGCCTCCTAGTGGTTACTTCCTGTCGCCATAAGGGGACAGAACTTGAATGATAATGGTATAAAATAGGCATGATATCATGCCTGTCTTTACTTTTCGCATGCAGCGCTTAGAATTTTACAGATACTGGATTCTGAAAGACCCCCAAACAGTGCGCCCAGTTCCTTCAGGGACAGGGTGGAGTTTTTACGGAATCTTAATATGAGATCATTTCGGATCTCTTTTTCTTTCAGAAGTTCTTCCAGGGATAGTCCTCTTTCCAAAGAGACTTCCTTGAGCTTCTCTTCTGCTTCCTCCAGGGTTTCCATACAGTTTCTGCAAGGAGCCCCCTCTTTTTGATCCGCTCGTTTTTCTATGGGAGAGATCCAGTCGAGTTTTAAGGGTGCTTCTTTGTCATAGGTGCAGTAGCTGTTCCATAGGGATCCTGTGATGCCATTTTTGTGGAGACGTTTCACCACATCCTCCGCATCTTCCGGATCTTTTAGCAGCTCACTTTTATAACGGTCTTTGAAAAGCGGTTCCTTCTGGTCTTTATACATGGCATAGCCGATGTTGATGCTTTTCATCACTTTGGACATATCCGCACCATTCAGATCCATGACAAGGTGGTACTGGTTGTCTGACAAGAGACAGTAGGCATAAAGCTTGAACTGGAACTGCGTCTGAGCTTTCTTCAGAATCTCCAGAAATTCTGTCCTGTCTTCCTCTTTTTCAAAAAGCAGTTTTTGACCACCGCCGGACTGGGTGATGTGGAATGTGCCGTAAGGGTCCTTGATTCGTGCTTTTCTCGCCACTTCATTCACCTGCCTTCTGGTACTATCCTATCACAGTAAAAAATAAAATTCAAGTACCGTCCCCTTATTTTTTTGCTTTTTTATGATATTGGGCATAGATAGAAGTGTAGTAGTGGATTTATTAGGTGAGGAGGAATGCATATGAGACATCCGAAAGTATATCTTTCACCCAGCAAGCAGCCCCATAACATTTACGCCACGGGAAACACCAACGAGGAAAAGGAAATGGTGGAGGTGTCGAAATTATTGAAGAGAGTCTTAGAAGAGGAGTATGGCATTGAGACGGTGCTTTCAGATCTTTCGCTGGACATTGGCAGAAATGGAAGACCCAAGGAGGCTAGAGACAAGGGCTGCAGTATTTATCTGGCCATCCATTCCAATGCGGGGGGATCTGGGAAAGCAAAAGGGGCCGTCGCGCTTTTTCATCCAGCTTCAAAAGACTCTAAAGCACTGGGGAGAATATTGGTGGAGGAGCTCAATGGCATCTGCCCCTATGGAAGCAACCGGTCTGAGCCTCTTGTGGATGGTATGAGAGCTTTTCAGGGGAAAGGGTTTGGTGAAATTAGAACCCCCTATGAGTATGGGATCACGCCGGTACTCATGGAGACGAACTTTCATGATCATATGGACATTGCCAAGTGGATGACTGGAAACAAAGAAGTCATAGCGAGAAGCTACGGAAGAGCTTTGGCGAAATTTCTTCAGGTGGGGAAAAAGACGAGTCATGATCCTATCAAAGATCCTGTAAGCAAAGCTGCAGATGAGAGCGCACTCTACAGAGTTCAGGTGGGGGCTTTCCGAAAGATTGAGAATGCGGAGGAGCTAAAGGCAAGGCTTTGGAGTTTAGGTTTTGAAGGATTCATCAGCAACAGATAAGAATTTCTGTGCGATTTCAAGACAATAGCGAGGACTTTCTAAAGAAACACCAAAAAGGCTTAACTTTTCATGAAAGTACTTCGATAATTGGATAGGGTGTACTAAGAGCAGAAGTGTGATGCTTTTTCAAAGGTGATAAGAACCCTAAAAATAGCATAAAGTAAATATAATGAATAGAAATCGGAGAGAATAATGGAAGATATAACAAATATTGAGCGGCTGAAAGCAAGACAAAAGAGAGTAAAGCTCCTGGTATTCATGGGAGTGTCACTGATACTTACCATGTTCCTTTTCAGCATGATGATGATCACCATTCATAAAATTCAGGGAACAGGCAGAGTCATCAATTATACCGGACTGGTTCGAGGGGCAAGCCAGAGACTTATCAAGAAAGAGTTCACAGGCATTCGGGGTGATGCCGATATCGCTCGTCTGGATGAGATTATGGGGGGGCTGACCCATGGAGAAAGCACTTATAATATTACGCCCATCACGAATGAATATTATCGGAAAAAACTGGAAGTCTTAGTAACAGGATGGGAGGCATTGAAAAGAAACATCCTCATATACCGGGAGAATCCGATGACGGAGCCTCTTCTATATGAAAAAAGCGAGCTGTTCTTCACCCATGCGGATCAAGCTGTTGATGCAGCCGAAAGCTATTCAGAAAACCTTGCCTCCAGACTTTTGACCTACGAAATTCTTCTAATCCTCATGCTCAGCATAATATTAGCAGTCCTTTGTCTGCAGATCATTGGAGAAATCAAACTGAATAAGAAGCTCAATATCATTGCGTATATAGACCTGAATACCGGGCTGCCAAACAGGAGAAGCTGCGAACATGAGCTTTCCAAAGGGGAGATCCTTGGTGAAAAAGAAGCGGTCTGCTGTTTTATGTTTGATCTCAACAATCTTAAAGAAGTGAATGACACGTTAGGACACAGTTATGGAGATCTTCTCATTTCAAGCTTTGCAACCATCCTTCGGCGTGCTGCGCCAAAGGGGATGTTTGTGGGAAGAATTGCTGGTGATGAGTTTATGGGGATTCTACGCAATACAACGGAGGAAGAAATCAATGCTTTCGCAGAGGCTTTAAAAGCCGAACAGATTGCACTGAAGAATAATCCAACAAATTATGCCATTAGTGTCAGTTATGCCATGGGGTATGCTTATTCCAAGGAATATCAGAACAGCAGTCTAAGAAAACTGCTGGATGTTGCGGATATGGAAATGTACAAGGACAAAAAACGCTGTAAAGAGACAAAAAAAGCTTAGATTCAGTAGAATAACTAAAAAAACGCATAAAAAAAACTCTTCTGGTGTAGGGAAGAGTTTTTTTTCATGTATGCGTTAGGGAGATACATATGAAAATAGGTTTGTTGGCGACCTATTTGTTAATACTTTAACATTATTTTATACAAATGTAAAGAGCTAACCAAGAAAAAAACCTGAAATACTGAGGGTTATTCTGTATCATTGTATTCCATTGAGATCAGAACATAAAATACACTGGATGAAAACGTTATTTTATTAACAAAATATTTTTCGATCTCGGAACAGAACTCGAACTTCACAAAACAGTAATATTTTTTGAGTATGATGTAAAGAAACAGTTCCAGATTGTACTTGAATCAATAAAGGAGAGTTATCAGATGGCTCATATAGATCAAAAAATGAATAGACTGGCTTTGGAGAAATCGCCCTATCTCAGACATCATGCGATGAATCCCGTGGACTGGTATCCCTGGGGAGAAGAAGCTTTTGAGAAAGCAAGGAAAGAAGACAAACCGATTTTTCTTTCCATAGGATATGCTTCCTGTCACTGGTGTCATGTGATGGAAAGGGAGTCCTTTGAAGATCTGGAAGTGGCTGAGGTGCTGAACCGCTATTTTGTCTCTGTGAAGGTAGATAAGGAAGAACGGCCGGATGTGGATCACGTCCATATGAGTTTCTGCCAGGCCATGACGGGGGATGGGGGCTGGCCCATGACACTTATTCTGACACCGGAGAGAAAGCCCTTCTTTGCAGCCACCTATCTGCCGAAAGAAACCAAAGGTCAGCATATGGGTCTTCTGGAAGTCCTTGCGAGGATTTCAGCCCTGTGGCTGCAAGAAAAAGAAAGAGTGCTTTCTTCCGCAGACTTTGCTGTGGAAGCAGTGCTTTCAGTGCAGAAAGAGAGGAAAGAAGGAGATCTGGATGATGAAATCCAGAAGAAGGCCTTTGCCTCTCTGGTTTCTATTTATGATGAGCATCAGGGTGGATTTTTTCAAGCTCCAAAGTTCCCGCTGACCCATCACCTTTATTATCTGCTGTGGTTCTACAAAACAACAGGTGAGGAGAAGGCTCTGGAGATGCTGGAAAGAAGTCTCATCAGTATGTATAAGGGCGGACTTTTTGATCATGTGGGCGGCGGGTTTTACCGGTATGCAGTGGATGCAAGATGGCTCATCCCGCATTTTGAAAAGATGCTCTATGACAATGCTCTTCTTTCGAGGGTATATCTTTCTGCTTATGTGATTACAGGAAGAGAGCTGTATAAGAAGGTTTCTGTTAGAACACTGGATTTTCTTCTGGAGCATATGAAAGATAGAGAAGGAGGCTTTTACTCCTCCATGGATGCGGACAGTGAAGGAGAAGAAGGCAAGTTCTATCTGTTTGAAAAGGAGGAACTGCTGTCTCTCCTTGGAGAAGAAAAAGGAAAGGAGTTTGCAAGGTTCTATGGTGTGGAGGAGAAAGGCATGTTCGAAGGAAAGAATATCTTAAACCTCTATGAGAAACCACTGGGTGATCTTCTGGAGGAGGAGCCAGAGACCATCATGGAGTCCAGAAAGAAGGTCTTGATGTACAGAGAAAAACGGGTGCATCCTGCAATGGATGATAAGATCCTCTCGTCCTGGAATGGAATGGTACTGGAGACATTGTCTATGGCAGGAAGGCTTTTGGAGGAGAAGCGCTATACAAATGCTGCTAGAGATCTTTTTGGTTTCATCGAAGAGAAAATGACCGATGAGAAAGGAATCCTTCACGGTGTATATCGGGAAGGCTTAGGGGAGACAGAAGCATTTCTTGATGGCTATGTCCACGTTCTTCATGGTCTTCTGGCGCTTTATGAGAATACTCTGGAGAACCGGTATCTTTCCGTGGGAAAAGATCTGGGAGATCAGATTATTGATAGGTTTTTCAATGGAAAGGTGTTTCAGCTGAGCGGTAAATATCATGAAACCCTGAGTATCCCAGCAGAAGAGATTTTTGACTCCGCTACACCGTCAGGAAATTCGGAGGCAGTCCGTACCATGGCAAGGCTATACAGCTTCACTGGAGAAGAGCGTTATCTTCAAGTGATGGAGAAAATATTTATGGAGCTTTCTGGTGAAATCACAGAAAACCCCAAAGGGTTTTCAGGAATACTTCCCTCCTATGATGTATGGATACATGGACCCAGGGAGATTGTCCTCTCCGGGAAGAGAGAGGACCCGGTTTTTCAGGAGATGCTGAGAATCCTTCAGAAGAGAGAGCTCACTGGCATCACGTTGGCGGTTCATGATCCTCGGGAGAAAGAGGAATCAGAAAAGATCTTCTCCTTTATTCGAGAAACAGAAAATGGAACTGCATCCGTGTTCTTTTGCAAGGATCACAGCTGCAGTCTTCCCGTGGAGACGGTGGAGGAGCTTCTAGAATCGCTCATGAAGTTCTAATCCTCTTTTCCTATAGCAGAATCAATACCAAGGCGATATAGAAGGCTCTGTTTTCTCCCGCTACAAATGGGAAAACAGAGCCTTTCATTTTATTATTCAGCGGTTTTCTTTCATGGGGATTGGAACCAGTATAGGTTCACGAAGTGTTTTTAAGGGACCATCTGCCACGTCAAAATACAGAGCATCCCCAATCACGTCCTGGAAAGAGTAGCTGTATGTCTTGATGTTCAGATCCTCCGTATAACTGGTATAGAGTGCTTGCTTAATACTGTCTTTTTCATCCCTTGCTGATCTGAATGGCAGGGAGTGATAGTTTTCAGAGGTATGGAAAGAAATGGTGGTTGTCCTGTCTTCTATGGTAATGTCTTTCAGTAAAATTCCATATGAGTTTTCTTCCAATGTCTTCTCTTCCAGATTCACTTTCAGTGGTGCCCTGTCTTTTGGCACCATGGTATAGGAATGGATCTTTAAAAGTCTCTCTTCTGGCACTTTAAAGTAATTGTCCTGAATCCGCATGGTGATGGTTGTTTTTCCATCTGGACTGTCCTCATGCTGTGTCAGATAGCCTGTGGTATTAAGTGGAGTCAGTACACCATCATTGTAGAAATCCATCGACATTGAGATATCCATGGTGTTGCTGTTTTTGATGCTGTAAGTGAAAAGAGACATGGTGGGGTATTGGGTAAGCTCTTCCAGAAGGATCTCCTGATCTTCAATCCATACAGATTGATTCAGTTCATAAATCTTGGGATCCTTAGGAGGTTCCAGAGACAGATCGTAAGAAAAATGATACTCAGCCAGTGTTTTGCTGCTGCTGCCCTCATGAGAGGATTTTGTCAGAGTCACTTCCACTGTCAGGTTTCTTGGCATGGCCACTTCTGCAAAATCAATATTCAGCTGACTCAGATGACTGCTTTCCTCAGATTCCCCAAGATATCCAAGGGACCTGGAATATGAGAGGTATCCTTTGTCAATGACGTTTCCAGTGTCCCGATCGGTGATTTTTTCTCTGGTAATCATCACATCTTCATGGTCATTCTTTAAAAAATCTGATGGCACGTCAAAGAATAGAATGAGATTTCTCTCGTCCGAAATGACATAGGGAAGGGATAAAGTCAGGTCCTCGTCGGTGTCTTTCAGGTTCACATACTGGATGTGATCATTTTCCACTGCGCTTTTCAGCGAAGCGTTGTACATGACATATTCGGTGAGTTTATTGAGGATTGGAATATCTTTTAGAGACCTGGCAAAAGCGATGTTGTTATTGACCAAAATAACAAACAGCATGGCTGCAGTGAAGCTGGGCAATGTGGTGAAAAGAATTCGCTTTTGTCTTCTCTCTTTTTTTAGTCTTTTATCCAAACGGTTTGTGCTTTGATAGAGTGCATCCGGATACTCTTTGGATGAGGCTATGGCTTTTTCCAGCTGTTCTTTATTTTTTCTCATAGGATAAATCTCCTTTCTCATCGGAAAGTTCAATTCTAAGAAGTTCCAGAGCTTTTCGTGTGTGAGAGGACACGGTGCCTTCTGGGAGGCTCAGGATCTCACCGGTTTCTTTGATGGTAAAACCTGCAAAATAACGAAGAATGATGACTTGCTGCTGCACTTCCTGAAGGGAAGAGATGGCAGCCTTTGTAGGCAGTGAGATGACATTGTCTTCCATACCCCGTTCCGGAAGGGTATCGGTATAGTAGACCTTCTTGTCTTTTTTTAAGATCCTCAGACATTCATGGATGAGAATCCGGGTAAGGTAAGTTTTTGTGAAGTCCGGTTCAATGATGGATTCTCTGTTTTTATACCCTAGATAGATGGCTTCATCCACTGCATCCAAGGCCATGGACTCACTGCCAAGGTATCCGTAGGCCATACGATAGAGGACTTCCCGGTATTCTTCTGTGAGTTTTACATAGGTATCCGGATCCAGTTTCTTTTTTGTAAATATACCCATACTTCGCCTCCTTTACCCATTAGAGTGTTTAGCACTGGTTTTCCATGAGAAAAAATAAAAAATAGTGATCTTCAAACTATTTCAATCTAATTTTACTATACCGAAGATCAAGAAAAATCACAAAACGTGTTATAAAATAACAAAAGATGCTGCCAAAAGGAAAGCAGCATCATAATTTCATTGTAGTCTAGGGCTCCAGGGGCATATAGACCGTGATTTTATTCTGAATGAGGTAGACATTGATGGCCCCATAATCCTCATCCCGGTAGGCCTGTTTATTGTCCTCCAGTATCTTCCGAAGGCTGTTTCCAGGGAAAAGTCTTCTCTTTCCCTGGTAAAGAGCTTTCATTTCTTTTTCCAAGGTTGTTACTCGGTAATTATTTCTATCTACAATCTGATAGGCATTTTCTTTGATCTTCATGACCAGTGCCTGCATTTCAGAAAAGTTCTCAGGCTCATCCATTGTCAGTTCTTCTGTAAGATCTTTTCCGTTATGGTCAACAATGATATAGTCCTTATCAAAGTTAAAGGTGGCATTCTCCTTGTTGAAAATGGCAAAAAGCTTTGCTCTCAACTCTTCCGGAGGCTCTGAATTATACGTAAAGCTGCTTTCATAAACAGGAAGAGAATGGCTTCCTTCCAGCACAATATTTCTTGTGTAGGGGGTATCTTCTTTCTTGCATCCTGAGATCAGAAGCATAAGAAAAAGCAGTAAGGTCAGTATCTGTATTCTCTTCATAATAAGGCCTCCTTTACAGTGATTCCATGGTATCTCCATTATAAAGCATTTATGAGAAACCAGTACACAAAATAAAGTACGAAGAGGATGGCTGCAATCCCTATGAGTTTATCTGTCCTTCTTTTTCTTTTTTGAGCAGCATAGGAGAAGTCTTCATGGTCTCTTTTGGATTCATCAGGAAGATCCATCCGATTTTTTTCTCTTCGGCTGAAGTCTTGAATTTCTGCTTGAGCTTTCGCTCTGTCGTTGAGGTTCCGGTTGAAGTCATGATTAAAGCTCATTTAGGGATTCTCCTTTCTCATTTCAGGAAGCGATGGTTTCTCGGGTAGATCCACATAGAAAACAAGTGGTTTTTCAAGATAGGTTTCGTACCCTTGCAGCCCCAATTGTTTGATGGTGATTTGGCCGGAGAGTTTTTTATCTGCGATAAGCCCCTCGATGAAAAATAAATCAGCGTTGCCACTATAAGACGTACGGTCAAACCTATGCAGATCACCTGATTCATCGATATATTCGTTCCAGAACACGCCGAAGGAAACTCCATTGGGTTTGATCTTTGGTGTGAACTTGAAGAGAAGCTCTGTGCGGTTTTCTCTTCGGTTGACCCGTAACAGTTCGACTTCTTTCACTTCATTTACGAGGGTCTGGTTTTCCAAATCTATGGTGATGTTCTCGGACGCTCTTGGCATGAGGTTTGCACCAAGAACAGTAATTTTGAGCCTTTTTGTTCCTTCTTTGTCCACATTGCCATAGCCGGTAGTAAATTGCCCGGTCTTCTCGTTATAAAAACCAGTCATCAAAGATTCTGAAAGAAGAACCCCAGTATCTGCATCTTCAACTTTGCCTAAGAGCTGCTTGATTCTATATTGAGACAGGTCCTTCTGTTTCCAGAGAAGGGACTGGCCCAAGAGGCTGTTTTCAATGGACTCCAGTTCCATAGGGACATCAAAAAGGGAGAAAGACTCTTTCACAGGCAGTTTATTTACACTTCTGGTCTTTGTCAGCGGGATTTCAAAGTGAAACTCACCCAGATCAAGGACCTCTGTAATTTCCATTTTCTGATCAAATGTCCTTCTCTGTACTTCAATGTGAATCCTCATACCAAGATTTTCGGGTAACGTTTCTTCAGAATTTGGAGGAAGAGCACCATTCAGCCATAGATATCTGTTGTCTTCCTCAAAACTGCCCGCAAACTGATAACTGGAAGGATGGAAAAACTCACTGATGTTTTCGTTGGTATCAGCGTCATAAGCCTGCAGTACTTTTAGTTCAATCAGGTCTTGATCATTGAGAGTGATTCCTTCCGGAAACTGAAAATATAGAATGAGGCGTTTCGTGTCGGAAAGAACATACTGAAGATGCACCTCGGATTTTTCATTGGAGAGAATCATACCAATTTCCTGCACAGCATCCTTACTTTCATCTTCAAATCTGAATACTTCCAGAAGCTCTGATAATAAAGGGACGGACTTCAGGTTTTGAGCAAAAGAAAGTGTGCTGTTGGCACTGTAGCAGAGAAAGAGCAGTATCCCTATGAAGGATAAGGAGAAACTCTTTGCTCTTTTGATTCTAAGATAAGTCTTGTATCTTTCTAGTGTTTTTTCTTCAATCTGGCTTAGAGATAGTGGAATTTCAATGCTGTGCTCTGCGGAACTTTTCAGCATATGCTCAACAGTTCTCATGAAGTTTTCCTCCTTCCTCTTTTGTGAGATCTTCTTTAAGGAGTGATAGTGCTTTTTTGGTCCTGGTAGCCACGGTGCCTTGGGGGATGGATAAGAGTTCAGCTGTATCTTTCACGGTTAAGTCTCCGTAGTAGCGTAGAAGAATGATTTCTTTCAGCTCCTCTGGTAAAGCTTCCACACTCATCTGCAGTGCTATGTCTGACTCTTGATAGGGAGATGCAGTATCAGGAATCCCTTCGCTGACCACAAGTCTCTTCCGATCTCTCAGAATTCTTTTGCATTCATTGATGAGGATTCTTATGAGCCAAGTTTTCATATACTCTTCTTTTTTCAGCTTTCTAAGATGTATAAGCCCAAGGAAAATGGCTTCATCCAAAGCGTCCAGAGCATCATCCTCATGTCTGAGATATGCAAAGGCGATTCTGTACAGTTGAGTTTTTTCACTGGTTACCAATGCGAGGAAGAGGTCTTTTTTTCTGTTCTTATTCTGGAAAATCCCCAAATGATCATCCCCCTTTGTCTATTAGAGTCGTAACTGTATGTTTTTTATTTCGAATCAGAATATTTTCTTGAATCATCATAAATCTTTTCACAGAGATCATAAAGAAAAGATGAAAAGTGTATAGATGTAAGATGTAAGTAACAAACATCGGAGCTCTATTTGTCGATGGATGTATTCGGATATTATGTACTATTATGTATCAAAATAACAAATATATGCAGTTGTGTTCAAAACATCAAGAAAAATTCAGAAAAAATGAATTGTATTTCCATGTTGAAGTTGTATAATTAGTAATCGCTGAAAAGAAATGTAAAACATTGAAATATTCTAATTGAGCAATAGAACAAAGGTTTCTAGCGATGATATTCATTCAGGATCAAGGTTTTTCTGGATATTTTACTAATTCCATGAACATTGTTTCTGAATACTTAAAGAACCTTGAATCTATTCTTAAACTGCCTTTGAAAACGACCACAGGCAGATGTATTTTGGTATAGTAAAGTTGAGAATGTAAGGAATGACTTACGTGGGGTGAAAAGTATGGACAATATGATTAAAAAACTTACACAGAACAAATGGACACTGCCGCTTCTTCTTGGAGCGATTCTATATGGAAAGTCGCTGTTTCTGCTGGTGACCCTTTATGATGCCAGTGCAAGGGTATTCATGATGAGTCTTCTTAGTATTGCACCGATTTTAGTGATTGTGTCTTTTTCTTTCCTCTTCGAGGGCAGGAAAAAATTATGGTACTTCTTCTTTGTTAATGTAGGGTATTCCATTCTATTCTACGCAGATATGACTTATTTTGATGGACTGAACAGGCTGTTCAGTTTTTATGTGCTATATCTGAAGAACATCAGCCCCGAGTTTGCAGCAAGCACCAGTGAGTACTTCATGAACCTGAATTTCCTGGTTTTTGTGGATCTGCCCTTTGTGCTCTATATGCTGCTGAAATCAAAAAAGGTCATTGGAAAGTCTGTTCGTCAGAAAAACAGAGAACTCCGGATGAAGAGATGGGGACTCTTTGGCACTGCCTTCGCCTTGAGCTTTATGCTCATGGTGACACAGTTCATGACCGTTAGAAAGACAGCTGGAATTGAAAACTACGAAAATCATGCGCTTCTGCTATCTCCGGTGGGAAACCATATGGTCAACTTGGCTACTTTTATCAGAGACAGTGTGAAAAAGCTCAACGAAGAGGAAATTGCTTCCATTGAAGACTGGTATGAGGAAAATGCATCCCACTTCAATGTAGCGGATGAGTATAAGGATCTGAAAGGTCTTCTTGCTGGAAAGAATCTCATTGTAGTTCATTTTGAATCCCTGGAGAGCTTTGCGCTGGATTACACCTGGCAGGGTCAGGAGATTACACCAAACCTTAATAAACTGATAAAAAACAGCATCAATTTCACCAATGTGAGAGAACAGATTCAGGAAGGTGTCAGTTCCGATGCGGAGCTGATGTTCAACACAGGTCTGTATCCTACCCAGAAGGGCAGCGCATTTATGAGCTATGGAGAAAATGAGTATTTCGGTCTTCCCAAGCTTTTAAAGAATGAAGGATATGAAACATCAGCCATTCATGGTGATATGGCGGCCTTCTGGAACAGAGATATTGTTTATCCGAATATCGGCATTGAGCGGTATGTGGACGAGGAGCTTTTTGAAGACAAACGATACAGTGGACTTGGTATTTTGGATGAGTCTCTCTTTAAACAGTCTGTAAAGGAAATAGAGAGATCGACTAAGCCATACTACTCCTATGTTATGACAGTAACCTCCCATACTCCTTTTACCATAGAGGAAGAACATAGATATCTAGGTATCCCATG
Organism: Proteiniclasticum sp.; assembly: GCF_003514505.1. GTDB lineage: Bacteria > Bacillota > Clostridia > Clostridiales > Clostridiaceae > Proteiniclasticum. The sequence goes on from NZ_DOPX01000024.1 coordinate 28,177, forward strand.
GGACAACCATGACGCAGGATACCTAGAAAGCATCCACTATACCGACCACTACCTGGGTGAGTTCTACAAAGAGCTGGAAGCAAAGGGAGAATTGGAGAATACAGCCCTCATCGTTTTTGGAGACCATGAAGGCGTGCACAAATATCATGACTCCAACTTACCTGACAATGAGAAGAAGCTGCCATTCTTTATCCATATTCCTGGTATGGAAGAAATGGAAATCGATACATTAGGTGGACAAGTGGACATGCTGCCAACCATTCTGTATCTTCTGGGTGTCGATGAAGATCTGTACACCGATAAAGTGATGGGCAGCAACCTCTTCAGAGAGGGAGAGGGATCTGTGGTCATGGCCACTGGAGAAGTCCTTGGTGATCCGAAAGATTACGACCATCTTTTCAATGCTCCATATGTATCGAACCTTATCATCACGGGAGATTACTTCAGAGCAGCTGAAAAAGATGTGGACATTACCCCGAACACACAAATGGTGGAAGAAGAGAAAAACAAATCCCATTAACCGCAACGTCCTTACGGACCTTGACCTGATGGAAGACAATGTAATAAAGAGAGCGTATGCCGGCAGACTTTTTGGTGCCGCAGCATACGCTCTTTTTCAGTCATATATTAATACTCCATGGGAATCTCAATGCCATACTGCTCTTTGGTCACTTTCTGATAGATAGCCAGAAGATCCTCTTTTCCAGTGAGCTTTAGAATAAAGAAGGAACGGAAGAGAGAAGACATATAGTTTTTGTTTTTCAGATGGTACTCGGCAATGCCTTTTCTGTAATAGAGCGAATTGAGTCCATGGGTGGTTTCCTTTTCCAGGCAAAAAGCCAGCGCTTCATCTGCCACAAGAAGCACTTTTTTATGGGCATCCTCCAGGTGATAGTTGTAGCAGATGTTGGTGTAGATTTTCACAAGCAGAAACATCTGATAGGGCGTTGGTGCACCTTTTTTCAGTCTCTCCAGGATGAAATAAAGAATTTTGGTGCTGAGAGATAGTTCTTTCTCTTCCGCCAGTAAAATGGCATATAGAAGAAGTATACGCAGCTCAATAAAGCTGTATTTGTAGGTCATAAACTGTGTAATATTGAAGGAAGGTTGCGTAAGACGCAGAGCATCTAGAAGAATGTTCTTGGCATCGGTCTTATCGCTCTCGAAGCGGGAATGATAAAGCGCTGCGCCTCTAATGAGAAGCAGAAGCTGGATGACTTCATTGGGATTGATGAAAACAAGATCTTTATTCTCTTTAAAGCTGTCACGTATTTCTTTCTCCAAAGCCCTCATTTTTTCATCATTATAGGTGGTGATGATATCATCCAGCGCATCATAGTATTCCGTGAGCATTTTATGAGAACGGCTTTCTTTCAAAAGTTCGAGAAGATCTTCTTTGTAAAGACTGGAGAGAAGTTCTAGGGTTTCATACCTTGGGATGACCTCCCCTTTTTCAATTCTACGCAAGGTATCAGAACTGATGCCGCTTTGTTTTTCCAGTTCCCGCTGACTGTATCCCAAATCTCTCCGGAGTTCTTTCAGTTTTTCACCAAAAGCTTCCAGGTTGTAGCTGATAAACATAATGCACCTCCAAATCCGTATCACTACTTTTATTTTAATGATGTGCATTGTCTTTGTATATCTTGTAGAGTGAATTTCTGTGTTTTTTCAGAAATTCTTTTCTGAGTCCTGGGAAAAAATTGAACAGTGCTGTTCAATTTAATTTGCAGTCAAATTTCGGAATTGCTTACTTAAAGAACACAATAAGAACGGTATCAGACTATGTTTAATAAGCATTAAACATGAGGGGTCTTTATTCTTGGAAAACACTGCCAAAACCCTTGAAATCCAGAAGAAGTGCGTGTTTTTCCCTTCCGTTTTTCTCCTATAGTGTAGGTAACAAAGAATACCAATTAAAGGAGTGTTACGGAATGAAAAAGACAATCGCTAAAATCCTCATGGGAGTAATGCTGGCATCGCTGCTCTTTTCGGTGAATACTTACGCTGGCGAAAATGACATTCCTAGAATGTTCAACATTATGCGAGTTGAGGCAAGAAAGTAGGTATGGCTCAGTTCTTGAGCTTTCAACCTATGAGGCAGCAGGAACTTTAGTGTAAGAAGCTGCTGACTTATGGAAGAAGCTGCAGCAAAAAACTGGGTGCGTACGTGTATCAATGTCAGAAAGGAGTCGTATTTTTTGGATGGTGTGTATCTAGAACGAATTCTCATGAATCAGGAACTGAATCAAGCACTTTATAGAAAGGGATCTTTGCTTCTATGCTATTTTCTGGAAGGTGAAATGATTCTTGAGGAAGTAATTCTATCCAGTCGTGAAATGATGATTGTAAGGCGCAGGGAGAGTTCATCCCAACGTCTGATGAGACAGTATGAGCATTTATTTTATGTGTCCAGGACCACCATCAGAGAAGAGAATTTTATGGAATTTCTGGAACGCAGCCACACCCCTTATGAAAATTCCCTCGTCATCTAAGTCATAGAAGATCCTCTCTTCTTTTGATTGTTGCCCATAGGAAAGTCACTGGCAAGCAGGTCTCTGCCAGTGATTTTCTTTTTTTGTGGGATCATGCATGGTGAGCTTTCATTGTGACGATTTTGAAAATTCTGCAGTGAGGGATTTGACCTGCTCCATGATTTCGGTTATACTGATTGTATACATTGTATACCATGAATACAATTTGAGGGGGTTTATCATGAATTTATTTTCTTTAGAAGGAAAAGTTGCCATTGTGACTGGAGCACGAACAGGTCTTGGGCAAGGAATTGCAGTGGCCCTGGCTAAGGCTGGAGCAGATATTGTAGGCGTTGGTTCTACTTCCTTAACGGAAACAGAGGAACTCGTAAAGATGGAAGGCAGAAAGTTTTTAGGGATCCAGGCTGATCTTACAAAGACAGAGCCGATTCCGGACATTCTCCTCAGAGCAGTGGAAGAGTTTGGTAAGGTGGATATTCTGGTGAACAATGCAGGTATTATCCGAAGAGAAGATGCCATCAGTTTCACAGAGAAAGATTGGGATGATGTGATGAACATCAACCTGAAGACTGTATTCTTCCTTTCCCAAGCCTGTGCAAAAGAGTTCATAAAACAAGGGACAGGTGGTAAGATCATCAATATTGCCTCTATGCTTTCTTTCCAGGGAGGAATCCGTGTGCCGTCCTACACTTCCAGTAAATCTGGTATCAAGGGACTGACCATGGCCATGGCCAATGAGTGGGCAAAATATGGCATCCATGTCAACGCCATAGCACCGGGTTACATGGCAACAGACAACACCGACGCCCTCAGGAAAGATGAGAAGAGAAACGAAGAGATTCTGGGAAGAATCCCACAAGGCCGTTGGGGAACACCTGAAGATATGGCAGGTCCATGCATCTTCCTGGCTTCAGAAGCTTCCTCCTACATGAATGGATTTACCATGGCAGTGGACGGCGGCTGGCTGGCCAGATAGAAAGAAAACGATAAGAAATCAGAATGAAAATAAAGATTTTGGAGGAACAAGATTATGAAACTTGAAACAAGATACGCAACACATCCAATGGACTCCATGCTGTACACCACAGAGGAGCTGAGAAGCCATTACCTCATCGAAGAAGTGTTTGTAAAAGACGAGGCAAATTTTGTGTATTCTCATAATGACCGCATCATCGCCGGGGGTATTTTGCCTGTGGAGAATAAAGTGGAGCTTGGAAGCACTAAGGAGCTGGGGACGAAGTTTTTCTTCGAAAGAAGAGAAGCTGGAGTTATCAATGTAGGGGGGCCTGGAAAGGTTCTTCTTGACGGAAAAGTCTTCACCATGGAGAATAGTGATGGACTCTACATTGGCATGGGTACGGAAGAAGTGGTCTTTGAAAGTCTGGATAGAAATAATCCTGCAAAGTTTTATTTCAACAGCGCTCCAGCCCATCATGCTTACAGCACAAGACTCATTACCCTGGCGGATGCGAAGAAAGTGCATCTTGGCAGCGATGAGAACCTCAATAAGAGAACCATCAATCAGTACGTACATCCAGATGTCTGTGAAAGCTGTCAGCTGGTCATGGGTATGACCAGTTTTGAAGCGGGCAGTGTATGGAACACTATGCCATGTCACACCCATGAAAGAAGAATGGAAGTGTACTTCTACTTTAACCTGAAGGAAGAAGACAGAGTGTTCCATATGATGGGTGAACCACAGGAAACGAGACACATCATCATGAAAAATGAGCAGGCTGTGATTTCTCCCAGCTGGTCCATCCACAGTGGTGTGGCCACTGGAAAGTACACCTTCATCTGGGGCATGTGTGGAGAAAATATTGAGTTTACCGATATGGACCATGTGGCCATGGCGGATCTAAGATAAGGGAATTTGCTTCCCTTTTCAGAAGGGATGAGTTATATGAAAGACAAAAACAGTATGTTCAAACTGAATACCATGGGGGACGATGTCTACGAGGAAATGAAAAAAGACATCCTGAACCTCCATATGAAGCCTGGCACACCAGTGACGGAGCAGGGAATCTGCGAAAAATACGGGATTTCTAGAACGCCCAGCAGGCATGTGCTTCAAAGACTGAGAGATGATGGACTCATCCACTCCATACCCTACAAAGCAAGTTTTGTATCTCTTCTTGATTTTAAGAAAATCGAGCAGATTATTTTCATGCGCTGCGCCATTGAGGAAAAAGTGATGAAAGAAGCTTTGAACAAGAAGAATGAAAGGTTTCTCAAAGAGCTGAAAAGAAGTCTGAGAGACCAGGAGGATCTTCTTTCAGAGGAGTTCACACCGGAAGAGTTCTATGCCATGGATGCAGAGTTTCATGCCATCTGGTTCCGCTTCACGGGAAAAGAGTTTGTCTGGGAAGAAATTGAGAGAATGCTCGTACACTATAAAAGGTTCCGTATGCTGGATATCGTGGTAGTAAAGGATTTTCAAACCATCTACGAGGAACATGTGGAACTTGTTCAGATTATAGAAGAGGGAAAAGAAGAACTGGTAGAGAAAAAGATAGCAAAGCATCTTTATGGCGGAATCAACCGGCTGGGAGATAAAATTCATGGAGAGTACAAAGAGTACTTCATAGAAGACAATGCATAGTATCAAAATATTAAATGAGATGATGCCGAAGGTGGACCTTTCAGACGAAGGTCTGCCTTTGTCACAGAGAGAGAAATCTCTCGGATAGAAAGAAAAGAAAGAACGGGGATAATAGAGTTCATGGAAAAACAGAATTTTTATACGAGACTGGATAAGAAAGACCGCTCTGTATTGAATGCGGTGTTTTATGTGTTTTTTGTCAATGGCATCTTTGCCATGATCATGGGGTCGCTTTTGCCCATGATCAGTTTAGAGTACAATCTTTCAGATACACTAAGTGGATCTCTCATTTCAGCTCATTCAGTGGGCAATCTCATCTCAGGCTTTGTTGCAGGTGTGCTGCCCTTGTATCTTGGCCGAAAAAGATCCATTGTGTTTTTATCTTCCTTTGTGACCTTAGGGTTCACCCTGATGATTTTCACAGGAAGTCCGCTGCTGCTTCTTTTGGCTTTTCTTTTCACAGGAATCAGCCGTGGAAGTGTCAGCAACTTCAACAACACCATGGTCAATGAGGTGTCCAACAGCAGTCCGGCTGCGCTGAGCTTTCTTCACAGCGTATTTGCTGTGGGAGCGATTCTTGCGCCAATCCTTGCCATGGTTTCCACAAGGATTCTGGGCAAGGACGGCTGGAGAATGAGTGCCGTCATCATTATTCTTCTTACAAGCCTGTCTCTCTTCTTTTTCTCCAGAATGGAGATGCAGGAAAAAGTCCAGGTGAAGGGAAAAGGAGGAGGGTATGATTTTCTGAAGTCCCGAGTATTTTGGGTCCATGCAGGGATCCTGTTTTTCTATCTTGCTGGAGAAGCCACCATCAACGGATGGATTGTGAAGTACTTTGTGGATTCGAAAATCATGACCATCGGCTATGCCCAGTTTCTTGCATCCATGCTGTGGCTGGCAGTTCTCATCGGAAGAATCACTGTCAGTTATTTCGGTGACCGGATCAGGAAGGAAACCATCCTTCTTGTGACCACCACAAGCACAGTGCTGTTTTATTTTCTCCTTCTTGCCACCAGAAATGTCACGGTGATTACCATAGCCATCTTTGGCATTGGACTTTCCATGGCGGGCATCTATCCCACTACGGTTTCGAAGGTGGGCAAAACCATTAAAGAATATCCCATGGCCATGGGGGTTCTCCTGGTGCTGGGAGGCATTGGGGCCATTGTGATGCCAATCCTTACTGGAGCGCTTTCGGATGCCTTTGGTATTTTTGCGGGGATGAGTGCCATTGTGGTGGTGCTGATTCTCATGATGGTCCTGGTGATGTTCTCTCTAACGGAAGGGAAAAAAAGAGCAAAAGCAGCATAATATTTATAAGTTCATTGCAATAGAAATGGAAGAACCAGAATGAAGCATAAGATATGCATCATCTGGTTCTTTTTTATGGAATTTTTCAATCTGCTTAACTTTTCTCGATAATTTTACTGTGCATCTCTATCCTATATGCTTCTCACGAAAAAGAAGTTCACATTTTGCACTGTTTTATGCTGTTTAGATATTAACATTCATAAGAAGTCTCCGATATGTTGAGTGTATGAGTGTTTTTACATCCAGATGAAGCAAGATATGACAGGAGGGAAGGAGAGAGCAGATCTTTTGTTTTCTAAGAATCGGGGGTTTTTAGAAAACAAAAGACAGTAGATCTGAAGTGAGATTTTTTACATTCAGAGTTCAAGAAGAACTGGCAAATTATTAACTGTAAAGAGGGATAGTATGAAAATTAGAGGAAAACTGATCATTAGTTTTACGGCTTTGGTGGCAATTTTAGCCATCAGTTTAGGGCTGGTTTCCATCATGTCAGCAACTCGTGTTCTCAATAGACAAGCTGAACTGAACTTATCTTATCAAGCTATTGAAGGATCCAATCTTGTTGTGAGTGAAATGCAATCACAAGGTTTAGCGCTTCAAATTCTTGCAGAAATGGATGAAATGAAGAATATGGGTCTATCTGAGATGTTTACGCTGATCAGCCGCCAGATTGTGAAAATGGAGTTTGCTGACATTTGTGTAATTATGCCAGATGGCACACTGAACTATAAAGATAAAAAAGTAATCAAACTGGAGAAGGATGATCCTGCGCTAAAGGTCTTTGATGGAGAAGTCGTCTCTTATTTCGGCATGAGCCCAGCAACTGGAGAGCCAGTTCTTATTTATGCAGTGCCAATCTATCAGAACAGCCGAGTGGTCGGGGGGCTTCTTGGAAGATACCCTGGCGTAGCTCTCAGTGAGCTGAGCGACCAGATTACATACGGAAAAGATGGATATGCATACATTATTAATGAAGAAGGCACCGTCATCGCACATAGAGATAGGGATAAAGTCAGAGAACAATCTAATCCCATCAAGGATGGAGAGACAGATCCTTCATTGGCGTCTACGAAGGTTTTGTTTGAAAAGATTTTGAAAAATAAAGCTGGTTTAGAGCATTATGAGATTAATGGTATCAAAAGATACGCAGCATTTTCACCAATAGAAAATACAACCTGGACACTTGTTGTTACGGCTACGGAAGAATATGTGCTCTCAGGAAGAGACGAAATCCGTGATAATATTTTCTATGTAGCAATCGTTGCACTGCTAATAGGTGCAATCTGCACCTATTTTATCGGTTCCAACATTGTAAAACCTATTAAACCTGTAGTAGAGAAAGCAAAGCTGCTTGCTGCCCTTGATTTGCGTGAAAACCTGTCTGAGAAGTCTCTCAAAGCGAAGGATGAAATGGGGGATATCAGTAGAGCCTTGCAGCAAATCATTGACAGTTTCCGGGATGTGTTACGTAAAGTAGACCACTCTTCCCAGGATGTGGCGGCTTCTTCCAAGCAGCTGCAGGCCAGCGCGGATCAGTCTGCGGTAACTGCAGAAGAAGTATCTAAAACTGTAGAGGAAATCGCAAGAGGAGCTCAGGAACAGGCAGCCAATACAGAAGATGGCTCTCAGAAAGCACTGTCTCTTGGTGAAAGTATTGAAGTCAACAACAAGTTCCTCATTCAGCTCAGTGAATCCAATGAGCAGGTGGCGGAGATTGTAAATATTGGTATGAATGAAATGGAGAAGCTATCAGGGATTACCAAGGAAAGCACGGAGTCAGTAAAAGAAATCGCATCCATCATCGATCTGACCCATAAGAGTGCAGCAAATATCGGACAAGCCAGCTCCATGATCTCAAGCATCGCAGACCAGACAAATCTTCTGGCTCTCAATGCCGCCATTGAAGCAGCAAGAGCAGGAGATGCAGGCAGAGGGTTTGCTGTGGTTGCTGAAGAGATCAGAAAACTTGCGGAGCAATCTGCCCGATCCACAAAGGCTATTGACATGACGGTTTCAGAACTTCAGAAAAATGCGGAGAATGCGGTGAGAACCATGGAAAGAGTGGTAAGCATCACCAGTGAGCAGTCCGGGTCTGTATCCTCCAGTATGGATATGTTTGGAGCTATTGAATCTGCTACCAAATTCTCCATGGAATATACAGAGCATCTTAATGAGTCCGGCAGAGTCATGATGGAAATGAAAGAAGCCATCATGGATGCCCTACAGAATCTTACAGCGATTTCGGAGGAGAACTCTGCGGCCACTGAGGAAGCTTCCGCTTCCATGGAGGAGCAGTCCGCTTCCATCCAGGAGATAGCCAGCGCTTCTGAGAACCTGGCAAAGCTTTCTGAAGAACTGAGAAGAATCATCAGCCAGTTCCAGATGTAGAACGGATCCACCCAAAGCGAAGTGAACTGACTTCTTCTCTTTGGGTGTTTTTCATACAATAAAACAGACAGAAAGGGGATTAAAATATGATTGCGTGGAAAGAGGACTATGAAGTTGGGATTGATGTGGTAGACAGTCAGCATAAGGAGCTTTTTGTCATTGCAGGAAAAGCCTTTGACCTTCTCAAAAATGAGTTTGTCACAGATAAATATGATGCCATGGTGGAGATTCTGGAAGAGCTCAAGGATTATGCAGCGTTTCACTTTGAAACCGAAGAAAAATACCTGGAAGAGACAGGTTTCAAGAAACTTTTCTCCCACAAGATGGAACATGCGGCATTTCTTCAAGAAATTGAGGCCATAGACCTGGAAGAACTTGATGAGAATCAGGAAGAGCATATGATGAGAATTCTGCAGTTCATCGTGAACTGGATCGATCGTCACATTCTGGAGAAAGATCAGCAGTTTGCAGTGAAATAGACCAGTAAAACCCATAAGAGAAAAGGAAAGGATGAGATAGGTCTTCTTTAGAAGAGAAAGAGGGGGGAAACAGATGAGATTTGAAGCCATATCAAGGGAGGAAGCGATTGAAAAAGCAGTGGAGGAACTGAAACTTTCGAAGGATGGCCTTACTGTTAAAGAGATTTCCAAACCTGAGAAGAGAATCATGGGATTGAAGAAGATCCCTGGCATATATGAGATCCTTCCAAAGGAGAAGGAAGAACGCAAAAAAACAGATGATGTGAATGGAACCGTTGAAGTGAGAAATGGCCAGGTGCTGGTGACAGGTCCCAAAGGAAAAGGAGTGGAAGCCACACTGTTTATTCATGAGGATCAGCTGATTTTCAATGTCAATGGAGAGCCTGTCACAGGAAACCGCACCTTGAGCGCTCAGGATGTCATTGAAGTGAGTTTTGAGCATCTGCCTCCAGAAGTGCATTTTCAAGTGGAGCTCAGTGAATCTATGTTGGAAGCCTATGTGGAGATCCGAAGAAAGAGCGGGAAAAAATATAGACTGAAAGATTTGGAGAAAACCTCAAGAGGAGCCCTTCAGATAGAGTTTGATCCACTTCCACCCGAAGCGATTCATCCGGAAGAAGTGTTTACAGCACTAGCGAACTGTGGTGTCCTGCCGGAGTTTATTCTGGAGGATGCAGTAAAGAAAGCCTGCGAAAGCAAGGAAAGCGGGAAAATCCTGGTGGCCAGAGGGAAGGCCCCGGTGGAAAGCAGGAGAACGGACATCGACTACTGCAGCGAGATCTTTGTCAAAGAGATTACGAGAGGTTTAGAGCCTGTGGTGATGAAAGGGACAAAACTGGCCGAAAAAAATGGAGAGGCAGTGGAAGGGATTCCAGGAGTGGATGTCAAAGGAGCAGAAATCAAAGTTCAAAAGGTAAAGGATGAGGAACTGAAAGCAGCCGAAGGAGCGTTCCTTGATGGAAATGCTGTTTATGCTGAAAGAGATGGCAGACCATATCTCAAGAAAGGCGAGATTGGGGTGGTGCCACTGCTCACTGTAGTGGGAGATCTTGATAAAGATACAGAGGACATTGATTTTGATGGAGATGTGGTGGTGAAGGGGAATGTTCAGGACCACATGGTGATCCGTGCCACAGGGAATATTTCCATCATCGGCTCTGTGTACCATTCTGAACTTTATGCGGAGCAGAACATAGAAGTCCAGGGAAAGGTCATTGGGGGGATTTTAAGAGCTGGGGATGAGAATGCAGTGTTCCAGACACTTCTGCCCATCGTGGAGAAAGTGATTCTTGTCATCGAAGCCATGTTCACTGGTCTGCAGCTGACAGAAGGAAGAACGGTTCAGGACATCATGGACAGTATCAGCAAAGGTAAGGAAGAGACTGAAGCTCTTTTCCAGGAGATCGAGCAGATAGAAGAGATTTTCACACCACATCAGCTGCAGGTGGTGGAAGAGATTGAGAAAAAATTCGCCTATGTCTTCAAGGAAATCAGACTTCTTCACAAAGAAGGATTCATCGAGCTCAATACGGTTTATGAAAGGCTTCTTTCTATGGTGGAGATGATGAAAGAAGAACTTCTCGATGCAAGACTGATTAAGCTGTACTACGCTCAGAATGCAACACTGAAATCCAGTGGAGATGTAGAGATTACAGGAGATGGGAGTTATCAGTCCAGTATTGTGGCAGGGAACGAAATCAGATTCACAAAGTTTGCCAGTGTGGTCAAGGGCGGAACTTTACTTGCAGGAAGATTCATCAAGGCTGGGATCGTTGGCACGCCCAGTGAAATTCAGACGTTTCTCAAGGTTTTGGATCGAGAGGGAGATATTACAGGCAGATTCTATAAGGGGACGACGCTGATGAGAAAAGATGAACTGAAGGACTATGCGGCGATTTTAAAGTAACTAGGGGGAATTAAGGTGAAACAAGGCAGTTGGATCAAGGGGCTACTGATATTTGTCATCGTGCTGGGTGCACAAGTGGGGGCTTATTATATAGAGCAGGGTCTTTTGGGGGCACTGGTTTTGGGGGCTCTATCGGGCATTTTTCTTCTTCTTCTCTTTTTCTATGGAAACAGAAGGGAGAATAAAGAAGAAAACAAAGAGAAATCCTTGGAGGGAAGTCAGCTCAGCGAGAAGCTTTTTCTCCTTTCAGAGGATTTGGGCTTTGATTCTCAGGAGCTCTTGTGGCTGACGAAAGAAAATATGAAGACCTTTCGGTCTTTGGCGGAGATTTCCTATGAGATTGACCGCTACAGTGAGCAGAATGCTGCAAGCAGCGAGGAGATCAATGCCAGTGTCAATGAACTGGTGGCAACATCTACAGAGCTCAATGAAAAGGTCCTTCTCATCGACAGAGACAGTGAGAGATCCATGGATCTTCTTACAAAGAACCAGAAGACCATGGAAGAAATCCGGGTGTTCATTGAGCATCTGGGCACTTTAGTTGCAGCCGCAGAAGGGAACAATGGGGAGCTTCAAAGGTCCTCAGAGAAAATACATGAGATTGTGGATTATATCCGTAAGATTTCCAGCCAGACCAATCTTCTTGCGCTGAACGCCGCCATTGAAGCTGCCAGGGCAGGAGAAGCGGGAAGAGGCTTTGCCGTGGTAGCCAGTGAAATCAGAAAACTTGCGGAGCAGACCGATGAAGCCATCACGGTGATTGAAGAGGTCATTAGGACAATACTTCTGAAGATTGAAGCTACAAGAAGCGCTATGGATGAAATCGGGGGAAAAATGGCAGATGCGGACAAGGTGGTACTGGAGTCGGGAAAAGCCATCACAGAGATCGGTAGTGCTTTGAAGGAAGTCCGAAGCAATATGGAGGTACTGACCAAGGTATCTGATGGGCAGAAGAACACTACCATGGAAATTGAGAAGGCTGTGGAGGATGTGACCAAGGCTGTGGAAGAAACCCATATGATTACCACGAAATCCATAGCTCTTGTGGAGACTCAAACAAAGAAGAATGAGGAGATGCTGTCCTACAGCCAGCAAATCAGTGAAGTGGCAGGTACACTCCAGGAGGAAGCCGCTTCACTGAAGGGAGAAAAGGAGATCATCTTCGGAGTGAATCCTTTTATTTCACCAAAGGAAATCAGGAAAATGTATGTGCCGATTCTGGAAAGGGTTGCCGCTTCCATGGGGTATAAAGCAAGAACCATCATTGTGAAGAATTATGATGCTCTAGCCGAAGCAGCGCAGAAAGGCATCATGGACATCGGCTGGTTTTCTCCTTTTGCCTATGTGGCAGCCAGGGAGAAAGCGGGAGTTTTACCAGTGGTGACACCGAAAGTCAGTGGAAAAGCTTCCTACAATGGATATGTCATTGCAAGAAAAGATGGGGAAGTGAAGTCCATGAAGGACCTCAAAGGCAGGACCTTCGGCTATGTGGATGAGAAGAGCGCTTCAGGATATCTGTACGCAAGAGACAGCATCCGGAAAGAAAAGATGGATCCGGACAGAATATTTGCCAAAGTGCTGTTTCTTGGAAATCATGACAATGTCATCGATGCGGTGCTGCGTGGAGAGATTGATGCTGGAGCCACCTATAATGAGGCCTTTGACGCAGCTGTGAAAAAAGGGCTTGATGTGAGTAAGCTATCCATCATCAGTAAGACGGAGGATATTCCAAAGGATGTGTTGGCAGCAAGAAAGGATTTTCCGCTAGATCTTCTAGAGGAACTGAAAAGATACTTTGTGGCCTTTTCAAATTATGAAGGCATTGAAACGAAGGTTCAGGGATTCATTGAATCTTCCGATACGATGTATGATGTCATAAGAAATCTGGATCAGTGAAAAAATGATAAAGGTGCCCTGAAACATGGCTTTCAGGGCTGTCTTTTTTCATCAGAGGGTGCCACTTCCTAAAAGTGATATCCCTTTCAACACATTTATGAGAAGAAAATTCCACCTATGCATTAAATGAAAAACAAAAATGTCGATATAGACAATATCAAATATTTTATGGGAGAACGGATTCTATGAAACAAGTGATCATATTCAACAACTGTGAACAGAATTTTGCGCTGGAACTGGAGAGAATTGAGCGCATCATCGAGTACTCAAAACCTAAAAAACTTCCGGAGACAGCAGAGTATATTCTGGGAGTGATACAGTACAATGAGAAGGTTCTGCCCATCATTGACCTGAACAGAAGACTATACAGCGTTCCTGGAGAAACCGGAAATCACAGCAAAATCATTGTGATTTTATGGAAGGGGGCACACCTTGGACTTGTGGTGGATGAAATCCTTGGCATCAAGACCGTGGAAGACAGTGCTTATGAAGAAGCAGCCATGGGCGAGGAGAGCATATCCTCAGAATACATCAAGGGTTTCCTGAAGATCGGGGAAGACATCATCATTGTCATGGATACAGACAAACTCTTCAGTTTTGTGCAGTCCAGAGAGCTTCTGGAGCTGGAGGAAGACGAGGATGATGAGGAGTACGAGGAAGAGGACAGCGAGGATGAAGAGCTGGAGGAAGACGAAGACGAAGACGAATAGCTGAAAACGAAGGGTTTGGTAAGGTGAACAGTATTTTGGAAGAGCAAATGAAGGTTGGCATTGCTGACTATAAAATCGGGACATCCCCCCAAAAACTCATCACACTGGGGTTGGGATCCTGCGTGGGCATTGCCCTCTATGATAAAGTGAAAAAAGTCGGCGGACTCAGCCATATCATGCTTCCAGACAGCACAGCCTTTCATCGGGATGTGAAGGAAGAGAAGTTTGCAGATACGGCTATTCCGAAGATGATCCGGGAACTTTGCGGCGGCAGCCTGAATACTAGAAATCTTGTGGCAAAGATTGCAGGCGGTGCCAGTATGTTCAAGTTCCCTGATAAGAAGATGACCAGTGACATTGGCAGAAGAAATGTGGAGGCTGTGGAAAAGGTGCTGAATGAACTTGGCATTCCCATCCTTGGCAGCCATACGGGAGGGTCTGTGGGAAGAACCATGGTGGTGGACCTGGAGACGTTCGTAGTGGATATCAGAACTGCCAGCAAAAGCATTACGGTGCTGTAAACGGAGGAAGAAAGATGCAAGTGAGACTCATGGTGGTAGACGATTCGGCTTTCATGAGAAAGATCGTTTCAGATGCTGCATCCAAGGTAACAGGGGTCACTGTTGTGGGGACCGCAAGAAATGGCGTAGATGCCATTGAGAATATCGAAAGGTACCGCCCGAACATCATCACCATGGATGTGGAAATGCCAAAGATGAATGGCATTGAGGCGCTGAAAATCATAAAAAGAGATCATCCCGAGATTGAGGTGATCATGCTTTCCTCCCATTCCAAAGAAGGAAGTCTTGTGACCATGGAGGCTCTGGAACTGGGAGCTCTTGATTTTATTGAAAAATCATCCGATCGGGGAGACCTGAGTTTTCTGACCAGTCAGCTGGAGTCGAAGCTACTTATGGCGGAGGTTCTCACAAAACCAAAGGAACTCAGGGAAAAGGTCAAGGAAGCAGTCCCTCAGAGGAGAGAGTCTTTATCTGCAGGCGGTTTTGACTATAGAAAAGTGAAAGCGGTGGTTCTTGGAGCGTCTACGGGCGGTCCAAAGGTCCTCTTTCAGATTGTGAGACAGATTCCAAAAGAACTGAATCTTCCAGTGTTTATCGTCCAGCATATGCCAAAGGGATTCACCAAGTCTTTTGCAGAGCGTATGGATGGAGATTCTGCCTTGAAAGTGGTGGAAGCAGAGGACGGGATGTCTGTGGAGAATAATACGGTCTATGTGGCTCCTGGAGATTTTCACATGGTGGTGGAGTCCGGAAAAATCAGGCTCAATCAGAAACCGAAGCTTCATGGCGTAAGACCTGCGGCAGATTTTCTGATGGA
The DNA here is from genome assembly GCF_003514505.1 of Proteiniclasticum sp. Taxonomy (GTDB): domain Bacteria; phylum Bacillota; class Clostridia; order Clostridiales; family Clostridiaceae; genus Proteiniclasticum. The sequence continues at coordinate 43,299 of NZ_DOPX01000024.1, forward strand.
GTCTGTGGCCAGAAGTTATGGAGGCCATGTTCTCGCAGTGATTCTGACCGGTATGGGTAAAGATGGTGCTGCAGGGCTGATGTCCATCAAAGAAGCGGGGGGGCATGTCCTTGCCCAGAACAGGGAGACCTGCGTGGTTTATGGTATGCCTGGATATGCCGTCTCTTCAGGAGTGGTGGATGAGATCCTCTCTCCAGAGGACATTTCAGAAAGAATTTTAAGGATTGTGAGGTGAAATCATGGAGATGGAACTGGACTATGATTTTTTTAAAGAATGGGTGAAGAAGAAGCTGAAGATTGATCTTCATGCGTATAAGGAAAAGCAGCTCCACAGGCGTATTGCCACGGTGATGACCAGTGCAGGTGTTTCTGATCTTCGGAGCTACGCTGCACTCATTGAGAAAGACCAGCAGGTCCGGCAGGTGTTTCTCGACTACATCACGATTAATGTGACGGAGTTCTACAGAAACAAAGAGATTTTTGAAGAGTTCGAAACGGCATTAAGAGAGATCCTGGTGCCCCGTTTCAAAAATCTCAAAATCTGGAGCGCTGCTTGCTCCATCGGGGCAGAGCCCTATAGCGTCTCCATGATTATGGAACGGAACCAGATCAGAAACAGCAGCATCCTTGCGACAGACATTGATGACACCATTTTGAGAAAAGCAAAGGAAGCAAAGTACCGGGAAACAGAACTGAAGAATGTGGCTCCATCAGAACTCATGGATTTTTTCGAGAAGAAAGGAAATGAATTTGTGCTTTCTGATACCATCAAAAAAAGAGTGCAGTTCAAAAAACATGATCTTCTTCTGGATCCATACGAGAAGAATTTTCATGCAGTCATCTGCAGAAATGTCACCATCTATTTTAAAAATGAAGCCAAAAATGAAGTCTACAAAAAGATCAATGAATCTCTTGAAAAAGGCGGCATCTTTTTTACAGGGGCCACTGAAGCCATCTACAATCCGGCCAGTTTTGGATTTAGAAAGCTCTCCACCTTTTTGTATGAGAAAGTATAAGGGGGAACGACAAGTTCATGGATGATACACAAAAGTACAGGGATCTGTTTTTTGAGGAAACAGATGAGTACCTTCAAAGTCTTAATGAAAATCTTCTGATATTGGAAAAGGATACGGAAAGCCCGGGCATCATCGATGAGATCTTCCGTTCTGCCCATACATTGAAGGGCATGGCGGCGACCATGGGGTATACCACCATGACGGAGCTCACCCACAACATGGAGAATGTGCTGGATCTTTTCAAAACAGGAAAACTGAAGGTGTCCAGTGAAGCGGTCAGCGTGATTTTCGCTTGCCTTGATAAGCTTCAGGAAATCGTAGAGGACCTTCGGGCAGATCATTATCCAGATTATGATATATCAGAACTGCTGTATGATCTTTCAAGCCTTGCAAATCCGGATACACCAGAAAACACCGAGGTGGAGGAAATGCCAGAAGCTGTGATGGAACCAAAAGAAGGCATGGCCCACGATGCTGTGTCTGAAGTGGATGCCTCTGTTCTTCGACAGGCATATGAAAAAGGCTTCAGGGGCTACAGCATCCTGGTGAAGGTTATGGAGAGCTGTATGCTGAAAGGTGCCAGAGCATATCTTGTGGTGAACAAATTGGAGCAGAGGGGAGAAATCATTGCGACGAACCCTGGCGTAGAGGAAATGGAAGAAGGAAACTTCGACCGGATCTTTAAACTTCTTTATGTCTCCATGAGCGAAAGGGAAGAAGTGCTGGAAGCGGTAGAGAATGTGGCAGAAATCGAAGAAGTGCTGGTGAAGGAACTAAGAGAAGAGGATCTTCCGGATGTGTTTTCTGTACCACAACTAGTTGCGGAAGAAAAGTCCCAGGAGGAGACCGAAGAGTCTCAAAAACCTGTGAAGAAAACAAGAGTGACAAAGAAGGCCAAGGAACCCAAGGCAATCAAAGAACCCAAGGCAATCAAAGAACCCAAGGAAGCAAAACCCAAAAAGGTGAAGGAGCCTGTGAAGGCCAAAGAACCTGTGAAGGCAAAGGCGGAAGAGAAGCATACAGCACCTCATGCCAACCAGTCTATTCGAGTGGATCTTTCAAGGCTTGATAATTTCATGAACCTGGTGTCTGAGCTTGTCATCTACAGAACTAGACTGGAAGAGCTCAGCACACAGTATAAAGCCACAGAAATCAATGAGCCTTTGGAGCAGGTGGCAAGGATCACCTCGGATCTTCAGGATCTGGTGCTGAAAATCCGAATGCAGCCTGTGAATGTGGTCTTCAACCGCTTCCCAAGAATGATCCGGGATCTCACCAAAGAGCTGGACAAAGAAATGGATCTCATCATTGAAGGGGAAGAAACTGAGCTTGACAGAACAGTAGTGTCCGAACTGGGAGAGCCTCTGGTGCATCTCATCAGAAACGCAGCGGATCATGGCATCGAGTCTGCAGAGGAAAGAATTGAAAAAGGAAAGGATCCAAAGGGAACCATTCATCTGTCCGCTTATCAGGAAGGCAATAAGGTGGTCATCAAAGTCAGTGATGACGGTAAAGGCATTGATCCGGAGAAGATCAGAGAGAGTGCTATGAGAAAGGGCATTCCAACAGACGGGCTCTCCAAGGCAGAGCTCATCAACCTCATTTTCAATCCGGGCTTTTCCACCAACACGGAGGTGACGAGCATTTCCGGACGAGGCGTGGGCATGGATGTGGTGCGTTCCAAGATCACCTCTTTGGGAGGCAGCATCGATGTATTGTCTGAAGTGGATCAGGGAACGAATTTTGTCATAAAGCTTCCTCTGACTCTTTCCATCATACAAGCGCTTATGGTCCATGTGGGCAGCGAAACTTTTGCCCTTCCACTGGGGCTCATTGAGAAAGTTGTGAAGGTCCTGGAAGGAGATATCAAGGACTCCCATAATGGAGAAGTGTATATCTATCGAGAAAAAGTCATTCCGGTTCTTCGGGTGAATGAAGCCCTTTCACTCAGCTCTGAAGCAACAAACCAGCATATCATCCTGGTGAACATCGGTGGCAGACAGTATGGACTGGTGGTGGATGAACTCATTGGCCAGCAGGAGATCGTCATAAAGAAGCTTAGTGGCTCTTTAAGCAAAATGAAGGAGTATCTAGGCGCGGCCATCTTAGGAAATGGAGACATCACCCTTATTCTGGATGTGGGAAACCTGGTTTCCGGAAAGGAGGAGACTTTTGAATAAAAGCTTGTACTCCTCTCTTCAGCTGGATGTGCTGAAGGAATTGGCCAATATCGGTGGGGGAAATGCGGCCACAGCCATCTCCCAGCTGGTGGGAAAATTTGTCAATATGAATGTTCCAACCATAGATATTTTAGATTATAATGAAATTTATGAGAAGATCATGGCAGAAGATACAGAAGTGGTCGCCGTGTCCATGAGAGTTATGGGCATGGAAAGCGGGAATTTCCTCTTTGTGACTACCCCGAAGAATGCCGAAATTCTGGTAAGGATGATGATGCCGGAAGGAGTTCAGCTCAGCGATGAACTGGAATACTCGGCCATCAGCGAGCTGGTGAATATTGTTGTCACCTCTTATTTAAATGCCTTGTCGAGAATGCTCGACCTGTCCTTAATCTCATCGGTGCCCGCCCTTACGGTGGACATGTTCGGAGCCATTTTAAGCTATGCTTATATGGAAAGTGAACAGTACGATGACCAGGTGATGATCATTAAAAATGAGTTTACCTATGATGGAGCCAAGGTGGAATCCTCCTTGTACTTCATCCCGAAGCCAGGGGTTCTGGATTCTTTATTCAAACAAATTGGAGTGTAACGAAGGGAGATATACCATGTCAAAGAGAATTATGATTGTAGACGATGCCATTTTTATGAGGATGAAACTGAAAGATATCCTGGAGAAGAATGGATATGAAGTGGTTGCAGAAGCACAGAATGGTGCGGATGCCATTGAAAAATACAGAGCTGAACGGCCGGATATCGTGACCATGGACATCACAATGCCGGAGATGGATGGTATTGAGGCACTAAAAGGCATCAAGAGAATAGATCCATCAGCAAAAGTCATCATGTGCAGCGCCATGGGGCAGCAGGCCATGGTGATGGAAGCGATTCAGTCAGGAGCACTGGACTTCATTGTGAAGCCTTTTGAGACGGACCGAGTCATCGATTCCATCCAGAAAGCCAGCAAGTAGGGCGCATTATGGAGAAGCAGATTATTGTATTTACATTAGGTGAAAAGCATTATGCCGTTAATTCAGACCAGGTGGAGGAGATCAGCAAAATGATGGATTCCACTGTGGTACCCAATGCGCCGAAGCACATCCGGGGTCTGATCAATCTACGGGGAAATGTGGTGGCACTTGTGAATCTTTCAGAGCTGCTGCGTCTGAAAGAAAAAGAATGCTATAATAATATCGTGATTATGAACAAGGAAGATGAAAAAATAGGGATTCTGGTTACAGAAGTGAAGGAAGTCCTGAAAATACAAGACGAAGATATTGAGAAGGTATCCGGAGATGGCAAGAATGGTGTTGTAGGCATCATTCAGCTGGGTGGAAATCTTGTGAATTACATCGATCTGGAACGCATTATTTCGTAAATGAGGGATGAACTTGAAACAGGTACTATCACAACAGGAAATAGATTCTTTGCTGAATGCGCTCAATACGGGAGAAATCAATCCGGAGGAGATGAAGCAGGAGGAGGAGAAAAATAAAGTCAGAGCCTATGACTTCAGAAGGCCCATTAAGCTTTCCAAAGAGTATGTCAATACGCTCTACATGATTTTTGAAACCTTCGCCAAAAGCGCATCAAACGTGCTGTCCACCATGGTGAGAACCAACATCAATATGACTCTTGGTGCGGTGGAACAGGTAAGTTTTGATGAGTTTGTACACTCCATTCCAAACCCCACCATCATGGGGGTATTCCATACTCTCCCTTTGAATGGAAACCAGATTATGGAAATCAATCCGCAGTTTGGCATCCAGATCATTGAGCTTCTTTGTGGTGGCGCCAAAACCAAGGAAAAGAAGGGACAGAAAAAAGAGAAGTTCACAGACATTGAGCTGGGGATTGTGGAGGATATGATCCAGAATCTCTTAAAAGTGTTTAAAAGCTCCTGGGCTGAAATTCTCGATCTAGAACCGGAACTTGACAATCTGGAAACCAATGCACAGCTGGTTCAGACCATGTCGCCCAATGAGCCTGTGGTCCTTATCAGCTTTGTGGTGGAGATTTTCGATACGAAGAGTTTCATCAACATCTGTATTCCTTATGTTTCCTTTGAGAACATTACAGACAAGCTGAGTATCAGAAGCTGGTTTGATATGGGGAAAACCTATGATGATAACCGCTTCAGAGACCAGATTGCCGAGAGGCTTGTACAGACCGATGTGAATATCACTGTGGAGATGGGAAGAACAGTGCTTACTGTGGATGATTTCCTCCACCTGGAAGCAGGAGATATTGTACAGCTGGACATGAAGACAAACCAGCCCATGAAACTATATGTGGAAGATAAGGTGCACTACCTGGTGCAGCCGGGGCTTTATAAAGAAAAGATGGCCGTACAGGTACTACAATATGTGGAAGAGGATGTTGAATTATGAAAGATAACTTTTTATCCCAAGCAGAAGTGGATGCACTCTTAAGCAAAAAAGCCGCCGCGGAAGAGACAGGTCTCAAGGAGACGGACAAGGATGTCATAGGTGAGGTGGGAAACATCACCATGTCTACGGCTGCGACGACCCTTTCTTCCATCATCAGCAAAAGAGTATCCATCACGACACCTAGAGTCAGCTATATTCCGTTCCAGTCCATCATCGATGAATGTGACATTCCGAAGATTGTTTCAAGAATCGGCTTTAAAGAAGGACTTTCCGGAAACAATCTCCTCATGATGAACATTGAGGATTCTGCAATTATTGCAGATCTTATGATGGGTGGGGACGGCACCAATGCGAATCAGCAGCTGACAGAACTTGAACTTAGTGCGGTATCAGAGGCGATGAATCAGATGATTGGCTCCGCCTCCACTTCCATGGCACAAATGCTTGGAAAAGCCATTGATATCAATCCCCCTGTGGTGGAAGTCTGGGACAAGAAAGAAGACATTGACTACAAGAAGTTCATCAAAGAAGATTATATCTGCAAGATTTCGTTCCATCTTTCGGTAGAAGGGCTCATTGAGAGTGATATTATGCAGCTGTATACGCTGGACACCGTGAAGGAGATTGTTGCGGTGATGATGGGAGAAGCGGTGCCTGCAAAGAAGGAAGCGCCTAAAGCTCCAGCAAGAGAGCTTGAGAGAAGAGAACCCGAGAGACGTGAACCAGAAAGAGCCCAAAGAGAAGAGTATTATGAGGAAGCGCCTAGAAGGCGTGAACCACAGTATGCGGAACGGGTGGATGTTCAGAAACCTGTTTTTGCTAACCTGGAAGACCGCTCTGAGCATGCGCCATCAAGAAACCTGGACCTCATCATGGATGTGCCGCTGGAATTTTCTGTGGTGCTTGGGAAGACCAAAAAGACCATCGAAGAAGTGTTGGCTCTTGGTGCGGGAAGCGTTGTGGAGCTGAATAAGCTGGCAGATGAGCCTCTTGAAGTATATGTCAATGGCAAGCTCATTGCCCATGGTGAAGTGGTGGTCATCAACGAGAACTTTGGTATCCGTATTACTCAGATTCTTAGCAAAGAACAGAGAGTAAAGGGGCTTAAATAGTATTATTAAGAGTAAGGATGAAAAAAGAGGAAAAGTCATTCCTCTTTTTTTCTCTTTCCTCTTAACAATTGTCGTTTTTCTACGATAAGATAGAATAAGAGTAATAAGGCAGGTGAATTCCATGAAAATAGAACAGTTTCACAGTAATTTCGTGCAGAATGTCTATAAAAACAGTGAAGAGAGAAAGCATGGTTATGTGGAAGGGAAGACCGTAGGCAAGAGCAGTGTGGAAATCTCCACGGAAGCCAAAGCGCTGGTGAAAAGAATCCGTGAATCGGAGGACAGCCATTTCTCCGAGAAAGTGGAGAATATCCGCCGTTCTATACAGGAAGGCAGCTACAGCGTGGATCCCGAAAAGATTGCAGAGAAGATTCTAGAAAAGATTGATGAGGAAAAGGGCAGAGGCTGATGAGTGATACAAAAAGACTTCAGGGGGCGTTGAAAGACCTTCTGAAGATCCTGAAAGAAGAAAAAGAAGTGCTTGTGAAAAATGATGCGCTTTCACTGGAAAAGATTGTCGCAAGAAAAAATGAGATTGTGACCATCATCCGGGAAGAGCAGGAAAAGGGTGTTTTGCCCGATGAGGCAGTGCGCTCTTATGCGATGGAGATCGAAAAGCTCCAGGAAGTGAACCAGTTTCTTACAAGGCAGGCATTAAGCTTCCAGGAGGAAATCTTTAAAGCGCTTTCAAAAAATACTGCGGTGAAGCACAATACCTATTCCAAAGAGGGCAGCATGAACCGCACAAAAGAAGTCAGTATCATCGACCAGTCCGTATAGAGGGGTAATTATGTCAGGATTATTTGGTAGTTTCAATGTGGCAGTGAAGGGCTTAAATGCCAATCAGACCGCACTTCATACAACAGGACACAATATTTCTAATGCTAATACTGAAGGCTTCAACCGCCAGAGGGTGGAAATGAAGGCAGATACGCCATACACCTTTGCAGGTGTGGGACAGCTGGGCACTGGTGTCAGAATCCAGTCTGTGGTGCGTATGGTGGATGAGTTTGTGGATCTTCAGATCCGCAATGAAAACAGCATCCTGGCCCAGTATGAAGCTCAGTATGACACCATAGGCCAGATTGAGATGGTCTTTAATGAGCCTTCCAATACCGGACTTAATTTTGCCATGGGTGAAATGTTCAATGCCTGGCAGGAGCTTTCTAAGAATCCAGAGAGCTTGAATGCCAAAAGTATTGTAGTGGAAAAATCCAAAGCTTTCGCAGACAGCCTGAACCATATGGCATCCCGTGCCAATCAGCTGAAGGGGGACGTGGTAGGAAGCATCGGAAAGAACGTGTTTGATGTGAATTCTCTGGTTACCCAGCTGAATACAGTAAATGAGCAGATTGCAAACATCCAGATCAAAGGACAGAGTCCCAATGATCTTATGGACACCAGAGACCAGATTTTAAAAGGACTGTCCAATCTGACAGAAATCAGCACCACTTTTGATAAATGGGGGAGAGCCTCCGTATCCATTGGGGATCAGCAGATTTCCAAAATATTTGGAAGCAATCTTGAAAGCACAGAAAACACGACCATACTGAGCAATGTATCCTCAGTGAAGCAAGTAGGAGACGACTTTGAAGTTCAGATTCAGATTGGCGGGGATACTTCCAATGTGAAGACAGTCACCATGAGCAGTGAGGAAGTGAAGAAGTTCCAGGAAGGAACACCGGTCTTCGTAAAGATGCCTGAGAATGGATCTGATCCAGTGGTTTCAGATCTCACTCCTGCAGAAATAAAATCTGGAGCCATTGGTGGACACAGGAATGCCATTAAGGAAATTGATGCCAGAGTTGAGGATCTTACGAAGTTTTCGGAAGGTGTGAAATTCCTCTTCAATTCAGTACATAATCCGGATGGAACGGGAACTGATTTCTTCACAAGCAGCAACGCTCTCGACTTTTCTGTGAATCAGGATATTATAAGCAATGAAAACCTGGTTGTCACAGGAAAAGACAGCGGTTCACCAGCAGGTGATGGAAGCCGTGCCCTTGCGATTGCAAATTTACGAAATGCGAAGATTGACTTTACTGATTTAACGAAGAATACCTTTAATACTGTCACCAATACCTTTACAACCACAGGAGCCCCAACCACCATGGAAGGTGCCTATGGAGACATTGTCATTAAAGTAGGGGTAAAGACAGAACAGGCTTCCAATATGGTGGACAACCAGACTGCGGTACTTTCTCAGCTATACAACAGGCGGGAATCTGTATCGGGCGTTTCCATCGATGAGGAAGTGACAAATCTTCTGAAGTTCCAGAGAAGCTATGAAGCAAATTCCAGGGTGATCAGCACCATCAATGAGATGCTGGATACCCTCATCAACAGAACCGGGGTATAGGAGGAGTAGTAAATGAGAATCACCAATAATACCCTGACAGGGAACTATTTGAGAAATCTAAACAGAAATCTCAAAGCCATGCAGAAATATCAGAACCAGCTGTCTTCCGGAAAGGAAGTCTCAAGACCATCGGACAATCCGATGCTGGTGGCAAGAATCATGCAGCTGGACAGCAACGTCCGGATGAATGAGCAGTATGAGAAAAATATCAGTGATGCCCTTGGGTGGACGGACACTGCCGATGGCGCTCTCAATGTTGTGACCAGTACACTGCAAAGAGCAAGAGAGCTCATCATCTATGGAGCCAACGGCACCTTGTCTGATACAGACAGATCGGCGCTGAAGGATGAAGTGGATACACTTCAGGGGCAGCTCATGCAGGTGCTGAACACCAATTATGATGGACGTTATATTTTTGGTGGGCAAAAAACTACAGAACCACCATTTAGTATTGTGGATGGAAAACTTTCGTACAGTGGAGACAGCAGCAACATTGAAAGAGAAATCTCCAAAGGGGTAAACATCGCAATTCCCACCAATGGAAGCGGGATTACCTTCACGGAAGGAGCATCATTGGGCAATGAGGAGATCGGATCTCTGTTCAAGAACATCTCAGAGGCGCTGGATTCTGGAAATACAGAAGATCTATCCGGTAAACTTCTGGGGGACATTGACAAGCATCTGGACAACACCATCCGGTTCCGATCCAAAATGGGAGCAGTGTATAACAGACTGGAGTCCGCCAAAGAAAGAAATGCAGCGGAGAATCTCAGTATGACAGAACTTTTAAGCAAAAGTGAAGACATTGATCTTGCGGAAAAAATGATGGAGTTCTCCACCATGAGAACGGTGTATCAGGCTTCTCTTCAGACCGGTGCTCAAATTCTTCAGCCTAGTCTTCTGGACTATATAAGGTAGGGATAAAAGATGCTGATAAAAACAAAATTCCTTGGTGAAGTAGAGATGGATGAGAAGAACATTCTGGTGTTTCCGGAAGGTATCTTAGGTTTTGAGGACAGCAGGAAGTTTATCCTTCTGCCTATACCGGGCAATGATATTTTTCAGGTGCTGCAGGATGTGGAACATGACTATGTGTCCTTCATCGTAACGGATCCATGGAAGTTTAAAGAAGACTATGATGTGGAGGTTCCGGATGAGGAACTTCTGAAAATTAATATCGTTAAAAAAGAACAGATTGGTGTCATGGGCATTGTGACTCTTTCGGATGTATTTGAAAAGAGCACACTGAATCTTCTGGCCCCGGTGATACTGAACACAGAACATCTCATGGGCAGACAGTATGTGCTGAATCAGGCAGGATACAGCACAAAGTATCCTCTCTTTGAGAAAAAGGAGGAGACGAGCCATGCTGATTCTTAACAGAAAACAGGGGGAGAGCCTGATCATTGATGACAAGATTGAGATCAAGATCCTGGAAGTATCCGAAGGGAAAATCAAGATTGGGATTGAAGCACCAAAGAGCGTGAAGGTTTTCCGCAAGGAAGTCTATGAGGAAATCAGGGAAGAGAACAAAAAGGCATCCACCATATCGCTGGATAGCTTCAGTAAACTTCAGGGACCGCTAAAATAGCGGTTCTTTTTTTCTTCAGGACGTTCAGTGTGAACGCACCTTTAACTTCTATTTTTTCATCCGATAAAGAAAGAAGAAGCTGGAGGTGAACGGAAATGAGGATTGAAGGTCATGACCCGCTAGTGAGGCTATTGGAGCAGTTAAACAGCAATAGCGTGGGCAACAATGAAAACGGGGAGCATCTGAAGCCTGAAGAGATACTGAAAGAAGTGGAGAGGGTTCTCACTGAAAGAGATCAGGTGCTACTAACAGGAGAAAAAAGCTCCCAGGAAGTAGCGTACTCAAGGAAACAAGGAGAGGCACCTGAAACATATCTGCGGAGAATCTCATGGGAAATCTCCAGACAAAAAGAGAGTGAAAAAGGATCTGGAGGATCAGATCAGGTGCAAAAGAGGATAGAAGACGCCATGGAGCAGGCGGCTCTTTACCATGAACTGGCGAAGAATACCATGAACAGTAATAAATCTCGCTCTCCATCTTCCGGTGATTCTTTGGATATAGAGAAGATTCTCTATATCTTTACAATGGTCATGGTGATTTCCATAATTCTATATATATTATTCAACGTGTGATAAAAAGTGACAGAGATAGGCTTAACTATCTCTTTTTTTGTCCGATAAAATAAGAAACAGCACTGCTATGCAGAAATGATATTGAGATAGAAAAAGTAGATAGAAAACATTTTGAAGGATGTGAACAGCTTGATTCAAGTTTCTGGAATTTCCAATGAACATGTAGGCGCAGTGACAAAAGTGGAACCACCAAAACTGGCGAGGATTGAATCTTTGATTCGTGATGAAAAAGTCATGGAATTCAAAAGATATCCGGATCCGGAAGAGAAGGCGTTCACCAAAGATGAAGTTGAGAAGGCGGTGGATTCCACCAATAAGATTCTCAAAGAGGAACATAATGCGAAATATCAGTTTGAAATCCATGAAGGCACTGGACGGGTGATGGTGAATCTTGTGGATATGCAGACAAAAGAAGTTCTGAAAGAAATCCCACCAGAGAAGATTCTGGATTTGGTTGCGAATATCTGGGAAAGATTAGGGCTTCTTGTGGATGAAAGGGGATAAAGATGTCAATTAATTTTATGGGTTCCTATTCAGGAATCGACCAGACCATGATCGATCAGCTTATGGCTATTGAAAAGAGACCTCTGGTTCAGATGTCCGAAAGAAAGACCACCATGGAATCGCAAAAAAATGCGTGGAATGATGTAAGAACCAGGCTGAACAATCTTTTTGAGAAAATCAAGGTGCTTCAGAACAGTGATACGTTCAGTTCCATGAAAGCCACTGGCGGCGAGTCTGCAACCATTACTACGAGTAAGAATTCACCTGAAGGTGTGTATGAGATCTCTGTGCAGCAGCTTGCTACAAAAACCTCTGTCATCGGGGGGAAGATTGTTGAAGCATCCGGTGACAGCACCAAGGCCCTCGGGCTCACGGGAAAATTTTCCGTTAATGGCACAACAGAGAAGCCCAATGAGATTGAAATCACAGAAGCTGATACTGTAAGGACTGTGGCGGATAAGATCAACAGTATTTCCAAAGAGTCTGGTGTCCGGGCTTCCATCATCGACAACAGGCTGGTTTTGAACAATGTGGACACAGGAAATAAGGCCATCACACTGAAAAATGAGGTGGGTACTGTTCTTGACAATCTGGGACTTGGCACAGATGCAGGGCTTTCCAATAAAGCGGAGGTCATTCTAGGACAGAATGCCAAGTTTAAAGTCAATGGTGTGGAAGTGGAGCGTCAAAGCAACACAGTGAAGGATGTGGTGGAGTTCACCACCATCAACCTGAACAAAGCTCATGCAGCGGGCGGGTTTGACACCATCACCATCTCTAAGGATACCTCAAAGGTGGAGGAGGCGGTGAAAGGTTTTGTGGATCAGTATAACTCCACCATGACCTTCATCTCCGACCAGCTGAAGGCAGGAAGCCCCGATGATGGAGGAGAAAAAAGAGGGACCCTAGCCAGTGACGGATCTCTTATGAGGCTTCAGTCCTCGTTGAGAACCATGGTGACCTCATCCCTTTCCAATGAGAATACAGCAATTAAAGACTTATCCCAGCTTGGGGTCTCGACAGTGGACCGGTTTGGCCAGCTGACCTTTGATGCCAGCAAGCTGAAAGAAAAGCTGGAGGAAAATCCAGTAGAGGTACAGAACTTTTTCTTGAGCAAGAACAGTGAAGGGAAGGATATCGGTTTTGTGCCGAAGATCAACAGCTATATCGACACCTTCTCTTCCTCTACAGGAATCATCAAAGGAAAAACAGACAGTTTTGAGAGAAGCATCAAGGAAGTCAACAAGCAGGTGGACGCTTTTACACTTCGAATGGAGCGTAAAGAGCAGTATTATATCTCCATGTTTTCGAAGCTTGATACCGCTATGATGGAAGCCGAGTCCCAGATGGGATGGCTCACCAGTCAGATCAGTGCCCTTTCCGCTTCTTCAGGAAGCAAGAAATAGTTTAGGAGGATCGTTTAGATGTACGCAGGAACCAATGCCTATGCCAGTGCAGGAAATGCCTACAAAAGTAATGAAGTGCTGACAGCACCGAAGAAGAAGCTTGTGGTGATGCTCTATGATGGAGCCATCAAAAATCTGAAGCTTGCAAAGCTTGCCATAGCAGACAAGAACATCGAAAAGACAAACAATGCCATCATCAAAGCCCAGAATATCCTAGCGGAGTTCATGAGCACGTTGAATTTTGAGGATGGAGGAGAAATTGCAAAGGGTCTTATGAATCTCTATCAGTACATGTATGACCGCACCATCCGGGCCAATATCGACAAAGATCCTGAAATTCTTGACGAAGTTATTGGAATGCTGGAAGAACTTCGAGACACCTGGAGCAGAATATGAAAAGCAGAATAGAGCTTCTGAAGGAGAAGAGGAATCTTCTCCTTGAAGCCTTTGAAGAGACTCAAGTGGATTTTAAAAATCCGGAGGAATGCATTCTGGCCATCGCTAAAAACTCTGGGAAAATTGAAGAGATGAAAAGTCTTGATGAGATGCTGCGTGAAATGACTTCACTTTCTGAAGAAGGAGAAAGAAGTCTGGAGGAAGAGATCCATAAGCTTCTTCTTGGGACAAAAGGCAATCTTGAAGTCATCATCAAAGGGCTCCAGAAAGAGAAGAGAGTGACAACGGAGTCCATGACTGATTTTGCACGGATCAGAAGCATTGCAAACAGCTATGTGAAGACCGCTCAAGGTCCTGTCTTTGTGGATCGGGACTTCGAATAATGAGGAAAACTGCGCGTTATTTGAACCGTAATATCAAAAGAACGCCTGATAGAGAAGCTTCAGAATGAAACATTGTGAAAAGGGGAGTACTGCGTTGAAAGAACAGTTGGGGAAAGTGAAAGTAAAATTGCCGAAGATACCAAAGGTGAAGCTGCCAAAGGTGAAACTGCCGAAGAGGGATGCGAAAGAACCTGTGGATGTCTCAGAACCGTTAAAAGTGAAGGCAGACAAGAAGAAGAGCAAAAAGAAGAGCGTGAAACTCTCCGGAATCAAGTGGCCTAAAAAAGGGAAAAAACAGGACCAGGAAATGAGTGCCTTAAAAAGCAAGAAAAAGATTGGAACAAAACTTGTGGTCATGACGCTGCTTATGGTGATCACTCCGCTTCTTGTTTCCAATGCCGCAAGTCTTCTCTATATGAACAAGAACTATACGGAAGAGATGGAAGCGAACAATGCCATGCTGGCGGATGCCATATCCAACCAGGTTGGCGCTTTCGTAGAAAGAGCTTTTATGATTACAGAGCAGCTTTCTGTGAATAATGATGTGAGAGATTATAACGGTATGGCACAGTCAGCTGTACTGGCGAACACCCAAAGAAGCTATGATTTTTTTGATCTCATTTACGTTACTGACACCTCAGGAATGCAGACCGCCCGAAGTTCAGGTAAACTTGCCAACCGCTCTGACCGCTGGTGGTTCAAACAGGTGACAGAAGACAAGAAGCCTTTTGTCAGCCATTCCTATTTCTCTCTTACAGGAAATACAGCGGTAACGACCATTGCCATGCCGGTGTACAACCATAATATGTTTTTTCTAGGGGTGCTGGGAGCGGACATCAAGCTTTCATCCTTCCAGAAGGTCATCGAAGAATACAGTGAAGGAAGCAGATATGCGTTTATTGTAGATGGGGATGGTAAAGTTCTGGCGCACCAGAACTACAATATGGTATCCGAGATGTTCAACTATGTGACGTTAACAAAGACGGTCACAAGAAGAGATGCGTCCGGGAAAGTACTCACAGATCCTAAGGGGAATCAGATGATTGATGAGGTGCCTGTGAGAGCTCCTCAGGCTCTGTCGGATATCGTGAAAAAAGCTGTCGCAGGGGAAGAGGGTGTGGAAGAGTACCTGGATCTGGATGGAACAGAACTCATCAGCGCTTTCCATCCGATTACGCTGCCTGGAGAGTCGAAATCCTGGGCGGTGATCACCGTAGAAAACAAATCAGATGCCATGGCTTTTATCACCGACACCATCTACTTCAGTTTAGGTATTGCGGTGGTTTCCTTGATTCTTGCAGCGGTGCTTGTATCGGTTTTCTCTAAGAGCATTTCAGGGCCAATCAAGGCGTCGTCTCAGTATCTGGCAAAGATTGCCAAGGGAGACTTCACCCTGCAGGTGGATGAAAAGCTTCTGAAAAGAGAAGATGAGATCGGCATCATCTCCCATGGCATCAATGAGATGAAAGATTCTTTGCGCGCTCTGGTTCTTCGAATCACAGCATCATCAGAGGACATCAACCATCAGGTGGAAAACTCTGTGCGGTCCATCGAAGCGCTGAACAGCAATCTGGAAAGTGTATCAGCCACCACAGAGGAACTGGCAGCGAGTATGGAAGAGACTGCAGCATCCACGGAGGAAATGGCAGCGGCGTCCAATGAGATTGAACGTGCGGCTCATTCCATAGCGGAGAAATCCCAGCAGGGTGCACTGGCGGCAAGAGAAACAGCCGAAAGAGCCGATGCAACTCAAGACAAGGTTCGGGAAGCTCAGAAAAAATCCAAAGAAATTTTCGCTTCTGCTAAAGAAGATCTGGAAAAAGCCATTGAGGATTCTAAAGTAGTGGAGCAGATTCGTGTGCTCTCTGACGCGATTTTGCAGATTACAGCCCAAACCAACCTTCTGGCACTGAATGCTGCCATTGAAGCTGCGCGTGCTGGAGAGGCAGGAAGAGGCTTCTCTGTGGTTGCAGATGAAATCAGGAAGCTTGCTGAGCAGAGTAAGAATGCTGCAACCCAGATTCAGTCTGTAACCGGTAAAGTGACAGACAGTGTGGAGAATCTCTCCAAGAGCTCCAATACACTTCTGACCTTTGTGGAGACTGATGTCCAGAATGACTACGAAAGTATGCTGGATGTGGCCGATAAGTACAACAAGGATGCAAGATATTTTGATGATCTTGTCACAGAGTTCAGTGCAACATCGGAAGAGCTTCTGGCGTCCATTGAAAATGTGGTCCATGCCATTGAAGCAGTGTCTACTGCTGCGGGAGAAAGTGCGGAAGGCACCACGGACATTGCCGAAAAGGTTTCTGAGTCCACCATGAAGTCCAGTGCAGTGATGGAGGAAATGGAGAAAACCAAGCTTCAAGCAGTGAACCTCCAGAAAGAAACCGAGAAGTTCAAACTGTAAGAAAAAACAGAAGAAAAATTATGAAATAAATATGAAAAATGTATGAAAGTCATAAAACCAATTCATAATAAGGATGGTTTTATGGCTTTTTATGCATTCGTGCATATGGTTTGATAAGTATATATCATATTTGAACATAGTGATTCCATTAGTACACAAAAGTAGTGTTGGTATAAATCATTATCTCATTATTTTCCGACAATTTTATACAAAAATTTTAAAGATTACCGAAAAATCGTTAAAAATACTATGGAACATACTGTTTGATTCTGAGTTCATACGCGGATGCTTGATAAAAAAGTGAACATCTCATGATTGGTACCTGCGTTTATTTCAATTAAAATTGAATCAGATGCTAAAACCCTTGCAAATGGTGCTTTAGCGTGCGGTTAGTTTTTTGCAAAACCATACAGATTTCATTGCAATTTAGAATATGAACGGATAAAATTGGTAGTGATTGAAAAATAAGAAAGTATGAACACAATTATATTTATTCATATCAAGGAGTTTTTACTGAATATACCTGGGAGGGGTGTTTAATGAAAGATCTGACCTATCAGATTGTGAAAAATGGACTGGATGCATCTGCAAAAAGGCAGAGAGTCATTTCATCGAATATTGCCAACGTGAATACACCAGGTTATAAAGCATCAACGGTGAAATTTGAAACAGAGCTCCAAAAAGCCATTGAGAAGAAGGGGACCCTTGTCACCACACATGAAAAGCACCTGGGTGCTGCTGAAGCGTTTAAAGTTACAGGACAGGTGGAAAAAGTCGAAGGTAGTTCCATGAATGAGAATGGCAATAATGTAGATATTGACAGAGAAATGGTGGATTTAGCGGCCAATGAGATCTACTACAACGCTCTCATCGAACAGGTGAACCGTAAACTGAGCGGGATGAGCTATGTCATCAACCGCTAGCGGATGGGTTTTCATACTGAAAACGGAAGTATGCATAGAAAAAAGAAAGTTCATCTAGCTCATCTGTAGCATGCTACAGATATTTCGTGAATACTAAGTATAGCAATACATATTATGAATCATCAATCAGGAGGGAACTATGTCTGTATTTAATTCTATGAGAATCAATGCCTCAGGACTTACACTCGAGCGGATGAAGCTGGATGTCATCTCCTCGAACATTGCCAATGTAAACACCACAAGAACAGAAGAAGGCGGTCCCTACCGAAGAAAAGAAGTGGTTTTCCAGGAAATGGTGGAGAAAGCCCAGAATACAGTCAGCGGGCTGGGACAAAGAATCACTTCTGGTGTGAAAGTCACCGGAATCAGGGAAGACCAGGAAGGTCTGCGCAGTGTCTATGATCCTACCCACGTGGACGCGGACGAAAATGGATATGTGCTTATGCCCAATGTGAATCTTCTGGATGAGATGGTAAAGCTCATTGAAGCCCAGAGAACTTATGAAGCCAACGCTACAGCGCTGAAGGCCAGCAAATCCATGCTGAACAAAGCCATAGAAATCACAAAGGGGTAAGAGCTAAATGACAAACATCAGCGGCAATTATAAAAATATTTTGGACAGATACAGTCTGCTTTTGAATCAGACAGGAAAGGCGGAGAGAAAAGAGGAGGCGGATTTTTCCAGCTTAGGGCTTGGAGAAAGTTTTGGGGATCTTCTCACCTCTCAAGTGGAAAAGCTGAATATGACACAGCTCAGCGCAGACCAGATGGTCAGCGACTTTGCTGCAGGAAAAACCGATGATCTCCATAATGTGATGATTGGCGTGGAAGAGGCTAGACTCAGTATGGAGCTGGCGGTTCAAGTCAGGAATAAGATTATTGAGGCATATAAAGAGCTCACACAGATGCAGCTTTAGAGATGGAAGACAATGATGTTTTAACATAGGTGCGGATGGTTTTTTCGTGGCAGCTGACAGAATAGAAGGACAACAATAAGAATGAAAAAATATCAAACTGCTTTGTGAAAGCATACTGACGAAAGAAAAAGAATTCTGCAGAACTACTGAGCTGATTTTCTTCCCTTAGGAGTGCAATTTAGAGCAGTTTTAGTTTTCGCAAAAAGTCTGATGAATGGAAGTAACCTTACTAGGCAAGGAGCAACTGATTAATGGATAGCATCAAGAATACCTCAGAGAAAATAAAAGGCGGATGGAGCAAAATGGATCCGGGCAAAAGAAAGGCGCTGATACTCATCGTTTCAGCGGTGCTTCTTTTCGTCGTTCTATTTTCCGTCTATTCCAGACAGGTGACCTATGCCACCCTGTTCCAGGGACTGGAACTGGAGGATGCTGCAGCCATAACGGCAGATCTTGATACACGTGGAAATATCAGATACAAGATTGAAAACGGTGGACGGGATATTCTCATTGATGAGAAGCATGTGGACAAGTACAGGCTGGAGCTTGCCATGAACGGTATGATGCCGGACAAGTCCACAGGATTTGAGATTTTTGACAATATGGGCATGATGGTCACAGATGAGGACCGGAAAATCATGTATCAAAGAGGCCTTGAAGGAGAACTTCAGAGGTCTATTATGTCATTGACAGAGATTGAAAGTGCCCGTGTGCATCTGGTGCTCAGCGAAGAGAGTATTTTCGACACCGAGAGAAGAGAAGCTTCTGCGTCGGTGATCCTCAGTTTGAAAACCGGAGCGAAGATCTCTGCTGATTCCGTTCGGGGCATCATCGCCCTTGTCACAGGAGCGGTGAACAACCTTCCAGAAGAAAAGGTGCAGGTCATTGATACCAGAGGCAACCTTTTAAGTCTTGGCCTTACGGGGGAGACCTCTTCGGGAGTGGGTCTTCTGGATAAGCAGTCAGAGGTGAAGAGAAGCTTTGAGAAAGAGATAGAAAATAACATCCTGAACCTTTTGGGACCAGCATTTGGACCGGATAAACTGAAAGTGGCGGTTTATGCGGATCTTGATTTTGATGCGGAAGAGCAGACAGTCATTGCCTATCGTGATCCTGTCATAAGAAGCGAGCAGAACAGCGCTGAGGGGCCGAATCTCAATGTGGGGGAAATCACAGACAATCCCATTGACGACAACACCCAGAATGTTCTGGACGGGGAAGAGGACGGTATGGGTTCCTATGAAGGAACAAAGAACTATGAACTGACGGAAACAACCACACGTACCGTAAGAGCACCTGGAAAGGTCCAGAAAATTTCCACCTCGGTTCTCTTTGATGGGAATCTTACGGAAGCGCAGCTCCTTGCCATCCGGAATCTTGTTTCTACGGCCACAGGCTATGATCTCAACCGAGGGGATCTCATCAGCGTGGAAAGCATGGAGTTTGACAAGAGTTACCAGGAAGCCCTGGAGGAAGAACTGGAAGAGCAGAAACGTCTGGAGGAGGCCAACAGGACCTTTATGGAACGATATGGTGATTATATCTATCTAGGTGTGTTCAGTGTTTTGGGACTGGTCATTGTTCTTTCTGTGA
Organism: Proteiniclasticum sp.; assembly: GCF_003514505.1. GTDB lineage: Bacteria > Bacillota > Clostridia > Clostridiales > Clostridiaceae > Proteiniclasticum. The sequence continues at coordinate 63,054 of NZ_DOPX01000024.1, forward strand.
TAAAACTTATTTTTGGAAAGAAGAAGAGAAGAAAAGAAGAAGACCTTCCAGTGATGCTTCCACAGGCTCAGGCTGAACCACTGGGACAGACCGTGGACATCATTGAGGAAGTGTATCAGAAATTTGAGGTGAAAGAGAATCAGAAGGAAAAGCAGTTGAAGGAATATGCCGAAGAGCATCCTGAGATTGCTGCAGATCTCATCAAAGCCTGGATGAAAGAATGAGGGTGATATGACCTATGCAAAATAAAGATAACAGCGGTATAAAGAAAGCGGCCATCCTGCTGATTTCCTTGGGACCGGACATTTCAGCACAGATCCTTCGGATGCTGCCAGATACCATGATTCAGAAGGTCACCTATGAGATTGCCAATACAGAGTATGTGGAGCCTAAGGAACGGGAGCGGGTCATTGAGGATTTCATGGATATGGCCTCAGCACGGGAATACATCATCGATGGCGGTATAGACTATGCAAGAAATCTTCTTACCAAGGCTCTTGGGACTGTCCGGGCAAAAGAGGTTATGGATGTGCTGACCCAGATTCAGCAAAGAGAGATGCCCTTTGCCATTCTAAGGAAAGCGGATACCCATCAGCTGGCCAATATGCTGTCCAATGAGCATCCCCAGACCATAGCGCTCATCATGTGCTATATCCAGCCGGACAAGGCTGCGGATGTGCTTTCGCTATTCCCGCATGAGCTTCAGACAGAAGTGGCGGAAAGAATTGGTGTCATCAACAGAACTTCTCCAGCGGTGATCAAAAAAATTGAGTCTATTCTGCAGAACAAGTTCTCCAACATCATTGAAAGCGATGCGGAGAACATCGGCGGCGTGAAGACCCTTGTGGAAATTCTGAACTCTGTGGACAGAACCACCGAGAAGAACATCCTGAACGATCTGGAGAAGACTCAGCCGGAGCTGGCAGAAGTCATCAAAGCGAATCTTTTTGTGTTCGAAGATATTGTCACCCTGGACAAGAGCTCCATTCAAAGAGTTCTTCGGGAAGTGGACAACGAGCAGCTGGTTCTGGCCCTCAAAGGCGCATCAGAAGAGGTGGCCACGGTGGTTTATGCAAATCTCTCCAAGAGAGCGGCGGACACTGTGCGGGAAGACATCGAGTTCATGGGACCAGTACGTCTTTCCACCGTGGAGGAAGCGCAGCATAAGATTGTGGGCATCATAAGAAGGCTTGAGGAAGCTGGTGAAATCGTCATTGGAAGAGGTGATTCCGATAGCATTATCGTATAGAATAATCAAAAATACAGAGCCTCTAGAAGAAAGGAAACTCACTTCTCTTGATCTTTCCCAGTACATGGAAAAGTCAGAAGCCCTGAAACAGGATGAGATCCGGAAGATCATCAAAAGAGAAGATCCCATGGATGTGGTGAAACGGGAGATCCGTAAGAATCTGGAGGAAGAGATTGAAATCAAAAAAACGGCCATGCTGGAAAAAGCCCGTCAAGATCTTCAGAAGGAACGGGAAAGAGTGTTGGAAGAAGCAAGATCAGAAGGGTTCCAGGAAGGTGTGAGACTCGGCAGAGAGTCGGCGTACCAGGAGGCGGAAGCCATAAGACAGAAGGCGCTTTCCTACCTGGAAGAAGCAGAAAAAGCCGCGAAAGAGTACCTTTTTGAAAATGAGGAAAGGATTCTGAAGCTTTCTACAAAAATTGCGGAAAAAATCCTCGAGAAAGTCATCAAAGAGAGTGAAGAGGATGTGATGCTTCTGGCAAGGCCTATTCTTCAGGAGTACGGTAAGGTCCAGAATGTCATCATCAGCTGCAACCCTTGTAAGGTGGAGCATATGAAGCGATATGTGCCGGAAATAGAAAAAACATGCCCCAATGCGCATATTCTGATTCTTCCGGACAAGACCCTCGGTGATCAGGACATCCGGGTGGAGAACGAGTATCAGATCACAGACCTGTCTATCAGAAAACAGCTGGACAGGTTCATAGAACTGGCCCTTAGCTAGGAGGAGGAGAAAGATGACAGAGGTTCGCTTTGACAGACTGGAAGAGCTTTTGGATGAAAGCACCTTATCCCTGAAAATGGGGAAAGTGAAGAAAGTCATCGGTCTCATCATCCATGCCGTTGGACTCAAGGTGTTTGTGGGAGAAGTGTGTGAAATTCTTCTGGATGACCACAACAAGATCTTTGCTGAAGTGGTGGGGTTTGAGGATGACGGAGTTCTTCTTATGCCCCTGGGAGATGTGCAGGGAATAGGTCCAGGCTGCCTGGTGCTGCCCACAGGCAGCGCACTGAAGGTGAGAGTCGGAGATGAGCTTCTTGGCACCACAGTGGACGGGCTAGGAAATCCCATGGATGAGATCAAGAGAAAACTGACGGGATTTGGCGACATCAACAATATGCCTCCCAATCCTTTCCAAAGAAGGAAGATTGAGGAGGTCATGAGTACAGGGGTCAAAGCCATAGACGGTATTCTTACCTGTGGGGAAGGTCAGCGTATCGGTATTTTTGCCGGAAGCGGAGTAGGGAAAAGTACCCTTCTTGGAATGATTGCCAGATATTCCGATGCGGATGTCAATGTCATAGGGCTCATCGGAGAGCGAGGCCGTGAAGTGCTAGAGTTTATTGAAAGAGATCTGGGGCCCGATGGCTATAAAAAATCTGTTGTGATCTGCGCCACCTCGGACCAGCCTCCTCTTGTTAGACTCAAGGGGGCTTATGTGGCCACAGCCATTGCGGAGTATTTCAGAGACCAGGGCAAAAAAGTCATGTTCATGATGGATTCTGTCACAAGATTTGCCATGGCGCAAAGAGAGATTGGCCTAGCCATTGGAGAGCCTCCTACCACCAGAGGATATACCCCATCGGTGTTTGCGGCTTTACCAAAGCTTCTGGAGAGAAGCGGTATGTCCAAAGATGGTTCCATCACTGCCTTCTATACGGTGCTGGTGGAAGGGGATGATATGAATGAACCGATAGCAGATGCGGTCCGGGGTATCCTCGACGGGCATATCGTACTCACAAGAAAGCTCGCTGGAAAGAACCATTTTCCATCCATTGATGTGCAGCAGAGTGTGTCAAGAGTCATGAAGGAGATCGTCTCCAAGGAGCATTATGACTTTGCTGGAAGGCTCAAAGAGAATATGGCCAGGTATCAGGAGTCAGAAGATCTCATCAATGTGGGAGCCTATGCAAAGGGAAGAAATCCGGATCTTGATAAAGCAGTGGAACTGAAGCCTCTCATAGACCGATTCCTGAAACAGGATGTGGAGGATGCGAGAAGCTTTGAGGAAACGGTGGAGGAGCTCCATAGGATCTTTGGCAGAAGGTAAGACCCATAAGGAATCATTTCAGGAAGGAGTAAAGACATGAAGAGCTATAAGTTCAAAATGGATAAAGTTCTGGAATACCGGGAGAATGTGGAAAAAGTCAAAGTGGAAGACTTTGCCAAAATCACCCATAAGCTTCGTACAGAAGAGGAGCACCTGAAGGATCTGCAGGAAACCCTGGAAGAAAAGAAAAAAGTGAAGCAAGAGGATCTTTATGGCATGAAAATGGGCTTTTTATACAGGGAAAAACTGAAAGCGGAAGTGGACAGGCAAGTGAGCAAAGTAAAGGAAATCTCTGTGAAAGCGGAGGCTGCGCAGCATGTGCTTATTGAAGCCAGGAAAGACCGGAAAATCATGGAGATGCTGAAAGAAAAGGACCGGGAGAAATATCGCCTGGACCTTCTAAATACGGAACAGAAGGAACTGGATGATCTCAGTGTCATGAGATTCATCAAGTGACTTTTATTCATAGAGGCATACGGAAGGTGAAGGGTTTCCCTTTGAGAGCCTTCAAAAAGCTGAATACTGAAAGGAGGTGAGAAATGAGATGAAAACAAACATCATGAATCTCATGATGGGCACAACAGGAACGCAAAATACGGCAGGGACCGCAGTGGAAGTGGATGGAGCGCTTTTTTCCTCTTTGCTTCAGAAGGTGACAGGACAGAGCGGTATAGAAGCCGGAGCTGTTAGTAGTCAAGGTGGTACAGAATCTGTCGGGAAAGAGGAGGATCTCTCTCTAGAAGAAGCTGCAGCAGCGCTTGTGGGGATGATATTCTCGAAACTGCCAGAAGAGAACATTCAGGCAGTGACTCCGGAGAACCTTCTGGATGAAGGCATCGATCTTCTGAAGGAAGCTCAGAAAAACCCAAAGAATGCTCTGGAACTACAGAGTGTCAAAGGTCTTCTTGGATCCTTGGAAAATGGAGACAAAAAGATCTATACTGCAGTGCTGGACATGCTGAAAATGAAGCAGGAGGAACGGATCTCTTCGTTGGAAGGGAACGCGGTATCTGGAATGAAAAATCAGGATGTGGCGCAGCAGGGACAAAAGAATGGGCAGGATACAATCCATGAGGTGGCTTTTCGGAGCATCTTAGGAAATGAGACCCATAAGACTGTGAGTGCAGCTGTGGAGGAAAGCTCAGATGCTGTGGAAAGAACGGAGAATAAAGCATCCCTTCAGATGGATGGTGACGCTGACAAGGCATCAGGGAAATCTGCTGCTTCTTTACGGAAAGAGCAAGAAAAGCCGGGGGATTCTGTAAAGACAGATCTTCTGCAAGTCGGAGCTGAGTCTATTCCTGCAAGGGAAGTGAGGCTTTCTGATGGAAAAGCTGTCAAAGTGACAGAACAGGAGATGAGCCAAAACCTCAAAATCACAGAAGATGCCATGGTAAAATCCATGGAGACGCTGAAAAATGGGGATACAACCACCATGAAACTGAGACTTCATCCGGAAGAGCTGGGGGAGATGGAACTGACTCTTTCCATGGAGCATGGAAAGATCACTGGAAAACTAATGACAGAAAGTCAGGAGATCCGCCAGATTTTCCAGGGAAAACTTCTGGAACTGCAGGAGAACCTGAAAGCCCAGAACATTCAGGTGGTGAAGCTGGAAGTATCCACAAATCTCTCTGACCATAATCAGAGCTTCCAAGGACAGAACCCTCAGGATGAGATGAAAAAGAGATCTCAGGAGATGACGTTAAGAGGGTATGGAAAAATAACTGAAAAAAAGAGCTCGTACAGTCCTGTGGCCCTGAAGAGCCAGGAGGGCATCAGTATTCTTGCATAGGAAAGCAGGTGAAGAAAATGAGAATCAACGGAATCGGTGTACAAAGCACCAATGTGTATGGTCAGGAAGAGGTGAAATCCAATGATACATTGGACGTCAACGACTTTCTGAAAATCCTGACAGCACAGCTGCAGCATATGGACCCTTTGGGCGGAAACAGTTCAGACCCTACAGAGTACATCAATCAGATGACCCAGTTCACCATGCTGGAGCAGATGAACAATCTGGTTTCAAGCATCGGCACCATGACCATGCTGTCTCAGCAGCAGATGTCTTTTTCTCTGGTGGGCAAGGAAGTCAGCATTTTTGACGGAGAGGAAAGATTCACGGGTATCGTGGAAAAGGTCAGATACCGGGAAGGGGTTGCCTATCCTGTGGTGAACGGTAAGGAGTATCCCATGGGCTTCATAGAAGAGATCGGAGGGAAGGAAGATGTCCTTTAAAATTCAAAATGGTCAGATCATCCCATCCACTCATCCGGGACAGGTCCAGGGGAAAAAGCCCTCAGGTGATTTTGAGCGTCTTTATCTGGAATCCATTCAAAAAACCAAAGAGACCGTAAAACTGTCCGCCCATGCCAAAGACCGCATGGATAAGAGGGACATTTCGCTCTCAGAGGAAGATATGAGAAAGATCAATGATGCTGTGGATACCTTAGATCAGAAAGGTGCCAGAGAAGGGCTTCTTCTATACAAAGATGCCGCATTCATCGCCAGCATCAGAAACCGTACCATCATCACTGCCATGAAGGATGCGGAGATTGAGACCATCACCAATATCGACAGTTTTGTAAAAATCAGGTAATGGCTGGACCTCTTGAGGAAGCCATATAGACTTTGCTGAATGACGGATGCAAAGTACAGAAAAAGGAAAAATAAACATCCTAGGAGGAATTTATTATGTTAAGATCCCTTTATTCCGGAGTTAGCGGAATGAGAACCAATCAGGTAAAAATGGACGTAATCGGTAATAATATCGCCAATGTGAATACCACCGGATTCAAATCCGGCAGAGCAAGATTCCAGGATATGCTGAGTCAGACCCTTGCCTATGCACAGGCCAGCACAGAAGAGGCCATCGGAGGCGTAAACGCACAGCAGGTGGGCCTTGGAGTAAAGGTTGGTGCCATCGACACCATCATGACCAACGGAGGTCTGCAGCCAACCAATAGAGATCTGGATTTTGCGGTGGAAGGTACTGGATTTTTCATCGTGACCCAGGAAAATGTGCCGGAAGGCCAGCCCATCAATCAGAGGCTTTACACAAGAGATGGCGCGTTCTACAGAGACAGCCTTGGAAACCTTGTGAATGCTTCGGGTTACCGAGTGGTGGGACAGATGTATGATTTTGAAAATGAAACCTGGCCTGCTGACTTTGCACCTTCCAATCTCCAGACGCTGAAGATCACCAATGAGCTTTCGTACACAGACGCCGATGGCAATGCTGTGAATGTGAATCTGGAAACCTTCTCCATCGACTCCAGCGGTACCATTATCGGTGTTTACGATGATGGTGTGGCCAGAGAGATTGGCAGAATGGTTCTGGCAAAGTTTGAAAACCCTGAAGGTCTTGAGAAAATGGGAAACAACAACTACAGAGCTTCCAGAAACTCCGGAGACGATGTGAAGAGCACAGCAAACTCCGAAGGATATGGCCTTGTGCGCTCTGGTGTGCTGGAAATGTCCAATGTGGATCTGGCCAATGAGTTCACAGACCTCATCATCACCTCCAGATCCTACCAGGCAAACTCAAGAACCATCACCACTTCAGACGAAATGCTTCAGGAGCTTTTGAGCCTGAAGAGATAGGGAAAATTTCACGCAATTTGGAGGATCGGCTAAAGATTCTCCTTAAATAGCCGATTGGTTAAGTAGAACAGTGATATGGAGGAGGCGAAACCTATGATCAAACTCACTGCGTTAAATGGCAGCGATTTCTATCTGAATATCGATTTAATCTATAAAGTGGAGCCTCTTGCAGATTCACTGATCACTTTGACCGACGGCAAAACCCTTCGTGTCAAAGAAACAGCGGACGAAATTGTTCAAAAAATAGTGGCCTACAAAAGACAGATTTTTGCAGGCATTCTGGAGGGTGACGCGAAATGAAAAAAAGTTACAGTGCACTGATTGGATTGGCATCGGGACTTGTCCTTGTTGTCTGGTCCATCACATCCAGTGGGGATATATCAAGCTTTCTGCATGTACCTTCACTGGTCATCACATTGGGAGGCTCTTTAGCCGCTCTTGTGATCAGTTTTCCCATGAAAGACATTATGAAGCTTCCCAAAATCATGAAGCTTCTCATCAATAAGCCGGAACAGGACCGGGTGAAACTCATCGGTATGTTCTCTGAAATGGCAAGAAAAGCAAGAAGAGATGGTCTTCTGGCCCTGGAGGACGATCTTCAGACCATGGAGGATGAATTTTTAACCTCAGGGCTCCAAATGGTGGTGGATGGCATTGACCCGGATGTGATCCGGGAGATCATGACCCTTAAAATGGAGACCACAGAAAGAAGACACCGCATGGGGCAAAGCATCTTCAGTAAATGGGGAGAACTGGCTCCAGCCTTTGGTATGATTGGTACCCTCATCGGGCTCATCATCATGCTGGCGGATCTTCAAGATTCCTCCTCCATCGGATCAGGTATGGCTGTAGCCCTCATCACAACCTTTTATGGATCCTTCTTCTCCAATCTGGTGTTTATTCCCATCGCTTCCAACCTTTCTGCCCAGACCAATGAAGAGATGGTCTCCAAGGAAATGGCCATCGAAGGGATTCTGGAAATCCAGGCGGGTACAAACCCCAGGATCCTGGAAGAGAAGCTCATGACCTATCTGTCTCCTGAAGAAGTGAAAATCCTTCAGTCAGAGAGAACCGTAACCCAAGAGGCGCTTTCTTATGAGTAAGGAAAGAAGACCCAGAAAATCATCAGAGTCCTCCAGTCCGGGTGCACCAGCCTGGATGGCGACTTTTTCGGATATGATGACGCTGCTCCTTACGTTTTTCATTCTTCTGTACTCCATGTCCAGCATTGATGCCCAGAAATTCAAGGAAATCACCCAGAGTCTCCAGTCGGTTCTTTCCGGCGAAGCTTCCAGTTCCATCATAGAGATGGAAGGACCCAACGAGGAGCTTCCTCTGGACAATCCCACCTATGAAGAGGAGGAGGATGAACTGGATCCTCAGATTTCTGAAAGCACCCTGGAAATGTACAGCCAAGTGAAGGACTATGTGGAAACAGAAGGTCTCCAGGCAGAGGTGACGGTAAGCCTCAATAAAAGCGGAGTCTTTGTGAATATCCGTGAAGCCATTTTATTTGAATCCGGGGAAGCGGTGATCAAGGACTCAGGAAGAAGCCTCCTCTCGGATCTCGAAGGACTCTTTCTCTCTTTTGAAAATGAGATCGTTGTGGAGGGACATACAGACAATGTGCCTCATAACTCCAATGAGTATGACACCAACTGGGAACTTTCCGCAGGTAGAGCTCTGGCGGTGGTGAGATATCTTTCCGAAGAGAAGAGCATTCCAGGGGGAAGGCTTTCCGCCATAGGATATGGCGAATACAGACCCATTGTGTCCAATGACACTGAAGCAAACCGGGCACTGAACCGCCGGGTGAATTTACTGATTATCATGGATGAAGGCGAGGAATAGGAAATGGCTCAGGAAGAAAAGCAGAAAAAAGAAAAAAAGAAACCCAACGTGCTGGTGATCATCATCGTGATCATGAGTTTCATCATCATGGTGGGATCTGTAGCTATGGTGTTCATCGCAACAGACATCAAGATCTCGGATATCATGGCTAAATTCCAGAAGCATGAGGAATTTGTGATGCCCATGGACTCTTATGTGGTGAATCTGAGAACGGAAGGGAAGAAAACCACCTATCTGAAAGCGAATGTCTCTCTTCTTTATACCAATGAGGACCACGCGGCAGTATTGACCAATAAGACCAGTCAGCTGAGAGATGTTATTATTCATGATCTCATGGAATATACCCCAGAAGATCTTCTGAAAGAAGGAGGCCTTGCGGGAGCCAAAGTTAAAATCAAAGCCAGCATCAATGCCGCCCTCGGAGAAGATGTGGTGGCAGAAGTCTACTTCACTGAGTTTCTGGTGCAGTAGGAAAAGGAGCGTCCATGGAAACTGTTGAACTGATCCTGTCCTTTCTGAAAATGATCTTTGGCCTTGCGGCAGTGCTGGCCCTTTTATATGTGGTGCTTCGCTTTGGGAAGAAGATGAACTATGGAGGAAACCAGTACATCCAGATGGTGGAGAAGGTGCCTCTGACCAACCAGGCGTTCCTTGCGGTGGTACGGGTGGGGAAAAGTTATCATCTGGCCAGTGTCAGTTCAGGAAAAGTGGATCTTCTGAAAGAGCTTCCACCGGAAGAGGTGGAGGAAATGATGGAAAGGCGCAGAAGACAGCTGGAAGAGAATCCGGTGATGCATATGTGGAGAAAGAGGAATGACCGTGAATAGGAAAAAAATGGTGCTGTTTCTGGCACTCTTTGTGGGACTGGGTCTCGCGTTCAATGTAAAAGAGACCTTTGCCCTGGATCTCAGTCAGTGGGGCATCAATTTCAACAATCCGGACCGGGGACCCCAGGCGACGGTAGATACCGTAAGGGTCTTCGTGCTTCTGACCATCCTGACTTTAGTACCGGCTTTTGTGATTCTCACTACAGCCTTCACTAGAGTAGTGGTGGTACTGTCTTTTCTACGAAATGCCATGGGTTCCCAGCAGACACCGCCCAATCAGGTGCTCATGGGCCTTGCACTTTTCATTACCATGTTTGTGATGACGCCGGTCTATAACGAGATCATGGACACAGCCGTGACGCCTTTTGTGGCAGAAGAGATCACCCAGGCAGAGGCGCTGGAGATTGGAGCTTTGCCTCTCAAAGAGTTCATGCTGAAGCAGACCAGAGAGAAAGATCTGGCTCTTTTTATGAGGTCGGGGAACTTAGAGAATGTGGAAGATCCCATGGAGCTTCCGCTGACAGTCGTCATTCCCGCGTTCACCATCAGTGAGCTTCGGACTGCTTTTTCCATTGGATTTATACTCTTTCTTCCGTTCCTTGTGCTGGACATCGTGGTATCAAGCATCCTCATGTCCATGGGTATGTTCATGCTGCCTCCGGCCATGATCGCTTTGCCCTTTAAGCTTCTTCTCTTCATACTTGTGGATGGCTGGTATCTTGTGGTGGAATCTCTTCTCAAGGGATTCAGTTAGGAGGTTTTTAAGATGAATCAGGTAATGGCACTGGATCTTATGAGAAGTGCTTTCATGACAACAATCAAGGCCTCTGCGCCCATTCTTATCATAGCCATGGTGGTGGGGCTCATCATTTCCATCCTGCAGGCCACAACTCAGGTTCAGGAACAGACGTTGACCTTTGTGCCAAAGATGATTGCGGTGCTGCTCAGCCTCATTCTGCTTGGGGCTTTTATGATGAATACACTGATTGCATTTATGAACCAGTCCTTTGATGTCATCAACAGGCTCTAGGGGGACACATGATGCAGCTTGAAATTCAAGGATTCCTGTATATTCTTGCAAGAATCACCGCATTTATTACCGTGGTCCCGGGATTTTCCCATAAAGCGCTGCCAAATACTTCAAAGGTGTTCTTTTCCCTCATCTTAAGTCTTCTTGTGTATTTCAGAGCACCCGAGGTCCTTGTGTATGAGGAAACGGTCCTATTTGTTCTGGCGGTTTCGCGGGAAGTGGTCATCGGTCTCACCATGGGGTACATGGCAAAGCTTATTTTCACTGCTGTGGAGATGGCGGGACAGCTCATCGATTTTCAGGTGGGGTATTCCATGGGGGCTGTGTATGATCCTATGTCAGGTTCCACTTCCTCCTATTACGGCAGCCTCTTTTACTGGATGAGCATCATGGTTTTCTTTATGATGAACCTTCACCACACGCTGCTGACGGCGGTGATGGATTCTTTCCAGGTGGCTCTTCCGGGACAGCTGGGGCTTTCAGGAATCAACCTTGAAGGGATCCTCTTTCTCTTCTCCCACAGCTTCAAGATTGCCTTCAGCATAGCAGCACCCATGCTCATTGTGCTTCTTGTGGTAGATATCGTCATGGGGCTGATTTCCAGGTCTGTGCCTCAGATCAATGTCTTCATGCTGGGGATGCCGCTGAAGTCTCTCTTAGGTATGGTGCTGTTTCTGTTTCTGGCCTCTTCTTTTATGAACCATGGAGGAAAGACGCTCGCTCTTCTGACGGAGTATATGGGGAAAGCAGTGGAGATGTTCAGATAGAAGGATGTGAGGTAAATGGCAGAAGACAAACACTCAAAAACCGAACAGGCGACCCCCAAAAGGCTCCGGGACAGCCGGAAAAAGGGACAGGTATCCAAAAGTGGAGATCTAAATTCTGCTCTTTCCTTTCTTCTTTTTGCCCTGATTCTTGGAGCGCTGGGAGACTATCTCTATAAAAATGCCCGAACTTTCATGCAGTTCACCTTATCTTCCACCCTAGGACAGGAACTGGGTCCGGCCAATGCCGGCACATATCTGTCAGAACTTCTCTTACAGGTGCTCGTTATTTTTCTTCCTTTTGGCCTGGTGGCTGTGTTTATTGGGATTCTCAGCAATGTGATGCAAGTGGGATTCCTCTTCACCGTGGAACCTCTGAAGCCTGATTTTAAGCGCCTGAATCCACTGCAGGGTGCAAAGAACATCTTTTCAAAAAAAGCCCTGTTTACGCTGTTCAAGAGTCTCATGAAGCTCTTTATTGTGGTGTATCTCACCTACACGGGACTGCAGGAGTTCATGAAGCCGCTGCTGAATCTCGGTGGTGTGGGACTGGAGAAAATGTTCAGTTTCTTTATCGAGGTAACCAGGACCCTCAGCATCAATATTGCAGCCTTTATGCTTGTGCTGGCTCTCATTGACTTTGTCTTTGAGAGAAAAGAGTATAAGAAGAATCTCATGATGACAAAACATGAGATCAAAGAAGAATACAAACAGATGGAGGGAGATCCCAAAATCAAGCAGAAAAGGCAGCAGATCCAGCGTCAGATGTCCATGGCAAGAACCATGCAGAGCGTGGAGGCTTCTACGGTGCTCATCACGAATCCAACCCATATTGCCATTGCGCTGCGCTATGAGCAAGGGAAAGATGATGCGCCTGTGGTCATGGCCAAGGGACTGGATTATAAAGCCATGAAGATGAAAGAGCTGGCCAAAGAGAAAAAGATTCCCATCATTGAGAACAAGCCGCTGGCCAGAAGTATGTATTATAAGGTGGAACCTGGCTCCTCTGTGCCTGTGGAGATGTATCAGGCCGTGGCAGAGATCCTGGCCCTGGTTTTCACCATGAACAACAAGAAAAAAGCAAGATAGATAGGAGTATGTTATGCCGCAGAGTCTAAGAGCAAGTCTTTACAATTTAAGAAAATATGCTGAAGTTCTCATAGCCTTTGCTGTGGTGGGTGTCATTGCCATCATCATTCTTCCTATGCCCTCTTTTCTTCTGGATCTTCTGCTTACGGTGAATTTGGCCATCTCCATGATGATCCTTATTCTGACGCTTTTCACAAAAAGTGTTCTGGAATTCTCCATTTTCCCCAGTCTTCTCCTTGTGATGACCATGTTCCGTCTTGGCCTCAACATCTCCTCCACAAGGCTCATTTTGAGTAAAGGAGATGCGGGAGAAGTCATCAATGCCTTTGCCACCTTTGTCACTGGGAACAACTATGTGGTGGGGGCTGTAATTTTCATCATCATCACCATCGTGCAGATGGTGGTCGTAACCAATGGTGCAGGCAGAGTATCTGAAGTTGGAGCGAGATTTACCTTGGATGCCATGCCTGGAAAACAGATGGCCATTGATGCGGATCTTAATTCAGGTCTCATCAATGAGGAAGCGGCCAAGAAAAGAAGACTGGATCTTCAGCGGGAAGCGGACTTTTATGGCTCCATGGATGGTGCCTCCAAGTTTGTCAAAGGAGATGCCGTTGCGGGCATCATCATTACGCTCATCAATCTTGCCGGTGGCATCATCATTTTCTCCGTGCAAGGGGATATGACCATCATGGAGTCCATCGGTCATTTCGGAAAACTCACCATCGGTGATGGCCTTGTGAGCCAGATTCCATCGCTTCTCATTTCTGTAGCTTCCGGTCTTATTGTGACTCGGTCCGGCGGGGATGAGAGTTTTGGAAAAACCTTCACCAAGGAGCTGTTCAGCACCTGGAAGGTCATGATGATTGGTGCGGTGGTGATCTCAGCCATCGGATTCATTCCTGCCTTTCCCACGATTCCTTTTGTGGCCATTGGCGCTTTCATCGGTCTTGGCGGATATCTCATCTATGAGAATGACAAAGATGAGATCGTGAGAAAGGTGGAAGAGAGAGAAAAGGAAAAGATCAGCAAGATCAAAGATGTGGATGAGACGGTGCGCTCTTACCATGTGGAGCCCATCTCCATTGAGATCGGATATGGCCTCATTCCTCTGGTGGATGAAGGATCGGACTCCAGCCTGGTTTCCCATATCACTTCGATCAGAAAGCAGTGTGCTACAGAAATGGGTATTCTCATAAATCCCATCAGGATCCGGGACAATCTCCAGCTGGAGCCCAACAGCTATGTGATGAAGATCAAAGGAAATGAGATCGCCCGAGGGGAGATCTATGTCCATAAATTCCTGGTCATCGATCCTGGAACCCAGGATTTTGATCTTCAGGGCATACCCACCAAAGAACCCGCCTTCGGGCTGGCAGCTTTGTGGATTGAGGAGAAGGACAAGGAGAGAGCAGATCTTTCAGGCTATACCATTGTGGAGCCTGTGACTGTTCTTGTGACTCATCTGAAGGAGCTCATCAGAAAACATGCCTTTGAGCTTTTAGGCAGACAGGAGACCAAAGCCCTCATTGACGAGCTGTCAGAGAAATACAGCGTCATTGTGGAGGAGCTGATCCCTGGCATCATGACCCTGGGAGAGGTGCAGAAAGTACTTCAGAACCTTCTCAAAGAGAATGTACCCATTACGGATCTTGTGACCATCCTGGAAACATTGGCAGACAATGCCGTTTCCATCAAAGACACTGAAATTCTCACAGAGCATGTACGTCATGCGCTGCAAAGAACCATAGTGAAGGACTACCTGGATCAGACCGGGGAGCTGAAGGTGCTTACCATAGATGGTCAGCTGGAGGATCTCATCGGAGGGAACATCCATAAATCCATGGGGGGCTCCATTCCAGTCCTTGAGCCGGAAATGATCACAAGAATCTTCAGCAGTATCCAGAGCGCCTTTGATGAAGCCATGATGAAGGGATATCAGACCGTAATTCTGGCTTCTCCAAAGATCAGAACGGCCTTGAAGAATCTCATCTCCATGACCTTTCCTCAGATGGTGGTGTTGTCCCTGAACGAAGTGCCTAACGATGTACCCATTGAAGTAGTAGGGATGGTGGAATTCCGTTGATTATAAAAAAGTATGTAGTACATGATATGAAAGAAGCGCTGATCCGCGCAAAATACGAGCTGGGCAAGGAAGCCATCATCGTGAGCCAGAAACCGGTACGTCCGGGCAGATGGTATCAGCTGTTCCGAAAGAAAATGCTGGAAGTCACCGTGGCGGTGGAAGAAAAGGTCCATGAGAAAAACCGGAAGGAAAAGGAGGAGTTTCAAAAAATCCTCTTTTCCAAAGAACCTCAGATGAAAAGCGAGGATTCCTCGGATATGATCCAGATGGCCAAAGAAACCCTCAAAAGCACGCTGGAGAGAAGCATCCGGAATGAACTTCAGAAAGCGCAGGAAATGGAGATGATGGAAGAGGAGCTGCACCGGAAGGTCTTTTCAGAAAGTCCCCTGGCCAAAGAGAAGTTTGATGCTTACAAACTGAAGAATGGCCTGGAAGAGAAGATCACAAAGGAAAATCTTCTTCAGTTTGTTCAGGAGGTGTATCAGGAGAATCCGTTTCTCAAGGAGAAACCCTTTGGCAGACTCAATGTGCTGGTGGGACCTACGGGAGTAGGAAAGACCACCACCATTGCGAAAATCGCGTCCACAGCTCTCCTTGAAGAAAACAAGACCGTGGGTCTTCTCACCATCGACACCTACCGTATTGCTGCTGTGGAGCAGCTGAAAAAATATGCAGAGATCCTCGGTATTCCCTTTGTCACGGTGGAGGATCCTAAAGACATCGGGAAAAAACTGGAAGAACTCAGTGGTGTGGATATCATCCTTGTGGACACCATCGGGGCCAGTCCAAAGGACGAAGAGCGTCTGGAAGACATCAAAGGCTATCTTTCGGAGCTTCCGGAGGAAAGGAACACTTACCTTTCCATTTCCATGTCTCAGGATACAGACACGGTAAAACGGATTCTGAAAACCTATAAAGAACTTCGTTATGACGCACTGATTCTCACCAAACTGGATGAAGTGGAGAATTTTAGAAACTTCTGGAGCATTATGGAAAACACAGTGCTTCCGGTGCAGTATTTCTGCCATGGGCAGGAAGTGCCGGAAGATCTGGAGGAAGCAGAGCTTTCCCGAGTGCTCACCTATTTGTGGGAGGAGCTGAAATCATGATGGACCAGGCGGAATCTTTACGGCGGAAAATCTTTGAGAAGTTCGGCAAAGAGCCCGAGAAAGAAATGGAGCCCGTGAAAAGCGGACTTGTGAAAATCTATGCAGTGGTCAGTGGTAAGGGAGGTGTTGGGAAAACAAACATCTCTGTGAATCTTTCCATTGCCATGGCAAAAAAAGGAAAGAAAGTCCTGCTTCTGGATGCGGACATCGGTATGACCAATGCAGACATCATCATGGGGCTTCATTATGAGTATGATCTGTTTGATTACCTGGAAGGAAGAGCAGAGCTCAAGGACATCATCTATGAAGGACCCATGGGCATCAAGGCCATTTCGGGAGGCTCTGGTCTTCTGGAGATGGAGTCCCTATCAGAGGAGAACCAGGAGAAGCTCATTGAAGAGCTCATTAATCTTGGGGGCTTTGACGTGATGATCATTGACAATGGCGCGGGCATCAGTAAGGAAACTTTGAGTTTCATGACCTTTGCCCATGAAGTGATTCTTGTGACAACACCAGAACCCACCGCCCTCACCGATGCCTATCGGGTGCTGAAAACTCTCAGTCATTATGGACTGAAGTCTTCCGTGAAGCTCATCGTAAACAAGGTATCGTCCAAAGAGGCAGGGGATGAGGCCTATGAGAAGCTTTTTGCCACCTGCAGCAATTTTCTTCATATAGAACTGGAGAACTGTGGATATATTTTTGATGACATCAGGCTTGAAAAAGCCATCATGAATCAGGAACCAGTACTGATGTCCTATCCACAAGCGCTATCTAGTAGAAATATAGAGCAAATAGCTGGTATAATATTGGAGGAGACTGTGTTTACCAAGAATATATCGACGCTGAAGCAGCTGGGGAACAGATTCCGAAAAATATTTGGCACATAGCAGGTGATGAGATGGATTTTATAACAATTGGGGGAAAAATACAGCTGACTGCAGAGGATGGAAGTATTCTGGAGGCGATGGTTTCAGATAAGACTGAGTATAGTGTGGATTTTTCCATCCCGGCAGATGACAAGAAGTTCCGGTTTTTTCATGAGGGAGAGAAGGTGGAGGCTGTGGTCTATCACAGCGCCAAGGGAATGTACTTCACTGGAGTCATTGCCAGGAGGGTGAAAGCAGAAGCGCCTACGTATACCATTGCAAGACTTGAGAATTTCAAGACCATACAAAGAAGGAATTTTGTGAGGGTGTCCTGTACAGAAGAAATTCTTTATACGGCCAATGAGTACATCACAAACAGTGTTTCCTTCTCCAAGGACCTGAAAGCTGTGGGAGATGAGATCGCAAAGTACATGAAGCCTGGATTTATGGTAGATCTCAGTGCCGGGGGAATGAAAATCACCTGTGACGAAGACATCAAGGAAGGGAAGAGAATCATTCTTGAATTTGTCATGAATCAGCGGAGAATACAGCTCTGGGGCACTGTGATGCACCGGGAGCTCATGGTGAAGCCTTCAGGAATCAAATACGATTATGGGGTAAGGTTTGACCATATCACAGAAAAAATGCAGGAACTCATTGTGAATCATGTATTTCTGCTCATGAGAAAATCCACAAAAAGGTAGTAAAGGAGGTCATCCATGGGGTACGAGAAAAAAGAAGCGGACAGCGAACTCATACTGAAGTACATTCCTCTTGTGAAGAGGATTGTGGGCCGTATGGATGCTGGGGATGGAGATCTTGATAAAGACGATCTCTTTTCCATCGGTGTCATAGGGCTCATGGATGCCCTGAAGAAATTTGACCCAAAGAAGGGCGTGCCCTTTGAGGCCTATGCCACAGTCCGTATCAAAGGGAACATCATCGATGAGATGAGAAAAAGCGGCAGGGTTTCCAGAGACCGTATTGCCAAGCTTCATGAGTATTATGAGGCCAAGGAGCGTCTGGAGCAGGAGCATCACAGAACGCCGGATGAACAGGAAATCTGTGACATACTAGGGATTGGAGAGAAGGAGCTCTCCAAGCTCCATGAGACAGTCCACTATTTATCCAAGGTTTCCTTTGAAACCACCCTGTTCCATAAAGACGGCAACGAGGTCCAGCTTTCAGATATGATTCCGGATGATGAAACAGATACACCGGAGGAAGAGCTCCTGAAGAAAGAAAGAAAATATCTTCTGAAGGAAGCGGTAACGAAGCTCTCAGAGAGAGAGCAGATCATTCTGGATCTTTATTATGTCCAGGAACTGACCTTGAAGGAAATCGCCTATGCCATGGATATTTCAATTCCAAGAGTGTCCCAGCTTCACGGTAAAATTCTCATGAAGCTTCGGCAGCTCATGGCATAAATAAAAAGGATGGAATCATTATGTTTATTTTTCTTCTGATCCTGGGGGCATCCCTCATGGTCTATGGTTTTAAGAAACGAGCGGATGAGACAAAAGAGCAGCTGCTTTTTTCCGATAATAAGGAATGGATACGAGAGTTTCCTTTAGAAGATTCAAAGGTGTCTTTGTCATTGGAGGCAGAGGAGGAAGTGAAGGATCTTCGTCATCGAATGGAGATACTGGAGAAGACCCTCTTTGAGGAGCTTCTTAAATGGCAGATGGAGCGTGAAAGTCTGAAATCAGATCTCCTTCCTGAGGAGGAGGCGGAACTGTCTTTAAGAGGCAGTGAAGTTTTTGAGGAAGAAGAGGTTTCGGAAAAGAAGCCCATGCCCGAGCATGTGAAGAAGGTCTGGGACCTTTTAAAAGAGGGACGGAGCACGGCAGAGGCTGCCAGGGAACTGGGCATCAGCAAAGGGGAGGTTTTACTATTAAAAAACTTATCGAAACACTACAAAGAGTAAAGTCTGATATTTATATCGCCCTGGGTGCTGGGATCCTTGTGGGTGCCATCCTCATGAATCTTTCCCTGTCCTTTTCTATGAACCTTTCTGTGGAGGAGAAGGCCAGAGACTTAGGTATGGTCTATCCGGAAGAAGTCCGAGTCAATCTGGGAGGAGAAAACGAAGAATGATCATTAGAAGCTTATACAATGTCACAAGACAGATGAATGTCCTGCAGAAAAAGCAGGAGAACAACTCCGCCAATGCAGCCAATGTGAACACTCCTGGATTCAAGTATCAGGACCTCATTCAAAGAGCCATGGAGGAGTTTGATGTCTACAACCGTGCAGGGGGAAGAAACAACAACAGAGTGCAGGAACTGGGCACCATTAATTTTGGTACAGAGATTGACGGAGCGGTAACGAATTTTACGCCAGGTGTGCTGAAAGAAACGGGGATTGCTACGGATTTTGCGCTGGATGGCAACGGATTCTTTACGCTATCCTTGGAAAATGGAGAAACAGGTTACACCAGAAATGGTAATTTTAAAATCAGCGGAGATGGTCGTCTTGTGACTCAAGAGGGATATCCCGTCCTTGGAGTCAATGGCCAGGGTGGCGTAGAAGAGATTTTTGTGTCCGGAGAATATTTTGAAGTAAGGGAAGATGGAACCATATCTGGTTCAGATCAGCGTCTTCTTATCTCCAATTTCAATGATACACAGAATTTTGAGCTCCGGGGAGAAACCGTCTATGTGACGGGGGAAGCCAGCATTGGTATGGGCGATGCATCTGTGAGACAAGGATACATTGAAAGCGCCAATGTGGATATGGGTGCTGAGATTGTGAAGATGATGGAGATTTCAAGAGAGTTCCAGGCAAATCAGAGAGCGCTGACGGTGCTTAATGACACACTTCAGAAGACGGTCAATGAGATTGGCCGTAATTAAGGGAGAACGCGATGTTTAACGGATTGAGAATTGGAGTTACCGGGATGCAGACATCCCAGAAAGTCATGGATAACGTGGCAGACCAGATTGCCAACAGCACCACAGGTGGGTACAAGAAGAAAGAGGTCCGCTTTGGAGACCTTTTGAGAAATGAGATCTCAAGAAGTCATGCAGCGGTTTCAGAGAACGCAGAGGGTGCTTCTATCGGCATAGGGTCCAGAGCCCTGGTCTCGAAAACAAACTTCACCCAGGGGGTTCTGAAGCCTTCAGAGAGCCCTTTCCACATGGCGATAGAAGGAAATGGATTCTTCGGGGTCATGACCGCGGCTGGTGATCTTCTTCTTACAAGAAATGGAGCTTTCTCTATGAGTGCAGATGGTGCTTTGACAGATGGAGAAGGAAATGGTCTTGTTTATGAATCCTATGTTCCTGCGGGAAGCATCGGAAGCTACGATGGGGTGAGCATTTCGGAAAATGGTGTCATCTCCGGGCGGAATGATAGAGGAGAAGTTATTGAGCTGGGCCGAGTCGCTTTATTTCAGCCAGGTGCTGAAGATGGCCTCATATCTTTAGGTGAAAACAAGTATTTTCTCCCAGAAGGCATGGAAATGGCAAACAGCATTGATGATGCCCAAGGATTTGGGGTCATCCGTCACAAACATCTGGAAGAGTCCAATGTGGATATTGCGGAAAGCATGACGGAGATGATTCTTACTCAAAGAGCGTATCAGCTCAATGCCAAGAGCATCACCACTGCAGATGAGATGCTGGAAGTGATCAACACCATTATTTAAATAAATAGATGAAAGAAGGAGAAGCAGTGATGCTTCTCCTTTAAGCTGCTTTCATTTACTTTGCCATGAGCGCCAGTGCCAAGGCTCCTTTTATACCGGATTCCACGCCAAGAGAAGGGGTAACGATATACTTATCCAGGTTCTCCATCTGGTCTGTCTTCACATAGCCATTGAGTTTTTCCTTGAGGACTTCTCTGATTTTAGGGATCATATAGGTTCTACCCATGACGCCACCACCCAGAACAATCTTAGTGGGAGAAAGAATCAGGATATAGGACATGAGCGCTTCCGCCATATATTCTGCGATGAAATCAAAGGACTCATGGTCCTCTGGGATGTCAATCCCTTTCATACCGGTTCTTCCTTCATTGGCAGGGCCTGCAGCAAGGCCTTCCAAACAGGTTTTGTGGTAAGGACAGAATCCTTCATAGGTGTCCTTGGGGTTTTTATGAATCATGATATGACCCATCTCCGGATGAAGCATCCCGTTATGGATTTTACCATCAATGACATAGCCTCCACCGATGCCTGTGCCTACGGTGATGTAGAGAAGCGTATGCTCCTTTTCGTAATCGCCGAAGGTGATTTCCCCAAGTGCAGCTCCGCTGACATCTGTGGCAATCTCCACGGGGATATTCAGACCTTTTTTCAGACTGCCCAGAATATCAAAATCTCCCCAGTGAGGTTTTGGGGTGGATGTGATATATCCGTATTTTTCCTTGTCTTTGTTCAGCTCCAGTGGACCAAAGCATCCGATGCCAAGGGCATCAAGGTTTTTATCTTTGAAAAAATTCAAAGCGTCCTTCATGGTTTCCTCTGGAGTTCTGGTAGGGATGGAAATCTTCTCAAAGATTTCTCCTTTCTCATTTCCGACGGCCAGAACAAATTTTGTGCCTCCTGCTTCAATTGCGCCAAGTCTCATGAATATACCTCCTAAATGTTTTATTCTTTCGCTTTCTTTTAGTTTGGGTGAAGTTTACTACTCTGTCAATGTTTTCAGTGATTTTCCAAAGCTCATTTTGTGACCGGTTCCTTTGTGGTATGATGAAGATAAGAAAAGGGTAAAGGGCAGGGAAGAAGACATGGTGACCATCAATGATATAGCAAAACTTGCAGGTGTAGCAAAGAGCACCGTCTCCAGATATCTCAATGGAGGATCCGTCAGCAAAAAGACAAAAGAGACGCTGGACCGAATCATCAAAGAAACGGAATATGTGCCAAACACCTTCGCCCAGAGCCTGAAAGTGAAGCAGTCCAATCTCATCGGCATCATCATTCCCAGGCTGAACTCTTACGCGACAAATGAAATCCTTCAGAGTGTGGACCGATGTCTAAGAGAAAAGAGTTATCAGCTTCTCATCGTTAATACAGATCAGGATGTAGAGAGGGAAGTGGAGAACCTCTATGCGCTCTCCAGGCAAAAGGTGGCGGGGATCATTCTTCTTGCCACAGACGTGACGAGAGCCCATAAAGAAGCCATGGAAAAAATCGGGATCCCGGTGCTTCTTCTAGGACAGAGAAGTGATGCCACCTATGCCATTGTCCATGAGGAGGAAGAAGCGGGAGCTGCCATGGGAAGACATGCCTTGAGGCTCGGCCATAAGAAGATCCTCTATCTTGGGGTCACAGAGAAAGACGAGTCTGTAGGAATTCTCCGAAAAAAGGGCGTCATGGATGTCCTTAAAAACGAAGAAGGCATCGATGTGCAGGAAGAAGAGGTTGATTTTAATTTTGACATCACCTTCCAGTTTCTCAAAGAATACCTGAAAGGAAGAGAAGAAACCTATATCCTCTGTGCCACAGACAACATTGCTCTGGCCGCTTATAAAGCCAGCATCACCCTGGGGAGAAAAGTACCGGAGGATGTCTCAATTTCCGGCTTTGGCGGGTACTCCATCACGGATCTTGTGACACCGTCCATTACGACAGTGCGCTATGCCTACAAAGAAATGGGCAGAATCGCAGCTGAAAATCTTCTGAGGCTCCTGCAGGGAGAGGAAATTCCAAAGAAGATTGCTCTGAGTGGAGAGTTTCTCCCAAAGGAATCCACGAAAGCGCTCTAATTAGAGGAGTACAGCATTTCACCTAAAACTCAAAGGTTTTAGGTGATTTTTATTTTTGAAAGTTTTTTGTTAAATTTGCCTGATACCCTTTACAAATGAAAAAAGATGCACTACAATAAAACTAAATTAGAACCGGTTCCAATTATCAGATAAAATTATATCACGAACTTATTTTAAATAAAATAGCACAAAAGAAGAATAAAGCCCTTGATTATGAAGGATATTTTTGTGATGAACACAGAAGTAAAATGAGAAACAGATTCAGGATTACTCTAAAAATCGAAACAATCATCAGAGATTGGTGGAATTTTTAGAACCGGTTCAATATTTATGCTGCACGTACTTTATGCTACCCTAAGATGGAGGAGGAAATCTTATGAAACATGAAAAATCGATTCAAGACATCCTGCAGGCCGTAGGCGGAAAAGAAAACATCAAAAACTTTGAACATTGTGCCACAAGACTCAGAATCATCCTGCACGACAACAGTAAAGTGGACAAAGCTCTCGCTGAAAATGTGGAAGGCAGCAAGGGATATTTCTTCAACACCGGACAGCACCAGTTCATCTTTGGAACAGGTAAGGTCAATGAAGTATATCAGGAGTTCCAATCCACCCAGGGCAGTGGAGAAGCAGCAAGCTTCAAGGAAGATGTTTACTCCAATATGAACACTGGACAGAAGATTGTGAGAACCCTTGCGGATATTCTGATTCCTCTTATTCCGGCACTTGTGACCACAGGTCTTCTCATGGGACTGAGAGGCCTACTTCTGGAACTTGGCGTAGAAATGAGTGATACCGTGCTCATGCTGTTCCAGATGCTGACAGATACAGCGTTTGCGTTCCTTCCTGTACTCATTGCCTATAGCGCCACCAAGAAGTTTGGCGGAAATCCTATCATCGGTATCGTTGTAGGTCTTATGATGGTAGCACCTCAGCTGCCCAATGCTTGGGCTGTGGCAGGTGGAGATGCAACGCCTCTTTATGTGAGCCTTCTTGGCATCAGCATTCCTCTTGTGGGATATCAGGGTTCCATCATTCCTGCGATCGTTGCAGGACTTCTGGTGGCAAAGATTGAGAAGAATCTCAGAAAAGTGGTTCCACAGCTCATTGACCTGGTGGTTACACCGTTTCTGACACTCACTGTCACCATCTTCCTGATGCTGTTCATCTTAGGACCCATTACCCATCAGATGGAAGTGTATGTGACTGATTTTATTCTGATGCTTATTGAAGCGCCTCTTGGCATCGGCTATATGATTTATGCAGGTCTTCAGCAGGTGCTGGTCATCACAGGTCTTCATCATTCTCTCTCCATCCTGGAGCTGCAGCTTCTGGCGGACACAGGCACCAACGTGCTGAACCCTCTTGGCACTGCCAGTATGGCGGGGCAGTTTGGAGCAGCCATTAGTGCAGCGCTTCTTATGAAGAACAAGCTGAAGAAGACCAATGCCATCTCTTCCACCACCTCCACGCTCTTTGGCATCACAGAGCCGCTTCTCTTTGGAGTGAACCTGAGAAGCATGAAGATATTCATCTCTGGTATTCTGGGTGGAGCCATCGGCGGACTTGTCACCTATATCTTTGGACTGACTGCTACAGGTATGGGAATCACCTTTATTCCGGGTCTTCTTCTGTACACCAGCTCTGTGGGTGCTTTAGTGCAGTACCTTATTGTCATCGCTGCAGCTTTTGCCAGTGCGTTCTTCTTTGTAAGACTGCAGGCGAAGAAGATTTCTGAAGAAATCAATGCCTGATAAGAACTGATGCATAGAGGATCATGGATGTAAGGAGGATAAGGATGAAAAACAAAATACAGAAAAATGGAGCCATGGATTTCCATGTGCTCCCTCCCCATGGTCTTCTCAATGACCCCAATGGTCTGGTGCATTTTAATGGGCTGACCCATGTGTTTTTCCAGTGGAATACAGAAGGGACAGACCACAGCTACAAAGCCTGGGGACATGCGGTGACAGAAGACTTTGTCCATTATACTTATTATGAGCCTGCACTTCTTCCAGATGAATCCTACGACAAGAATGGCTGCTACTCTGGAAGCGCTTTGGTTCATGAAGGAAAACTGTATCTCTTCTATACAGGAAATGTGAAGAATGAAGAAGGAGAGCGGGAAAGCTATCAGTGTGCCGCTGTTTCAGAGGACGGGTTCAGCTTCAGAAAACTTGGACCGGTAATTGGAGAAGTTCCAGGTTATACAGCCCATGTGCGGGATCCTAAGGTCTTTAGAGGGGAGCAGGGAGAGTTTTATATGGTCCTTGGGGCTCAGAGGGAGGATCTCACGGGTGATACCATCCTGTACCGGTCCATGGATCTTAAGAACTGGGAGTTTCTGGGTTCTCTTCTCACGAAGAGAGAGGACCTAGGGTATATGTGGGAATGTCCGGATCTTGTGAGGCTGGGAGAAAAAGATGTGTTTCTTTTTTCTCCTCAAGGTCTTTCGGAGGATGGACACCGCTTTAAAAATATTTTTCAGACGGGCTACTATACCGGAAAATTTGACTCTGGAAGGTTTCATAAGGAGGAAGCTCCTTTTGATGAACTGGACCGGGGGTTCGAGTTTTATGCACCCCAGACCTTTGACATGCCCGATGGAAGAGTTCTACTTCTAGGATGGATGGGCACCATGGAGAAAGAGAAGGAAGAAGCTTTACCTACACTCAAAGAAGGCTGGGTACACCACTTGAGTATACCAAGAGAGCTTCGGATAAGTGCAGAGGGGAAAGTCATGCAGTCCCCCGTTAAAGAGCTTCTGCGTTTCTTCAAAGAAGAAAATGCAGTAAGCGGAAAGGATCTGAAGATTGGAAGAGAAGGATCGTTTCTTCTGGAGGTTCTCAATGAGCATGAGGCTCAGAGAATCCATCTCCGGGTATCATCTGATGTGGAACTGAAACTGGAGGATCACTGGTTTACAGTGGAAAGAGTCTCCTGGCTGGATGGAATGAAGGAGATCAGGCAAGTGCCACTGCGGCTGGGGCTGAAGGATCTGAAAATCATAGGAGATCATACCTCCTTGGAGATTTTTATCAACGGGGGAGAAGAAGTGTTCTCCTTGCGGTGTTTTGAAGATTCCTCAGATAGTATGGTTTCTCTAATCAGCTCAGAAGCAGTGACCATGAAGATGTCAGGATTTCAGAAGGGCTAAGAATAAAGGATATAGTAAAAGGGAGCAGATGCGTGGCATCTGCTTCTTGTTATTTTAGGATGTTATGTGCTTGTTAGAACCTATTTCAGAAAGGAATAATATTCAAGGATAAGTGATAACAGCTTATAATAATGTATACTGTAAACAGATAGAGGTTGATAAGTTCTAAATCTCCTGATATAATTTCGATAAATTTAGCATAAACGTATTTTTTCAGTAGAATTGGAGAAGTGAGTAAACATGGACTATAATACCGCAACAATGATCTACGGATTTTCTGGATTTCACCGACGAGAGAGTGGACTTACGCCGAACCTGAAACTGATGCATCTCATGATGGAGTCCTATGAGATGGAAGAGCGGGATTTCCGGCTTACGCTGGATGATTTCTATGTCTATGTGGATGTTGTTACGAAGAAGATTCATTATAGCAGCGATCAAAGCTTCCGGGAGGACCTCAATTATACCTTTGAAGATCCAAAAGCGAAGTTCGTACTGTCTGAAATCAGAAAGCAGGTGACAGAACGTTCTTTCATCCGTTTTTTTCTCCCGCTCATCGATAGAATCTAATTGATATGAATATATAAAAGGCAGGCGTTATTTTGACGCCTGCCTTTTTCTATTCTATTTCCAATACTGGGTAGTAAATGTGGCTTCGGTCAGAGGATGTTCTTTCAAGGTCTCTTTTTTGTCCATATAGTTTTTGATCCGTTTCATCTGATCCGCTTTCTTCTTGTCCACCACAGTGCTGATGGCTTTGTAGATGGAACTGATCTGATAGCCTTTTTCGTGGAAATGGAGATAGAGAACGTCGCTTTTGGTGTCCATCTCCACGGATGAGGTGGAAACCAGAAGATCATACTGATAGCGTTCCAGTTCTTCCGTTGTCAGCACTGATTCATTATAAATCTCCACATCAATCATACTGTTGAAGTTTGCGATGAGAACATCCCGGACCGCTTGTGCGTGGTTCTGACTGAGATGGCTGTATAGAAGGACGCTGCAGGATTTGAAATTTCTGAAAAGATGACTGGTCAGGTCTTCGCTGTAGCATAAAAGAGTATAGTAGAACTCCTCCAGAAGCCCTTCGGAAACGGTCACGCCACGGCTGATTAGGATTTCTTTGAAATAGCTGGTTACATAAGTGTAGAAGAAGGGGTACTCCAACTGATGATGCGTGACGATGATGAAGTCACGGCTTCTGAAAAGCAGATAGTCCGGAAGAATAGTATGCCCTTTCCCTTTCACGTGGAGCTGCAGAAGTTTATACAGTTCGATGAGAAAAGGCCAGTACTTCGAGGGCGGCAGCTGGAAAAGGTCAGTGGTTTCTTCAATCAGCCTAAAGAGCTCCCGGGTGCTTTCCTGAAAGCCCGGGTCTTTTTCAAGTCGCTCTTTATAGTACTCTGTAGTGTATTGAAGCTTCATGAAAGAGAGTTCATCCAAGACGGTGTCCAAAGAAAGTGCTCCGAGTGGGAAGCCGGTAAGACTTTGACGAAGCTCTTGGCGGATCTCAGGAAGCTTCTTCTCGGTGAAGAAGGACACAGGATACACGGGATGAAAGTGTCCTTTCTGGGCTCTCGTAAGTGAAACTGCAAACTGAAAAAGGATCTCCTGGGATTTGATGAATTTACTGTACTCATGGCAGTAAGGGGGATGAGTTTTTAGGAGACGATGAACATTCTCTTTGTCCAAATTTCTGAAGGGCCATTCGTCCTGACTGTAGGCTTCAAAAAAGTACCGTGTATAGAACCGTCGGATGAAAAACTCTTGGCCCCTTACCGCTAGAGGGCTTCCAGATACTTTGAGGTGATAGGGTTCCAGGGATTTTCTGATTTTCTTCAGAATCCTTTCTAAAGAGGAGGAGCTGAGAAAGAAATGTTCCTGAAGCTCACTGCAGGATGCTTCACCCTGGAAGAAAAGGTATTCAAGCAGCTGGAATCCGATGCTCTCCCGAAGAAGCTTTCTCTGGAAGTAATCCATACCGATGGAATCAGGCAGCAGCAGCTTCATTCCCTCGTTGGAGGAATAGATCTCTCCAGAAAGAGGGAAAAGATCCACTTTCAGCTCATCCAAATAATTCAGAACGCTGCGCTGAGACAGGTGAGAAACCTCTGAGAGGCTCTGGATTGTGATCGGATCGTATTTTCTGTACAGTGCATTCAGAAGGGCATATTTCTTTTTATCTTTTTCTGACAGGATTTGCCACATGATGATCTCCTTCAAAATTCCATAATTATCCCAGTTTAACATAGCTGCAGTATAGCAAAGAAATCGGGGTTATATTCGTCAAATTTTGCATATGGATACGCAAAAACTGAAGAACCCCAAGTGAATAAGTTTGATAAAATATAAATAGCTATGGATAGTTATTATTATAAAATACAAAATATAAATAAAGCAAATGGGATTCGACATTCACTTGTTTTATTTTGTTTGTATAGAAATGAGAGAGTATAGGAGGATGAACCATGCGAATGACCCTGCGTAGAGGAAGCGCGCTGCTTCTTGCTATGATTCTACTTCTGCAGAGCGTGTTTGCCATTCCGGTGGAAGTACACGGAGATGCTGTAGGAGAAGAGTTCTTAATGAAAGCAGCCCATGTGACGGACAGTGAAAAGAATCTTACAAAGTCCATGAAAGCTGGTGGAGAATATCTTCTGGCATTGGACATGACAATGACCCTTCAGGAGGGAGAAGAAAAGAGAAATCTTATTTTAGCCTTACCTGATTTTTTTGCGCCAGAGAACCTTACGGATCTGGAAGAGGCGCTTCAGATAGCATTTGAAAATGGAAAGCTCAGCCTGTCCTTATCAGGAGATGAAAGCTTTGATGGAACCCTTTACATTCCGTTTAAGATGACGGGAGAAGACAAGGAAGGATCCACAGTGCTCCATGAGACAGACGAAGGATATATCCTTACCTTTGTTCCTGAAGCGATGGAGGAAGAGAAGGACAGTCAGGAAGCTTTGTCACTTCTTGAAGAAAGTACATCCATGAGTACGGTGGAAGAAGATTTCCGGTTTATTGAGATTCAATTTACAGATGAAGCTGGAAATATCTTCAGTGCGGATAATCCCTACAGCATCGACGGGAAAGAAACAGGGAAGATCCATTTCTCTTTCCACCTGATAGAAGGACATCAGGTGAAAGCAGGAGATACGTTAAGTTTTCCGCTGCCAAAAGAGCTGAAACCTGTTACTGCTACCAGTGGACTTCTTGGGGATATCGGAACTTGGACCGTTTCTATAGATGGCCTGGTGAACTTCCTCTTCAACGAGAATGTGGATGGAGATGATGTTCTTGGAAGCTTTTTCTTCCGGGTATTTCTGGATGAAGAAGAGATGGATGAGACCGTGGAGCAGGTCATCGAGTTTGAAGGATATCCTGATTTTACACTGACCTTCCCTGTAAGCCCCAAGGGAGGCACTGCCATTGACAAAAAAGGGACCATCAACCGGGAAGGGTGGAACGCAACGGAAGCTTACTGGAGTGTGGACATCAACACGGCTCTTTTGAAGATGGTGGACCCGGTGATCACCGATGTGATGCCAAGCCATATGATATTCAAGGAAGACAGCCTTGTGGTAAGAGCGCTGGAAATGAATGCCAAAGGGGAAAGAACCCCTGGGGAAATATTGGCTCCAGCCTTATACACCCTGGAGATGGTTTCGGGTAATCCTAAGATCACGCTTCATGGAGTAGTAGAAGAAGACCTTCAGAGGGCATACCGTCTGGAGTACACCACAACCATCCTGGAGCCTGCAGAGGGCTTTTCAGGAGTTCAAGTTTTTAAGAATAAAGCTAATCTCACAAGCGATGGCAAGATGAATGCAGCAGAGGCCACCGTTTCCAGTGGCTATGGAGATGCGCTGAAAAAGAAAGCACCTGTCTATGACAGTGTAAAGCAGCAGCTGAGCTGGGAGATTGAATACAACTACAATGAAAAAATCATTCCGATGGATGTGGCATATCTGACGGATACCTGGACTCCGGCGGGGGTTATGAATCTTGTAAATGACAGTCTTCATGTTTATCCAGTGGTCATTGATGAAGAGGGAAATGCTTCTCCTTCAGAGATACCCCTCAGTACTGAGCTCTATGAACTGACCTATACCCCGGGGGCAGGATTCAGACTTCACTTCCTGCAGGATGTTGAGGGACAGGCCTATGTCATCCGCTACAAAACTCAGATGGTGAATACATCAGGAGATCCAATCATCACAGGTTCAGGCACAGTAAACAATAAAGTGGAAACGGGACAGGGCAAAACATCCTCTGGAAGTGGCGGGTATGGCCAGCAGGGACTTACCAAGAGAAGAGTGGGCACCGATGTCGGAAAGAAAGAAATTCGATTTGAAGTGGTCATCAACAGAAATGGCTATGTCATGGAGAATCTGGTGCTTACGGATCAGTTCACAGGAGACGGTCTATCACTTCTAAAAGATACAGTGCTGATCAAGGACAGCAGCAATGTGGCATTGGTGGAGGGGACAGACTACCTGCTGAGCTATACAGCGCCGTCTGGAACCACACCTGGAAGTTTTGAGATAAAGTTTCTGAAAACCGTGGATGAACGGCTGACACTCACCTATACCACGCATTTTGAAAGAAACAGTGACGGCACTGCGGCATATAGAAACACTGCAGGCATCAGCTGGAAGTATGATGGAAAAGACTATACCATCGGCGGAGTTTTTGTGGACACTGTTCCAGGTGGGTATACAGCGAAAAATGGTGTCAAGAACGGAAGTTATAACGCGGTGGAGAAAAAAATCACCTGGTCCATCTATACAAACTACGCAAGGCTTCCCATTGGTAGTCCTTATGCCATTTCGGATGTGCTGGACGCCAGTCAGGAATATGTGACGGATTCTCTTACTGTGTTCACCTATGAAGTGAACGGAGCAGGGGGTATCATCAATGAGAAAATAATGGCACCTGAACTGTATCAGGTGGTATATCCTACTGAAGGAAATGGAAACAGGATCACCGTGTCCCTTGTGGGACAGGAAGGCGAGAGAACCGCTGTGGGGATCCGCTTTAAGACGCAGTTCAAAAATGAACTGATCAGTGAACCTTCTGTCCGAAACAATGCAACCTTCCAAAGCGGAGAGACCAGCTTTGGGTTAAATGCCACAGTGAACATTCCTTACGGAGGAAAACTGGCAGATAAAAAGGGGGTACAGGCAGGTGCGTTCAATGAGCGTGCCGACTGGACAGTCTATCTGAACCCTAATCGGTCCAAATTGTCTCAATTTGTTCTTACGGACAGTCCGGATCTTAATTCGGTTTTACTGAAAGAAACCTTTGAAGTTGTCCTGGGAGTTGTAGATATAAATGGGAATATCACCAAATCAACCACAGTGCTGGAAAAAGACAAGGATTACACCCTGGAGTTCTACTCCGATCCTGTCACGGGCAATGAGCGGTTTGAGCTGAACTTCCCGAATGAAATCACTGAAGCTTATGTGCTGAGCTACAGCTCCTATATTGATCCACTTGCGCCTCAGGGCGAAGCGATAAAGAATGCTTATACTGCCACAGGAAAGAATGTGCAGGAAAGTGTTACCGGTGGAGCCACCTCAGAAATTGTGAAGAAAAATGATGGTGGTGGAACCGGAGAAAGTGTCCGTGGTGGACTTGCTCTTACAAAGGTGAATGAGAAAAGTGAACTTCTTTCCGGAGCGCATTTCGGCCTCTTCACTTCTGATGGGAAGCAGCTCTTAAGAGAAGCTGTGACCAATGAGGAAGGCGTACTGACCTTTGGCGGCCTGAGAAGAGGAAAGTACCTTCTGAAAGAACTGGCAGCACCTGAAGGTTATGTC
This sequence comes from Proteiniclasticum sp., assembly GCF_003514505.1. GTDB lineage: Bacteria > Bacillota > Clostridia > Clostridiales > Clostridiaceae > Proteiniclasticum. Next base: position 94,278 of record NZ_DOPX01000024.1, read on the forward strand.
ATCCGCGATGAACTGGCGAATGGAATGGAAATTATATTGGATCACACCGTGGATGGGGAGATGAAGATTTTAAGCTTCATCAACGAAAAGACCAAAGCAACCATCCGTAAGATTACTTCGGCAGGAGTACTCATTACTTCGGCAGCGGTATTTGATCTCTACAAAGCAGATGGCACTCTGTATGCACAGAACCTGAAAACGGTGGACGGTGTCATTCATCTGGAGGACCTTCCTGAAGGAAGATACTATGTGGTGGAAACCCAAGCACCAGAAGGATACATCAAAAATACAGCGAAGCATTATTTCGACATCCGTATCGAAGAAAACGGCACCCAGATGAAACCTGTGGTGAATGTCAGAAACTATAAAGCGTCTGTAGAACTGAAGAAAACAGATAAGAATGGTAACGGGCTCTCAGGAGCTGTATTTAGCCTGCTGAACAGTGAGGGCAGTGTCCTTCGCGCAAATCTTTCGGTGAATGCACAAGGAGTCCTGAAGGTGAGCAATCTTTCCCCAGGAACGTATGAGCTCCTGGAGACCAAAGCGCCAACGGGATATCTTCTCAATAGGGTGGGACTGGTTTTCACCATTCCAGAGATGGTGGAAGGTGCACCAAAAGACTTTAATCTGGGCAATTACATGAACTACAAAGGAGCGGCAAGACTTTATAAAACAGATGCTGCCAAGAATCCGCTGCAGGGAGCTGTCTTTAAGGTGGTGGATGAGAACGGAACTACGGTTCAGGAAAGCCTTGTATCCGGAGCGGATGGAAGAGTTCATGCACTGAATCTTTCACCGGGAAGGTACAGCTTTGTGGAAACGAAAGCGCCGGCTGGGTATGTTCTGGACAGAACACCAAAGACCTTTGTGATTCCTGACAGTGAAATCGGAGAACCTGCCATGGTTATTGCGGGAGACCGCATCAACTATAAAGGTTCTGTGCGTATGATGAAAGTGACGGAAAATGGAAATCCGTTAAGCGGCGCAGTGTTTGCGCTCTATGAAATACTGGGTGATGTGAGCGTGAAGGTGGGTGAATACACCAGCACCTCCATGGGGCTTGTCACTGCTGGAAATCTGGCGCCTGGTTCTTATGAGTTCATCGAAGTGAAAGCGCCGGAAGGCTATATGATCAATGAAGAACCTGTGGCTTTTGCAATTTCAGACGAAGCCGAAGGAGAACCGCTTCAGGTGAATGCGGGAGAGGCTGTAAACTACAAGGGTTCTGTCCTTCTCACAAAACTCGGGGAAGAAGAAGCGCGTCTTGAAGGGGCTGAATTCAGTCTCTATCAGGAAGGTGTGGAAGAGGCTCTTATGGAGGGTCTTGTGACAGATGAAGAAGGGGAGCTGATCCTCTTGGATCTATCTCCTGGAAACTATTACTTCATGGAAACCAAGGCGCCAGCTGGATATATCAGGAACCTTGAACCGCTGGCTTTCAGTATTCAAGAGACTGATGCTGGAGCTCCTGAAAGAGTTTTGGTATCTATGGAAAACCATAAGGGATCGGTCCTTCTTCAAAAGGAAAATAATGAAGGAGAGCCACTTAGAGGGGCGGTCTTTGCCTTATACAAAGAGTCCGGTGACGTGGTCCAGGAAAATATCACATCTGATGAAGATGGCGTGGTAAGGATAGGATCACTTGAACCAGGGAAGTATATTCTGAAAGAAACCAGAGCACCGGAAGGATACCTTCTCAATACCAAGACAGTAGCCTTCTCCATTGCTGAAAGTGCGGAAGGGGTACCTGAAGTGCTTCATCTAGGAAGCTTTATCAACTACTTAGGCAGTGCAGAACTTGTAAAAACAAATGAGGATGGAGAGCCTTTAGCTGGTGCTGTCTTTGAGCTTCGAGACGAAGAGGGACAGGAAGTGCTGCGGGAAGGTCTCACCACAGATGAAGAAGGAAAAGTGAAACTTACGGCTCTAACACCGGGTACCTATGGGTTGTACGAAGTGGAAGCACCAAAGGGATACCTGAGAAACCTTGAACCTGTGATGTTCACCATACCCGAGAAGGCGGAAGGCGAACCTGAAACCGCTCTGGTGGGGCCTTTTGTGAACCACAAGGGCACTGCAGTGCTCAAAAAGGTGGATGAAGAAGGAAATGGACTGTCGGGGGCAGAGTTTGCTCTTTACGATGAGGAAGGACTTCTTCTTCAGGAAGGTCTTGTATCGGATGAAGAAGGGAAGGTGCTCATGGAGGAGCTGTCTCCAGGAGGCTATGTGCTGAAAGAAGTGCAGTCTCCAGAAGGCTACCTACTAAATCTGACAGAAGTTGCATTCACCATAGAAGACACTTATGAAGGAACTGTGGACGTGCTTTACCTGAACGACTATACCAATTACCTTGGCAGCGCCTATCTGATCAAGACAGATCATGAAGGAAATGCTTTAGCAGGGGCTACTTTTGATGTGGTATCAGAAGACGGAGAGCGGGTCATAGAAGACCTGAGAAGTGATGAAAATGGAATGGTTCTGGCAACGGGCCTGGCACCTGGGAAGTACTATTTTGAAGAGACCGCGGCACCGGAAGGATATCTCCTAAATACAGAGAAGGTCTTCTTTACCATAGCTTCTTCGGAAGAAGGAGCTCCAGAAGCGGTAGATGCTGGCTTACTGCAAAATTACAAAGGTTCAGCTGTCCTTAGAAAAACAGCAGAGGATGGAACAGGACTGAAGGATGCAGAATTTGCGCTTTACAGCGAAGAAGGACTTAAGCTTCGGGAAAATCTGATGACAGACGAGGAAGGTTTCCTACGTCTAAAAGATCTCTCCCCAGGAAGCTACTGGCTGGAAGAGACAAAAGCGCAGGAAGGCTACATCAGAAATACCGACAGAGTATCCTTTGAGATCCCGATGGAAGCAGAAGGAGAACCGATGGTACTTGCCTTGGATGACTTTATCAACTGGCAGGGCAGTGTTCTGCTTCAAAAGTCCGATGAGCGTGGAAATCCACTGGAAGGCGCTGTCTTTGCCCTTAGAAAAGACAATGAGACGATAAAAGAACTTACAACCGACGCGCTGGGGCAGATCCTTGTGGAAGGTCTAACTCCAGGTGGATATGAATTTATAGAAATCAGCGCTCCGACAGGTTTTATTCTGGATCCGACCCTTCATGAATTCAGAATTTCTGAGGATGCAGCTGGAGAACCAGAGAGAATTCTTGTGGGTACTTTGAAGAATCATCAAGGAAAGATGGAATTCGAAAAGACCGATGAGAAGGGAGCACCTTTAGCGGGGGCTGTCTTTGAACTGAGGGACCAGGAAGGAAATCTCATCCGGAAAGAATTGGTTTCAGATGAGGATGGAAAAGTGAAAGCGGAAGGCCTCTTCCCAGGCAGCTATGTGCTGAAGGAAACCCATGCGCCAGCGGGCTATATCCGAAATGAACAGACACTGGAGTTCACTGTGACAGAAGAGCATTATGGTGCTCCAGATGTCCTGGATCTTGGACAGTTTGTGAACTATCGGGGAAGTCTTCTCCTGAAAAAGGTGGACGAAGAAGGTCAGCCTTTACAGGGTGCCCAGTTTGAACTGAAACATCTTCATGATGAAGGCGAAAGCATCATTCTTGTGAGTGACGAGAATGGATTCATCAAGGTGGAGGATCTCGCGCCTGGTAGATATACCATAGAAGAAATCAAAGCACCGGAAGGGTATACCAGAAATGAGGAGGTCTTTGCCTTTACGATTCTGGAGAGCAGCCCTGTAAAACCGGATACTGTGGAAATGACAGTGGTGAACACCTTGGAGTTTGACGATACAGAAGGTCAGTCTCCTGGGGAGGAGCTGCCCGCCACAGGGGAATCTGAAAATGAGATATTTATTCCTCTTTTAGGAACAATGCTTGTTCTGGCTGGAGTTTTCCATCTCTTAAGACGTAAAAAAGAAAAAATAAGCTAAAGTAAAAGACATTCCTTTCAGGACTGAAAAACCTGATGGGAATGTCTATTTTTTGTGCTCTGATTCGTGCCGAAGCACTGCGATCTTTATACGGCGGCTTCTCCGGAGGAGGGGTTTTTCAGTAAATCTACGGCATCATTTAGGGAAAGCCCTTTGTGGAAAAAGTATCCCTGCAGATAGTCGCAGCCTTCAGCCTGGAGAAGCTCCTCTGAGATTCATTCTCCACACCTTCTGCAAGAACCTTGGCGCCTAGATTTCTGGACAGCTGGATGATGGAACGTATGATGGCCAGATCTTTCTGGTTTCCTTCATCAATACGCCGGATGAAATCCATGTCGATCTTCAGGATATCCACGGGCAGGTAGGTGATGCGGCCAAGGGAGGAGTAGTCTTTTCCAAAATCATCCAAGGCCACGAGAAATCCCAGTCGTTTTAGAAGCATCAGATTGTCAATGACGCGGCTGTCTTGATGGAAGGCGACGCTTTCGGTGACCTCCAGTACAATACGGCTGGCATCGGCGGATTCTTCGAAGAGGATGCTTTTGACTTTTTCACAAAAAGTTGGATCCAGAAGCTGCTGCAAAGACAGATTAATGGAAAGAAAAAGAGGATAGGGATGATGCTTCTGCATCGTTCTCAGATCTTTGCAGGCCTTTCGGAAGACCCACAGGCCAAGCTCGTGGATAAGACCTGACTTTTCAGCAAGGGGAATGAATTCCCCAGGTGATACGGGTCCGGTTTCGCTGCTGGTCCACCGAAGCAGCGCTTCAAAGGCGATGATGTGGTGATTTCTCCCAGAGAGCTGGGGCTGATAGACCAGGTGAAACTCTTCACGCTCCAATGCACCCTGAAGATGAAAGAGAAGTGTTGTGCTTCTCTTCACTTTTTCTTTGATGGAGGCATCGCAGAGGGTGACGGTGTTTTTCCCCAGGTATTTGGATTCATACATGGCCATATCTGCATTTTTCAGAAGTTCGAGTCCGGTGATGCCATCCACCGGGTACACGGCCACACCGATGCTGGCGGCAATCTGAAAGCTTCTTCCTTCGACGGTCATGGGTTTTTGGAAAACCCCTTGGATCTCTTTCAGGTACTCTTTCATTTCCTGTTCTGTGTTGGTGTCGGACACCATGAAGAGAAATTCATCTCCCCCTGCCCGGGCGATGATGGTCTGTTCCCTGCGGATCGAGGAAAGACGTCTGCCGGTTTCTTTCAGAATCTTATCCCCAGCCTCGTGTCCCAGACTGTCGTTGACATTCTTAAAGGTGTCCAGATCCAGGATGGCCACCCAGAAGGAAGACAGGATCTCTGAGGAACTGGCCAGTTTTTTCTCCAGCTTCTCCTGGAAATAATCACGGTTCGGAAGTGATGTCAGGGAATCTGTATAGGCCAGTCTCAGAAGGTGTTCCTCTTTCTTTTCCAGAAGTTTTCGATGTTCTTCAATTTCTCTCAGATAGGTGCGAACCTGACATTGATACCGGTCAATGAGCAGCAGGATGGAACCCAGTGAAGTATAGATGAACAGTCCTGGAAGAGCTTCGATGGTTCTGGTGGTGATGGTAAAAAATGCTGCGCTGAGGATGCTTAAGAAGTTCAGAAACAGAGCGGTTTTTAGACCGATCTTTTTCAGCTGCAGCACAAGATATACGGAGATCAGCATCTGAAGGGCTGTGATGACCCCGGGAAGATTGAAAAGCTCCAGATGATCCAGTGGATGCCGGGTGGAAATGATTAAGAGGATACCTAGAAATGAATATAAAAAGATGGAGGTGATGAGAACAATGTGACTCATCTTTGTTGTGATTTCTTCTCGTACAGATTGACGTAGCATAGCCATCTCCTTCTCTGATGCGTATGGAGATTCTTATTTTGCTGCTCTATACCCAGTTGATTTTCTCATAGAATCTTTACTCTCTTTATCGGAGAATCTGGCCTGAAGTTAATTGCATAAAAAAGATTGAGAGATTTTTTATGATAAAAACCGCCGCAGCTCTGACACTTTATGAAACAGTTGAGCTGCGGCGTTGTGTGATTCATTTCAGAGCACTTCAGAAAGGGCTAAAACGAGAATTCCTGAAAGCACCGTGATGATGCTGGCATACTGAGGCTTACTTAGTCTCTCTTTCAGAAAGATTCTGGAAAGAAGCACAGAAAACACACTGTATGAGGCGATGAGAGGGGCGGTGATGATGGCGTTTCTCGCCATGGCAAAGACGTAGAAAAACTGTCCCAGGGTTTCAAAGGCTGCGGCCAGTCCTCTGTCCTTTTGTTCCAGAAGAGAGAAGGGTTCTTTCTTTATTCTGAGATAGAGAAGAAGCAGGAGTGCGCAGAGGAAAAAGGTGAACTCATAAGCGAGAAGCGCCTGATCCTCTCCGATGAGCTGAAGCTCATCCAGATAAATAGCATCAAAAAATGTCCCAAGTCCATCAATGATGCTGTACAGGATGGGGAACAGGATGGCGAAGAGCCCTGTGCGGTACTTCTTTTTTTCCTGGGGGGAGAGAGGGAGAAGATCCGCTTCTTTTTTCTCTTCCAAAGCCAGGGCAAGAATCCCCAGGGTGATGGTTGCGATGGCTAAGATTTCCATCCAGCTTAAGGTGTGGTCAAAGAAAAAGAAAATGAGAAGCGCAGTGACCACACCGGAGGAGTTTTGTATCGGAGAAGAGATGGAAAGCTCAATATAGCGCAGTCCCAGATATCCGATGGTCATGGACAGGATGTACATGAAGGACACAGGGAAATAGGTGACAAGATAGAGGGGGGAGAACTCCACGTCCTTTATCACCATATAGAAGAACCCATGGAGACCCATGACAAGACCCACCATGATGGCGGTCTTCAAGTGACTGGTTTTATCAGAAGGGGCAGCGCCCTTTTTGTAGAACAGATCAGAGAATGCCCAGGATAGGGTGGTGATGATGGCAAACAGTAACCACATAATGAATTGTCGCTCCTTTGTTGTGTATTTTTGGTAATGATAAATTATATTAAGTTTACTTTGGAATACTCAGTACCCTTTCGGATGTGGAGAAACCTATATCATCATACCTTACAGCAAGGTTTTTTGCATAGCGCTTTTTTGAAGAAAGTACTGAAGTTTTTGCAAAGGAGCAGGAAGGAAACTCTTTCTAAGTAAGGTGTTTTCAATGGTTTTTAAGAAGTGTAAAAATAATATTGATCTGAGAGAAGCAGTTCACAGCTGAACTGGAATAATCCTATGTTTGTGGCGTGTTTTATTTTGGCAATCCATGGACAATATGGAAAGGCTATGAATATTTTGTCAAAAATTCAAGGGTGTATGGCATACGTTTCTAGTGAAGATTATAATAATATTATACTTATTTGTTTTAGAATTAACGAAAAACTGAATGATCAGCATAAATGCTCCAAAGAGGATTCTGAGAAAAGTACGAGTAAATGAGGGGTTTCTATGAAATCAAGGTATCTTTATCCGCTGAGTGATTCTTCCGTTGAAGAAAGGGGAGGGAACAAGGCGAAAAATCTGAGGTATCTGATGAAGCGCAAGTATCCGGTGCCTAAAGGATTTGTGCTTGCTTATGATGCACTGGAGGAGTATGAGCATGGCGGAACTGCAGTTCTTAGTCACATACGGAAAGAACTGCTTGAACATCTCCATCCGGAGATTTCCTATGCGGTCCGTTCTTCCGCTTCTCTGGAGGATCAGGGTGATTTTTCCTGTGCTGGAGCCTTTGAAAGTTATCTTCATGTACGGGGAGCGGATGAGGTTCTACGGAAGATCCTTGAGGTCTGGGCTTCTCTTCAGTCCGAAAAGCTCATGGCTTATCTGGCGCAAAGCGGACTGACAAGAAGCAGCATCCGTATGGCAGTGATTATTCAGGAGATGGTCCATGCGGAAGTCTCTGGCGTAGCGTTTTCTAAAAATCCAATGACCGGTTTTTCAGAGATCATTCTGGAAGCCGCAGTGGGAGATGGGGAATCTCAGATCCTGGAGAAAAAAGCACCGGAGAGATGGGTGGAGAAGTGGGGAGTCTGGAAAGAAAAACCTTCGGCTGCACTTTTACCGGAAGAAGTGTCAAGAAAGCTCTGTGATGAGGTGGACTCCATTGCAAAAGGGTATGGACGTCCAGTGGACGTGGAGTGGGCATACGATGGAAAGAACATCTACTATCTTCAAGTGAGACCCATCACAAAACTGGACATACCGGTGTATTCCAACAAAATCACAAAAGAGATGCTGCCTGGTGTCATCAAGCCTTTGGTGTGGTCGGTGAACACTTCCTTCATCAATAAGATCTGGCGGGAGATTCTGGTGAGTCTTACGGGGGATCAAAGCATCGATCAAGATCACCTCACGGGCTATTTTTACGGAAGAGCCTATTTCAATATGGCCCTATTTGGCCAGGTGTTTGAAAGCATGGGCATTCCCTATGAAGGCCTTGAACTGCTTCTTGGGCTGGAGGAGGATGGACCAAGAAAGCCCCATCTGAAACCTGGAATGAGAGCCCTGAAGCGGGCGCCCAGTCTTCTTAAACTGACCGCTTCCTTTCTGACCGCCGAGAAAAAATATTGGAAGATGGAAGAGAGGAAACGCTCCCGCTACGAGGAGCTTGCTGTAGCCATTGAGGATGCCAATAGTCCGGATGAGTGTCTTGTTCTTGCAAAAGAAGTGCTGAAAGAAACAGAACCTGTGACCTACTATAATATCATGCTGCCTATGCTTCTTATGATGATGCATAGGATCCTCAAAAGCACCCTGGAAAAAGAAGGGGTGGATGTAAGGCATCTTACATTGTCCGGTGTGGAGGAAGCGGCAAGAAAGTACAGTCCCCATGTGCATCTGGCGGAGATCCGAAAAAAATACCATTTGCCGAAAGAGATGCTGACAGTGGACGAGAAGAGGGCTTTGGAAAAAGAAATCGAGGAGTTTTTAAAGAAGTTTGGCCACTTTTCAGACAGTGGCAATGACTGCTCCAAAAAACCATGGCGGGAGACCCCTTTACTGATTTATGAGATGCTTCAGGCGGGTGGAATGGATGTGAAGGAAGAGAAGATCACCTTTTCGGATCTGCCCCGTCCTGTGAAAAGAAAGCTGAAAAATCGGGTGCTGTACAGAAGAACCAGCAGTCTGGCGGTGACAAGAGAATCGGTGAGCTCTCTTTATACCTTCGGATATGGCCAGTTCCGACGCATCTTCATAAAGCTGGGCAACCTCATGAAAGAAGAGGGGCTCCTCGAAAATGAGGAGGATGTGTACTACCTCTATTTCAGAGAGCTGGAAGACCTGGTTCTGGAGCATAAGAAAGAGGATCTCAGAGCTTTGGTGGTGAAGAGAAGGAAGGATCTTCTCCGATATCAGGATGTGGCGGTGCCGGAACTCATCATTGGACAAGATGAGCCGCCTCTTCAGGAGGAGAAGGCAGGAGATTATGAAGGAATCCCCACTTCTCTGGGGGTTTATACAGGACCTGCCCGGGTGCTGCGTGGACTATCTGACTATCATCTCATGACCCAGGGGGATGTGCTGATCATCCCTTACTCCGATGTGGGATGGGCACCGCTTTTTGCCAGAGCCGGCGCTGTGATTTCAGAATCCGGTGGGATTCTTTCCCACAGCTCCATTGTGGCAAGAGAATACAGGATTCCCGCTGTGGTGTCGGTGAGAGGCGCCCTTAGGATCAAGGATGGCACCATGGTCACCGTGGATGGATACAGTGGTAAGATCAGTCTCATGAACCCCTGGGAGGAGGAAAACAGATGAAGGAATGGCAATTATTCATACTGCTTGCGCTGCTGGGATATCTCATTGGCTCCATTTCTTTTGCCCGTATTCTGTTTCATATCAAAAGACCGGGAGTAGAACCGGTGAAAATCCGGACCGTCTCCACAGACGGTTCCATTGTTATGGAAACCCATGCGGTGGGTGCCACCAGTGCCCTTCTTGCCTTTGGGAAAAAATGGGGACTTCTCATTATGGTGCTGGATCTTCTGAAAGCTTTTGTGCCCATGGCTCTATACATGGTACTGGGAGAAGAGCCCCATGGGCATCTGGTTCTTGGAAACTTTATTCTCATCGGCCATCTGTGGCCGGTGTATCACCTGCGAAAAGGAGGTGGAGGGAACTCTACAGCCATGGGCATGATGCTGGCCGCAAGTCCTCTGGGATTTCTTGTGACCCAGATTCTTGGCATGGCCATTGGCATGAAAGTGAAAGGCGTGATGTTCATGGCAGGCATCCTTCTTGCCATCCCCTGGTTCATGATCACAAAAGGAATCTTCAGTGCGGAAACACTGTTTGCCCTCGTCATGTCCGTCACCTATCTGGCGGCACAAATGCCTGAAACACTGAGATTTCTCCAGTGGAAAAAGAAGGGCTATACTTTTGAGTCAGATCAGGTGCTTCATATGATGCGCCATGGCAAGGGAAAGACGGATAGAGATGAACAGAGGGAGGGGTAGATATGCTGAATGCAGTAAAACTGAGTAAAATTTATGATGGAGGGAAGCACCCGGTACATGCCTTGGTGGAGGTGGACCTTACTGTGGAGGAAGGGGAGTTTGTGGCCGTGATGGGACCTTCCGGAAGCGGAAAATCCACCCTGCTCCATCTGCTTGGAGGTCTCGATTCTCCAACTTCCGGTGCGATTCTTCTGGATGGGAAAGTGGTGTCCAGCCTGTCTGATAAGGAAGCCACGCTTCTACGAAGAAGAAACATCGGATTTGTGTTCCAGTTTTATAACCTACTGCCTACCCTCAGTGCAGAGGAGAACATTCTTCTGCCTCTTCTCATCGACGGGAAGAGGCCGAAGGGCCATGAGAAAGAGATGGAAGCCCTCATGGAGAAGGTGGGGATTCTTGAAAGAAGATCCCATAGACCCAGTGAACTCTCTGGAGGAGAGCAGCAGAGAGTATCCCTTGCAAGAGCGCTGATCACAAAGCCCAAGATTCTCCTAGCGGATGAGCCCACGGGAAATTTGGATTCCAAGACGGGAAGTCAGGTCATGGAGCTTCTTGCTCTTTTGTCAGAAGAAATGAAGCAGACCATCATCATGGTGACCCATGATCCGAAAGCTGCTTCCTATGCGGACCGGCTGGTGTATCTGGTGGATGGGAAAATCAGGACGGAGCTCCACTTTGAGAAGGATCTCCCGGTTCCGGAAAAAATGAAGAGAATTCTGCGTAACCTTGAAGGGGAGGAGTGATCATGAGACTTGCAAGGCTTCTGACCATCCGGTCCATGAAAAAGAGAACCTCCAGGACGATTCTGACGCTTTTTGGGATTCTCCTGGGGGTCAGCGCTCTTTTTGCCATCAATCATGTGAATGAAAAAGCGTTTTCCTCTCTGACTTCTTTTTTTGAAGGCACCTCTGGAAAAGTACATCTGGAAATAAAAAATGAGGCTTTAGGAGAAACTGTCCCTGTGGAGGTCCTTGAAAAAGCAAAGGAGGTGGAAGGTGTTGAAACTTTGGTGCCTGTGGTGGAAGCTGCTGCTCTTCTAAAAGAGGAGAAAGAGGAAGAAGAGAATCCTCTTTCCATGGGGGTTCTTGGACAAGGGCAAAACGGAATCACGCTCTATGGTGTAGACCTTCAGCTGGAGAAAACTGTCAGAGACTACACTCTGGCGGAAGGGTCTTATTTCAGGGAAGACAGTGATCTTTCAGAGATTCTTCTGGTTCAGGACTATGCCAAAGAGAAAGGGCTGAACCTGGGAGAAAAGATCAAGGTGCAGACATCTTCTGGTGTGCTGGAAGTGAAGATTGTTGGCCTTCTCAAGAAGGAAGGGGCAGGTTTTCTTCAGCTTGGCAAGGCGGGATTTTTGCCTCTGGAGGGTTTGCAGAAGCATCTCGAAATGGAGGAAAGCGTCACAAGGCTTGATGTGAGGGTAAAAGGAGAGTCTGAGGATCCAAAGCGGGTAGAGGATGTGGAGTATGCACTTCAAGAGGTTCTGGGGGAAGGCTATCAGGTGAGTCCGCCCTCTGCACAGTCCGGGGATACCAGCGGAATGCTTTCTGGATATCAGATCAGCCTCAACTTCATGGCGGGCATTGCACTTTTTGTGGGCGCATTTCTCATCTATAATGCCTTTTCCATGACCGTGACGGAGAGAAAACGGGAGCTTGGGATTCTTCGCTGTGTGGGCCTCACCCGCGGACAGACGGCCCTTCGGATCCTGGAGGAAGGAATCCTTTTAGGATTCTTTGGTGCTTTTCTGGGGATTCTTCTGGGCATTCTTCTTTCCGATGGTCTTTCCTATTTCATGGAGCGTTTCTTAGGTCAGCCTGTGGAGCGTGGCGGATATTCTATAGCACTCATCCTAAGAAGTATGGGCATCGGTGTTTTTGTGACCCTTCTTTCAGCGGTCCTTCCGGCGCTTCAGGCTGGGAAAGTTTCGCCTTTGGAGGCGCTTCGGGTCCATACCCAAAGAAAGGAAGGGCGTCTTGAACGGTATCTGTGGGTTCCGGGGCTTCTTCTGCTTTTGGTGTCGGCAGGGATTCTACTGGCCAATCCTTTTTCCTATGATGTGCAGTTCAGACTGGGCAGCCTCACGGTTTTTTCCCTCTTTGTGGGGGCAACCCTTCTCATCCCAGGCACCATAAAGTTCTGGCAGCGTCTTCTAAAAGGGTTCTTTCGCATGCTTTTTGGGGATATGGGAGAGCTTGGCAGCCGGAACATCATGCGGGCAAAAAACAGAACCATGCTTACGGTGGCGGCTCTGATGGTGGGGGTCTCCATGATTGTATCCACGGAAGGCATCACGGGTTCCTTCAGAAAGGATCTCAGTGTATGGATGGATTCCTATCTGGGTGGGGATGTGTTCATCAGTGCAGCCCTTCCAGTGGAACTGAGTCTTCGGGAAGAGATTGAGGATCAGGAAGAGACCCTTTATGTATCACCCAGTGTGATGGAGACAGCTTACTGGGAAAAGGGAGAAGAGACAGACGAGTCTGTGACGCTTCTTGGCATTGATCCCAAAACCTATGGAGAAGTCACAAGCTATGTCTTCAGTGAGGAAAATGTGGAGGAAGAGGCGGTCCTACAGCGGTTTGCCATGGGCAGGAAGATCTTCATTTCGGAAGCTTCAGCGGCAAAACTGAATCTTACGGTGGGGGATGAAATGGTATTGAAGACGCTGGAGGGGCCTGTTTCCTTCGAGATCATCGGGGTGCTTCTTGATTATTCCAGCCAAGGAACCTTACTGACAGCCACCCTGGACGATCTTCAGCAGTACTTCGGCGCAGACAAGGCCAGCGGATTCTCCATCCGGCTGAAGGAGGGAGAAGATGCGACGGCCTATGTGGAGAAGCTTAGAGATCTTTTTGAGGAAGACTATGAACTTCTCATCGAATCCAACAAAGAGCTTCGGATACAGGCGGAAAATCTCATGGCTCAAGCGTTCAGCATGTTTGATGTGCTGGGGCTTCTGTCCGTTGTGGTGGCAGCTTTAGGCGTTCTAAACACACTCACTATGAGTGTTCTGGAAAGAACCAGAGAGATTGGCATGCTGAGAAGCATGGGGATGACTCGGGCTCAGGTGGTGAAGATGGTCCTTTCAGAAGCAGGGCTTCTTGGGATCATCGGAGGAATCCTTGGTCTTTTCCTGGGACTTCTTCTCAGTTATATCCTCATTTCCGCCATGGGCATCATGTCCGGGTATCAGCTGGAGTTTTTGCTGCCAAGAAGTGCCATCTACACCAGCATTCTGGTGGCTTTTGTCACCTCTCTTCTGGCGGCGGTGTTTCCTGCGAGAAAAGCAGCGAGGATTCCGGTGCTTTCTGCCATACAATATGAATGAGAAAAGACGCTGTTTGCGGCTTTTTGCAGGAGTTATATGAAATAAGAAAGGGTGGATTGAGGTTTGAAACCATGATCTATCGCAGTTCTTCTGACAGGTCAGATCCCCTGGGGTTTGACCTTTTTTCTTTTTCAGATTATCCTTGACAACGTTTTCTTCCGGTGTAAAATGATAGATAACCTATCATTTTAATAGAATGACTATCAATGTCGGAGGTGCGCTATGTCCCTATTAAAAAATGCAAAACGAAAAGCCGTGGTGGAAGAGGCGAAAAAGCTCTTTCTATCAGAGGGCATCCAGCAGGTGACCATACAAGATCTGGCGAAGCATCTTTCCATGGGAGAGGCAACGCTTTACCGGTACTTCGGAAAAAAGCAGACTCTGGTCATGGAAGCAGGGATTTTCATATGGGAAGACATTCTGGAGCAGATGGAAGGCATCGGGAAGAAGGCCACAGGCTATGAGAATATCGAAGCATTCTACAGTTTTTTTCTCACAACCTTTCAGGAGCATAAGGAGTTTTTCCTTTTTGCAGAGGAGTTTGACCAGCTGCTCTTTCAGGAATCCATGGAAGAAGAGCTTCTTCTCGCCTATGAATCCGTGATCCTCAAGCTGAAAGGTCTTTTTGATGGGCACTTTCAAATGGGGCTTCAGGATGGAAGCATCAGAAGAGGGGTGGACCAGGATCTTTTCTATTTCAGCACCAATCATGCAGTGCTTGGGCTCTGCCGAAAACTCGCCAGAGAAAAGAGTCTTATGAAGTATGAGGACCGCATCGGAAAAATCAGTCAGATCCAGTGTCTTCTGGACATCTGCCTGAATTATATCAAAGTGGAGAGAGGGGAAAACTAAGATGAAAAAAGTGACAAATCGGGTCATGTGGATTTTTGCCATGGGTCAGCTGGGCTGGTCCATTCTTTCTGGCATCGTTGTGAACTGGCTGGTGTATTTTTATCAGCCTGTGGAGGAGCTTATAGAGTCCGGCCATCGGGTGTATATCTCACAAGGCGTTGCTGTGTTAGGCGTTTTCACGCTCATTGGGGCCATCTCTGCCCTGGGAAGAATCATCGATGCGGTGACGGATCCTATCATTGCGTCCTTATCAGACCGGAGTGCCCATAAACTGGGGCGGAGGATTCCTTTTCTAAGGGGATCTGCACTTCCATTTGCCTTGGTGACAGTTCTGATCTTCATGCCGCCCGTGGCAAAAACAGGGGGCCTTAATAATCTCTGGCTCATGACCATGATTTTTCTTTTCTATGTGTTCATGACCCTCTACTGCACACCTTATACTGCACTGATTCCAGAACTTGGAAGAAGTCAGAAGGACAAGATCAATATCTCCACGTACATCTCCATCACCTTTATCCTGGGTACTGCTCTTTCCTACGGAGCTCCGTTCATCTGGGACATGTTCATTGCAGGGGGAATGGAAAGAACAGCGGCCATGCAAAGGACCTTTATGATCCTGGCTGTCATCGCTCTGATTTTCATGTGGATACCTGCGCTTCTCATTGACGAGCGTTCATATGTCCATTCCGTGCCTTCAAAGAGCAAGGCCTTTGAGTCGCTGCTGAAGACCTTTCATAACAAGTATTTCAGGATTTTTGTCCTTTCTGATGCCTTGTACTGGATCGCTCTGACCATCTTCCAGACGGGACTGCCCTTCTTTGTGGTACGGCTTCTAGGGCTAGAGGAAGGGATGATCACAGTGCTGTTTTTGCTCATGACCTTCACCTCTTTCCTTTTTTATATGCCCGTGAATCTTCTGGCAAAGCGCCTGGGGAAAAAGAAGCTGGTCATCACTGCATTTTTTCTCTTTGCTCTGGCCTTTCTCTTCACAGGGCTGGGTGGTCTTCTGCCCCTGTCTGGAAAAGTCCATGGATACCTTATAGCCATCCTGGCTGCGGTGCCCATGGCCATCCTGGGGATTCTCCCCCAGGCCATGGTGGCGGACATTGCCCAATATGACAGGGAAAAGACCAGCGAAAGCCGTGAAGGGATGTTTTTTGCGGCAAGGACCTTTGTGTTCAAACTGGGTCAGTCCGTAGCCATGGTGCTGTTCACCTCTCTTGCAACCATTGGACAGGACACAGGTCTTGGCTATCGTCTAGGACTTCTGGGGGCTTTGGTTTTATCACTTCTTGGCGCTGTGGTCCTCTTCTTCTATAAAGAAGAAGACATCCTTTTAGGGATCCAGGCTCTGGAGAAAGAAGCATGAAGAGCGAAAAAGCATCTCTTTTAAATTTAGTCAAACAGCATTCTGGAGGGAGTAAGTTATGGAAAGAGAAAAGATCATCTTTGGCCATGTCATGGATGAAAAGACCATAAAAAAGGCAGAAGCCAGCAAAAGAAAGTTCATGAAAGAGTTTGGAGACGAGGAAGGAAAGACATACTATCTGAAGGCAGAAGAGAACGCTGTTCTCGGAAAAAGAATGCAGGTGGAGAATCTTCTCCTGTCTGAGGAGCCCATGGTTTTTCCGGAAAATGCCTTTATTGTAGGCAATATCCGTATGGGTTTTGGCCATTACCGCATCGCCATGGCCATAGCCAGCTGTGCCCATGCGCTGGGATACAAACCCTATTGGTTTGATCTCAGCAGTTTTCATGGCACCACGGGCAGTGAAATGATCAAAAAACAAAATGCGCTTTACTCTTTTGGATCAAAGCTTTCCCAAAGAAGCAGACTTTTCAACCGATTGTACTGGGAGCCTCTCAACAGTGAAGGTTTCCGGAAGCTTTCTTATAATGCGGTGGATCAGAAAAACGCGGAGCTTCTGGTGCCCCTTTACGCCAATTTTCCGAAGGACATCCCCTTTGCAGGAACCCATGTGTGGCCTGCCCAAGGTGCAGTCCATGGGGGACTGAAGAATGTGGCCAATGTGATTCCGGACAACTGGCCCATGGGGCTTCATCTGTCTGAAGGAGCCCTTCATACGGTGCAGACGCCCTTTGCCTACGCGGGCTACAAGATGCTGAAAGGAATGACAAAAAAGAAAACCTTGGGTATGCCTTCCGGCAGCCTTCTGTATACAGGTCATTATGTGGACCATGAACTGGTGTCAAATCTATACGAAGACACGGAAAAAAGAAGGAAAAGGATCGAAGAGGGAAGACCTTTAAGGCTTCTCATTCCGGTGGGCGGGGCAGGCGCTGGAAAAGAGATGATTAAAGAGCTTCTCAGGTACCTGGCACCAAGGATCGAAAAGAAAGACGTGCAGGTTCTCTTAAACTTTGGAGACCATCTGAACATGTACGAGGCCCTTTGCAAAGAGCTGCCTGAACTTATGAAGGGAGCGGCGGTGCACTTTGTCACCTATGAGGAAGTGGAGAAGATGGCACTTCATATGGACCAGTATCCGGAAGGGGTCCATGTCTTTTATCATCAGGATATCTTTGAAGCGGTCTATGCCACCAATCTTCTCATGAGAGAGTCGGATCTTCTCGTCACAAAGCCCAGTGAGCTTTCTTTTTACCCCATCCCGAAGCTCTTTCTGAAACGTGTGGGAGGTCACGAAGCCTATGGTGCCATTTATGCTGCCCAGCAGGGAGATGGCACGTCAGAATGTGAAACGAAGGAAGAAATGATCGGCATGATGGAGGCGCTGCTTTCTCAGAAAGAGCTTCTTCTTGCCATGAACCAGCGTATCCTTCAACTTCATAAGCAGCAGGTGTATCATGGTGGATATGAAGTGGTGAAGCTTCTGACGGAGAGAGAATCATAAAGTAAAATAGAGTCCTGTGCTTCTAGAAGAATCAGAGAATACTAAAAAAGTTCAGCTCTATCCAATGACAGAAAAATATGCAAGAATATCACCATGAACCTTTGATAATAGAGGGATTCATGGTGATTTTTATCGCTCTTTTTTTTTGAAAACGATTTTCCGCCTGTTCATTTTTTAGGATATTTTAGGAGAATTATCGGTTTTTAGAACGTTTACATCAGTCTACAATGAAACTATCAAAACAAACGGGGGTAACATACATGAAAAAAGTCGCATCTTTACTACTGTCTGCCGTGATGATTCTTTCACTGGCAGCATGCGGAACAAAAGAAGAGGCACCAAAGGATCCAGTCAGCGAAAATCCTGTGGAAACGCCTAATGAAGAAGATAAAGAAACCAAGAACCTTGTGATTTACTGTCCGCATCCACTGGAATTCATCAACCCTCTGGTCAGCGAGTTTGAAACCCAGAGCGGCATCAAAGTGGAAGTCATCGCAGCAGGGACAGGAGAACTGTTAAAGAGAGTAGAATCTGAAGCAGCAAATCCACTGGGGGATATTTTCTGGGGTGGATCTCTTTCCACAGTAAAGCCACTGATGAATCTTTTTGAAGACTATACCAGTGCCAATGAAGATGCAGTGCAGGATGACTTTAAAAATACAGAAGGACCACTGACAAGATTTACAGACATTCCAAGTGTTCTTATGATCAACACCAACCTCATCGGAGATGTGGAAGTGAAGGGCTATGAAGACCTTCTGAAGCCTGAACTGAA
Organism: Proteiniclasticum sp.; assembly: GCF_003514505.1. Taxonomy (GTDB): domain Bacteria; phylum Bacillota; class Clostridia; order Clostridiales; family Clostridiaceae; genus Proteiniclasticum. The sequence goes on from NZ_DOPX01000024.1 coordinate 112,456, forward strand.
GGGTAAAATCGCCATGGCAGATCCTTCCAAGTCCTCTTCTTCCTATGAGCACCTCATCAATATGCTCTATGCCATGGGCGAAGGAGATCCTGAAAAGGGATGGGACTATGTGGACAAGTTCATCCAGAACCTGGATGGAAAGCTTCTTTCCGGTTCTTCAGCAGTTTATAAGGGTGTAGCAGACGGAGAATATGTGGTAGGCCTGACCTTCGAAGAAGGTGGCGCAAAGTACGTGGCTGATGGCGCACCTGTAGAACTGGTTTACATGGAAGAAGGCGTAATCTCCAAGCCAGACGGTATCTATATCATCAACGGAGCCAAGAACATGGCAAACGCCAAGGCGTTCATCGATTTCATCACTTCCAAGGAAGCACAGACCATCATCGTGGAAAAGCTCAACAGAAGATCCGTTCGTAAGGACGTTCCTGCGCCAAGCTACATGATGCCAAAAGAAGATATGAACATCATCTATGACGAAGAAGACTACGTGGTCGCCAATAAGAATGCATGGCTTGAAAAGTTCAACGACATATTCACAGACTACTAGAATCCATAGAAAAAAGAGTCAAGCGGAGAAAAAGGAGCCCACAACTTCGTTGTGGGTTTTCTTACGCAAAAAATACCGAAAATCGGAGTAAAACAAAGGAGAAAAAATATGAGCAATTCTATTGGAGTCAAAAATGCGGTGAAACGCTTTGGGGATGTCACAGTCATTCCAGATCTGTCCATTGAAATCAAAAATGGAGAATTCTTCACGCTCCTCGGTCCCTCGGGCTGCGGAAAAACAACCCTTCTAAGAATGATTGCAGGCTTCAACAGCATCGAGGGAGGAGAGTTCAAGTTTGATGATAAAGTCATCAATGAAATCCCTGCCCACAAAAGAAACATCGGTATGGTGTTCCAGAACTATGCGATTTTCCCGCACCTTACGGTCAGGCAGAATGTGGAGTATGGTCTGAAGATCCGTAAAATGGAGAAGAAAGCCATGGAAAAAAGAGTGGATGATATTCTGGATGTGGTGAAGATCAAGGAGTATCAGGACAGACTTCCAGAACATCTTTCCGGAGGACAGCAGCAAAGAGTGGCGTTAGCTAGAGCCATCGTCATTCACCCCAACGTCCTTCTCATGGATGAGCCTCTTTCCAATCTGGATGCCAAGCTCCGAATTGAAATGAGAAGCGCCATCCGGGATGTTCAGAAGCAAGTGGGCATCACCACGGTCTATGTCACCCATGACCAGGAGGAAGCTCTGGCCATTTCTGACAGAATCGCTGTCATGAAGGGCGGGATCATCCAGCAGGTGGATGCGCCGGAAAAAATCTATACAAGGCCTTATAACGTGTTTGTGTCCACCTTCATCGGTCACTCCAATCTGTTCCACGGCATCGTGGTCCAAGAGGAGAAAGGCATCGGCGTGGAGTTCATGGATGGCACAAAGACTTACCTCAATACTTTAGCGGATGTGACACCAGGGACGAAGGTCACCGTGGGGATCCGTCCAGAAGAGTTTGGGCTATCTGAAACAGGGATTCTTGCCAGAGTGAAGAACAAGACCTTCCTTGGCAGATACATTGTCTATGAACTGGACCTTCCAGAAAATATGATTCTTCCTGGACAGAGCTCCATTGAGTTTTCCCAGGATCTTGGGCAAGCGGAGAAGCTTTATGAAGTGGGCGAAACATTCTTCCTGAGACCCAACCCTTCCAAGATCAATGTCTTTACTGAAGACGGGGAGAAGAGCCTGATAAAGGATGTGAGATGGGATGGCTAAAAAACGTTCCTTTACCTTCTGGTCCGGTGTGACCCTGGTCATCGTCCTCATTTTTACACTCTTTATTGTATATCCGCTCCTGTCGTTATTTGTCAGTGCTTTTAGAGATCCTGAGACCCAAGCCTTCACCCTGGAGAACTTCATGAAATTCTTCTCGAAAAAGTACTATATGAGAGCCCTTGGAAACAGCTTCAAGGTCACCACCCTGACCACGCTTCTGGCCGTGTTCATTGGTGCGCCTCTGGCGTATCTCACCACGGCTTTCAAAATCAAAGGGAAGGGACTTCTGGATATTCTTATCATCATTTCCATGCTGTCTCCACCTTTCATCGGGGCTTATTCCTGGGTGCTCCTTGCAGGAAGAAGCGGCGTGATCACTACTTTTGTCAGAAATACCTTTGGGATTGAACTGGGGTCCATCTATGGATTCGGCGGTATCCTGCTGGTGCTGACCTTAAAGCTTTATCCCTACATCTATATGTACACCAAGGGCACTCTGAAGAAAGTGGATGCCTCCCTCATCGAAGCCAGTGAAAGCCTGGGCTGCTCCGGCATCAAGAAAATCTTTACCGTCATCATGCCGCTGATTACCCCCACCATCCTTGCCGGAGGCCTCATCGTGTTTATGAATGCTCTGGCGGATTTCGGTACACCGATGCTCATCGGAGAAGGGTTCGTGGTCATGCCGGTTCTTATCTACAATGAGTTCATCAGTGAGATGGGCGGTTCTGCAAGCTTTGCAGCGGCCATCGCGGTGATCCTTGTTATGGTGACCTCTGTGATGTTTGTGCTGCAGAAGTATGTGGTGAACAAAAAATCCTTCACCATGAGCTCCTTAAGACCCATCCAGGCAAAGGAGCTGAAAGGATGGAAAAATATAGCAGCCCATGTGCTGATTTATTTCATTGTCCTTATTTCCATCATCCCTCAGGCCACAGTCATCTACACTTCTTTCAAAGCCACCTCAGGAGCCATCTTTGTCAAAGGCTTCTCCCTGGAAAGCTACAGAAAGATCTTCACAAGCCTGGGCGGACCCATTGTGAACACCTATAAATTCGGCATCATTGCCATCGTCATCATTGTGCTCCTTTCCATGTTCATCTCCTACCTCACCACCCGAAGAAAGAGCACACTGACAAACATCATCGATACCCTGACCATGTTCCCTTATATCATTCCGGGATCTGTTCTTGGTATCACGCTTCTCATCAGCTTCAATGACAAGCCACTGATCTTAAGCGGCACGAGTCTTATCATCATTGTGGCCTTTGTGGTGAGAAGAATGCCTTATACGCTCCGCTCCAGTGCGGCGATCCTGTACCAGATCAGCCCCAGCATGGAAGAAGCTGCGGTGAGTCTTGGAGACTCTCCGGTGAAGTCTTTCTTTAAAGTCACGGCCATCATGATGCTTCCAGGGGTGCTCTCCGGTGCCATTTTAAGCTGGATCACCATCATTAATGAGCTCAGCGCTTCTGTCATCCTGTATACCGGTGACACCAGAACCATGTCGGTGTCCATTTATACAGAAGTCATCCGGGCAAGCTATGGAACGGCTGCGGCGCTCGCCAGTATCCTGACACTCACCACGGTGGTTTCGCTTCTCATCTTCTTCAAAGTATCTGGAAAGAAGGAAATCAGTCTCTAGAATTCTAGTGGCGGGAAGTTGTAAACTCGAGTAGAATAGAGTTTGGTATTACATGTTTTAATTGGTCATATGGAACCATGGAGGGAATAAATGAAAAAGAGAACTCACAGTTATTTTAAGGATGACATCCGGCGAATGCTACTTCTCTATGCATTTTTGCCCGCCATGGTTCTTACTTTTCTTCTTCTTTTTATGTTCTTCTTTTACTGGAACATGGAGCTGAAAAATACAGTAGAGGCGGAGAACAATCTCATGGCAGAGAAGTTTCAGGAAGCTTCTCTGAACTACAGCGATTTCATGGAAGAGCTTTCCCAGGATGAGGAAGTGTTTTCTGGAGAACTTTCTTCCGGCCAGCGTGCTGAGATCTATGACCGGTTTTACAGCGTCAGTAACGACATGAAGATCAACGGGGATCTTTATCTTTTCCTGAATGAAAAGGAGCCCATTTTACTTGGCAGGAAAAATCTTCCTTACTATCTGGAAGGGCAGAGCTATGGGAACTGGGGCATCTTCAACATGATGAAGGCAAGAAAGGAAACCCTCTCTGTCCGGGTTATGGAAGAGTCCGAGGGCAACATGCAGCTGGTTTTCGGCCGGCAGGTTCTAAAAGAGGGAGTCCCTGTAGGATATATCGTCATCGTCATGGATGGCAGGCAGTTCCGGGTGCTTTTGTCGGAGCAGTCCTCCCAGACCGTGGTGACGGATGCCATGGGGAGAGCGTATATTACAAACAACTATACCTTTCTAGACAATCTCAACCGGATGACCCTGGAGCTGACGCCGGAAGAAAGGATTCTGGAAACCCAGAAGGATGGGTATTACTTGAGAGGAACAGAGATTCTTAATGGCGAACTGAGAATCTATTCCATGAGAAACATCAACAGCCAGATGAGCTTTTTCTTCACCCTTGGCGGAGTGCTTCTTCTGGTCTTCGGACTGATCATTCTTCTGGTTCTTTACAGCACCAAAAAAATGGCTGCATCCAAAACGGAAGATCTCTATAAGATCATCGATGCCTTTAAGGGAGCCCAGGAAGGGGACTTTACCGTGAAGACGGAAATCCGCAGCCATGATGAGTTTCAGACCATCGGCGATTCCTTCAATGAGATGCTGGAAAAGCTCAAGGTCCAGATCGAGCGGAACAAGGAAATGACGGAAAGGCTCTCTGCCACGCAGCTTCGGCAGCTGAGATCCCAGTTCAATCCGCATTTTCTCTATAACACCCTGGACAACATCCGCTTCATGGTGCATTTTAAGCCGGAGGACGCCAGCAGCATGATTCTCAGCCTGTCGAACCTTCTTCGCTACAGTCTGGACAATCAAAGGGAAGAAGTGCCTCTTTCACTCGATATGGAGTATACAGAGAACTACCTGAAGATCATGAAGTTCCGGTATGGGGATAGGCTCTCCTATGCGGTGAATATGGAGGAATGTGCCAAAGAAGTGCCCATTCCGAAGCTTCTCATCCAGCCCATGATCGAAAATGCCATCAAGTACGGCTATGAAGGTAAAGACCACCTCCATGTGAGTATTTCGGCCTTTATGCGGGAGAAAGAAATGGTTTTGGTCTGTGAAGACAATGGGGCGGGTATGAAAAAAGAAACGGAGGAAGAGATTCTTCAGCTTTTATCGGAGGATGCGGAATCCAGTTCTCATCTGGGTCTTTTCAATATCCACCGGAGACTGAAGCTGAGATATGGGGATGAAGCTGGAATTGAGATCATTTCCAGCGAAGGTGCTGGGACAAGGGTGGAGGTTTCTGTGCCCCTCCTGAAAGAAATAGAGTCTATGAAAGGAGCTGAAGCAGGATGATTCGAGTGCTCATAGTGGAAGATGAAGAATTCATCAGAAAAGGTCTGGTCCATACCATGGATTGGCTGAAAATGGACTGCCTTGTGGTGGGAGAAGCGGAAAATGGAGAAGAGGGCTATGAGAAAATTCTGGATCTCAAACCGGATGTGGTTCTTACAGATATCCGAATGCCGAAACTGGACGGCATCACCATGATCGAAAAAGCCAAGAAGGAAGTGAAGTTCCATTCCATTCTTCTCACAAGCTACGCGGAGTTTGACTATGCCAAGCGCGCCATTACCCTGGATGTTTCCTCTTATCTTCTGAAACCTGTTTCTGAGAAGGAACTGGAGGAGGCCATGGAGAGGATCCGGACGGATCTTAAGATCTACAAGGATCCCAGGGAAGAGGAAAAGAATCCGCTTCTGCGGGAAATGGAAGACATCATGGCCCAGGGAAGTGCCACCAATTACTACGTGGTGGAAACCATAAAAGCCATCACCAAAGAGTATGGGAGTAGAATCAGTATTGAGACTGTTTCTTCAGAGCTGGGGGTGAGCCCCAGTTATCTCAGCAGAAAATTCAAGGAAGTCACAGGAAAGACATTCCTTGAAGTGCTTCATGAGTATCGGATCATTCAGAGTGCGAAGCTTCTCGCCACGGGCAAGTACCGGGTGGGGGAAGTGGCGGACCTCAGTGGGTTTTCGGATTACAAGCACTTCTACAGTGTCTTCAAAAAATATACGGGGATTGCACCCACAGAGTACACGAAAGGATAGGATTGTGAGATATGACAGATGTTACAAGGATCATGCTTTTCAGCGATATGGATGGAACGCTTCTGGGCGATAATATGAGAGTGTCCGAGAAGAATAAAAAGGCCATTGACAGATTTATTGAGGCAGGAGGCACCTTCGGCATTGCCACGGGGAGAAGCCAGGTGAATGTGAAGCCTTTTATTGAAGGGGTCTCCATCAATGGCCCTTCCATTCTCTATAATGGAGCCATGCTGTATGACTTTTATCAGGAGAAAGTCGTTGATGTGGTGACTTTAGAGAAAGAGGGCCTGAAGGATGTGATGAAATGGATCCTTCAAACCTATCCGGAAGTGATGATTTTTGTGTACACAAAAGAGGAGAGCCATCTATTGTCCGGAAAAGATCTGGCGGATGAGAGTATTCTAAAAGACCATGAGCCATATGTGGTGTCGGAGCTTTCTCGTATAGAGCAGGAGTCTTGGGTAAAGATACTCCTTGCTGGCATCGGAGAAGACTTGGAAGCCATCCGAAGACATTTGGAGGAAAAGGATCCAGACCACTACAGATGGGTATCCTCAGCGGATATTTTTCTGGAGATTCTTCCTGCTCATGTGTCAAAATCCACCATGTTCCCAAAACTGAAGAAAACCTTCGGAGAGGAGATGCGTATTGTGGTTCTCGGAGACTACTATAACGATGTGGAGATGCTGAAAGAAGCGGACTACAGTGTGGCCATGGGGAATGCGCCGGAAGACCTTAAAGCCCTGGCCAAGGACGTGACAGGCTTCAATTATGAAGATGGTGTAGCGCAGTTTATTGAGAGGCTTTTGAAGGGTGAGATAGTACTATAAGAGCTCATAGAAACACAATTTCTACTCTTTAAAATCCAATGTAAAATGAGAAAGGCAAACCATGCGGTTTGCCTTTTATAATCTCATTTCTGCTTTGTTTCGTTTCAAAAAATCAACATTGTTTCCAAAAGTACTGGCTGTATCTGCATCATTAGAAAGAAAGAGTTCATAGAGTTCCCGGGAAATCTTAGCTGGCTTAGTTCTCTCATAGATGGTTAGATTCCAGGAGTGCTTACACTTTTTACAGCGATAGATAAGCCAGACATCTACTTTGTTGCCATTGGCATTCACTCTAAATTTTCCGGAGTTTTGAAACTCCTGTTTTTTTCCACAGCCACCGCAACGATGAAACACTTTTATCTTGCGGTGCTCAGTTTGCATTATCCGAAACTCCATTTTTTACAGTTCGAATAATTCGCTGAATACTTTTTTCTGAAAGTGCATACTTTTTAACAAGTTCGTTGCTGGTGTATCCATTACAGTATTCTGTATAGATCGTCAGATTTCTTCTCTGGTAATATCCTTTTGCATCGGTTCTGCTTCCCCATTCCTGTTTCTCCGAAACCGGAATATAGATGGCTTTCCCGTGGACATACTGCTGAATTTCCTCTAGTAGTTTTTGGGGCAGAACTTCTTCTGCTCGAATATAGCTCACTTTATCCTCCTATTTTTTACAGGTAGCAGGATTCATCTGAGCATAGATTTAATATCTTTTATTTATGCTCAGACTACTGAGCCTTAACTAATTTTTTCATCATAAATAAAACACTCCTTTCTGTAATCGATTATATATGGAAATAAATCATTTTTAAACCTCAAGTTTGATTCTAATCATCTATGATCCAAGATCTTATGAAGTATATAAAACTATGCACCTACTGAACTCAAAGATGTTCTCTGCAGAGAAGGTACATAGGACATAAAAAGAAACCGCTGCTGGCATTTTATCAGCCCTGACAGCGGTTTTTAAGATTATGTATAAAGGAAGTAAACTACTCTTCTTCTGAAGGCTTCGTAGGGTTTTCTGAAAGTATCTCCAGAAGATCATCCAAGGAACTGAGGATTGTATCCACATTATACTTGGGATCATCAATCCCTTTGAAGGTGGTCATGAGGGTGCTTTCTTTACAAAGCTCATGGCAGGTGCTTTCTTTGCCCACCAGGGAGACTTTTCTCTGATCACTTTCACAGACGTGGTTTTCTATATAGCCCACCTCAATGAGTTTCCGGATGGCTTTGGATGCGGTGCTTTTTTTCATGCCCAGCCGTTCGCAGACGCTCTGAAGATCTGTATGAGGATTGTTTTTCACATCCAGCACAATCATCAGTTCAGATGGATTGAGATCTTCCTCCTTTGCGATTTCAGCAAGGCTCAAACTCATGAGATGGTTGATCTTTAATAGTTTGGTATACAGGGCATCCATGGTTTCAAAGTTCATATTTATCAGCCTCCTTCCACCTGACATTGGTGATGGATAAAATGTTCAGCTTTTTTCTATAGGGAAACAAGCTCTGAAGACCTTAGGCCTCAGAGCTTTATCATCCGTCAAGTAATTATACCGTCCATCTGTTCACTTTTCAACTAAGCTGCGACAGATTCCTTTTGGGTCTGAGCTTTTTTTACGCTGCTTTCGTGTCAACTTCCAGTTTGATTTTGATATGGGAAGGATCGTAGAGGTATTCTCCATCTTCTTCCTGGAAGGTTTCCACCTTTGCTGCTTCAAGCCTGTTCTTCAGCGCCAGATAGTCTTCCTTTCCGGATAAAACCAGAGTATAGAAATCCAGACCAACTGCATCTTCAGGAGCAGGGGTATCGGTCTGTTTCCAGGAGTTGAAGGCAACTACATGGTACTGCTCTTCCTCAAGACCCACATCACCCATGGCGAAGCTTCTCATCATGAGTCCTTCCGCAAATCCCATGACATCTCTGTAAAAGGTCAGCATATCGCTTAGATTGGAGCCATATAAGTGGATGTGTCCCATTTCCATGTCTTCCAGCGGGCTGTCCACTTTCTCATTCTCAGATAGATGCTGGAAGAGCTCCTCCAGATCCAGGGGGTCACGTCCGTCAGTCAGGGTGCCGTCGGTATAAAGAAACTTCAGGTCACCTGCTTTTTCCACGTAGTGTCCGCGCTCTTTCGTTCGAACATAGAGCTCAATGTCATTTCCTTCCAGATCCTTCAGATAAGTGGTCTTGGACATGCCATGGTCTGTGGGGGAGTTGGGGTATTTCACCGCAAAAAGCATGGCAATGGCTTTGGCCAGTTCCTTTTCACTGGGGTAGAGCAGGGCGAAATGATACATGCCTGTGGTGTTTGAGTATCTTTTCAGATCCTCAACTCTTCTTAAATAGAGAAGAGGCTTTTTGGTATCTCCGAGGACAGCATGATCTTCACTTTCTTCATGGAGGGTCATCTTCAGCACTTCCTTGTAGAAGGCGGTCTGTTCTTTCAGATGCTTCACTTTCAGATGCACGAGACCCAGACGGGTTTTGGGAGACAGCTTTGCCTCACCGGAGGTATAGGGAACTGTTTTCAACTAACTCACCTTCCTGATGGTTTCAAAGGCTCTGGACCATAGAAGCACTTCATCCAGCATGGCGTTTGCATTTACTGCATGGTGTGCGCCAGGCTTAAATACGGAGAAGTTCTCAAAGTCTGTGATCAGGGAAAAGGACACCATGGTTCGTACAGAAGCCAAAGAACGCTCTGCATTGATGCCTCTTAAGGACTGGATGGCAAAGGCGCCGCCAAGTCCGCCGTATCCAACATATCCTACTGCCTTGTTCTTGATTTCTCCATCAAGATAATCCAGGGCATTCTTGAATGCTCCGCCGACAGAGCGGTTGTACTCTGGGGTGACAAATACATATCCGTCAAAAGAAGCAATCTTACCGAGCCATGCGCCTACGGCTGCCATCTGATCTTCGGAAGCAGCAGCACCCAGGAACGGAAGATTGTAGTCCTTGAGATCGACCAGTTCATACTCCACACCTTCATCCTGTCTTGCCACTGCAAAATCGTGGATCCACTTTCCTACAGCTTCACCGTTTCTGCCTTCTCTTACACTACCAACAATGATTCCTATTTTCATGATGTTCCTCCAAATAAATTATATTTTAGTTTTTGTTTGCTAAATTAGTCTACTTTTCAACTAACTTGAGATTATCATACTTCATTTTAGTCTACTTTTCAACTACTTTTATCAAATTTATTTTATTTTTCTTTTTAATGCTGGATAAATAGAAATGAAAAACCGATGAAGGCCATTGATTTTCAATGACTTTCATCGGTGAATATAAATATGGATGTTACTGACTTATGAGGCAGCGGAATCAAGATTCTGATTTCAGCAGTTTTCTGCAGGAGAGTCTATTCGGGCTGAAAAGGGTCAGCTTCTATCGTGTCGGAGATGTTATTTGAAATCAGATAATTCTATAGAAAAGTCATCATGCAGGTATACAGCGACCCACTGATCTGCTTCTGTGATATCCATCCTGTTTGTAAGAGATGAGTCGCTTCCATCAGGATTTTCACCGTAGACGACTTCAATCTCTTGAGGGGGGGGACTGTCAGAGATGAGAACGTTAAACCAAATCAATTCACCTTTATTGAAAGTGCCGTTTTCCTTGCTGAGTTCATAGCTGGAAAAGATCAGCCCTTCCATTTATACATTGACGCCGATGTATCCTATGTCATCAATGTCCCCAAGGGTAATATACGTTCCGGTCCGATCTCTTCCTGTAAAATGTTCCATAACGGTGCATCCGGAAAGAAAAAGCAGCATCAATATCATTGCGGTGAGTTTCTTCATTTCATCTCCTCCTCTGAGCGAATCTATAGATTTATATAAGCATATTATTAATTTCGATATAATAATAGTAATATGAAAAGGGGTAGAATATATAAAGAAGACTCGGAGATCGTAATACTCATGTGATTCTCATGGATGGTTTGAGGAGTCCTATATAAGGTTGAGAATGAACAATCAAAGAAACGCAACTTGCAAGAATCAGGTAAAGGAGAAACAAGATACTTTGAATATCAAATTTTATTCTGCCATCTATTGAAAGAGTAATGGTTACGTGCCTTATGGAAGATTCAAAATTGCCAGAATAATAATATTCATGGAAAATAATAACAAATAAATTGTAAGTACCCGAAAAGAATGATAAAATAAACAATATTCTATAGAGAAGTTGTTCTGGCGTGGATTCCGTGTATCACAGTGATGCATGGAATTTTCTGATATCTGAGCTTCTAACTGGAAATGATAAACGGGGATGTGTTTAGTATGGAAAATAAAAAAGAAAAGCGGGGACAGTTCTCGTCGAAGCTGGGCTTTGTCCTGGCAGCCTCTGGTTCTGCTGTGGGTCTTGGTAACTTATGGAGGTTTCCATTCACTGCTGGTGCCAATGGTGGAGGAGCCTTTGTTCTGGTGTATTTTGTGATTCTTTTTATCATCGGATTTACGTTAATGCTGGGAGAACTGTCCATGGGACGTGCCACCATGCTGTCACCCATTGGTGCATATAGAAAGCTGAAATCAAAGTATGCCTGGATTGGTGTGTTAGGTGTAGCTGCTGGTTTTCTTATCCTCTCTTTTTACAGCGTCATTGGTGGATGGGTCATCCGGTACCTGGTGAAAGCTGTATCCGGGGATTTCAATGTGACAGATGGCGCAGTGCTTGGAGGGCTCTTCACGGATTTCATTCAGAATCCTCTGGAGCCTCTTGTGTATCATGGCATTTTCATGGCACTGACGGTGTTTATTGTCATAGGGGGTGTCGCCAAAGGAATAGAGCGCTACAGTAAAATTATGATGCCTTCACTATTTGTCATGCTGATCCTTCTCATGATCCGTTCCCTGACGCTTCCAGGAGCCATGGAGGGTGTGAAGTTTCTCCTGATTCCTGATTTTTCGAAAATCAATGCAGAAGTGATTCTTGCAGCCATGGGTCAGGTGTTCTTCTCCTTAAGCCTTGGGATGGGGACCATGATCACCTATGGCAGTTACCTTGATAAAGAACAGAACTTGATCTCCAGTGCCATGGAGATTCCGCTCATCGATACCATCGTCGCTTTGGTGGCTGGTCTTGTGATTCTGCCTGCTGTTTTTTCCTTTGGGTTCAATCCGGAAGGGGGACCTGGGCTTTTATTCATCACGCTTCCTGCGGTTTTTTCCCAGATGCCTCTAGGAAGTATTTTTGCAGTGATCTTTTTTGTTCTGGTGCTCTTCGCTGCTCTGACTTCCTCCATTTCCATCCTGGAAGTGGTGGTGTCCTATGCAGTGGATGAAAGAGGCTGGTCCAGAAAATTCTCCACTGTGACCTTGGCTGCGGTGATCTTTGTCATGGGGATTCCCTCTTCACTGGGACAGGGACTCTGGTCCCACGTAAGATTCTTTGGCCGGGACATTCTGGACAACGTGGACTTTCTTGCAAGCAATGTCTTCCTGCCGCTAGGCGGACTTCTCATGTGCCTCTTCATTGGTTGGGTCTGGGGAGTGGACAAAGCCATCGATGAAGTGACAAACCATGGGAAACTTTCCTTCCCTCTGAAAGGGTTCTGGACAGTGATGATCAAGTATGTGGCCCCAGTTGGTATTTTGTTTGTTTTCGCTCAAGCCACAGGGCTGCTGGAGCTGATTTTAGGCGCTAAATAAAATAAACTTAACTTAAGTTCACTTATAGTAAAAAGGCATCCATATCACAATGAACTGCTCCCTGTCAAGTGGA
>NZ_DOPX01000028.1 GCF_003514505.1 Proteiniclasticum sp.
GACAACTATATTGACAAATAGCGCTGCCAGATCTCCAATAATACTGCGGAAAACAGTATTCGTCCATTTACTGTAGGAAGGAAAAATTGGTTGTTCTCAGGAAGCCCTAAAGGTGCAGCATCAAGCGCCGCTGTTTACAGTATCGTGGAAACAGCGAAAGCCAATGGATTGAATCCCCATAAGTATTTGCAGAAGCTACTTGAAGAACTGCCTCGGATGAAAGAACCTACTGAAACCGATCTTGCACTGATAATGCCATGGAATGATAAAATACGAAAAACTTGCTCATGATGAACGTAACGCGCGGCCGAGAGGCCGCTTTCTTTTACTCTAATTATCGCATTAGAGTACTGAGGTTTCTATACGGTACTTTATTGTCCGCTTACTTTCCTTTGGTCCTGGGACGAAAGGGCTCACATGCGTTAGGAGCAGTTTTCAGATGCATAAATAACTTCAGCGCATTTGAGTTATATTCCACTTCTTCCCCTTTAGTATGTTTAACAACCAGTGCTTTAGGACTATCGATGACCAACTCCCTAGTCACTCCTCCAAGCTCTTTGAAGAGGTCCTGAATAGCTTCATAGATACACAATCCATTAACTTCCTTGGAACAGATTGCTGCTTTTGTACGGGAGTAGCTTAAGACCATGGTGAAACAATAAATCTTTATTTTCTTACCACCGACATATACCCAGTATTCCGCCCAGTCAAACTGGGCCTGATCACCTGCGAGAGTCTCAAATCTTACAGTAGCTTTTTTACTGATCTGCCTCTTCTCTGAATCCAGTGTTCTAAGGTATCGGTACACAGGATTGATCGTCTCCGTGTAACCCATTTTTACCAGCTCGTTGAATATCCTCGTTCCAATAAAATTGTATTCTCCGTCAAGATACCAGAGTCTGATGATATCCTTGCAGTCTTCCACTTTAGTTGGGCTTCGCTCCCGTCGGTAGACGGGCTCGCTCTCCAGTGACAATAGTCTTTTGACCGTATTCTTTGACATTTTCAGTTCTCTTGCGATCTGTTTCTTGGATACCCCCTTATCGTACATTCTTTTCACTGCATACCAATCTTGCATGTCTTTCACCTGCTTGTCTTCCTTAGGATGCTAATAGCAACATTCTAAGGATATTATCATCTTGTGAGGGGGTCAACTTTCAACGTCAAAAGGGGGTCAATATTCAGTGTAAATCAATAGAGATCTACTCATTGAGAGAAGAAAAGCAAAAAGTTCAAGTGGACAGTGCTTGCAAGGATGAAATCAAGAACCGGATCGTTGAGATGAGTACATTCCTCAAGGAGCAGCACACCTCAATTACCGAATATGATGAGGCACTGGTAAGGAGGCTGATTGAAAAGGTCACTATCCACGAGGACACGTTCACAGTAGAGTTCAAATCTGGACTGACAGTTCATATAGAAGAATAAAGAAAGCAAGGCACTCTACAAAGTTAATGTAGGGTGCCTTGTTATAAGTTCCTATAAAAGATAATATCTTAATCTTACTCATCTCATAAAATCAGAAAAAACATTCCATAAAGTTTTTAGATCAGATAGCTCAAGATCAAATATTGCCGCAATGGCTACAATCAGTGATAAAACAGTGACAACCATCATGAACCATTGAAGGCTTAAATTTGACTTTGTACTGCCATACTCTGCGGCATCATCTAAAATCTTTAGAAGATTATCAATCTGCTTTTTAGTCTCTGCAGTATTCTTTGCAATGCCTTTCAGACAACTTGAAGTAGTAGAACCATCTTTAATAAAACTACTTCTGAACTCCATTCCATCATCATGATCAATCGTATCACCGGTAAATTCACTAATAAATCTATAACTATAATATAACTTTTTTTCGACACTCACACGTACTTTTAAAACTTGAGATGTTTTTGCTCTACGAATAGCCTTACTGATTCTTCTATTGCAAATAGCAATGTCCCTTTCAGCAATTCTTCTCATGCTGCTAGCAGTCAAGTAATTTGCATAGATGTCTGAAATATCATGCTTTGCTATTTCCGGCAGATGATCTGTATTAGTATAGTTTCCTCCACAATACGCGGAAAGTCTTTTACCTTCATATTGACTGCATTCATAATCCCAACATACACAAGCATTATATTTTGGGGCATAATCCGTGTGAAACCCAAGCATTACACTATACCAAAATTCTCTAGTTTCTCTTGAACTGCTCGGCCTAATATTAGTTGAGTATGTATCAAAAGTGGGTGGAAACAGTTGATTATACTCAAAATAAACTCTAAAATAGCGCTTCAATTCTGAAAAAGCTTTCCATTTCAGTGTAGAAACAAGAGTATAGAGCTCTTTATATCTTGCATCATCCCCTGTATACTTAACCCTCCCAAATTTCTGAGGTTTGTACCAAGGAATATTGAACTGTCTAGAGACATCTGTGTAGGATAAATGTTTTCTTTTGCAAATTTCATTAACTTTCTCGTTAAAGTTGCCTGTTATGTAGAAACGATATTTAACTACTAAAAACGATGCGGATAAATTCATCAGTGATACAGCAACCTGCGATGAGAATTTTTCGAGATATTCATTTCGTATCAGTTTAACAACATAAAGGTTGTAAAATGACCCAAAATCAACATATCTACCCATGTTATCAATTCTATCAAGATCTTCAACGGTACGATAAGGTCCAAATGGAGCGGGCTTATTTTTTGAAACAAATTTTCTTATGGATTTTTTAAATATATCCAAATCTTCTTTAGGTAAGTAATCATAGAAATCAATATATTCTATATTTAAATATCCATCCTCATTTTCTTGTGTTGAGAAGTTAAATCCTAGTGGCATATCAGTAGAGGTGTCGTCTCTAAATCTATGGTCCTCAAAACTATTCCTTTCATATTCTTTCAATGGAAACTTTTTTGATACCCCAATACGAACTTTCTTATACGAGGAATAGGCAACACGAGAGAGATTACTAGAAAGTGATACTGAGTATTTTGAGAATACTTTTTTATATGATAAGCCTTTCACACTATCACCTCACTTCATACGATTTGTTGAAAATATATTCCTCTTCTTATTGTGTAAGCCGTTTTCTATTATATTCAGGATCACAATAGCTTCATGATACACAATGAATACGATATGCTCGATCAATAAAACATTCAACCTGCTTTCTCAACACTTACAGTTAACAAAAACATCTATTCTGCTCTGTACGGACCCTCTGACATCTAATCCGCTCTGTACGGGGCTTTAACCCCCTCTTGGACTAATTCCCGCAGAGCAAAAATCATCGTTTTTCTAACTAAAAAGTTTATCTCTAAAAACCCTGAAAGGCTTATATCAAGCCTTCCAGAGTACACTTTTCTATTTTCTTGACATCAATACTACCGTTTCGACGTGAATTTTTTAGGCTATTTCACACTTTTCAAAAATACAGTAAAAATGCAATGTTTATGCTGGTTTGATATCCATCCTGTCCTCTCGCCAAATGATTCTCAATTAGGCTATTTTCGATTCTTACTTCTTTGAACTGTATTTTTTGCTTTTCCGCTGGCTTGTATCTTCACCTTTTATCACATTACTACGATGTTGTTTTTCATGCTGCACCGCTTGGAATGTTTCCTTAGATATTATAGCCGGGTTGTTATTCTCTGCCCGATAGTATGAATCGTGCTTTCTATTATCCAACAACCGCACATTGCCTATATACTTTTCATTACTGAGCATTACGTCAATTGTTCTCTTCGGCCATGTAGCCTTTCCGATAGGGGACTTGATCCCCAACCGTTCCAGTTCTTTTACAATACCTAAAACGCTCTTACCCTGAAGATAGAGATTAAATATCATTCGGACATTTTTGGCTTACTCATCATCAATAGCCAAATTTCCGTCTGCTTCATTGTAATACCCATAACATTTTCTATTATATAGCTTTGAAGTACCTTGTGCAGCGCGTTGTTTGATACCCCACTTGATATTATCGCTGCGTGATTCATTCTCTGCCTGAGCAATTGACTCTATAATTGAAATCATAAGGTCGTTATCTGTATCTGCTGTATCAAGCACTTCCTGTTCAAATATAACACGAACACCAAGAATCCTTAGCTGGTTCAACGCATCAAGAACTTCTACTGTATCTCGGCCAAATCTGCTGATGCTCTTGGTTAGAATAATTTCTATATCATGTGACTTACAATCCTGCAGCATACGGGTAAACTCTTTTCGAGATGAACCTGTCTTGCTTGAAGCAATATCAATGTACACATCTACTAATAACCATTTGGGATTAGCTGCCGTTAATCTTGTTAGCGCTGATACTTGAGCGGCGAGGCTTTTCAGCTGTTCCGCACTGTTTGTACTCACACGACAATAAATGCCTACTCGCTTTTCCCGCTTTGGAGGTAATGGTGGTATGAAATGTATTGTTTTATTATCAGCCACGACAACACCTCCTGGTCAATAGACAAACTGAATTTTACTTTTTTGCTGTTATGGACCATTTTCTTCACAATAAATCGAATAGGAAATGACAGATACTATGCTATATTTCATCATTGTAGTATTTTTTTATTGCATCTTCTAAGTTGTTTGCTTTCCATATGCGATTATCATATTCGTGATCCCACATAAACACATTATCATTTCGTACTCCATCTTGAGATGTTATCGGGTAGCCATAATAATCGCCGCAGCCATTGCCTCCAAAAAATAATAAGCAGTCAAGAGGCATAAAACAATCAAGTTTTCTTGCAGATAAATTTATTTCTGTGATTTGCTCCGTAGAAAAAATAAGCCAATTATCCCCGTTCATATCTAGCAGCAGTTCCTTTAAGTCATTAGGCAATTTACAGCCCAATGATTTTTCAACATCAGAAATCTGCTTTTCTGTGGCTGGGGGATTTGGCTTGATGTAATTATGTTTACTTGTCAATTCTCTATATATCACGTGCCAATCCATCATATAACTATCCCCTTTTATATCAATAACTTTACATTTACACTGCTCGATAAATTCAAACTTGTCGAACTGTTTGATCTCCCTATTATCGTTGATTAATTTTTCATTTACCATTATGGCTAATAAACATATTAGCATATTTCAGTCATGTTGGTTATCCTATTCTTCAACCTTTTAACCCTAATATCCAACCTGACCACACAACCTCGATTTTTTCATAAAACATCTAAATCGACCACTTGTAAACCCCTGACATCTAACCTGACTTCTCGCCAACCACTGACATCTAAATCGCTCTGTCACAGGGTTTAAGCCTTGTTTCGATATGTTTCCACGAAGCAAAAAATATCATTTTTTTCATGCTCCGATTTCAAACTCAAAACACACGAATGGCTTATATACTGGGCCTTACAAGTCCCTACTCTTTTACCCTTGACATCAATACTACCGTCTCAACGTGATAGGACTGAGGAAAGTTATCAATGGGAGTCACTTTCTCTGTTCTATACCCAAGTGTTTCCAGTATACCTAGATCTCTTCCAAGAGAACCAGGGTCACAAGAAACGTAGACAATCTTTTCAGGATGGATCTTCGCTATGGATTCAAGAAGAGAACCGTCACATCCCTTTCTTGGAGGATCCACAACAACCACATCTGCATGAATCCCTCTCTCCATAAGGTCTACGATAACCTCTTCTGATTTCCCAAGAAGGAACTCTACATTCTCAACTCCATTGATCTTTGCATTTACCATGGCGTCAGCTACAGCTTCCGGTACAATCTCAATACCATACACTTTCTTTGCCTTCTGCGAAAGGAAAAGAGAAATGGTTCCCGCACCACAGTAGCAGTCAAAGACAGTCTCACTGCCAGAAAGGTTTGCATATTCCAGTGCCTTTCCATACATCACTTCCGTCTGCTTTGGATTCACCTGGAAAAATGAATGAGGAGAAATCTTAAACTTAAAAGGTCCGATGTAGTCTTCTATGAACTCTTTTCCATAGACCAGATGATTCTGTCCACCAAGAACCACATTGGTATCTTCACGATTCACGTTAAGAATCAGTGATTGGAACCCAGGAAGTTCTTTCAGTTTTGTAAGAAGCACATCCAGATGTGGCACATCCTTACTTGTAACCACCAGCACCACCATAAGATCTCCTGTACTGAATCCCTTTCTGACCATAAGATGTCTAAGAATTCCCTGAGGATTCACCCCCAGATCCTGATGGTAGGTGGAAACATCATAAGCCTCCGCCCAAGTTCGAAGCACAGAAAGTACTTCGTCTGCTTCCTGGTGCTGAACGATGCAGGCTTCAATATCCACGATTCTATGGGATCTTTTCGCGTAAAACCCTGCCACAAATTCCCCATCCACTCTGCCAAGAGGAATCTGAACTTTATTCCTGTAGCGGAACGGTGTGTCCATACCCAGTGTATCCTCCACCGTCACATGGGAGATCTTGCCGATCCGTTCCAGGGAATCTTTGACCCTGGTTTTCTTAAAGTCCAGCTGTCCTTCATAATCGCAGTGCATGAGATGACAGCCTCCGCATCTGTAATAATAGGGACAGGGCGGTTCCACCCGGTGGCTGCTCGCCTTCTCCACTTCCATCATCTTCGCAAATCCGTAAGACTTATTGGTCTTCAGCACCTTAGCATGGATCTCTTCCCCAGGCAGTGCAAACTCCACAAACAGCGGATATCCTTCTACTTTTCCAATGCCTTCCCCTGTATGACCCTGCCCCGATATGACCAGCTTTATTTCATCATTCTTCTTCATGTATACCTACCCCATCATTCTCATTCTTTCTCTCATTATAATCTATAAAGCTACCGAACCACAAAAAAAATGCACCCATTCAAAGGGTGCTGAAGTTTTTGAATCAGTTGCCAATAATTCAATTTTTTACATGTACTACTATATCATCAGTTTTTTGCCTAAATGTAAATTTATAAAGTCTAAACTGTAAACTTTTTATTAAATTTTATAAATCATAACCAGAGAACACCCAAACTAATTGATTCTCAACACGTTTCAAGAATATGTATAAATTGTTAATTTTACAACCCAACAAAAAGGAGCCCGAAGGCTCCTCTCATGGATATCTTAAATTCTATGACTTCAGTACTGTTCTACCATTGATCACAAGACTTCTCTTTCCATCGATGGTCACAAGAGTGCCTTCAGTCAGAACAGACATAGCCTCCAATGCTTCTGCGATGACTGGAATGTCATGTTTCATGGCTTCCACAGAGATTTCAGGGGTCACCTGATTGGTTTCTACTATGACTCCTGCAGTCTTATGGATGATATTGAGGTAATCGTCTGTAAGAGCATTCACCACAAGAATATCTCCATCAGAAATCTTCTCATCGGCCATCTTGAAATTAATGGCTTTCTTGATGACACCACTGACCACCTGCTTGGTCTCATGGGTCCTCTTTCCTTGCAGCAGCACATCTCCAATGAGATGAACCTTGATCATATTGGTGGATCCTACAAAGTTTATCGGAAGACCCGCAGTGATGACCACAAGTTCTCCATCCTTCACGAAACCTTTTCTCTTAGCGATCTCAGCAGTGCTGTCAATCATTTCGTCTGTGGATTCATAAAGCTCTGCAACAATAGGGTACACGCCCCAGTAAACAGAGAGCTTTCTTGCCACATTCTTGCTTGGTGTGATGGCAAGAATCGGACACTCCGGTCTGAATCTAGACACGTTTTTCGCTGTGCTTCCTGATACCGTCGCTGAGATGATGGCAGATGCCCCCAGCTCATAAGCTGTAGTCACACTGGCAAGGGAAATGGCCATGGGCACAGAAGAAGCATGGCTCATCATGAGCTTGGACAGCACCTTATCGTGCTTGATGCGTCCTTCCACGTCTTCCGAAATCTTCACCATGGTCCTTACTGCTTCTACAGGATACTTGCCATTGGCTGTTTCTCCTGAAAGCATGATACAGTCGGTGCCATCTAAGATTGCATTGGCCACGTCTGAAACTTCAGCTCTTGTTGGTCTTGGGAAACGGACCATAGACTCCAGCATCTGAGTTGCTGTGACTACAGGCTTTCCAGCCAAGTTGCACAGTTCAATGATTTTCTTCTGGATTCCAGGCACCTGCTCCAAGGGAATCTCCACGCCCATATCTCCACGGGCAACCATGACGCCGTCAGAGTACTTCACAATTTCTTCAACGTTGTCTACGCCTTCCTGGTTCTCAATCTTGGACATCAGGAAAATATCATCCGCTCCAAGATTTCTGAGCACTTTTCTTATGGCAAGGACGTCGTCTGCTTTACGGATAAACGATGCTGCAACGATATCTACACCCATCTCCACGCCAAAGGCCAAATCTTCGAGATCCTTCTCGGTGAGCGCAGGAAGCTGCGTCTTGATCCCAGGAAGATTGATCCCCTTATGGTTGGACACTGTACCAGAGTTCAGGATTTTTGCTTTGATCACGCCTGAAACAAGATCTACGGAAACGACTTCTAATGCGATAAGACCGTCATCGATGAGGATTCTGGATCCCACTTCCACATCTTCCGCAAGCTTATTGTAGGTCAGAGAAAACTTTGTGGCATCCCCAAGAATCTCTTCCTTGGTATGGATTTCAATGAAATTTCCTTCTTCCAATTGAACTGGAGCATCTTTGAAATCGTGGGTTCTGATTTCAGGACCCTTGGTATCAAGAAGAATGGCCACAGTCTTCCCCTGCTCCTCAGCAATCTTTCTTACTCTTTCCATTTTCATGCGGTGATTCGCGTGGGTATCATGGGAAAAGTTATGTCTGGAAACATTCATACCCGCCTGAATCAGCTCCCGGATGGTTTCCTCACTTTCTGATGTGGGTCCAATGGTACAGATAATTTTCGTTTTACGCATGTTCATCCTCCTATTTTTTCTTATACAAGGTCCATGGCAATCTGATAGAGTTTTTCATTAAAAGGTCTTGTCATGCTCAGCGCTTCATGGATATCATAATCTACAATATCTCCTTTTACAGTTCCGATGACTCTTGCGGATTTACCTTCTATCAGAAGCTCCACCGCACGGTGTCCCATACGGGTAGCAAGAATTCTGTCATAGGCTGTAGGCATGCCGCCTCTCTGAATATGGCCCAGTACGGTAGTTCTTGTCTCTATACCTGACACATCTTCAATCTCTTTTGCAATCTCTTCAGAATTTCCGACACCTTCAGCAATGACCACCAGGTTGTGGTGCTTCTTGTGTCTTTTTCCGTCCATGACGGTTTTGATGATTTCATCTTTGCTGTATTTCTTTTCCGGAACCAGAATGGTGGTGGCTCCACCGGCAATTCCTGCATATAGTGCAAGATCTCCACAGTTTCTTCCCATAACTTCCACCACAGAGACTCTCTGATGGGAGGAAGAGGTATCACGGATTTTATTGATGGCATCAATGACAGTATTCTGGGCAGTGTCAAATCCAATGGTACGGTCCGTATAAGCCATGTCATTATCGATGGTTCCAGGAATCCCTATGGTTTTGATGCCAAGATCGGATAATCCCTTCGCCCCCATGAAGGATCCATCTCCACCAATGACCACAAGCCCTTCTATGCCATACACTCTCAGCACCTGCGCAGCCTTTTCGCGAACCTTAGGATCCGCAAACTCAGGGAATCTGGCAGTTTTCAGGATGGTTCCACCCTTCTGGATGATATCAGACACAGAACTTCTGTCCATAGGAAGGATTTCTCCCTCATGGAGCCCTAAGTATCCTTTGTAAATCCCCATGACTTCTATATTGTTCACAAGAGCAGTACGTACAACAGCTCGGATGGCCGCATTCATTCCTGGCGCGTCGCCACCGCTGGTCAGTATCCCAATTTTCTTCATTTTTATATACCCTCCTAAAGAGGCAGAAGAGGTTCTCTTCCGTCCATTAAAATTTAGCCCATCTTATTGTATCTCTAAAATGAAATGATTTCAAGATGATGCTCTGCCGCGAGAAAAAGTTAATATCTCCATGATACCACCGTCTGGACTTTTCCTAAGATTCAACCACTTTGACATTATCCTCTCCAAGTTTTTCCTCCAGCATCTTTACAATGGGGGACCATTCATCCACCCACAGATCCCTGGACAGCTGCATCACTTCTCTGGTCTTGGAAGAAACCACATGGACTGGCATTTCTCCATGGAAGGTTTTAAACACCGTTCGTAAAGTCTTCACCATCAGTCTTGCTTCTTCCATATCCTTAAACCTCAGGTAGAGCTTTTTCTTTTTCTCCTCCAGGTTTCCGATGGACTCCACAATGATCTTTGTATTCTCTTCCTCTTTAATGGAAACTCTACCCCGGATCAGCACAATACGGTCTTCTTTCAGCTCTGAAACTACTTTTTCGTAGGCTTTCGGAAACACAATGCACTCGATGACACCAGACAGATCCTCCAGCATCAGAAAGGCCATCATAGAAGAGTTTCTTGTGATTTTCCTCGTGATGTTTCTCATGAGTCCCCCAAGAATCACCCGGTCACCGTCTTTCAGATCTTTCTCATGAAGAACCGCATCCGCAAACATAGAGGCTTCATCCCGGACATCATCCAGGATGCTGTGATCCTCCGTGAGGATATCCGACACTTTGTGGCTGACACTTCTTGCCAGCCTGTCCTCATACTCATCCAACGGATGACCCGAGAGGTACATCCCTGTCATTTCCTTTTCCATGAACAGCAGGTCCTTATGCCTGAACTCCTTAAGGTTTGGATAGGAAATGGTCATCATTTCCTCCTCTTCCAGAAGATCTCCAAACAAAGAGACCTGACCTTCAATATTTTTTCTGTTTTTCTGCGTGAAGCTGTCCATGATCTTCTCATAAACCGCCAGCATCTGCGCTCTGTTTCCATCGAGTCCATCAAAAACCCCCGCACGGATCAGCGCTTCCACTGCTCGTTTATTAAGACTTCCATTGGTGTTTCTCTCGAGAAAATCCATCAGTGTCTTATATACGCCGCCGGATCTTCTGTTTTCCACCAGGGACTCCACCATCTGCTTACCGACACCCTTGATGGCGCCGAGGCCAAAGACAATCTTCCCATCCTTTACCTTGTATTTCCATTCAGACAAGTTGACGTCTGGAGCATCCACTTCAATGCCCAAACCTTTGGCAAATCTAAGATAAGCGTAGCATTTATCCGCATTGCCCAGGAAGGAGTTCAGCATAGCTGCTGTAAACTCAGCAGGGTAATACCGCATGAGATAGGCCGTCTGATAACCGATGACCGCATAGGCTGCCGCATGCGCTTTATTGAAGGCATAGCTTGCAAAATCCATCATCTGGTTGAAGATGGTGTTGGCTACCTGCTCAGAGATTCCATTTCGAACACAGCCAGGCACAATGACATTTCCATTTTCATCATCCAGTCCATAAATAAAGTTCTTTCGCTCTTCTTCCATGACATCATGCTTCTTCTTGCTCATGGCTCGCCTTACAAGATCAGACCTTCCCAGAGAGTATCCTGCAAGGTCCCGCACAATTTGCATCACTTGCTCCTGGTAAATTATAACTCCGTAAGTGACTGAAAGAATAGGCTCCAGTTCTGGACAAAGATAGGTGACTTTTTCCGGATGGTTCTTATTTTCGATGTATCTTGGAATCTCCGCCATAGGTCCTGGACGGTATAGAGAAATGCCCGCGATGATGTCTTCTAAAGAGTCTGGTTTCAGCTCCTTCATGAAGCTTGTCATGCCCGCAGACTCCAGCTGGAAAACCCCCACGGTTTTTCCTTCTCCAATCATCTTATAGACCTCAGGGTCCTGAAGAGGCAGGTTGTCGATATCAATGTCCACGCCTCTATTGTCTTTCACCATATCCACGGTATCCCGCATGACGGTGAGAGTACGAAGACCCAGGAAGTCCATTTTCAAAAGTCCAAGTTCTTCCAAGGTGTTCATGGTGAACTGCGTTACAATGGACTCCTCATTTTTCTGAAGCGGAACATAATTCACCAGCGGCTTTTCAGAAATCACAACTCCTGCCGCATGGGTGGAGGCGTGTCTTGAAAGACCTTCCAGCTTCTTTGCGATGTCTAGAAGCTCCATGACACGCCCATCACTTTCATAGGCGCGTTTCAGTTCCGGATTCATCTCAATGGCTCCTTCTAAAGTAATGCCCAGAACCGTTGGAATCATCTTGGCGATCTGATCCACTTCCCCATAGGGGTAGTTCATGGCTCTGCCCACATCCCGGATACAAGCTCTTGCAGCCATGGTACCAAAGGTGATGATCTGAGCCACATTGTCTGCTCCATATTTTCCTACCACATAGTCAATGACTTCACCTCGCCTTTCGTAGCAAAAGTCCGAATCGATATCCGGCATGGAGATTCTTTCCGGATTGAGAAAACGCTCGAAAAGCAGCTGATACTTGATGGGGTCAATCTTCGTGATGTTGAGGCAATAGGACACACAAGACCCCGCAGCGCTTCCTCTGCCGGCGCCAGTGGCTATGCCATGGTCATTGGCGAACTTGATGAAGTCCCATACGATGAGGAAATAATCCACATATCCCATATCATTCATGATCTTCAGCTCATAATCTATTCTTGTGATGATCTCCTTCTGCTCTTTCTCCACCAGACCTCTCAGCTCTTCCACATGAATAGGCTTACCCCGATAGGCTGAGAAGGCATCATACTTCTCCACCATCCCTTCGTAGGTCCTTTCTGTGAGATAGGTGTAAGGGTCCGCTCCTTCTGGCAGCGGGAACTTTGGCAGCTTCGACACGTGGAACTCATAGTCAAAGCTGCACATCTCCGCAATTTTCACCGTATTCTCCAGAGCTTCCGGTACATGGGAAAAGAGATCTTCCATTTCCTCATAGGACTTCAGATAGAACTCATCGGAAGGATACCGCATACGGTTCTCTTCCTCCACTGTTTTTCCTGTCTGTATGCAAAGAAGAATGTCATGGGCTCTGGCATCTTCTTTCTTCAGGTAATGAACATCATTGGTGCAGACAAGAGGGATCCCAAGTTCTTTGGCCAAAGCGATGTTCAGCTTATTGACCTTTCTCTGCTCCTCCAGTCCATGGTCTTGAAGCTCCAGATAATAATCCTCCCCGAACAGTCCATGATAGAACTTCGCGGCTTCCTTGGCTCTATCCGGCATCCCCAGATTGAAAAACTCCTGCACTTCGCCACCGAGACAAGCAGAAAGACAAATAAGCCCTTCTGAATGCTTCTCCAGAAAAGCGTGGTCTACCCTTGGTTTATAGTAAAACCCAGACAAGGAGGCTTCCGACACAATCTTCATGAGATTCTCATAGCCCCTCTCGTTCTTTACGAGAAGAACAAGATGGTGGGTCGTATTCTCCGGATCCTGGTTCTTGATGTTCATATCTTTCGCAGCCACATAGATTTCACAGCCGATGATGGGCTTGATGCCTGCTTTTTTTGCTTCTTTGTAAAAATCCACACAGCCGTACATGGAGCCATGGTCCGTAATGGCCACATGCTTCATGCCCAGTTCTTTCACACGGCTGATGATTCCGCTGATCTTCGCCGAGCCATCCAGAAGACTGTATTCTGTATGAAGGTGAAGATGGGCAAATGGTTTATCCATAAATTCAGTCCTTTCTATACCAAAGACAAATAGAGGTTCCTATGCGCTGAAGTCACAGGCTTTGGAATCTTCAAGCATGGGTCTTAAGTGCGCCAGCACCTCATCCACATGGTACGGATGCACCTGATACTCATCCATGGCTTCTTTGGAGTCAAAACCTGAAATGAGGCAGATGTCGTAGCTTCTTCCCGTGAACAACTCATCTTGACCTACCACCAGATGCTTCAGCTGGGGGATGTTTCCCTCCATGGCCTGAAGCAGCCCCTTTGCCTTTTCCATATTCTCTTTAGAGTTTTCTTTTAACTTGAACATCACAACATGATAAAACATATGATTTCCCCCTATTTACTCCATGTGCTTTCTTTACACCTTCGTTCTTACTCATCCAGCGTATGCAAAATACTGAGTCTGGATGTGGCAATGAGCTTGTCTCTTGATTTCAGATTCACATCCACTTTAGAGTGGAGCTTAGATGTCTTGATGATGTTGATCTCCATGGTGAACTTCGCATCAATGCCCAGCACTTCATAAAAGTCCGTAGCGCATTTATCCAGGCTGCAGCTGTAGTACTGGTTCTGAAGATGGGAGATGGCAGTCTTTGACATGAGCATGGAAAGGAGTCCTCTGGAAGCATTACCCAAGGGATCCAGAAACTCTGCCGTCACCACGCCACTGTAGTAGAACTTCCCTTCTCTTTTTTCCACCGTCAAGTGCCGGATGATCTTATCCTCCATGGTATCTGTTTCCATGGGCTTCATATGACGCTCCTGAAGAGCTTTCAGGATGTCCGTTCTCGTAATGACGCCCACAAGGACTCCATCTTCAGTCACAGGACACAGCGGAAGATTTTCCCAGTCCATGATGTGTGCCACATAGGATACCGTGGTCTTGGGCGTTACAGAAAGATTCACCTTGCGGAGCACCTCTCCCACCCGGTCACTGTCTTCTCTGCCAAGGGTTTCCTTGGGGGTGATAATGCCCTGGACCACCATTTTCTCATCCACCACCGGAAACTTTTCATGGCCAGAACGCTCAGACAGCCTGATATAGTCATGGATGGTGTCCCGCACTGTCAGATGATAGGTTTCCTTCTGGATGATGTCTTTCACATAGGGAATGGTCTGTTTGATGAGATTTTCTGAGAT
Organism: Proteiniclasticum sp.; assembly: GCF_003514505.1. Classification (GTDB taxonomy): domain Bacteria; phylum Bacillota; class Clostridia; order Clostridiales; family Clostridiaceae; genus Proteiniclasticum. Next base: position 14,685 of record NZ_DOPX01000028.1, read on the forward strand.
GCCACGATTGATCATGGATGCTGTGGTGAATGTGTCATAGGAACAGGAGATGATTGGAATCTTCAGCCTGTCCGCCAGGGCCACATTCTTCTCCGAAGCTTTGAAGCCACCGGTGATGAGCACACCAACCCCCATGTTGAGGGCAAGGCTATGCACTTCATCCCGGTTGCCCACAATGAGAAGGCCACCAACTGTGAGATACTTTTTCATGGCTTCCATGGTCATGGCTCCGATGTTGAACCTGTAGATGGTCTTTTCAATGCCATCTCTGCCACCAAGAAGCTCTCCATCTACTATACGGATGATCTCATTGTAGGTGATGGATTCGATCTTTTTCTCTTTTTCACTCTCCACACGGATGGTTCCTGTTCGGGGAAGGGTTTCCAGATACCCTTCCTCCTCCATGAGCTTAATGGCTTTATAAGCCGTGGCATCACTGACTCCCCGGTCTTTTGCCAGGGTTCTGACAGAGAGTTTTGTGCCCAGCTGCATTTCTTTAATATGTTCCATGATACGGTCGATCTTCGCCATTAGAGTCCTCCCTTTCTCAGTTCATCTGCAATCTTTTCTATTTTTCTCAATCTATGGTTCACTCCGGATTTCCCAACCGGCGGATCGAGCATTTCTCCAAGCTCCTTCAATGACTCATCTGGATATTCAAGCCGCAGCTCTGCAATATCACGCAGGGGCTTTGAGAGTCTTTTCAGACCAATCTCCTTTTCGATGAGCTTAATGGATTCCACTTGCCGAACCGCTGCATTAACGGTCTTTGAAAGGTTTGCTGTCTCGCAGTTCACCAGTCGGTTCACATTGTTCCTCATATCTTTGACAATGCGGACATTTTCGAACTCAAAAAGACTATTGTAGGCACCGATGATGGAAAGAATATCCACGATCTGTTCTCCCTCTTTCAGGTAGACAATGTGGGAGTTCTTTCGGGCGATGACCTTTGAAGTCAGCCCATAGGAATTAATCAGCTCTTTCAGCTCTTCTGCAAGTTCCAGAGAGTTCACCACAAACTCCAGATGATAGGCTTTCTCCGGATTTGACACACTGCCAGATCCCAGAAAGGAGCCTTTGATATAGGCTTTCTTCAGCGCATCCGTATGCACCAGATTGGGACTGATGGAGTAGTTCAGCCCCACAGCGCCTTCCTCTTCCTTCAGTATTCCTGTCTCCAGAAGAAGTTCCCGAAGGCCCATATCCTCGGAGATGACAATCACATAGACATTGTTTTTCTTGAGAGATCCGGATTTTTTCACGAGAAGCCTTCCATGAATTTTCAAATGGTCCTTGAGAAGCTTAAAAATAAACCTCGCTGTGGAGGGGTTCTCCGTAGTGATTTTAAACGACAGCTTCGCAGACCCAAAGGCCAGGGTTCCGGATAGACGCATGATGGCGGATAAAAGAGCAATGATTTCTGCCCTTGTAATTTCTGTATTTTTCGTGATTTCATTTTTCACTGTAGAGGAAAAAGACATATAGCTCACCAGCCTGTTTTATTATAGTTCGATAATTCTCTGTATCTTCTGTATTTTTCAAGACAGTTTTAGTACAGCTGACCCTTCAATTATAACATAAACCATCCCTGGTGCATCGCAAAAAGACCCCTTTACGTCGTATAAAATTAGACCGAAAGCTCTGACTGCACATCAAAGATTCCGGTCTAATTTTACATTCAATCCTACTGCTTCTTCCCTTTGAGTTTTCCAGACAGCGCCACATACTCCAGAATTCTCTTCTTGTCACTGACCAAGGTCTCTTCCAGAACAATCTCCATGAGCTTCTGTGAGAGCTTATCCGCATCATGCCGTACAGAAGATTCTCTTGGTTTTATAAAGTCTCCCTGGATCAGTTTGAAAGGCTCTTCTTTAAGGTTCTCATAATCAATCTCCACTTCAAACTGGTTCATTCGATGATACTTTTCCCGAAGATGATCATTTCTGATCTTCATATCATTGGCAAAAACGTAGTCCAGCGGACCGATGTCCCCATGGGCATAGAGCGCTTTCAGATGATCCGATACTTTAAAGCCATCTGTTTCACCAGGCTGAGTCATGACATTGGCGATGTAAATCTTCCTGCCTCTGCTTTCTTTAATGGCTTCAGGCACACCTTTCACCAGAAGGTTTGGAATAACAGAGGTGTATAGCGATCCTGGACCTAAAATAATGGCATCTGCCCGTAGAATTTCATTTTTCACATCTTCTAATGCCTCTGCATCCTCGGGCACAATATAGAGCCTTTGAATCCTCGCTCCTTCTTTGATACTCACATCTGGAATATGGGACTCTCCCACCACCAGCTGATTGTTATCCAGCACCGCATGAATCTTCACATTATCCAAGGTCACAGGGAGCACCTTACCAGTGATGGCAAGGACGCTGGCCATCTTCTGCACTGCATCCTCAAAATTGTCTGATACTCCATCCATGGCCGCCAGAAAAAGATTACCGAAGCTTTGTCCTTTCAGCGTACCATCTTTAAAACGGTACTGCATAAGTTCCTCCATGAGAGGCTCTGTGTTGGCAAGGGCCACCAGACAGTTTCTGATGTCACCAGGCGGCAGGATGCCAAGATCCTCTCTGAGCGCGCCTGAGCCGCCGCCGTCATCGGCCACGGTCACCACGGCGGTAATATTATTGGTGTAGTTCTTGATCCCTTTCAATATGGTGGAAAGACCTGTTCCTCCACCAATGATGACCACTCTTGGTCCTTGGACCAGAAGCTTCTTGTCATGAATGAGACTTCCGATCTCCCTGGAGTCCATATTGAAATGAATGAGACCATCCTGCACAAGACTCATAAAGCTTTTGATAAGCTCCGCAGTAGATACATACAAGGTGGAAGCTCCCAGTATCAGAAGATACACATAATAGACGCTATAGGCTTCTTCTCCAAAGCGTCTGAAAATAAGCTCTATGATCGCAAATATTAGGAGTCCTATGCCTACGATCCCCAGTCCAAACCATCTTTTCAACCCCACACCCATATTAAGCCAGTCTTTTATCTTCATAGTTATGCACCACAAATCCCTCATATTTATTACATAGATTATACCACAGCCGCTTGGATAGGGAACATATCGCCAGTACATAAGAAGTTCTTGCGGTAAATTCCACGGAATCCCTGTTTCTCCTCTGGCTCCAAAGTCGATAAAACTCAAATCTCTGTATGGCATACGATGTTCGGGCAATGCTTTTCTTAGCTTAGCACTGAACTTTACTTCGCATTTCCCTAGACAAAGTGCACCCATAAGGTCCCACTCAAATACATATGTGAAGAATCTCTTTTCTTATGCATCATGTGGAAGCTGCCACTTTTCCTCAAACTGAAAGGGGAGACTATGATAACATAGCCTCTCCCTTTAAAAATCAGGTTTTCACCAATTCAATATAGATGAACTACATCGTTCATGCACATTATCTTTTGCTTTTTACCTTCTCCCAGTTGATCTGTACGATGATTTTGTCAAATTTAGCTTCCCGTCTGAAGATACTGGATGAGATTTCTCTATTGAGCTTAAGGCAGTTCTCAAAGGTGTATCTATCCCCATTCTCATAAAACACCGAGACAGCATCATGGTCTGTACATTCATATATCACAGGCACAGAACATAGGGTGAATCCGAGCTGGTTCTCCCTAATATCCAGCTTCCGTCCAGGCAGCATCCAATCCACAGGGCTCTTTATGAACTCCTCTTCCGATAAAAGAGTCGGTGCAAAGGAGATTTCCCCTTGCGATACAAAGACACCAAGCTCACTGAATCTTGTTATGATATCCTCCTTGACCTGTCCCGTCATGCCAGGCTGCTGGACACCAGCAAAACTTGGTGTGTGGGAGTAGGCATCCGTTGGGAACGCGCCATATTTTACTGGTGATTTTGTCACGCCAATGCCTTCTTTTAAATCTCTGAAGTGCTTTTTCAGCTGATCCGCCTCATCCGCAGCTCCCCTAAGAACCGCATGGTCGTGATTTTCCTTCGCAGCCAGCACCAGTTTTGAAACCATATGCCAGTAAATGCTTCCTAGACCCTCATACTTGAAGAAGGTCCCCGATCGGCCGGTAAAGGCATGGTGATCAAACAAGTTGCTGAATATCTCACCCACAGCCTGAATATCCTTATGCTCATAGGCATCAGTTTTTCTTAAAGCATCCATGATTTCCTTGGCATTTCGGAATTGTCCATTAAACCGGTACTGACCATTGACATCCTTTTCCACAAATTTCCGGGAACCCATCTCAAGTTCCTTCTTCAAAATCAGAGAGGATTCCACCGCTTCCGCTGGAATGATGTTTTTCTCCAAAAACTTCGGCAAATCCCTTTCAGGATACAGCATATAGCTGTTCTGGTCTTCACGGTAAATTTTACTGTTTCTGAGAGCTTCCAGCACGTTCAGCGCTTCATCCTCGCTTAAGGCTCCGGAGCTTAGCACCGCCACCTGGCCTTCAAGCATCTCATATAAATGAGATAGCGTGCAGGTATGTCCAGAGAACTTCAGCAGATTATAGGAATGATAGAGTCCATCTTCTCTTCTGTTTTCTTTGATGGTCGTGATCAGATGCCGTTCTGCCGTATTCAAAAATCTTCTGACATCCAGATAATCAAGTTGAATCTTTTCACCTGTAAAACCATTCTCATAAATCGCTTGGCGGTAGGATTCTCCAATCTTACCAAGTTTCTTGACCATCTCAAACCGCTCTTCTTCCGTGAGCCCTCTCTCCAGAGCTTCCTCACTTTCTGAAAGCACCTTCAGCATCTGATCGAACATGGCTTTCACTTCAGAGGATACATCTACAGTTCCAGATACCTCATCCATCAGCCGCTCCATAAAGCTCAAGTACCTGTAGAGATAGTATAACGTAACCATAGATACGCCATTTCCAACCAAAGCATTGTTGGCATCATTCCATTCCGGACGCTGTGTGTTCATCCATATACCCCCTCCTGGGATATAGTTTGACATCTTAGAAAGCATCACCACAAGGAGTTTTTCCATCAGGTTCACATGATAAATCTCTTCTCCTCTAAAATGCAATTTGCCGTCAGCACCACAGTTCTCCACTCTTTGTTCGATGAGTCCCGCGCATTCTTCATCATAGACGATGGTATCTTTCGAATTTTCGATCAGGCCGTCTATTCCTTTGATTCTATAAGGTACATTGGCATAGACAAAGCTTTCTTTTGAGAGCATTTCACCCAATTTCTTTGGATGGTAGTTTCTTGACATCTCCAGGATCTTTAAAAGATAGATCACTTGATGATCTCCCCAGTAACCGATATTAGACCAGGGATCAGAAGGATCCGGTTCTTCCCAGTCAATTCCATCCTTCGTGATTCGGTACGGATTGTATCCGTCCGGTGTAGATGCATTCACGAACTTGGAAATGATGCTTTCAATATATTCTGGGAAGGAAATAGAAAGGGCTTCCCAGTTCTGGAAAATATCTCTCCAGTTGCCTTCAAAATTCAGATTCTGTTCCCCATTTTCACCATTGATCTTGATGTTGAATTTATTCCATGGACGGCTGGGATCTCCATGACGTCTGGAATAGGTCAGAGGCAGATATTCAAGAACCAACCGCTCATAATCAGGGTCTCCAGTCTTCTCCACCATAGCGAGCAGATCCAAATAACTGATCTCCCCAGGCAAGTTCTCCAGCTCTTCCTTGTATTTCGCCATAATAGAACTGTTCCATTTTCCAATGAAGGCAATGAGGTCCTTCGTGGTAATCCTATACCCATCCGCATAAATCCCACCACGCATGATGTTATAAAGCGTATTCGAAAAATGTCTGTACCCGGCCAACCGATCTTCTGTGAATTGGAACCCATCTGCATCAAAGACCAGTTTTTTGAGCTTTTCGTCACCTCTTACAAGATCCTCTTCCAAGGAAGTCAGTATGCTGTCTCCATCCGCAATCTCTTTCATCAGGGATTCCACATCTGATGCGCTCTGCTTCAGCTCTGAAACAATCACCCACTTCTTTATGTCAGAAGGTTCAAGCATCAGTTCAGCGGAGACATAAAACGCTCCTCGTTGTCCTTTGATATCATGCTCAGTGGACACTTCAAGACCCTTTGCGAAATTTCTGATCTGCTTTTCGGAGAGAAGATACCTGGCATCCCCCAAGCCCTTTGTCCAAACCGTTGTCGCTTTCAGTGATTCACTGGGTTCTGGCTGGTCCGAAATGATGGAGCTCAGTGTAAAAATCCCAAGCGCAGCGCTTTCTATCAGTTCATTTCTTTTGTATCCATCAATGAGCGTACTTCGGCTTGTCTGGGTTAGTGCATCGACCCCATAAGGGAGGATGTTCCGAATCCCGTCCAGCACAGAAATCTCTACAGTTTTGCCGCAGCTGCTGACAATCTCTGACTCTTTGACCACCCCATAACGGCTGCTCATTTTCCAGGAGTATCGGTAGGTCAGGTTGAGATCAAGATTCTCTTCCTCGAATACTATTTTGTTCCCCATGGTGTTCTTGTATAGATTTCTCTGGATTTTATATAAATCCGCATTATGGTTCGTAAAAGGTTTCCAGAAAACCCTCCGGTCTCCCAAGGAAACGATCAATGCGGTATCTGGTCCTGTGGTTTCTATGCTGTCATGGACTTTATCGTCGGTGACGTAGGGAAACAGAGCATTATCCGCATTTTCTCTTCCCGCCGTAAGACCACCGGTACTGGACACAAACATCCAGAAATCCCCATCATTGACAATGGTCATGAAAAATGGAGGCATCTCATGAAAATCACTGATTCTGAAAAATGTTTCACCGTTCATTTCCACTGTTTTCAAAGAAACTTCCGGTGAATCTCCTTGTAAAATACAATCCCCGATATATAAACTCTTATCTCTCATCTTACTATCCTTTCATCCTATGGTTAGCCTTTTACTGCACCTGCTGAGATATTTTCAATCAGATATTTCGAGGCGAAAATAAACACAATAACAATTGGTACAATCGAGATGGCAAATCCCAGATAAATTGCTCCCTGATTCTGATACCAGATCCGAAGCGCTTTCAGCGAGGAAATAACCATGGGCAGTGTTTCATTTTCCTTGGAACTTAAAATCACTCGCGCACTGAGATAATTGTTCCAAGATCCGATGAAGGTGAAGATGGACATGGTTGCAACTCCTGGTGCCATAAGAGGCAGTGCGATCCTATGGAAGATGTACATCTCTCCTGCGCCGTCTATTCTCGCAGCCTCTATGATCTCTCTTCCTAAAGATGAGCTGATATAGGCTCTGAGGAAAAATACCGTGCCGATAGAGGCAATGGACGGTATGATCAGTGCAAGATGATTGTCCATGAGACCAATCTGTGTCATGAGTCTGACATACCCTAGAAATGCCAGTTGGCTGGGAACCATCATGAAAATCAGAATCAGCCCAAACAGAACATTTTTCCCTCTAAAATTATAGATATGGAACCCGTATGCTGTCAGAGCGGAAAAATAAGCTGAAAGAACCGTAACGGACACGGCTATTTTCAGAGAGTTTCTGAAACCACGCATCACATCAACGTTCTCCACGAGAATTTTATAGTTTTCCATTAAACTTTTTCCAGGTATCAACGTGATTCCCTGAGTCGAAATAGACATGCCGTCTCGGGTGGCATTGATGAGCACTATCCAGAAGGGTATCACTGCAATAACCACCAAAAACGCCAGAAAAAGATAGATCAGCGTATATACCGTCACTTTTCTGATTTTATTTCTTCGAATTTCTCTCCGTCTTTCCTCTTCGGTCTGTGGAGCGCTGCGCTCTACGATTCTATTGCCTTTCAAGAGAATCACCACCTTTCATCATCAGTGCCTGCTTCTTTCTCAACTTCTTCTCTTTATGGTTCATAAAAAACTCTTTAATTTCTCGTCTATTTGTTGCGATGGTAAAAACAGCGGTAAAGACCATAATGAGTAAAAATAAAACAAAGGAAAGGGCGGATGCATAACCGTAGTTTCGATAAACAAAAGCCATGTTATAGATGTATACAATCATTGTGTTCAGACTGCCTTCCGGGAAACCTTTGCCGTCGGTAATGAGAAACGGTATGTCAAAAAGCTGAAGACCACCAATAAGCCCTGTCACCATGACATACATCAGGATGGGTTTAATAGAGGGTATGGTGATGTTTTTCATGATCTGAAGTCTGGTGGCACCGTCAATTCTTGCAGCTTCAAATGTTTCTTTACTTACTGCCTGCACAGAAGCCATGAACAGAATAAACGAGTTGCCAAACCACATCCAAGTCTGAATACCTGAAACACTCATCTGAGCCAGAATAGGCTTTGTAAGCCAACCAATGGCTTGATCGATCCATCCGATGTTAAAGAGAACCTGATTCACCACTCCATAATCCCGATCTAGAAGTTTAAAGAAAATCAACGCTATGGTCGCAGAAGCGATGAGATTCGGCAGATAAAACACCACGCGGAAGAATCCCAGCCCTTTGACTTTGTATTTGATGTCTGAAAAAATCATCACCAGCAGAAATGCCAAAAAGATCTGGAAAAATATGTTCACAGCCCAGATTCTGATGGTATTGAAGAACGCATCCACCACATTGGGATCATTGAAAACCAGCTTGAAATTCTCCGCTCCAATAAACACTTGTGGTCCATAGCCCTTATATCTGGTCATAGAAAGATAGAGTGTAAACAGAATCGGATATACATTAAATAATGCAAACACCAGGAAAAATGGTGTGATGAAAAAATATCCTTTCCTTTCCTTTGTTTTTCTCATTTTTACCTCCATATGCAAAAGTAGACATTACGTCTACTTCTGCATAGTTTTTGTTTATTCAGTTGGCAGTCCATCCACATAGATTTCAGGATATGTTACCTTCACATCATTGTAGAATGCAGTCAGCACATCCGCTACGGAAGCATAACCTGCAGAACCCTGCTTGTAATTTGTGATATGGATGCCTAGAAGATCATTTAGTCCTCTGTCATACACAGTAACGTTGGATAGATCAATCTTGGAAGCTTCTTCACTGAACACCTCCAGGTGATTCATGCCGCCTAGGGATTCTCTTCCAGCATAGTCAGCGATGACTGGTGCCATAACAGATTCAACAGAATACATGTCTCCGTCAGCCGCCTGTCTCTCTGCAAGTCTTTCCTTGTCAAACAGCATGGACTTCAGGAATGCAAATGCTGCTTCTGGATTCTTTGAGTCTGCGTTAACTCCAAGATAAGTTCCACCCCAGAAATAAGAGTTAGGACCTGAAGCCATACCCCAGTTGCCTTTAAACGCTGCCTTTTCATACTCGTCTTTCTTTGCCTGGTCAGCGTCCTCTGCTGGCTTAGGCAGTGTGTTGCCACTGGCATCCACTTTTTCCATGTTTGGTTCGATAATATACTTTAGACCCCATGTTGGCATGGAGTATGCCATAACCTGCCAGCTCTTTCCTTCTGCATCTGTCAGATCCTTATCCATGGCATCAAACCAAGGACCACTCCACTCAGCTGCATTGGCTGTCAAGGAATCACTGATGGTCTCTCCATACATACCCTTAACCAGATTGATGTAAGGAATCTGCTCTTTGATTTTCGCAGGATTCAGCTTTCCATCTTCTCCAATCCACTTAGCAGGATCATTGGTTCCTGCTGCAAAGTGTCTTACAGCCTGATCATCTGGGAATAAACGCCAGTTTGGATTGAACTCCTTCACTTCCACCTGAGCCTGTAGCATGTTGTCAATGGTATTGAACTTGTTTTCGTTCATCCAGTTTGTGACAGCAGCGTTATAATCATCTGTACCCTCAGCTGGGAAGCCTGGTTCTGTTCCCCAAACTTCAGCAGCCATATCTGTCTTGAAGAAAATAGCGCCTGGTGTTACCTGCCATGATAATGCGGCAAGCTTTCCGGTTGCAGGATCAATTCCAGACTGCCAGATGTATTCAGCATAATCCGCTTTTTCAGCAGCCAGATCCACATCTTTATCGTTCTCCATCATGGTTTCAATATCCGCATAGTATCCAGCTTCAATAAACTGCTTGATATGATCGAGCTCGCCTGTAAAAACGTCTGGTCCATTTCCGGAGGACAGAGCTGGTAAAATCTTATCCATGTAACCATCCTGAATGGATACAGCTACAAATTCTACTTCCATTCCAGCAAACGGCTTTCCGTCTGCAGTATACAGCTCCTTAAAGTTATCAATATCACCAGCGGTCTGAAGTTCATCTGTAAAAGACCAGATTACCAACTTCTCATTGGAATAGTCCTTATTTGGATCAACCTCCACAGAAGGTGCATCCTCTTTCTTGCCACAGGCAGAAAGAACAACCATAGACGCCAGTAAGAATGAAAGAATTTTTTTGATATTCATCCGATTAACCCCTTTTTAAAGTTTTTTCAACACACAGTAATGTCGTACCCATAATATAACACAATCACGAAAGCGGTTTCAATGCTTTTTCGAAAGATTTTTTAAAAAATGAAAACCTTTTTATCTTTATTGAACCACCACTCATCGAAGATGCCATTTTGCTCTCCATCATTAAAAAAGATTGATTTAATCTTCTAACACATTGATATTCAATGACTTTCGACTTTTCAGCAGATAACAGCCGTTCAGAAAAGTCATCCTGATCAGAATAAAATGATCTAGAACCCCAGTCATAACCCACATGAAGAAAACGGACTGTTTCAGCGCTTAATCCCGCAATTTTCGAAACCGCTTTCCTTTAATCAACCATAAATGTTGTAATGGAATGATCCGGAAGATTGATGTTTATCCCTTGACCATCCACCACCAGAGCCAGCTCCGCGATAAAACCTTCATTCTGAGCAACCACAACAATCCGGCCGTCAGGATTACGGAACGCCACTGCATATACCCCTTCTTTTGTGACACTGATCTCCAGCCTTTTCGCCCCTACAGCGATATATTTCGAAAAATGACCAATATAGTAATACGAATTATTATAGATCAGCCTCTTCTGGTTGCGGTCATACATCAATGGTGCTTCACAGTAATTGTGGACATGGTTCGGTCCCCCAATCTCATTCAGCACGAGATTCCAGTCAATCCACCCTCGGCTCCAGTTGTTAAAGTCACCAATGATGTTTCGGCCATATCTTTCCCCATTGGACCAAGAGCCCAAATACCCATTGTGCACCGCATTTTCAGAGGTGGTTGTCAGCTCCACGCACCCCTCTGTAAAAAGGAGATGCTTCTCTGGATACAAGTTATGAAGCGCTGTAAGATTTTCGAAAGCTTCACTGACATACCAGTGATTTCCCACACCCCACACATACTTTGCCGCTTCTTTGTCTGAAAGCACCACAGACCCACGTTCCACGAGAACATCCCTATTGTGGTCCCACACAATGATCTCTGTACCGGGATGAGCTTCTTTCAGCACTGGCCCAAGATGATTCTTAATAAAATCTCTCTCTTCCTCAGCCGTATAGATACAGGAATCCCAAGTCTGGGTGGCGAGCGGTTCATTTTGTATGCTCACCGCCCAGATGTCAATGCCACGCTTCTTCATCTCCTCAATGTATCTCACATAATATTTCGCCCAGGTTTCGCTGTATTCCGGAAGAAGTTTTCCGCCATAGTTCATTTCACCTGTATCTTTCATATAACCCGGCGGGCTCCAAGGAGACGCAAGAAGCTTCAGAGGCTCCCCTGCATACCCCTCAGCATCTTTGATCATCGGAACAACCCACTTGTCTTCTCTGGAGAGATCAAAGCTGCGAAGATCCTGATCCCCCTCTTCCACATAAACATAATTTTCAAGCGAGAAGTCACACGAATTAATATGAACTCTCCCCAGAACATACCCCAAACCTTCCGATTTCGAAAAATAGGCACGAAGCGCTTCCTGCCTCACCATTTCAGGAGCTTCGGATAACGTGTACGCCGCAGATTCCGTAAATGCGCCACCAAAGCCCATGAACTCCTGATACTCCATCTGGCTGTTCACGACGATCACAGGCCTCTTTGCATCATAAGACCCCATTTCCCTATCAGGCAGTGTTTTCCAGAATTTCAATTCTCTCTTTTCAGACCTTACCGCTTTAATTTTCATAATTCCTCCTTAACCTTATACACCATGACAATCTGCTTCACTTGTCGTTCTCGAACTTTATGCGCCAATTCACCGCTTATGGATGAACATTTTTCCCCATCCACCTTATAATAATCAACAGCCACCTGTTCTGAATAGGTTGGGAGCCCCGTAGCATTCTCAATAATGAACTCAATTTCTGAAAAGAGTGTCGTTCTCAAACGTCCCTCCACAAAGAAATCCACATTCAGCACTGGTTCGGGCGTAAACCTCAAGGTGTCTGTATAGGTGAACAGCATTTTTCCAAACATCATGTGCTGCCAGATACTGAGCATCTCCGAAGTGGACCCACTGAGTCTGGCCACAAATCCCTGACCATGAACACTTCTGTTTGGATTGAGACTGCTTGCGATGAAACTTGAGTTCTCCAGTGTGGAACGCCCATAAATCTGCGGGTCCATGAAACAGACCAGGTTCATTTTGATTTCTTCAAAGAACAAGTCATAAAGACCTCCCTTCAATAGGCCCAGAAGATATTTATACGTCATATGAAGGAAATTACTCTCCCGCTCCAGCCATCCTGGCGAGAAAGCTCTGATTCTGCCAATTTCGTAGCTCATCTCCTCCAGAGACTCACTGGTCTTATAAGTATTCAGCACCTCATCGTAGATACCTGAGTTCCTGACCAGGTGATATAGCCTCTGATTTTCTTCCCGCGACCCAATCTTATAGTATCTTGCAGGAGCTTCCAAGAAAAACGGAAGTTTTATCAGTTCAAAAGCTTTTGCGCGAACGGCCTGTAACCCATAAAAGGTTCGCCCCTCCAGCATTTCATAGTCACTGACTTCATAATGCAGATATGTAGGCAGCATACCGCCATGGAAAGACTTCGCCCGGTCAATTCCATCCAGGAGTTTCCTTTCGATCAGCTCAAGAAACTCAACAGTTTCTTCGACTCCCATAATCTTCTCTGTACCGGTGATTTCATACTGAATCTTCTTTCTGAAACCTTCTCTAAGAGAGGACATCTCATCCCATTGGTCAAAAAGAGACAGCCCCTTCGAAAGGACTTCTACAATCCCCCGATAGAGTTCATAAGTTACATCCAACACACTCACAGGGTCTGTCAGATTATTCTTGAGAAATCTCACCACACGGACCAGTTCCACAGTTTCGCTCATCCCAGAACCAAATACCCCTGGAAGACCATTCATGGCATCGTTCCAGCCAGGCCTGTTGGCCTCCATTTCCATCCCCATTCCATAAGGATCCAGTGTAGTAAACTTCACAAGGATAAGATTCAGAAGCTTCTGAGCAAGGTTCGTCTCATAGATTCTTCCGTCCACCATTCTCCAGTTAGACTGTTCAAAGCGGATGGAATGCTTCTCTTCTTTGATGGCACCATACTGTCTGATCGTCCCATTTTCAGTGAGCCCGTACTTCTCATGTCTTGGCAGCACATAGGCAGGGCTCTCATAATACCGGTATGTCTTATCTTCAAACAAAAGCTCCTGAAGCTGATCCGGGTAAACACTGAGATAAGTTTCAATCAGATCAAAATTATACGTCCAATGATCAGACCAGTACCCTTCTCCGAATACCGCCTCAGTATGCTGCTCAGACATTTCCAGAAGCCTTGATAAAAACTCCTCTTCACGGACAAGAAGCTTGATTTCTTCACGCTGGATCCTCATCATAACAGCTCCCGGTGTAAAATGATCAGCAAGAATCTCTTTCAGCTGTTCCTGACCCGAAAGAATATAGTTTTCCAGGAGATTATTTGCAGCTTCCGTATCTATGGTGAAAGTAGTGCCTTGAACCCCCAATGGGTTGTATCCATCCAGCTGCAGAAGATTCATGAACATCTTCACATTAAACAGACCCGCCTCTGGCACGAAAAGAACATCATTACGCCTGTTCTGATTCACATCCCGATAGTTTCCATTTCCCTGAGAGTAAAACTCGGGGGCTAGAGAATAAAAATTATAGTCCCGCTCTGGGTCTCCATGCTTTCTGGAGAACACATGATAGACTTTCTTCTTATCTCCTTCCCCAAAGATGAGCGGATAGCCTCCGCGCAAGGTATTGTCCAAAAAGTTCTGTTTCAGATACGCATCGAAAACAGGGAATCCGGATTCTGTTTCTATGACACGAACCATATCATCGATGATGTTCTCCGCCTCAAGAAGCTTATGAGAAATATAGGCTCCTTTGGCAAAAGAGGAAGCTCTCTCGTTGATGATCTCCACATCAGAAACATTGCCGATGATGGTATGGAGGTGAAGATGCTCTCCAGCCCCAAGGATTTTAAATACCGGCGTAAAGCCGCAAGGTACTTGATTGACCAGTATCTGATTCTGAAGATCCCACTCTTGAAGACTTTGGTTCTCCATATGAACCGGCACAGTAAGTGAAGTGTCATATCCGAAAATCTTCTCCAGATCCACAACCGGCTTGATCAGCTCTCCATCCTCCAGAAAAGAAAGATAGAAATGCCCCTTCTGATTCATGGAGATTTCTGCATCATCCCCACTGGATGCTTTGAACTTATAAAAGGGAATATGATTTTCTATATTCTCGACGCCCATCCAGGAAACCATGAGATTTGACATATTCTTATAGGTTTCATTGGTTGTGCCTGAGGGAAGAATATTAGCAAGACCATCTACAATCTCAATGGCTCTCTGACTTCCTTCATTGATGATTTCAACCTTTCTGACAAGCCCAGCCACCGGTTCATTCACAAGTCCAAAATATGTGACCTTGTACGTAATCTTACGGGTCTTATTGACTTCCACTATAGAAAAATGCCCCCGGGAAATCTGCATATCTCTCTGCACTTCATCTTGGCTGCTCACAGCAAAGGGTTCGTATACTTCCCCATCAACCTTCACGAAACTGCGGAATCCATATCGGTCCACATACTGATAGCTCGTATTGGCGGGAAAGAATTCCTGTATCGGCTCATTTTTGTCTCGAACACCAAAACTGGTGATGCCTTGGCCCCGATTGGCATAAAATGCCCATAAAGGAATTCCATACAACCCTGCAATCCCTGGCAGAAAACTGGAAAAGGGTTTCCCTTTATCGTAATTTTCTATGATAAAATCCTTATTTTTAAAATAATAGCGCATAGTACCCCCTGATATACATCGAATAAATTACGCCGATTTCCTCTCTGCTATCTAGGTTTTCATCCAAATGCCAGTTAACGAAATCGGTTTCGTTAACTCTATAATATCATAGGATTTCCTTAAAGCAAACAAAAGGTTTCCCTTTAGGAACGCCCTTTTAGTTTTACGCTTTGATATAACCAGATTCCTCAACACCTTTCATCAGAGCCCTCTAATTCAGGCCTCTCAGGAAACTCTAAAATGAAGAAGAGATCTGAAGTATCACCTCAGATCTCTTTTCCAGGTTTGACTATTCTATCTTATATCGTCGATTCCCGTATCACCAGTTCCACAGGAACTCGCTTTACAATACCGGGAACACTCTCTGTTTCATGATTGATCAGGGCAATGAGATGCTTTGCCGCCTCTCTGCCTATTCTGATCTTGTCCTGAGCAATGGTCGTCAAGGAAGGCGATGTATATTTGGTCAGCTCGATATTGTCGAATCCAACAACACTCACATCTTCTGGTATTCTGTACCCTAACTCTTTCAGCGCTCTGATTGCACCAAGGGCAATATCATCGCTGGCAGCATAAATAGCATCCGGAACACCTCCATACTGGCTGATTAGCTGATAAAGAGCATTTTTACCGCTGTTGAAATCATAGTTATTGGCTTCAATGATCAGCTTCTCATCGATTTCCACATCGGCCTTTCTTAAAACGTCTTTATACGCTTCTATACGCTCTTGCGCAGCAAAGGATCTCATAGGTCCTGCGATGTGGGCAATCTTCTTGGCCCCCTTTAGCCTCAGGTAGTTCAAAACCATCCTTGTACCCTGATAATTGTCTGAAATGATCGTAGGTACGTTGAGAACGCCATTATCCACGGTGACAATGGGGATTCCGCTTTCTGTGAGCTCCTTCAGACTGACATCATCCACATCGACAGTAACAATGAAGACTCCATCCACATTCTTATACTTGCACCATTCAAGATAGCTCAGAGACTGATGGCCCACTTTTTTAGAAACAAAAGTCACTTCATAACCCAAGTCTTCCACATAGGTCTTGAACGCCTCCAACACACCACTGAAAAAATGATGTTCCAGTCCGATATTCATATCTTCGCTGAAAAGCACTCCTATAGACCAGCTGTTTTTTGTGGCAAGCTGTCTTGCATTGGAATTCGGAACATATCCCATAAGCTTCGCAATCGCAATGATTTCTTCTTTTCTTTTCTTGCTGATTGTCGATGAGTTATTGAGCGCCTTTGAGACTGTACTGGACGAGCAACCAGCCTTTTTCGCAATATCGTAAATCGTCACCATTCTTCTATCTCCCTATACTGACTTCAAACCACACTCATTGTGGTTTGAACATTTCATAAAACTACAAATTCTATTCTCTTCTAAAAATTCTACACTACAAACCTTATTTCTTCAATCTTCTCCATATAATCTCTTTATTATTACTGGAGTATCAAAGGATATCTTCAACAAAAAAAGATGCAGCATGACGATTCACACTGCATCCTGATGGTATTTAGCCTATTTCCTTCCCACAGCTTTTACAGAACCTGGCGTCCTCTTCATTGAGTTCCTTGCAATGGGGGCAGCGAATTCTAACGACTTCCTTCTGCACACTTTTCGAAGAAGGTAGATCTATCTCTTCCAGTGCATCTTTCAGCATCCCCCCAGCGGCTTTCGTATAGGGAGTGAGATCTTCCCTGGCTTTTTCAGGGTCAAGCACAAGGCCAGACCCTGCGGCTCCTCTGGCCCCTAGATTCATCACAAAGGATCCGATGCCGATCAGAATAAAGCCAAAGAACCCGTTTTGCATGAAGTTTCCTTCATGAGCGAAAGGGTCTCCTGTAAAGGCGATGAAAAAGACTGACAGGAAGAGGATGATGCCAATGCCCATCATGGCCATGCCTGCATAGTACAGACCTTTCCTCTCCGGAGATATTTTCTTTTTGTCTCTTGGTTCCTGATTGTCCAACGATACTCCTCCTTTAGATGCCGTCCATTTCTGCTAAAACTTCTTTATATGCCTTCATAAATCCGATGTTATGATCCATGGTGGAGATAGATACTCTGATATGACCTGGAATTCCAAGGAAGCCGCCAGGTCTTATGATATATCCTTTTTGCATGAGCCTTCTGAAAATCTCCATATCATCTCTTTTGGTGTCCCAGAGGATAAAGTTCGCATCCGTTACCACATAGGACTGTCCCAGATCTTCCAGCTCTTTGTAGAAGAACTCTTTCCCTCTGGTGTTTTCTGTCACTACTTCATCTAAAAACTCTTCATCCTGAAGGGCTGCCACCGCAGCTTCCTGGGCAAAGAGATTCACATCAAAGGGATCCACCACCCGGTAGAAATATCCGATGAGCTCAGGATCTGCAAATCCATACCCTACTCTTAACGAAGCCATACCATAGGCTTTAGAGAAGGTTCTGAGCACAATGAGGTTTTTATAGGCGTCCAAATAGTTCAACGCGTCAAAGTAGTCTTCTCTTGTCACATACTCCCTGTAAGCTTCGTCTAGAATCACCATGACAGAAGATGGCACGCTTTTCAGGAATGCTTCCAGCTCTTCTTTCCCAAAGGATGAACCTGTGGGATTGTTGGGATTGCAAAGATAAATGATCTTTGTTTTATCTGAAACCGCCTCCAGCATCAGGTCCAGATGGAGGGTCAGATCTTCCATGGCTGTTTTCACAACCTTTGCACCCATGAGCTTCGCATTGTCCTCATAACGTGAAAAGGAATGCTCCCCCATAATGATCTCATCCCCTGGATACAGAAAGGTGGACGAAATCACTTTAATCAGTGAATCTGATCCTCCTCCGATGATGATTTCTTCCATGGCTCTTCCGGTCCGAAGGCTCAGTTCATGACGTAAGCCGTAGGACCCTGAGTCCGGATAAAGGCTGATGTCCTCCAGTGTTCTTTTCATCATTTCCTTTACTTTTGGGCTGGCACCCATGGGATTCTCATTGGATGCCATTTTAACAACAGTTTCCAGCCCCAGTTCACGCTTAACCTCAGAAATTGGCTTCCCCGCCACATAGCGTTTCATCGCCTTGATCTCTTCTCTGATTCTAAATTCCATTTTCTTCCCCCTTGAATGAAATCGTATACTCCCATGATACCTTATGTACCTATGTCAATCAACCCGGGATTTTATTCTGGAATGTACTGGTTTCAGACAAAAAAAAGAAGGAGAGTTCTATTCAAAGAATCTTTCCTTCTAAACTTCTTAAGATCTATAATTAGTCTTCCCCAACAATGAGCACTTCAGTGCAGAGCTCGACGTTGAACTTGTCCAGAACAGTAGACTGAATATAGCTGATGAGATTTAGCACATCTTTCGCCTCCGCATGGTCTTTGTTGATGACAAATCCGCTGTGCTTTTCAGAAACCTGAGCACCGCCAATCTGATATCCCTTCAGACCTGCATCCTGAATGAGTTTTCCTGCATAATGTCCTGTAGGTCTCTTAAATGTGCTTCCTGCAGAGGGAAACTCCAGCGGCTGACGCTCTTCTCTTCTATGGGTAAGATCATCAATCTTTTCCTTGATGTCCTCTACCCTGCCTGGCGTGAGCTTGATTACCGCATCCAGCACCACATAATTCTCCGTCTTAATGATGGATGTGCGGTACCCCATCTCCAGACTTTCTTTTTTCAGTGTAATCACTCTAAGATCTTTTGTGATCACCCGGACACTTTCCAGCACAAAAGACATTTCTCCATCATAGGCACCTGCGTTCATAAACACCGCTCCACCCAGAGTCCCCGGAATACCGCAGGCAAACTCAAAGCCTGTGAGACTTGCATCAAGGGCTTTCTTGGAAATATCCTCCAGAAGCGCTCCACATTCTGCGACAATGGTGTCTTCTTTGACAGTGATGCCGTTGATTTTATCTGTTTTAATGACAATTCCCCGGATTCCCCCATCCTTCACCAGAAGGTTGGAGCCATTTCCAATGAGGAAAGTAGGGATGTCTTTTTTTCTTACATATTCAATAATCTGAACCAGTTTATCCACAGAATTCGGTATAACCAGTACATCTGCAGTCCCGCCAATTTCAAACCAAGTATGGTTTCTCATGGGTTCGTCCAGTAAAATCTCCTCTTTGGTGAGGATCGATGCCAAATCTTCATAGGCATACAAATATTTGTTCATCATCAGTGCTCCTTACAGTTCATTCCATCTATGCATTATACACAATCCTGCGGAAGAAATAAATAGGCATTCGCACAGAATGAAAGACAAATGTTACTTGAGACTCTATGTATCTTTGTCTCTATCCCCATCATAGCGCTCTTCTTTGACGAAATGGTTAAGGAATCATGACGAGAAAAAAAATTGTGAATTTTTTCCTTCTTCCTGATAAAACCCTTTCCAGAATTCCATCATTCTGACTGCGGATTTTGCAATGAACCTGCCTCTTTTTCTTTTCTGCCATGAAAATAGCTGTGGATACTCTTGGCGGTTTCCAGATTGATTCCTGGAGTTTTTTTCAGCTCCTCCACAGATGCCCCTCTTATGGCTTCAATGGAGCCAAACTTCATCATAAGATTCTTCCTTCTTCTCTCTCCCACTCGAGGAATATCTTCCAGAATGGAGTGAAGTGTTCTTTTATCCCGTAGAGTTCTATGATAGGTGATGGCAAACCGGTGGACTTCGTCCTGGATCCTTGTGAGGAGGTTTCTAGCCTCCTTGCGGTCTCTCAAGCCGTATTCCACATTATTATAGATGATGCCTCTTGTCCGATGTGCATCATCCTTCACAAGACCCATAACCGGAATTTCCAGCCCCAGCTCCTGCATCACTTCCAGCGCAATGTTCACCTGCCCTTTTCCACCGTCCATAATGATCAGATCTGGAAAAATAGAGAACTTTCCGCCCTGGTAATCCAGTTTCTGGGCTTGTATCTCTCGAATCTCATTGAGGCCGCGCTGAAAACGCCTGGTGAGAATTTCCCTCATAGAATCATAGTCGTTGGCGCCTTTCACGGTTTTGATCTTGAATCTTCGATAGTCGCTCTTTTTAAACTTGTGATCTTCATAAACCACCATGGTGCCGACAGAATCCACCCCTTGGATGTTCGAGATGTCATAGGCTTCCAGCCTCCGCGGCAGATCCTCCAGCTCCAGCAGTGTGGCAAGATCCGTTAGAGCTTCCATGTTGCTCTCATACTCGCTGAGGATTTTTTCCTTGAACTGCTCCATGGTGGCTCTGGCATTACTCTCTGCCAAAGTAAGCATATTGAGCTTCTCTCCTCTTTTGGGTGTGTGGAGCAGAACATTCTTTCCTCTTCTCATCTCCAGCCATTTCTGGAGCACCTCTTCCGTAATCTCCACTCTAGTGTAGATACTCTTGGGCACGAAAGCCGTACCGCTGTAATAACTCTTCATAAAATCCATGAGAATGATCTCATCTTCTTCCTTGGCGAAGCCTTTCAGAATATGGTGCTCTCTGCCCATGAGTTTTCCATCCCGTACATTAAAGACCTGTACGGAGACATCCTCTTCGTCCTTGAAGAGACCAATATAGTCCTCGTCGTCGATTCTACCTGTGAAAATTTTCTGTTTCTGCACCGTCTTCTCAATGGAAAGCAGTTTGTCCCGAAGTCCTGCAGCACGTTCAAAATCAAGCTTTTCAGCCGCTTCCATCATCTCATCCTTGAGACTCTTTTTGATTTTCACATCTTTTCCTTCCAGAAGACGGATGATATCTTCGATCATAAAGCCATACTCTTCCTTAGAGATGTATCCCGCACAAGGTGCTTTACAAAGACCCAGATGATAATTGAGGCATGGCTTTGTTCTTTCTCCGAACTCCAGAATGATTCTTTTACAGGTCCGGATGGGATAAATCTTCTTGATGGTATCAAGGGTTTCATGGACCGCTGTGGCATCGGTGTAGGGACCGAAATACCGGTTCCCATCCTTGGCAAAGGTCCTTGTCACGTAAACCCTTGGAAAATCCTCATTGGTGGTGATCTTAATGAAGGGAAAGTGCTTGTCATCTTTCAGCAGCACATTATATCGGGGACTGTATTTTTTAATGAGGTTCATCTCGAGAATCAGCGCTTCCATCTCGCTGTCCGTAAGGATATACTCAAACTCCGCCACTTTACTGACCATGACTCTGGTTTTTTCCGAGTGGTTTTTGGAGTTCAGAAAATACGACTTCACTCTCTTTTTGAGATTCTTCGCTTTTCCTACATAGATGATCTCACCCAATTCATTTTTCATAAGGTATACGCCCGGATTATCCGGGAGTATACTCAGCTGATAGTCAAAATCAAACACTTCATCACCTGTTTTCTGTGTACCAGCGCATGAGCTCTGTGGCGATGGAGGCAGCTTTTCCGCCACCTGAACCACCATCCAGTACCACCACAGCTACAGCAATCTGAGGATCCTCATAAGGAGCGAAGCCCACAAACCAGGAATTCACCACCTCGATTTTTGTGCCGTCGGTCTTCTGGTAGAAATCCTGGGCTGTCCCTGTCTTTCCAGCTCCCCGCAGTTTTGCCAAAGCTTTCATGGTCTCATTTCTGCTGGTATCCACATTATTTTTCATATAGGTTTTCACCGTCTGGGCAGTTTCTGTATCCGCTACAGTATTGTACAGTTTCGGTTCAAACTTCTCTTTCTGGGTTCCATCGTATTTCAGAACAGAATTCACCATCATCGGTGTCATAAGGTTCCCATCATTGGCTATGGCGGAAGCCACCATGGCCATCTGAAGCGGAGAGGCCGAAACCCCCGTCTGTCCCACTCCCGAGGCAGCCAATGCACCGTCCTCATTTTTAGGATACTTGGGTGCCTTGGAAGTGCTCATATTGAGGAAGGGGAAGGACTGCTCCTTATTGAATCCAAACCGCTCCGCCACTTCCGCCAGGGATTCTCCACCAAGCTCGATGGCCAGGGTGCCGAACACCACATTGGAGGAAACCGCAAAGGCCTCCTTCAGCTTGATGTTGCCATGGATAGTTCCATTGACGTTGGGCAGATCCTTTCCTACATTGACATCCAGCTTTCCATTATCTTTAAAAGTCCTCTCTTCAATGCCATCCAGCTTTTCCAAAGCTGCAAGAAGCGTAATGATCTTATAGGTAGAACCAGGCGCATAACTTCCTCTGGCTGCAGTGTTTAAGAACACACCATCATCATACTGCTTCTCATTAAGAGATGCATAATTCTCCTTGAGCCCGTTGGGGTCATAGCTGGGTCTGTTCACCATGGCCAGGATTTCTCCTGTTTTAGGGTTCATGGCCACGATGGCTCCTTTTTCTCCCAATTCATCTCCTAGAAGATCATAGGCTCTCCACTGGAGCTCCTGATCTAAAGTTGTGACAACGCTGTTTCCTTCTTTGGTTCTGTTTAAAACAGAGGAAGGATCCTTCAGCATCTCCAGAAAGCCTTCCTTAGAAAAATCAAAGACAAACTCGTCCTTGGTGAGAATGTCATCCAAAGCGTATTCCAGCCCAGTGACCGTATTTCTCTGCTCATACCCAAGGACCTGAGCAAAGGCTTCTGCCCCCTGATAGATTCTTTTTTGTGTGTTGTCCGACTGCCGTTCACTATAAGTCAGCACTTTTCCA
Source organism: Proteiniclasticum sp. (assembly GCF_003514505.1). Classification (GTDB taxonomy): domain Bacteria; phylum Bacillota; class Clostridia; order Clostridiales; family Clostridiaceae; genus Proteiniclasticum. The sequence goes on from NZ_DOPX01000028.1 coordinate 37,460, forward strand.
TTTCTATCAAAAATTGCGCCTCTTAGTATCTCATTTCTTTTGGCCTGCTCTCTCACATTTCCAGGTTTTGCAGCAATCTCTTCTGCCTGAACACCATGGAAATAGAGCATATAGCCCATGATACCCATGAAGAGGGCAAGAATCACAGCGGAGATGACTTTGATATTTCTGTTCAGTGCTTTTTTTCGTTCCAGTTCATTCATGACGTCGCCTCCTCTGAAATTTTCTGAATGATGCCAAGGCTGAAGAAAACCGTCAGCATGGAAGTTCCACCGTAGCTGATCAAGGGCAGTGTAATACCTGTCAGAGGAATCATATTCAGCACACCACCGATGATGACAATGACCTGCATGGCAATCATCACGGAAAACCCTACTGCAAGAAGGGATGTAAAAGTGGACGTCGCCTTCAGCGCACTTCTGATATTCCGGTAGAACATCAGAAAATAAATGATGAGAATGAGGAAGGCAAAGATCATGCCGAGCTCCTCCACGATCACCGCAAAGATATAGTCCGATTCACGGACAGGAATATACTGCGGAGCCCCATGTCCAAGGCCGCTTCCAAAGAGACCACCCGACGCCATGGCATAAAGCCCCTGGACAATCTGATAGCTTTCATTCTGTGCATACTCCCAAGGATTTCTCCAGATCATCACACGTCTTCTGATATGGGGAAAGATAAAGTAGCTGAGGACAGCGCCTACAGCACCAATGCCGAAAGAAGCCAGTAAATACTTTACCTTGGATGTTGCCGCAAAGATCATGGCGATGCCAATGAAGGCAAAAATCATGGCAGAGCCCAGATCTCTCTGAAGAACCATGAACCCAATGGATACCAGGACAATGATTCCTGGCTCAATGAGGGATTTCAGCGTCTTGAAATCCTTCAGACTGCTGGCTAGATAAAAAACGAAGAAGATCTTCCCAAACTCCGAGGGCTGGAAAGAGATAAACCCTAAGTCCACCCAGTTTTTAGCACCATATCGGGTTTCGCCGATGAAGGTGGCCATGGCCATGAAGACCACAGTTCCCACCAGATACAGGTACCTGAACTTCATAAAGCGTTTCAGATCCGGAAGTACGATCACCAGGGAAATATAGGTGCTGATACCGATGATAAACCACAGCACCTGTTTGATGGCGATGGAAGGATTCAGTCTGTAAAGTACCGCGATACCAATGACAGGCAGCACCGAAACAAACGTTACAAGGAACTTGTCTCCATTCCCGAAAAATTTATTGATGACAAAATGGGCATAGGCAATGAGTACACACATGACCCCTGCCATGACCATGGCCCCGATATCAAATACCGGCTGGAAGATGGCAATATTGAAAAAGAGCCCAAAAGTTAAAAGAAAAATGGGCATCAGCATTCTGATTTTAGAATCTCTCATGGTATCCTCCTAGAGCATTTTCACCTTCATGGTGAGATTGCCCACTTTAATCACGTCATCTCTCTTGAGATACGTCTTCTGTTTCAGTTTCTTGTCATTGAGAAGGGTCCCATTGGTGGATTCATTGTCCTCAATGACAAACCGCCCTTCATGGGGAAAAATCCGGAAATGGTATCCTGAGACATAGGGGTCTTCCAGCACCACTGTATTGTCTTCTTTTCTGCCGAAGGTGGTCTCTTCTTTGATGTTGAACTTTCCCCCTTCGCTGAGTTTATGATTCTCCCCGGTCCGGAGGATAAGAAGCTGCAGAGCTTTCTCCCTCACAACCTCCTCTCCGCTCATGTCTTTTGACATGAGAATCAGAGACCGGATGATGATATATAAAAGAATAAGGACGAAAAAACCTGTAAAAACCAATCCAATAAATCGTTCGATATCCATATAAAGCCTCCTTGCACATTGCATTGATATTCCTATTTTACTAGGAAAACATGAAGAATCTTTGAAATCATTCTAAAATTCTGTTAGGACTATTCTACTAGAAGTCTGAAGAATCTGCCATGAAAGTCATAGAAATACAGAAAAACTAAAGAAAAGGCTCCCTCTCCAGGATTAGGTCCGAAGAAATCCGCCCTGGAAAAGGAGTCTTTTTTACAGCATTTTTTTCAGGTAGAGTCCTGTGTAAGAGTTTTCGTTCATTGCCACTTCTTCCGGTGTGCCCACAGCAAGGAGGGTACCCCCTTTGTCTCCACCCTCTGGACCCAGATCTATGATATGATCTGCGCATTTGATGATATCGAGGTTATGCTCAATGACGATGACACTATTTCCTAAAGAAACCAGCTTCTGGAGTATTTCGTTCAGTCTCTTCACATCATCCGTGTGAAGTCCCGTGGTGGGTTCATCCAGAATATAGAGGGTCTGGCCTGTGCTGACTTTAGACAGCTCATAGGCGAGCTTGATTCTCTGGGCTTCTCCTCCGGAGAGCTGCGTAGAAGGCTGTCCCATCTTAACGTAGCCCATACCTACATCCATAAGTGTTTCAATCTTTCTATGGATGGAAGGAAGGTTCTCAAAGAACCGCTCTGCTTCTTCCACGGTCATTTCCAAGACATCTGCGATGTTCTTTCCTTTGTATTTCACTTCCAGGGTTTCTCGGTTGTACCGCTTTCCTTTACATACTTCACAGGGTACATAGACATCCGAAAGGAACTGCATTTCAATCTTGATGATTCCGTCTCCGCTGCAGGCTTCACATCTTCCCCCCTTCACATTGAAGGAGAATCTGCCTGGCTTATAGCCTCTTGCTTTGGCTTCCGGAGTATTGGCATAAAGATCTCTGATCTTATCGAAGACGCCTGTATAGGTGGCAGGATTGGAGCGTGGGGTTCTGCCGATGGGGCTTTGGTCAATGTCGATGATCTTATCAATGTATTCGATCCCCGTCACCGCATCGTGCCTTCCTGGAAGGACTCTTGCCTTGTTCACCTTCCGATGTACGGCTTTATAAAGAATCTCATTGACCAGGGTGGATTTCCCGGATCCTGAAACCCCTGTCACGGCCACCAGCTTTCTCAGTGGAAATTCAACGGTGAGGTCCTTCAGATTGTTCTCCTTTGCACCTTTTACAATAATGTGTGTTCCGTCACCAGGTCTTCTTTCTGAAGGCACCTCAATTTTCATCTCTCCTGTGAGATACTTCGCGGTGATGCTCTTCTTTGATCTCATGACCTGCTTCACCGTTCCCTTGGCAACCACCTCACCACCGTGCTCTCCTGCACCTGGTCCGATGTCCACAATATAGTCCGCATTTCGGATGGTGTCCTCGTCGTGCTCTACCACCACAAGGGTATTCCCGTTGTCCCGTAGCGCTTTCAAGGTTTCAATGAGCTTATCGTTGTCTCTTTGATGAAGCCCGATGGACGGCTCATCCAGAATGTAGAGCACTCCCATGAGGCTGGAACCAATCTGGGTGGCCAGGCGGATTCTCTGGGCTTCTCCTCCAGAGAGCGTTCCAGCATTTCTGGCCAGATTCAGATAATCCAGTCCCACATTCACCAGAAACTGAAGCCTGGCTTCTACTTCTCTCATAATCTGCTCGCCAATCATCACCTGACGCTCCGTGAGCTCATAGCTTCTGATGAAGTTCAGCGCTTCCTGAATGCTCATGGTGGTGAACTCAAAGATATTCTTTCCTGCGATGGTCACGGAGAGCACCTCCGGCTTCAGCCTTGCTCCATTACAGGTTGGACAGGGGTTGCTGCTCATAAACTGCTCAATCTCGCCCTTGATGTAATCGGAGCAGCTTTCCATATAGCGCCTCTTGAGGTTGTTCACTTCCCCTTCATAGGCATACATGTATTCTCCTTTGGAATAATTCTTGGTATAGAATACTTTTAGCTTTTTGCCTCTGGTTCCATAAAGAAGAATATCCACAACTTCATCGCTTAGATCTTCGATCGGGGTATTGAGATCAAACTTATACTCTTTGGAAAGCGCCTGAAGAATACCATATGTCCAGGAATCTTCCTTCAGTCTGCTGTCTCCCCAGGAGGCCATGGCCCCATCCATGATGCTTTTTGTTCTGTCTGGAATCACAAGGTTCTCATCGATCTCAAGAAGCGTTCCCAGACCATCACAGTGCTCACATTTTCCGTAAGGAGCATTGAAGGAGAACAGCCTTGGTTCCAGCTCCTCCAGCCCGATGTTATGCTCTGGGCAAGCGAACTTTTCGGAGAATATCTGATCCTCCCCATCGATGACACTGATGATGACGGTTCCTTCCCCCAGTTTCAGCGCCTGCTCTATTGACTCAGTCAGTCTTCCCTTGATATCTTCGCGGATGACCAGTCTGTCCACCACTGCTTCAATATTATGTTTCAGGGTCTTTTTCAGATTCACTTCCTCTTCCGTGATGTCCACAATGATTCCGTCAATCCTTGCTCGGACATATCCGGATTTCTTGATGGTCTCAAAAATCTTTTCGTGCTCTCCCTTTTTCCCTTTGATCATGGGCGCCAGCACATGGATTCTTGTCCTTTCCGGAAGCTCCATGATCTTATCCACCATCTGGTCCACACTCTGAGAAGAGATCTCCCGGTGGCAGATGGGACAGTGGGGAACACCGAGCCTGGCATAGAGAAGTCTCAGATAATCATAGATCTCTGTGACGGTCCCCACCGTGGATCTCGGATTTTTCGAAGTGGTTTTCTGATCAATGGCAATGGAAGGGCTGAGTCCTTCTATGGACTCCACATCCGGTTTGTCCATCTGGCCAAGAAACTGCCTTGCATAGGAAGACAGGGACTCCACATATCTTCTCTGACCCTCCGCATAAAGAGTGTCAAAAGCCAGAGAAGACTTGCCTGACCCGGATAAGCCCGTCAGAACCACCAGTTTGTCTCTTGGGATCTCCACATCAATATTCTTCAGGTTATTCACTTTTGCGCCTTTGATGACAATATTTCTCATATTTTACTCCTACCTGCGGAAAGCTACCCTTTCCTGTTCTTGATCAGTTCTTTCTTCAGTTTGGCAATCTCATCTCTGAGATAAGCAGCTTTCTCAAACTCCAGATCTTTGGATGCTTTATACATTTCTGTCTCAAACTTCTTGATGGTTTTCTCCAGCTGTTCTTTATTATACTTCACCACATCTTCCAGTGACTCAAATTCCTGCACCTCATCCACAATCTGTGAAATTTCCAGAACTCCACGGATGTCCTTGATGATGGTAGTTGGCGTGATATGATTCTTCGTATTGTACTCTTCCTGAAGTTTTCTTCTTCGTTCCGTCTCTTTCATGGCCCGGTCCATGGATTTTGTGATGGTGTCCGCATAAAGAATGACTTTACTCTCACTGTTTCTGGCAGCACGGCCGATGGTCTGAATGAGTGAAGTCTCTGAACGCAAGAACCCTTCCTTGTCTGCATCTAGAATCGCTACAAGAGCAACCTCTGGAATATCCAGTCCTTCTCTCAAGAGGTTGATGCCCACAAGCACATCGATCTCACCAAGTCTTAGATCCCTGATGATTCTCATACGCTCCATGGTGTCGATATCTGAATGCATATAAGTCACCTTGACCCGCAGCTCCTGGAAATATTTGGTGAGGTCCTCCGCCATTCTCTTTGTCAGCGTAGTGATGAGGACTCTAAAGCCTTTCTCCACGGTTCTATTGATTTCTCCATAGAGATCATCAATCTGTCCCTTCACAGGGCGTACAATCACCTCAGGGTCCAGAAGACCTGTGGGTCTTATGATCTGCTCTGCCATGACAGCAGAATGCTCCTTCTCATAAAGTGAAGGTGTGGCAGAGACAAAAAGCACCTGATTGATTTTTTCTTCAAATTCCTCAAATTTCAGCGGTCTGTTGTCAAAAGCTGATGGCAGGCGGAAACCATATTCCACCAGATTCTGTTTTCTGGACCTGTCTCCTGCATACATGGCCCTCAGCTGAGGTAGCGTCACATGACTTTCATCGATAAAGATGAGGAAATCCTCTGGAAAGTAATCCAGAAGGGTCTTCGGTGGTGTATGTGGTGGTCTTCCATCAAGAATTCTGGAATAGTTCTCGATACCAGAGCAGTATCCCATTTCCATCATCATTTCGATATCAAAGTTGGTCCTCTGTCTCAGACGCTGGGCTTCCAGAAGCTTATCCTGGCTGTTCAGCTCCCGGACCCTTGCCTCCATCTCTTCCTCAATCTCTTTGATGGCTCGTTGAAGATTCTCATAGGAAGTGGCAAAGTGGGAAGCAGGGAAAAATACCGTATGGGAAAGTTCATGGAGGATTTCCCCGGTAAGAACGTCAAACTCTCTGATTCTGTCTATCTCATCACCAAAAAATTCGATACGGACGCCTCGGCTGGACTCGTTGGCAGGAATCACATCGAGAATATCTCCCCGAACCCTGAAGGAACCTCTGGCGAAATCAATATCATTTCTTTCATACTGGATCTCAATGAGCTTTCTGATGATATCGTCCCGATCCTTGGTCATACCGGGTCTCAAGGAGATGGAGAGATTCTTGTACTCATCCGGATTACCCAGGCCATAAATGCAAGACACAGAGGCGACAATGATGACATCTCTTCGTTCAAACAGAGCCGAAGTCGCAGAGTGCCTCAGTTTATCAATCTCCTCATTGATGGAGGAGTCTTTTTCAATATAGGTGTCCGTCTGAGCCACATAGGCTTCCGGCTGATAATAATCATAGTACGAAACAAAATACTCCACGGCGCTGTCTGGAAAGAACTCCCGAAACTCCGAGGTGAGCTGTGCAGCGAGGGTCTTGTTGTGTGCCAGAACCAAGGTGGGTCTTTGGGTTCTTTCAATGATATTCGCCATGGTGAAGGTCTTACCAGAACCCGTCACCCCTAAAAGTGTCTGTCCTCTGTTTCCACTTTCAATGGAGTTCACCAGTGTGTTTATGGCTTCCGGCTGATCACCCGTTGGTTTGAATTTTGATGCAATGGTAAAGGTTCCTTCCAAAACATAGTCCCTCCTTTTTGCTTGTTCCTCATCTATTATACACTTCTCTATTTAAAAAGTACATATGTTCACTTATTCTTAACAGCTACAGTTTCCCGTCCTTTTTCATCTGAAAAAACTCCGCACTGGGAGGAACCACAAGGATTCCGGTGCTGGTGCCCGGAAGGATGGTAAACCGTATACTTTTATGGACACGGTCCGCTGAACGGACTTCCAGAGAAATGGTCCGCTCATAAGACAAGGTACCCATGAAGGCCAAAAGATTCTTATAGGTTGGATTGAGCTTTCCATCCACCTGATAGATTCTGTCTCCAGATCTCAGCCCAGCAAGATAGGCTCCGGAATTCTCACGAACCTCTAATACTGTGATCTCTTCCTCACTGGACACAAACTTTGGTGCTCTTCTCTTCTCCATATACCGGAAAACCAGAGGCTCCAGATAAAGAAGTGTTGGAACCAAAGCAAGGAGAAGATAGGTCCACTCCATATGGAAACTGATGAGATAGGAGAGAAGGAGAATCATTGTGCCGAAAAGAATTTTCAGAGCACTCAATACAAACCTTCCTTCTTTTTTTCCGAAAGTCATCACAGTCTCTTTTATGGAGAAAAACTGAAGCACAGGCAGAAAAAGAAGAGAAGATCCCAGAATACTTCCTCCTGCAGTGACAAAAGCAGCTACAGAGGGAAGCATAAAACTTTTCTCTAAACGGAATCCTCCCCGGAGCTCCTCCTTTCTAGAGAAAAGAACAGGCAAAGTGCCTCCCTCATAGGATACGAGAAAAATCAGCCCTTGAACCAACATGGAGATGCCAAGAAACAAAAAAATCTGGATGAGGTCATGGGAAGAGATGAGTCTTCCCTGGAGAAGATACATGAGAAGAAAAACCGAAAGAGCATGAAACCCGACATTCACATAACCGGAAAATCGGGTGACAGAAAATATACTCAGCATAAAAATGATGGCCACTTCTAAGTAGGTGAAGAAGGCAATCTGAAACATACCAGCCAGAAGGCTGATGGCAAATCCGCCAACAAGACCATAAAATACCTGATAAAAAGTTAAAACTAGGGGATGGTTTTCACTTTCCCCTAGTACTAATTTTCTCAGTGACGCTTCCTGGACATTCTTCAAATAGAACATCACAGCTGCGGCGATTAAAATGATCCATTGCGGAGAATGAAGCAGGCTTCTATATCCCTGCAGTATCTCACTATACATACAATGTTCCTCTTTTCTTATTGCAAGCCGTCCTGTAAAATCTCCACAGCTTTCTGAAGCTGTGTATCATTATCTATGGTCAGTGGAGCTTCTACACCTTCTGGAAGCTGCACTTCCACATCCGGGAGAATTCCCTCCCCATGAATATTGATGCCATTTGGTGAATAGTAGGAAGATACCGTTACTTTCACACCTTCCTTGTTGCCCACATTAAACACCATCTGAACAATGCCTTTTCCAAAGGATTTCTGGCCAACGATGGTTGCGGCTTTATAATCCTTCAGAGCACCAGCCACAACTTCAGAGGCAGAAGCACTGCCTTCATCCAAAAGCACCACCAAAGGCGCACCGATGAAATCTCCACCCTTGGAAAGATATTCCCGTTTCTGCTGGGCTTTATCCAGGGTATAAAGGACTGTCTTTCCTTTTTCCACAAAGAGAGATGCAGTATCCACAGCCTCATCCAGATATCCACCGGGGTTTCCTCGAAGATCGAGAATATATCCTTCGGCACCCTGGGCTTTCAGCTCTTCCATGGCTTCACGAACCTGCTTTGCCGTATTGTTTGTAAACTGGAGCATGGTCACATGTCCAATATTCCCAGCAACCATCTCAGACTGCACATTCACAAGGGTTATGCTGGCACGGACAATGGTCACATCTTTCTCAACTCCATTTTGTGAAATGGTTAAGGTGACAGGTTTCCCTTCTTCCCCTTTGATTACAGATACCGCTTTGTCCATTTCCGAACCTTTATATTCCACACCTTCCACTTTCAGAATAAAGTCTCCAGCACGGATTCCTGCCTCATAGGCAGGTGACCCTTCAAAAGGTGTGATGACAACAATTTTATCTTCCTTGATTCCTACCATGACACCGATGCCAACGTAGTTGCCTTGGCCATCATCTTGAAACTCCTGATACTCCTCCTGATTGAAAAACACCGTATAAGGATCTCCCACGGCATCTACCATGCCTTTGATGGCCCCTTCCAGAAGAGCCTCATCATCAATATCCTGATAATATTGTTGATGCAGCACATCCTTGACCTCAAAGAGCTTATCAAAAGAACTGTCATTTGTTGAGCTTCCGCCGCCATCGGGAAGTATGACCGGACTGTTCAGGGAGCCATAAATGGATCCGCCGAAAAAGGATCCGATGGCTACCACCAGAAACAGAATCACCAGTATGATTTTGGGAAAACCTCTTTTTTCTTCCTCGTACACAGCTATCACTCTCCAAACGTTACATTTACCTAAGAATTCAATTATACATCCAAGAATCTCTTTAGTGCAATAAAACTACCCAGTGCACCTATGACAAGTCCGGTAAGTCCAAACTGCCAGGAGAAGCTGTTGAGCACTTCACTGGGCTTCACAAGGCCTGCATAAAAAAGACTCTGTGTGATATCTGCATAGACCAGCTGGTATGCAAAGAAAACCACACCCACAGCAATGATGCCTCCAATGAGTCCCATGATCATCCCTTCTATAAGGAATGGCCATCTGATAAACCAGTCTGTGGCACCGACAAATTTCATGATACCAATCTCTCTTCGTCTGGAATATACTGTCAGCTTGATGGTATTGGAGATCAGGAACAGGGATACCAGCACAAGGATGATGAAAATCACAACACCCATGGTTCGGATGATCTTCGCTAGTCCGATGATTCTTTCCACCGTCTCTCTCTCATTACCCACATCTTCCACGCCTCTTACCCCAGAAAGGGCTTCTTCTACACGCATGGCCGCCTCAGGTTCTTCCAAGCTCACTACAAAGGAGTTTGGCAGCGGATTCCGATCTTCGGAAAATCCGGCAAGGATGGCATTGTCTTCGCCAAGCCTTTCCTTAAACTTGTCAAACGCTTCCTCTTTGGACTCATAGGTAATCTCTTTGACCCCTTCAACACCTTGAAGAATGGTCTCAATATTCGACTGTTCCTGAGTGGTGATCTCATCAATAAGATAGGCTTTGATTTCCACTTTGGACTCCACAGACTCCACACCCATATTGATGGTCTGGGCCACAATCAGAAAGACACCAAAAATGAACAGCGTTGCTGCAACTGTAATGATACTTGCGAAGGTGATGGTCTTATTTCTTTTAAGACTCTTCAGCGCATCTATGATAAACATCTTAAACTTCTGCATTGAACTCGTACCTGCCCTTCTTTTCGTCTCGAACGATTCTACCCTTTTCCAAGGCGATTACTCTTCTCTTGCTGGAGTCTACAATATCTTTGGCATGGGTTGCCATAAGTACTGTTGTTCCTGCCTTGTTGATATCCATGATGAGTCTCATGATATCCTTGGCTGTTTCAGGGTCCAGATTTCCCGTTGGCTCATCCGCAATGAGTACAGTGGGATTATTTGCGATGGCTCTTGCAAGGGATACTCTCTGCTGCTCTCCACCGGACAGTTCATTGGGAAAACTCTTGGATCTGTCGGAAAGTCCCACCAGAGCCAGTACCATAGGTACACGTCTTCTGATTTCTTTGGGGGTAGCATCGATGACTCTCATGGCGAAAGCCACATTTTCATATACATTCAGTGTAGGAATCAGGCGGTAATCCTGAAACACCATACCGATTTTTCTTCTATAGTACGGAATATCCTTCTTTGTGACATTTCTGAGGCTCTTGGTTCCTACCACAACCTCTCCCATGGTCGGTTCAATCTCTTTCAAAAGCATTTTGATAAAAGTGGATTTACCCGCGCCGCTGGCACCCACGAGAAAAACAAACTCGCCGGGCTCAATCTTTATACTTATGTCATTTAATGCTACTACATGATTGTCATATTTTTTGGTTACATTCTTAAATTCAATCATTTTACATCTCCCAAAGTTTCTTTTTTTGCATAATGAAGCTTCCCCTTCACTATGCTGTCCATCAGCACATCTGACTTCAGCTGGTGCTGAAGTGATTCACGTCTTCACGATTATACATTATGTCATAACCATGTGAAGATTTTATGAAGAAGCATAGGTGCATGCTATCACTTGAGCCTCTTAGAGTTTGATATCAATAAAGCCCTCACCGAGCACTTCGTGGACTTCATTGACGGAGATGAAGGCCCTTGGATCAATTTCCTTGATGAAACCTCTTAGTCTAATATATTCTCTTCTGCTTAAAATTACATAAAGCACCTGAATATCCTCTGAAGTATAGCCACCATATCCATTGAGCACTGTGCAGGACTTATCCAGCTCTTCAATGATGAACTTGATGATCTCCTGTTCTTTCTTACTGATGATCATCAGCTCCTTAGAGGTGTTGAATCCAAGGATCAATCGGTCAATGAGGGTCCCGTTGATGACAACAGCTAGAAGCGCATAAAGTCCCGCCGTAATGCCAAAGGTGGCAATACTTGCTAGACCTATGACAAAGTCCACCACAAGAAGCGCTTTTCCAATGTCCATGTGGATGTACTTATGAAGAATCTTTGCCAGAATATCTGTGCCTCCAGTGGACGCACCATAGTTGAACACCATGGCCATTCCAATGCCGATGACAAAAGTTCCTACAGCCGCATTGATAAACAGGTCTTCCGAAAGGACTCCAGGAGTAAAAAATGTTTCCATCACCCACATGATCACAGACAGCCCAAAAGAAGCATAGAGTGTTTTAGCCCCGAACCCACCGCCCACGGTGACAAAAGCCACTGCAAACAAAATCACATTCAGTACTAAAATGATGGCTCCCACAGGAATCATACTAAGAAAGCTGTTGATGATGATGGCAAGACCCGAGACTCCTCCGGCTGCAATGTTGTTTGGAATATGGAAATACTCCAGGCCAAAAGCCACCAGAAAAATACCAATGGTGATCATGATAAAGTCTTTTACGCTAAAATCCTTGAATATTCTTTTCATCCCATAACCCCCTTCTTATCAGGTTTTCTCTTTGGCAGTGAAAATCCCTGCCCCAGTACCTCTGTCGTGCTTGTGACGGTGACAAAGGCATCTGGATAAAACTCCCTGAGAAATGTTTTTAGACTAACAAACTCTTTGGTGGAAAGTACCGTATAAATCACATAGTTTCCTTCTCCCGAGTAGGCACCCTCTCCGGTGAAGATGGTGGCGCCTCTTTCCAGAACATCCACCACATAGGACTTCACTTCTTCCTTGTTTCTGGTGATGATAAAGACCTGTTTCTTCTCATTGAATCCGCCAACGACTCTGTCGATGACCACCCCATTAAGGAAAGTAGCAAGACCTGCGTAGAGTCCCCGCTCAATTCCAAAGAATGCTGCCACGAGAACCACCACCATAAGATCGATGATGGTCATGGAGACGCCCATGGAAAGATTGGTATATTTGTTCAGTATTTTCGCAATGATATCCGTCCCACCCGTGGAAGCATCCTGATTGAAAACCATGCCCAGTCCTGTACCCAGAAGAAGGATGCCCAGGAGGGTTGCAAGCATGAGATCCCCTGTGACCTTTTCCGGTCTGATTACATTTTCAATGATCCACATGATGCCCGACAGGGAAAAACTGGCGTAGAGGGTTTTAAAACCGAATCCTCCCCCCAGCAGTTTAAACGCAAGAAGAAAAAGAATGCCATTGAGCACAATGACATAAGTCGATACCGATACGCCAGGGAAAATGGAGTTCAGTATCAGACCGATACCAGACACCCCTCCTGGAGCGATTTGGTTCGGAACAAAAAAGAGCTGGATGGCCACTGCCACGAGAAGAGCTCCAATGGTTATAAGAATATATTCTTTAGATTTTTTCATACAATCTCCTACACATAAACTTTACTTAGAATCTCTTTCCCCTCACTGAGGTAGACTCTGGGAACTCTTTTTGAAACAGCACAAGTAATCTCATAATTGATGGTACCAAGAATCCTTGCCATATCATCTGCATTAAAGACCACACTGCCTTCTTCCCCCATGAGTGTTACAGTATCCAGACGCTTCACATCCGGAACTTCTGTCACGTCCACCATGATATGGTCCATGCAGACAGACCCCACCTGGGGGCAGAGCACGCCATGCACAATGACTTTCGCTTTGCCAGAAAGATTTCTGAAATAACCATCGGCATATCCAATGGGAATGGTTGCAATCTTTGTTTCTTCCCGCTCTGTTACAAAACGGTGTCCATAACTGATTCCCGTTCCTTTAGGCACCGTCTTCAGCTGCGCAATGGTTCCTTTGAGGCTCATGACCGGTTTCAGAGATAGATTTTCTTTTCTTACCTCATGGGAAGGATGATATCCATAAAGAATGATCCCTGGACGTACACTTTCAAGATACGTCTCCTTAAGGTCTACGATTGCCGCACTGTTGGCCACATGCTCATGCAAAAAATGAACTCCTTGCCCCCGAAGTTCTTCCATGGCTCTATGATACTTCTCAAGCTGTCTGTAAGTAAGACTCTTATCCTCTTCATCGGAAGCCGCAAAATGAGTGTAGATGCTGTCCATGAAAAGGCCTTCCAGGCGGCTGATTTTTATGATTTCATCCGTTCCGTCCTTCTCTGGAGAATAACCAAGACGTCCAATACCTGTATCAAGAGAAATCAACACCTTTGCTTTTTTCCCCTGCTTCAGTGCCTCCTCATGAAGAATCACCGCATCGTCATAATTTACCATATGAAGGGTCAAATCTTCTTTGATTGCCTCCTCATAAAAAACAGGGGGCGTATAGCTCATCACAATGATGTCTTCCCTGATTCCGCTTTTCCTGAGAGCTAGAGCTTCTCCTGCGATGGCGACACCAAAAGCATCCGCTCCATTGGCCAGCATGGTTTTTGCCACCTCTGCAGCACCATGTCCATAAGCATCCGCTTTCACAATGGCGATAAGACGGCTGTTTCCAACTAGTTTTTTTATATTTCTCACATTATATGCCAAATGATCCAGATTAATTTCCGCCCATACCGGACGTAGCTTTTCGGTAAACATCAAGCTCAGTATCCTCCCTGTGATGTAAGCGGAAGTTCCACTTCCACCTAAAAATAAATCCATCTTCTATCTTAACATAGGTCTCAATGATGTTTCATCCATTTCTTCGGATATTTTATACACCAGCTTTGGATACCCGTTCTCTGACAATGGTTTTATCCAGTAGCTTTTTCAGATACTTGGGTATGTTCTCCACCACTTCGCTGGGTTTCACTGTATATCTCGTTTGCGACAGCTCATCACCGATGGCCCCATGGATATATACCCCAAGGACGGCTGCATCAAGGGGATGAAGCCCTTGGCCCGCAAAGGAAGCGATGATGCCTGTAAGCGCATCTCCCATTCCTCCCTGTGCCATGGCAGAAGACCCTGTGGAGTTCACATAGGTCCTTTCCCCATCGGTGACCACGGTATAATATCCCTTCAGCACCACCACAACCCCATGTTTTTTCGCAAAGGATTTTGCAGTTTCCAGCCTGTTTTTCTCCAGCTCTTCTTTGGAAACACCGGAAAGAATGGACATCTCTCCCGGATGAGGTGTAATGATCACAGGAAAAGACATCTCTTCAAAAAGATCACATTTTCCCACCATCGCCCGGAGACCATCAGCGTCCAATACCAGAGTTTTTCGGCTTTCTTTTTCTTCCTGAAGTGTTTTTACAGTCCTTAAGAGCATTTTGTACACATCCCGATGCTGTCCAAGACCCGGCCCAAAAGCTACCGCCTGGGCACTGCGCACGCCAGTTTCCAGTTTTTCCAGAGGAAGGCTCATGACTTCCGTAAGCCTCGGCACAAGAATCCTTAAGGTTTCATCAAAGGAAGTAAGGACCACTAGACCCGATCCCGAGGCTACTGCAGCATCCACGCTCAGCATGGCCGCACCTGTAAAACCTTGTGATCCAGCCACTGCAAGGACTCTGCCGTAGGTATTCTTATGACCGGTGATTCTTCTTCTGGGAAGAAGAGCACATGCAGTGTCCTCTGTAACAAAATATGTGGACTGTGTCATTTCAGCTTTCAACTTCTTCGGTATGCCCACAGATTCCAAAAGAACCTCTCCAAGATATGGCATGGCCTCATAGGAGAAAAAACCTTTCTTATACGCTTCAAAAGTCACAGTTTTGTTTGCATGAATCGTATAAGGAGAAGGAGTCCCTTGATCTGGAAGAATGCCTGACGGAACATCCACCGCCATGACTTTCTCCTGATACTCATTGACCATGTCAATGACAAGACCTATAAATGGAGGCATTTCTCCATGAAACCCCGTGCCATACAATGCGTCCACAATAAGATCCGCATCACCAAGCGCCTCCTGAAAACTCCAAAGGTCTTCCTCTTCCCTGAGTATTGTCATAGGGATTTCCATGTTATTTGCCATCTGATAAAATACAGAAGCATCTCCTTTGATCTCGTCCGCATCATTCAGAAGATAAAGATCCACCTCTTTGCCCATCTGAAACAGTTTAATGGCCAGTGCAATACCATCGCCACCATTATTTCCACGCCCGCACAGGATCACTGCATAGGATAAAGAAGGATTGATATGACGCAGTAAAGAAGAGGCTGCTGCCTCCATGAGGAGGATTCCCGGTATCCCATATTCTTTGATGGCTCTCTCATCCATGGACCGTAAGGTTTTGACATCCATAATCTCCATATGTTCAGACCTCCTCAATAATAACCATGGCAATGGCTCTATCCTTATCATGGGATAAAGAAAGATGTACTGCCATTTTTTTATCTCCATAGACTCTCTTCAAGTGCGGAGATAAAAGCTCCATATTGAAATACGGTTTACCAAGCTCATCTTTCAGAACCTCCATCTCCACAAAGGAAATGCCTCTGACTCCGGTGCCCAAAGCCTTAGAACAAGCTTCTTTCGCTGCAAAACATCCCGCTAGACTTGCTTTATTCAGCTCACCGATGCGCTCAATCTCCTTCTTCGTAAAGACACGTTCTTTTTTCTTTCTTGTGGAGAAGGTCTTCGCTACCCGCTCAATCTCAATAATATCGACACCAGAACCTAGAATCATCATTTCTCCCACCTTTCATTTCTATCATTATATCGTTTCAAAGTTCATGAAAGTAGCATTCTCGCTCCATCGCGGAAAATTATTCTCAAAAAGTTCATAAATCCATCAGCACAGTGAAGCACTCCATGGAGAACTGCAATAAAAAAGACCCGGCATTCCGGGTCCAAGGATCAGTCATTGGCTTCACTCTCTTTTGAAGACTCCAACTGATTTTTCAGTTTCTGAAATTTCCCTTCTGTTCTGCTTAAGGGAGCGGAATCGAATGCTTCCTCTTTCTTTTCAGGTTGCTTGTCCATTTTCCCTCGTCTCCAGTCCCTGATGCTGCGAAGATAAGGCCGTTCCACCTTCCTGTATAAAATAAGATACGCATTGAGTTCAGCTCCCAGAACCATGATGCTGGATGTGAGCAGAAGCCAAAGAAGAAGACCAATGACAGCGCCCAGCGTGCCATAAAACCTGGAGTAATTGGCAAAATTATTAATGTAGTACTGGAATCCCAGTGTGGCTAATATCCAAACCAGTGTAGAAAAAACCGCGCCGGGATACGCATATCTGAAGCGGATGCTTTTTACCGGAATAAACATATAAGCTAGAATGAGAATCCCCAATATAAGTCCCACAGGCAGCAGTATTCTGATGAGGGTTATGAATCCTTCTGTGGGAAAATGAGGGAAATAACTGGAGATGATGTTGAGAATCGTTCTGCCAAAAACAATACCAACCAAAGCGACTAGGATGGCAAAGGCCAGCTGCACCACCCAGAGGAAGGATACCACATATTTCTTAATAATATTGCGGTCCTCTTTAAAATCCATGGCCCGGTTCATGGCAATCATAAAAGCCCGGAAACCTCCAGACGCTGTGTAAACTGCTGCAAAAATCGATGCTGTCAGAAGGCTACCCCTCTGAACCAGGACCAGATCCAGCACCGGACCGCTGATGAGCTCATAAATCTCTTGGGGCAGTGAATTTTCCATAAGATTTAGAATATACCCCGCATCCAGACCCAGGTAAGCAATCACGGATAAAAGAAAAATCAGAAATGGAAAAATGGACAGAAGGAGACCATAGGTCAGTCTGTATGCATAGACCATGCTCTCGTCTGCGCCTACTTTTTTGATGAATCCCATGATGAAATCAATTGCTTTCTTCATCTTTTCACTTCCTTTTTTTCCCAGAATCACGAAAATATAATTCTATTATACTACAGATACGTCCTTTCCATCTTTCTCTTCCGTAAACAAAAGGAGAAAAAGGCATGAACGAAAAAGGGCACTTGAATCCGGATTTCCGGATTCAAGTGCCCTTTAACAGAATTATGCGATGAGTTCCTCTTCACGGTTGATGGAAGCTGACTCAATGTCCACCAGCTCCTTCTCCCCTTCAAAAAGAACATTCTTAGAAATGATGGCACTCATGAGCGCCTCCACTTCCTCATCCAAAATATCCTCACGGACCTTTGGAAGTCTCAAGCTCCACTTTTTGCCTTCTTTGGTCAGGAATGTCATGGTTAATGTGTTCATACTGCCTTACCTCCTACACTAGTTGAATTTTGCTGGTTTCCTGAACTGAAACCCCTTCAAAGGTCTGTTCAGAAAGATCCGCAATGAGCATAGCCACCTCATGAATGTCTTCTGCAAGAGCAGTAACCTTGAAGTTTTTGACTCTTCTCAGTTCCCCCACATTCTTCCCCTGGTCGTTCAGCCTCGTAAAGGTAAGAATAAGCTCCTTGGACTGTAGTTCTTGTGATACTGTCATATTTACCAACCCCTTTCACTACTGAATTATGCAGTTTAGTCAAAAAGAGCAAAGCTTTTTTGAAAAAAGTGAATAAAATTTACATCAGATGCTATACTGAAGATAATATCAATTGAGAAAAAAGGAGTCTTCTATGCTAGAACTTAAAAATGAACACCTCACCGCAACATTTATAACCACAGGCGCTGAACTGACTTCCCTAAAAGACACCAAGGGAACCGAATACCTCATGAGAGATGAAAGGTACTGGGGCTATACCGCTCCCCATCTGTTCCCTGTCATTGGGATGCTTCAGGATTCGACGCTTCGTCATGAGGGCAAGGATTATCCTCAGAAACGGCATGGCTTTGCCAGAAACATGGAGTTTCAGGTAACCTCCCAGGACGAAGATACCTTGGTTTTCGATCTCATCTCCAGCGAAAAAACAAAGTCCCTTTATCCCTTCGATTTTTTATTCCGGGTCATCTATACCTTAAAAAACACCTCCCTGACCATCTCCTATCAGGTGGAGAACAGAGGAAGTGAAGTAATGCCCTATTCTGTTGGTGCACATCCAGCCTTCTGGGTCCCATTCCATAAGGATGGCCAATTCACAGACTATGCTCTGGTATTTGAAAAGGAGGAGTGTCTTGAACGAATTCCCATCAATATCGAAACCGGACTCCTGAAAAAGCCAAAGACACCCTTCATGGAGAAAGCTTCCAGGATTCCCCTCCAAAAGAGTCTTTTCAAGAAAGATGCCTTGATATTCCAGAATCTTGAGTCCTCTTATGTCTCTTTGGAGTCTTTCAAAAATGAAGGTACTGTCCGTTTCCATTTCAAAGAATTCCCTTTTCTTGGCATCTGGACCACCGACGATGATGCACCGTTCCTCTGTTTGGAGCCTTGGGCAGGACATGCGGATTATGAAGGGTTCCAGGGGGATTATCTGGAAAAAGAAGATAATGTCCTTTTACACCAAAACGAATCCAGAACCTTCTCCTACACCATTGAAATCCGATAAATGCAAAAGCGGCGCCGGTCCCCAAAAAAGGACTGTGCACCGCTTTTTTCATTTAGTTTATGATTGTCAGTCTTCCTCATCCAAGAGATATTTGAGACGAACCACAGCTTTGGTGATTTTCTGATACCTTTTGAAGTTCTCTTCATACTGAAGAGCCTTGTCACCCGGCAAAAACATCTCTTTCTTCTTCGTGTTCAGCCTTATGCCTTCTATGCCCAAGCGGACAGCCCCTAAAGAAGAGCTGCTGGCAGCATCCACTCTTTGTACTTCACGGCCCATGACTTCAGCAAGTATACTTGCCATCTCATGATTCTCGAAGACTCCTCCCGATACCTTAAGGAGACTGATCTTCCCATGAAGCCTTTCAATCTCCGTCAACACTTCTTTCAGATTGAAAAAGATCCCTTCCACTGCAGCACGGATGAAATGCTTTTTTTCTGCCCTGGGTGTGATTCCCACAAAACCTGCAAAAAGATGGCCATCATAATACGGCGCCCGCTCTCCATAAAGGTAGGGTATAAAAGTGATCCCCTCAGCTCCCGGTTCTGACTCTAATAAATTCTTCGAAAGATCTCTGTAAAAATGATCCGGATGCTCGTAAAAGAGACCACTAAGATAAGCAAGAACATTTCCTCCGTTGTTCACTGCTCCCCCCAGGACATACTGTCCCTTCCTGAGATAATAGCAGAAGATCTTCCCCTCCGGATGGAGAAGAATCCTGTCAGAGGTGATCCTCACCGCGCCGCTGGTGCCAAGGGTCACTGCAGCCTCATAAGGCTCTGTCACATCTCCCCCAAGATTTGCGAGGCAGCCGTCAGACCCGCCAATGAGAACCTTGCAGCTGGAGGGCAGTTTCGTTCTTGAAAGAGCTTCCAGATTCTTCAATGAAAACATCTCCTCCACATCCACTGGCCTTGAAAACTGGGAAGGCACCATGGAAAGCTCCTGTAGAATCTCCTCATCAAAAACCAAATCCTGAAGATGAAAAAGACCTGTGGCGGAGGCTATGGAATAGTCCACCACATATTCTCCACTGAGTTTTCTCATGATGAACTCTTTGATGCCAATGGCCTTTTTTGTCTTTTTCAGAAGATCCGTATTCTTTTGAAACCAAAGAAGTTTAAAAAAGGGGCTCATGGGATGAAGGGGCGTACCTGTTTTTTGGTAAAAAGCTCCTGCATCCTCTCTTTTCTTAAACTCCTCCACAAGTTCTTCTGCACGGCTGTCAGACCAGAGTATGCTTTTTGTCAAAGGCTGATCTTTTTCATCCATGAGAATCAGGCTGTGCATGGCACTGGAAAAAGCCATATAAGTCACATGCTCTCTCTTTTCCTCATGTCTATTCAGAAGCTCTTCCACTGCTTGAAGAAAGCTTTCAAACACCTCTTCAGGATCCTGCTCTGCATAGTGCGCTTTATCCTGATAGGTTCTATACCCTTTGCTTACAAAGTCAAGATTTTGAAACGTTTCATCAAAAAGCACTACTTTTGTGCTGGTGGTGCCAATATCTGCACCAATATAATACTTCATCACCCAACATCCTTTTTATGGACCTCGTGACCTCCAAAAGCATTTCTCAGGGAAGCCACGATTTTTTCTCCGTATTTTTCCTCATCACCTGAAGCATACCGCACCATGAGAGATTGTGCAATCACCGGAATAGGCACCTGAAGATGGAGCGCTTCCTCCAGTGTCCACTTTCCTTCTCCAGAAGAGGGAATCACCCCTGCCAGATCCTCCTGTCCCGGATCCTCCCGAAGAAGCTTCTCCGTCAGCTCCATGAGCCAGCTCCTCACCACTGAACCATGATTGAATACTTTGGCCACTTGCTCCAGTTTAAAATCAAACGGGCTGTGGTGAAGCAGATTGAATCCTTCTCCTATGGCCTGCATCATCCCGTACTCTATGCCGTTATGAACCATCTTAAGATAGTGACCGCTTCCAGAGGTGCCTGTATAAAGATATCCGGATGGAACGGTTAAGTCCCTGAAAAGTGTTTCCATCCGGGAGAACACTTCCTGCTTTCCTCCAATCATCATGCAGGCTCCATTTCGCGCTCCCTCCACACCACCAGATGTGCCCACATCCAGATAATGGATTCCGGCTGCAGCCGCCTCCTCGGCCCTTCTCACAGAGTCCTTATAATGAGCATTGCCCCCGTCCATCAGCACATCCTCTGGATCAAGGAGAAGGAGAAGTCTCTGGAAAACTGCTTCTGTAATGGTCCCTGCAGGAAGCATCAGCCACAATGCCCTGGGCCGTTCCAATGAATAAACAAGCTTTTCCAAAGAATCGTAAAAGCATCCTCCTTCCGCCACAACCTCGTCTGAAACAGCTGCATTGATGTCGTGAGCATGCACCTCATGATTTCTTTCTCTCATCTGTGAAAACAGCATTCTGCCCATCTTACCCAGTCCTATCAGTCCTATTACCATATTCATCCTCTCCTCTTCTTTGTATCTGTACTCCTTTGCCATGCGCACGGCACAAAGCAAAAGGCAAGGATATTCCTTGCCTTCGCTACTAGCTCAGTTCTGGCCAGAAGTCTTTGTTGGCCTCGATGAGATCATCCAGCAGCGCTTTAGCCACCCCTGCGCTGGGGATGGTCTTTGAAAGCGTCAGTGCCTGCCAGAGTTTCTGGTAACTCTTTTCGATGTAGGCTTCCACCACCATCTTCTCCACCATCAGCTGCTGATACATGAGGGTTTTTTCAAAATCAGGGATTTTCCCCTGAGAAAGAGCTTCTGGGCCTCCACTGCCTACAATGCAAGGCACTTCCACCATAGCATCATCTGGGAAGTTTGAAATAGCACCGTTATTTTCCACAATCATCAGCATTCTCTCATGGGTGTTGTAGGCAATGGCTCTGGCCAGATCCACAATAAAGGATGCATGCGCATCAATATGGAAGCCGCTGTCTACCGCAGTGCCTTTTCTTACAATATCTTTGGCAGCATCAAACACGGTCTTCTCCCGGCCTTCCATGACCTCATTGGCTCTTGTGAAGCTTAAGTTTGCATGGGCAACTTCATCATCAGGGTACAGATAGTACTTCAAGTAGGTGTTCGGCAAGTACCTTGGATTAACGGCAAGAAGATCTTTGGCTTTTTTATGGGTCTTCTGCCAGCTGGGATCTGTATGCTGCGTATCCACCTCTATCTGAGTCAGATACCCATGTTCGCTGACATAAGACTTGATGTCTTCAAGATACTCATTCCCCTCTTGATCTTTGACACTGGTCCACCATCCGAAATGATTAAGACCAAAATACCTTACATTCAGTTCCTTTGGGGTCTTTCCAATGATTTGGGACATTCTTCGCAGAGTCCCCACTGGCATATCACAGATATTAAGAACCTTCGCTTCTGGTCTCAGTACTCTGCAAGCCTCTGCCACAATGGAGGCTGGATTGGAGTAATTGAGCATCCAGCAGTCTTTAGAGTATCTCTCCATATAATCAATGATTTCCAGCATACCAGTGATGCTCCTCATACCGTAAGCAATTCCTCCTGGTCCGCAGGTCTCTTGTCCGATGACCCCATACTTCAGGGGAATCTTCTCATCTAGCTCTCTCATGGCATACTTTCCAACACGGATATGGGCCATACAGAAATCTGTGTCTGTAAAAGCTTCCTCCGGATCCGTTGTGTGCTTGAATTCTATTTCTGGTGCATTCTCTCTTAGAAGGATCGCAAGTGCGTCTCCAAGGATTCCTTGTCTCTCTCCATCGTTGTCATAGAGTGTCAGTTTCCTCAGCGGAAACCTATCCTGATTGTCCAGAAGCATCATGACAATTCCCGGGGTAAAGGTGCTTCCACCGCCTGCAATCACTACTGAAAATTTCTTCATCTGTTTATTCATTCCCTTCAAAATTCTGGAAATTTAGCTTTCCAGATACAAATCAACCGCCTTGCGCACGCTGTTCACTTGAAGTCCATAGACCACCTGAACATTATTTCCCTTTGATACCACACCTGTGGCGCCAGTCTCATTTTTCAGCCTGCTCTCATCCACTTTCCCAGGCTCTTTCAGCATTACCCGAAGTCTTGTGAAACAGTTGTCCACCGTTTCAATATTCTCAGGGCCACCCAGCGCTTCTACAATGATGTCAGCAGGAACTTCCTCGTTTCTTATATTTTTTCCGCTCTGCTTTTTTTCTTCATACTCTTTCTTGGAGTAGAGCTTCACTTCTCCCCCTTCCTCTTCTCTACCAATGGTCTTCAGGTTCCACACTTTGATGAGGGTTCTGAAGATGAAGTAGTAAAGGAGGAAAAAAACGAGGCCCACTGCAATATACATCGGCCATCCTGTTTTTTCCACACCCAAGGGCACGTTATAGAGCAGGAAGTCAATGAATCCATTGGGTCCGATGGCTCTTACGTTGAAAAGGTTCAGAACCACCATACTCAGTCCGCTGAGCACAGAGTGGATTCCAAATAGGATGGGAGACACAAACATAAAGGAAAACTCAATGGGCTCAGTAACACCTGCAATGAAGGAAGTCACTGCTGCAGGAATCAGAATCGCTCTAGCTTTCGCTTTGTTCTCCGGCTTAGCCATCTGATACATGGCAACACAGGCCCCGATGAGCCCAAACATCTTGGAGATGCCTCTAGCATCCCAGATGACACTCTGAGAAAGAACCTTCACCGTATTGTCCGCAATTTCAGCAAAGTAAATGTTTCTTGAGCCTTCAAGAAGCACACCACCCACTTCCTGAACCCCTCCCAGGGAAGAGTAAAGGAAAGGTGTATAGACAAGATGATGAAGTCCCGTTGGAATCAGAAGCCTCTCCAGCATTCCATACAGGAACAGTCCCACATTTCCGCTGCCGTTGATGAAGCTTCCCAGGCCATTGATACCACTTTGGAAAAATGGCCAGACATAACTGAACATAATAGCAAGAAGGACCACCACTGGAATTAGAACGATAAAGACAAATCTTGCTCCGCCGTAGATCTGAAAGGCATTATTGAACTCTTTGTCAATAAATCGGTTATGCACATAAGCAGTAACAATACCCAGGATGATTCCTAGGAATACTCCCATGTCAAGGATCTGAACGCCCATGACCATGGTCTGTCCTGTTCCTCTAAGAGAATCTCCCTCAAAAAGACTTCCGGTCAGTGCCATAAACTTATTCATGGCATTGATAAATACGAGGAATCCGAGAAGCGCTGTGAATCCTGCTTCAGCTTTCTTTTTCTCTGCAAGGCCAACAGCGATTCCCACTGCAAATATCAGTCCTAAATTGGTGAGAATGGAAACCAGTGATCCAGACAAGATCGCGCCAAATCCTTTAGTGACCGGATTGTCCAGAAAAGGAACTGCCTCTAGGAGCTTGGCATTGGTGAAGAGATTTCCGATGGCAATGAGTATACCGGCAATGGGTAAAATGAGTACGGGGATGAACATTGCTTTTGCAAAACGCTGCATACTGTTCATAAGTTTTTCTTTCATGAGTCTATCCTCCTTTTATCGATAGGTTCAGTTTAGGGGATAGGCCCCCATTGGTAAAGGGTTTCAAGGCAAAAGGAAACACGTCCCGCCAATGTGGAACGTGTTTCGAATAAATCAGTTACATAGAGATTGAGACCAGGTACTCAAATAAAAGAAGAAGCTCTGCAAAAAAATAATTTTTGGAGATATTCCGGTCATCCAGTTTTTTGCTGTCCTCAATCTTCAGCGGAATATCCGCTATCCTGGAAGCTCTGTTATCCAGTTCACTGGTAAAGACGACAACAGGAATTCCCTTCTCTTTGCAGTATTCCATTTTATCGAGGACCTGCTGGGTTTCCCCTGATTTTGTTACAGTGATCAGCATGCCGATATGGTCCACATTGCTCTCCAGAATAGCAATGGAGTCATTACCCGTGGCAAAAATAACCCGCTTTCCGTTGACCAGAAGCTTTTTGTAAAGATACTCCCCAATGATGCCCGAAAACCCGGTGGCATAGATGAAGATATACTTCTCTTTGGTGCTCTTCAGAAGGCCTGAAAAGGCGTCTATATTCTTTTTCTCGTTGAGCTGCAGGATTTCCTTCAGCATCCCATTGTCAGCGCCTTCATGCTCTTTGCTCTTTCTTCTGTCTTCTCCCTCGACCATCGGAACCAGCTGGTAGTACATGTCGATGAATCCTGAGTAGCCAAGCTTTTTGGCCAGCCTCATAATGGAGGAAGGTGAGGTATAATTTTCCCTGGCAATCTGTCTAACCCCTTTCTCCAGCACCGTATCCATATGCTCCACCATGTAGAGAAGCACTTTCTCTTCTGTCTCTGTCAGGGATTTCCCCTTTATTATCTTAGCTAAATCCACCATCAAGCTTCCCCCTTTCATCTCTACATACACACACTCTCTTGCTGTTATTTCAATTTATTCTATCATAGTTTCCGTTCTTCACACAAAACACTAAGAATGCCCAAAAAAATAGCCCCTTGCTAAAAAGCAAGAGGCTGAAAAATTAAATCAGTATCCGAAATACGCTCGGATTTTATCTGCGATTCCCTTGGCCATGGCCTTTTGGAACACAGGATCTGTTATTTTGGAAAGATCTTCCGCATTGCTCATATATCCAATTTCAGAAAGCACAGAACGCATTTCTGTCTGCCTCAGCACTGCCAGTGTATGCCCGGAAATGCTGCTGTCGGTTCCATTTCTTCTGTCCTGGAATCCCATGGCAATGAAGGACTGCTTGATGGCAGAAGCCACATCCACACTTTCCTTCAGTGTAGACTCAGAGATGCTTGTTACCTTTGTTGATGGATAAATGAGGAAGGCACCCTTTGAGCTCGGATTGCTGTTGTAGTCATGATGGATACTGAAGAACAGATCCGCATGGGCTGCGTTGGCAATTCTTGCCCTTTCATTCAGTTCGATGAAAGTGTCGTTATTTCTTGTCATGATGGTGTTGTATCCTGCTGCCTTCAGCTCTGCTTCCAGTGCTAAGGCAAACTGCAGCACATACACTTTTTCATAGACATAGCTTCCATTGAGAACACCCCTTGCTCCAGGGTCTTTTCCGCCATGTCCGGCATCAATGACGATGGTAGGAATCTTCTCCACCTTCAGCACCTTAGTGAACTCCAGTTTCTCTCCACCATTTCCGGTGACTTCCACACGGAGTGTGTTCTCACCAGGGAACAGGTTATTTCTTCGGATGAGATATTCATAACCAGTGTTGGCATTCCCGTCATCGGTTCTAGGCTTGCCGTATACCGCTGTGCCTTGAGCTCTTCCGTTCAGATAGACCCTGACATTTTTCACGCCTGTGGCAATCTTCGCGTATCCGGACACTTTGATATCCTCATTCTTATAATTCACCACATCTTTGTTGTCCAAAACACCAACCGGGTCAAAGGTTGGTCTGTTGTAGGTGAAGGAGATGGACTGGGAGGTGCTGCTGCCATCGGAAAGCTTGGCTGTAGCTTTTACTGTATTGGTACCATTGACAAAAACATCTTTATTAACTGACAGAGTGAATCCTGCTGAAGAAGCATTTGGATACTCTCCATAAGACGCCAGAAGATCATCCCGCTTCTGATTCAGTGTGGCATTTCCAATGGTGATGCCATTGACTGATATACTGATGCTCTGAAGAGTTCCTTTAGTCAATAGATATCCGGAGATGGTCTGATCTGCATACTCTTTTGTTCCTGTGGGACCTTCGATCTTCAGGACGGTGTCTACAGCAGGAACTTCAGGAGCTGGTGGCTGTGGTGTTGGTGAAAGCACCTTTGTCAGGTAGTCCACGGATACATATCCCGTCTTCCCATTATAGGTCACTTTCGCCCAAGATCCTTCTAGAGTTTCTATGGTCAGCTGCGTTCCCTTAGGAATCGTCAGTATAATGCCATGACTTGTCCCAGGTCCGACTCTCATATTGAGATTGTAGGTGGTCTGACGCACATCCTTTTCTGCAGGAGGTGTCTCGGTTGATGGTGGCGCTGTATAAGGACTCATATAATTAGTAGAAGCATACCCTACCATGCCATTATACGTAATCTTCGCCCATTTTCCTGTAAGAGCTTCCACTGTAACGATGGTCCCCTTCGGCAGAACGGTCAGCACCTTTGATGCACCATCGGCAGCTTCTCTCATGTTGAGATTTCCAGTGATGATTCTTTGGTCTTTCTCGGTCACAGGCACTTCTACCGGTGGGGTTGGCGTCGGATCCGGCGTTGGCGTAGGATCCGGCGTTGGTGTTGGCTCTGGCGTTGGCGTCGGTGCTGGCGCTGCAGCAAGTTTCTTTAAATAACTGGTAGAAGAAAATCCTTCTGTTCCATTGTACCTAAGCTTAGCCCAGCCATTGCTTTCGCTAAGAACTGTCACCTTACTGCCTTTTGGCATGGTAAGGATGATTCTGCCACTTACGCTGGCTGTACTTCTGAGATTCAGGTTTGCAGTTGTTTCCCGCTCATCTGTTCCTACAACAGGTCCCGGATTCGGGTTCGTAGGTGTGGATGGCTGACTGACAGCAACTTTTTCCAAATAATTGGTGGAAACATATCCTGTACTTCCCGCATAGCTCACCTTCGCCCAAGTGCCACTCAGTGCTTCTACGGTTAGTGTTGTTCCTCTTGGTATGACGCGGATGACACTGCTTGTCGTTCCAGGTCCAGTTCTCATATTGAGGTTTCCTGTAGTTTTTCTTGTGTCCTGTTCCCCTGAAGTTGGTGGGGTTGGAGTCGGAGTTGGGGCAGGTGCAGGAGTAGTGCTTACCGTTTGCAGGTAGCTTGTGGAAACATATCCTGTTTTCCCTCCGTACGACACCTTGGCCCATCCGCTGGACTGACTCTCCACAGTCAGAGAGGTTCCTTTGGGTATGGTAAGTAATATTGTATTATTAGTTCCTGCGCCACTGCGCATATTAAGATTTGCGGTTGTCTTTCTAACATCGGTTCCAGCCGCTGGCGTTGAAGGCGTTTCGGGTACTCCGGTCTGAGGTGGAGTAGTTACAGGTGAAGACACAGTGACAGCTTTCAGATAATTGGTGCTGACATACCCTGTTCTGCCCCCATAGGAAACCTTCGCCCATACGCCTGAAAGGCTCTCAATCTTTACTCTTGTGCCTTTTGGAATGGTCAGAAGAATTCTGGCATTGAGAGTTCCGCTCTCTCTCATGTTGAGGTTAGCTGTAGTTTCTCGAGTGTCACCTGCAGTCTGAGCTGGCGCTGAGGGTGTCTGAGAAGCACCTGCAGTTTCAAACTTCACATAAGCAGGATTCGCACTTATATAGAGACCGTTGGAGAGCTTATACATTTCTCTGCCATCAATCAAATGTTTTTCCACCACGTCAAACGTTGTTCCATTGCTAAAAGTTCTCGTTTTTGCATTCCAGTCAGGTGCGTTATATGCCCATAAGGAAAACGCGGTTACAGTCAGTTTTCCAGTCTGTGAGTTGACGATTGCTGCCTCAGCTGTGAAATCCATCACATGTGAGGGTAAAGCGAACGACGATAAACTGATGGTCAGTGCAATTCCTGTCTGCAAAAGAACCTTCTTTGTCTTTTTGCTTAACATACTCGACCTCCTTTGATTTCATTTTGATTTCTATTATATGTTATAATTATTTCATAAGTTGTGTCAATAAATTAAACTGTATTAAAAATATTTCACAATTGAGCCCTGGAATCCTTACTTAAATTCAGCCCAAGGCAGAAGAGGAAGCCACTCCTCGGGCAGCAGTTTTTTATACTGAACCCAGTTATATCTGAGATCCATAAGAAGAACCATTCCCTCATCTTCCTCAGAACGGATGACTCTTCCAGCTGCCTGCAGAATCCTGTTGATACCCGGATAGATATAGGCATACTCAAATCCGCAGTTCTCCTTAGAAAAATATTCTTTTATGAGATCTCTTTCATAAGATACCTGAGGATACCCTACAGAAACAACCGATGCACCAACAAGCGCCTCTCCCTGCAGGTCAATTCCTTCGGAAAAAATACCGCCAAGGACCATGAACGCAAGAAAACTCTTCTCTCTTTTCTGATAAAATAGCCCCAATACCTCTTCCCGCTCTTTCTCCGTCAGGCTTGGTTCCTGAATATACACTTCATGAATTCCGCCATATTTCTCTTCATAAGCCTCATACACATCCCGCATATATTTATAAGAAGGAAAAAATGCGATATAGTTCCCTTTCTTCTTTGAAGCCATCCGTTCCAGGTTCTCGGCAATGGCGTTATAACTGTCTTCTCGTTTGGAGAATCTGGTATCCACCGCAGCATCCAGGAACACCCGAAGCTTCTCTTTGTCAAAGGGAGACC
Source organism: Proteiniclasticum sp. (assembly GCF_003514505.1). Lineage (GTDB taxonomy): Bacteria > Bacillota > Clostridia > Clostridiales > Clostridiaceae > Proteiniclasticum. The sequence goes on from NZ_DOPX01000028.1 coordinate 66,555, forward strand.
GAAGGGTTCGCCTAAAGTCCCCTTCCTCACCACCTAAAACATCGAAATAGTAATTCATAGGCGAAAGAGTCGCAGAAAACAGCACCGACGCTTTGGCCCTCTTGAACACCTCTATCAGCACATCTCTTGGATCCACACAGAAGAGTTTGATTCTCACATTGGTTCCATAGGTTTCTTCATAGGTCACATACCCTTCATCATAAAGCTCTGAGATATTGAGAAAGGTGTTTACTGCAAAAAAGAAGTCCACAATCTTCTCTCTACCTTCAAACTCCTCCTGCACTTCTTTCTGAAAAATCTCAAATCCCTGCAGAAAATCTTTAAGAAGAAAAATAAGATCGTCTGAAACACCAAAATAGGTATGCTTTCCTCCTCTTTCCTCCAGTGCTTTTCGCATATCAATGAACTTTTCATTGATCTTCTTCAAAGGTCTTTTCAGATAGCTGTACTTGTCTGCAGCCTTTTTAGCTTCCATCAGAAGCTCCTTGGTAAGCTCAGCGGAGTACATGTCTCTGGCCCGATCCACCAGATTGTGCGCCTCATCCACAAGAAAGATATAGTTTTCTTTCACATCCATAAAGAATCTTTTAAGATAAACTCTGGGATCAAACACATAGTTGTAATCCCCTATGATGAGGTCACTGAAATAGGCAAGGTCCAAAGACAGTTCAAAGGGACATACCCGATATTCCTTGGCATAAGAAATTATCATCTCTTTTGTATAGCGCTTCTCTTTTTTTAAAATGGCCAATATACAGTCGTTTACCCTGTCATAGTGGCCCTTTGCCATTTCACAATGGTCTGGATGACAGTTCACTTCATCGTTGATGCAGATCTTCTCTTTACTCGTCAGAGTGAGGAATTTTACCTGTCCCCCTTTTTTCTCAAGGATGGACATGGTCTCCTCTGCAACGGTCTTCAGTGTTCCTTTCGCGGTGAGATAGAAGATTTTATCCGCTTCACCTTCTCCCAGCGCTTTCACAGCCGGAAATAAGGTAGAGATGGTCTTCCCGATTCCGGTGGGAGCTTTTGCAAAGAGCTTCCCACCCTGGCGCATGGTACGGTACACATCCACGGCAAGATCCCTCTGGCCTTCACGGTACCGGCTGAAAGGAAATCCTAGAGACTTCAAAGACCTGTTTCTTTCTTCTTTCCAGTGGATATCTTCTCTGATGAATTTGAGATACTCTTCTATGGTCTCATCTACAAATGATTTAAGTTCCTGTATGGTATATCTTCTTTCAAAGGTCCTGGAGATTTCAGTTTCGAGATTATGATACGTAAGAAGAAGTAAGATCTCTTCCAGCTCCTCTTCCTCCATATGCATAAATCCATAGAACATCACCTGAGCCCAATGAAGAAAATTATACTCCTCTGTGAGTTCTTCCAATGGCATATAAGTGGATTTGATCTCTTCGATATAGGATCGTGGAACGATTCCATCCGCACGTCCATCCACAATGAACATCATGTCCTCTTTTTGCACAGAATATTTGAAATATCTTTCTTTCTCATAAGAAGCATCTTCTTTCTGTCTCTGCTTCTGGATCTTCACATGTGCCCGGGTTCCCTCTTCCATACGGCTTGGACTGGATCCCATACTTGAAGAGATGATATCACCATAACGGTGCACAAATTCAATTAAATTTCTGACAGATATCTTGATTTCCATTGATTGACTCCCGGTTTCATTCGTTACGTATACACTGATTATAGCACTATTTACTGCCGTTCAACTTATGGTCGCCAAAAACCTTGAGAGAATTGAAAAAAGCCCCAGATTATCTCTGAGGCTTTCTCCTTCTTAACTTGATCTTCATGGAACTTTAGGTGGTTTTTTCCAGTGCTCCTGTCAGTTTGTTGATACTGATCGTCAGATTCTCCATTTTTCCTTCAATTCTTGTAAGAAGATAAATGGATACAACCATCGGAAAACCAACATTAGCTGCAGCTTCCAGTAAAACATCCACATCAATCACCCCTAACTGAACTATGCAGAAATAATCGAAATAGCTGACTAATCCAAAAGCCTCTTGGCTGTATTTTTGATGAAACTTGCTTGAGCAACAAGGGCAAGCACAGATATAAAGACAAATATTCTTTCTTTATCCTCATCTCTGATATGTAGCTTCGCCACGATATTTCTTAGCCTTTCTTCATCCATGATCATTGTATTAGGATTATTCGCCTGGTCATTGATGATCTCATAGAAGAGCTCATAGGCTGTTTCCCAGGAAATAATATCATCTTCCCTATTGTTGATGTCGTTGAAAGCAAGACGGAAAACCTTCTTGATTTCATCTGTACTCAACACCGGTCTCATGTAGCTCACAAAAACCAGCTGAATCAGATGAAGCTTCGTATACCCTTTCTTTTTGCCCTGATATGGTTTGGCAATGACCTCGCTCTTGATGTAATTCTGAATGATATTGATGGTATAGGTATTATCATTCATAAGATCTTCGATGAACTCAATGACTTGAGAGAGAAAAAGGTCATATTTCGGAAAAGCGTCCAAAGACATGATACTATTGATGGCCTTGGATTTTACAGAGTCCTCAATACTGAGAGAAGCTTTGTTCTGTGGATCAAACATGGATTCACTTCCTTTACATTCATGGTATTTAACTCTATTATAAGTTATTTAATACCATATAGCAAAGAGTTTTTGAGTCCAATCTTTACTTTACTGCATTTCTGTTGTTTATCTCATTCCAGCTCCAGACTTTCTTTATAGACTTCTTTTTTCGGTATCCCCCTTAACTCCGCAACCACTTTCACAGCATCCTTCTTACTCATCCCATTATCAATGAACTGAAGCAGATGCTCCTTTATACTAAGGTGCGCATACAGATTTTCTTTTTCAAGCTGCTGTGCTTCCTGACTCATACCTTCCACGACTAGAACAAATTCTCCTTTGGGCGTTCTGTCTTTATATGATTCCAGCACTTCTTGAACTGTCCCCCTCTGATGCTCTTCATAAAGCTTCGTCAGTTCTCTGGACAACGAAATCTTCCTCTCCCCAAAGACCTCCTGGACCGCCTCCAATGTATCCAGGATTCGGTGGGGTGCTTCATAAAGAATCAATGTCTCTTCACGATCCCGGTACTTCAAGAGTTCATCCCGCTTCTTTTTCCTTGCTTTATCCAAAAACCCGATGAAGGTGAATCTGGATGTGTCAAGACCAGAGGACACCAGGGCATTAATCAGTGCTGAAGGACCTGGAAGCACATTCACTTCGATCCCTCTTTCGATGGCCTTTCTGACAAGTACTGATCCTGGGTCGGATATTCCAGGCATGCCTGCATCTGAAACCAGTGCGATGGTCTCCCCGCTCTCTACTTTATCCAAAATCTCTTCAGATACACCCATTTCATTATGTTCACGATAACTGAGCAGAGGTTTTCTGATTTCATAGCGGTTCAGAAGTTTTGATGTGACCCTGGTATCCTCACAGGCGATACGGTCTGCTTCCTGAAGCACTTCCAGCACTCTGAAGGAAAGGTCCTTTAAATTCCCAATGGGTGTAGGTACAATATATAGCTTGCTCATCTTCTTTCATCTCCATAAATTCTTCGGATTTCTTCTGAATAGTTTCCTTCATCATCATAAATAAATAAAGGTGCTTCTACCTTGAGAAACGAACCACCATCTCTGACACCTTCAATAAGTACCATCGTCGGAGGCTTTTTGGTGTTCGGATAAATCATTCGGATCCGTTTGGGCTCAATTTTATATTTCCTCATGAGTGAGATTAAATCCGCCAGTCTTTCTGGACGATGGATCAGATATAGTCTTCCCTGGTCTTTCAGGGCTGCCCTGGCGGCTTCTATGAGCTCCTCCAGCGTCACTGCTACCTCATGTCTTGCAATGGTTAATGCGTCTTCCTCATTGAGGATGCCGCTGTTCACCTTCTTGTAAGGCGGATTGGCTGTGACCACATGAAAATGTCCTAAATTCTTTAAAAGATTTCGATCTTTGAGATCTCCCTGATGCATCTTCACTTTCTCTTCTATTCCATTTAGTATGATGCTTCTTTCTGCCATCTCTGCAAACTCTTCTTGAATCTCCAGACCATGAATCTCTCCCGCTTCTGTCTTACCATATAGAAGAATAGGGACAATTCCAGTTCCTGAACAGAAGTCCATGACCCTGTCTTTTTTTCGGACCTGAGCGAAGTCAGAGAGCAGCACAGCATCCACCCCAAAGCGAAAGCCCTTTTCCTTCTGAATGATTCTAAGCCCCTGTAGATTAAGATCCTCCACAGTCTCTCCCGGTTTTACAAATGACATCTGTTCTCCTCACTTCCTTTTGTACTTCTTTCATTTTATCCTCTCCATTCTCTTTATACAAGAAATAAGGAACGAGGGGCGGTATTCCGAAGAGAAATAATAAGGTATAATAAGTTTTAGTCAGTATTTCATGCGAGGTTCTTATGATAGAAAAAATAAAAGCTTGGGATGAGCGTGTCATCCTCTATATCAATCGGTATTTGAAACACAAGGTGCTGGATTATTTCTTCATCGCTGTCACATACCTAGGATCTGATGTGTTTGCCATCGGGTTCATTCTGGCCTTTGCCATCCTGCCGGTCTCCACCGTCCAGTCTTTTGCGCTCTATGCTGCGGTGGCCCTCATCTTGTCGGGTCTCACCGTTGGGATCATGAAAAACAGCATCCGAAGAAAACGGCCATTTGAAACACTCATTGAGCTGAACAGCTTACGAATTGGTGTGGATCAGTTCTCCTTTCCTTCAGGTCATACCACTGCGGCTTTTTCCCTGGCCGTGACTTCAGCCTTAGTCACCCAGGGCAACATCGCATCATCTGTGTACCTGATTCTTGCACTTCTTGTGGCCATCTCCAGGGTCTATCTTGGGGTGCATTATCCATCTGATGTGATCGTTGGAGGAATCATCGGAAGCAGCTATGCTGTGCTCATACATATTATTCGGGAGGTAATTACTGTTGTTTAATGAAATAAAAGGTGTAATATTCGATATGGACGGCACCCTCATCGACTCCATGTGGGTGTGGAGAAAGATCGATGAGGACTTCATCCGGGAGAGAGGCATCAATCTTCTGCCGGAAGAGCTCATGGGTAAAATTTCTCATCTCAGCTTCCATGAAACGGCAGAGTTTTTCAAGAGAGAATTCATGCTGCCTGAGTCCGTGGAGGATATCAAAAACCACTGGAATACCATGGCAAGACACGAATACATCCATCATGTGCTGCTGAAAGATCATGCCCTGGAGTTTCTTGAGGCTCTAAAAAAGAAAGGAATCCGTATGGCCATCGCCACCAGCTCATCAAAAGAGCTCCTGGAAGAAACCATTCATTCCAAAGGCATCGCTCAGTATTTTGATACCATTGTCACCACAGACATGGCTGGAAAAACAAAGATTGAGCCCGATGTCTATCTGCTGGCGGCAAAAAATCTTGGACTGAATCCACGGGAGATTGCTGTCTTCGAAGACATTCCTGCAGCAATGATCGGCGCAAAGAAAGCAGGCATGCTGGTCTTTGGAGTCCATGACAGGTTTTCTGAAGACAAGATGGAGGAGATCTTAGGCACTTGCCATCATTACATCCATCACTTTGGAGAACTCCTGCCACATTTGATATAAACCTATTAATGAATAACACCCCACTTTCAAACTGCTTTGAAGGTGGGGTGTTTGTTTTTCTACTTATTGTATGTTACTGGAAACTTCTCCTGCAGCTCTGTGATGAGCTTTGTATAATACTCCATCTGCTTGTCCTGGAGCATCTTATTCATCACTTCAGACTTCACTTCTTCGAAGCCCAGAGGCTCATTTCCTTTCTTATCCGTGGTCTTGATTACATGATAGCCGAACTGTGTCTTCACAGGCTCTTTGGTCATTTCTCCAACTTCCATGGCGAAAGCTGCATCTTCGAACTCTTTTACCATCATGCCTCTTCCGAATTCTCCCAGGTCTCCCCCTTGCTCACTGGATGGACAGCTGGAATACTCCTTCGCTGCATCCTCAAAAGTCAGTTCACTGGATTCGATCTTTGAGATCAGATCCTTCGCAATCTCTTCGTCATCCACAAGAATATGGCTGGCCTTGATGCTTTCCTGACCCTGATATCTTTCAGGATGAGCTGCATACACTTCCTTGGCTTCATCTTCTTCAATGGTAATGGTGCTTAGAATCTTATTCATGGTAAAGCTGTACTTGATGTCTTTTAGTGCCTGCTCTACTTGTGACATGAACTGCGGATCATTATCCAGTCCAATCTCGGTTCCGAATGCATTGATGAGCTCTACACTGATGAGCTGATCCAAGAGCTGCTTCCGGCCATATTCTGATTCAAAATAGCCCCTTCTTTCAGGTGCCAGTGACTGTATTGTTGTGTCCAGAATTTCGTCTGTAATGTCTATGCCATTTACTGTGGCAAGTACTTTGTTCTCCATACTATACTCCTTTAAAGTGAATTCTTTTCTATCTTAACATATTTCTCCAAGGAGTTGAAACCATAAGGTGAAAAATAGCCCGTATCGGGATTTCTTAACCACCAGTTCATAGTTTTTCACTATACTATGAAGTATAGATTTGAAATGAAAGGAGTTCGTACCATGGTTAAACTGAACGAAAAAGCACCCGACTTCACACTCATGGGTTCTGACGGCAAGGAGCATTCTCTCTCTGAATATCTGGGAAAAAAAGTGATTCTTTATTTCTATCCTAGAGACAACACGCCAGGATGCACTTTGGAAGCAGAGAGTTTTAGAGACAATCATGATGACTATCAGAAAGAAAATGCTGTAGTTCTTGGCATTTCAAGAGATACACTGGATTCTCATGACAAGTTCATTGATAAGCTGGGACTTCCATTTGTACTTTTGTCTGATACAGAAAGCACCGTATGCACCTTGTATGATGTGCTGAAAGAAAAAAACATGTACGGGAAAAAATCCATTGGAATCGCCAGAAGCACCTTTATCATTGATGAGAAAGGAACCATCATCTATGAAAACCGCAAGGTCAAAGCTGAAGGTCATGGTGAGGAAGTTAGAGATTTTCTGAACAGCCTCGAGAAATAAGGGTAGCAGTACATTACATAAAATTTAAAGGAAGAGATTTCGTCATGAAATCTCTTCCTTTTGATTTTCTTCTAGAATACGGATCGCTGCTGTTGCTACAAACATCCTTTTTTCTGAAAGCTCCTTCAGATCAAGAACCTCTCTTTTCCCGTTATTTGACACCAGAACCTTGAAGTGGTCTGAATATCCTGTCACTGTGACCCAGTGGTTGTACAGACCTTCCCGATACCCTTTTTTCAGCTTCAGTCCAACGATGAGGGGCACAGGATTGTCTCTATCAATATTTCTCTTGATTTCCAGCATGATTCTGCGGAGGCCAAAATTACCGCCCAAAAAGCTATGGATGATGTTCACTCGGATACTCTTTCCCTGCCTCATATAATACCAGTGGGCTGCCAGTTTGAACCGCAGCGCTGTGGTGGGTCCTAACAGATATTTCCGGAACATCTCATTCTGATCTTTAATCAGCTCTTCCCGCACATAACTCTTTCCTTCTTTATATGCTACGAAATTATTGAGCGTCACAGAGCCGCATCCATATTTTGCCAGGGCTTTTGTCGACAAGTGCTGATTCCCTCCGTAGAGCCCATCAAAGATGCTATGAAAACTCTTGTTTAAAATGGTAAACTCAATGCCATCAACTGTATACTTCACAAAATCACTCCAGAAATTTTTCTTTATCATACCAGAAAGCGGTCTGTCTGTGTCTGATTTCAGTAAATTTTAACTTTGAACTTCGAAAAAAAGGAAGCATTAAATGCTCCCTCCTTCATCCTATTCCTCTACTGCTTCTTGAAGAAGCTTTTTCACATAGTTTGGCAACGCAAATGCTGCACTGTGGATTTCTGTGTTATAGTATCCTGTTTCCAGTCCAAGACTGTTCCACCACTCCTCTTTAAGATCTTTCACAGGGTCCAGTGACTTGGATGCAAATCCAAAGAGCCAGTGACCTGAAGCATAGGTAGGAATGTGCACCTGGTAAACTCTTGCCACTGGAAAAAATTCATGAATTCTCTTATGAGAACGCTTCATGGCTCTCTGGTACTCTTCATAAAACGGACTCTCATGCTGGTTCACCAAGATTCCATCTTCTGTAAGTGCTTCGTAACAGTTTTTATAGAATTCCCGTGTGAAAAGGCCTTCTCCCGGACCTATCGGATCCGTGCTGTCCACAATGATGAGATCATATACATTCTTCTTTTCCTGTACGAACTTCAGTCCGTCCTCAAAAAATAGGTGCACCCTCTTATCACCCAGTCCGCTGGTGGAGTTTGGAAAATACTCGCGGCAGATATCCACAACCATCTGGTCGATCTCCACCATGTCAATATTTTCCAAATGTGCGTATCGGGTAAGCTCGCGAACCGTTCCACCATCCCCGGCACCGATGACAAGGACATTTCTGATCTTGGGATTTGTAGCCATAGGCACGTGGACGATCATATCATGATATATGAACTCATCTTTTTCTGTAATCATCACAAGTCCATCTAGTGTAAAAAATCTGCCAAACTCGTTACTTTCAAAGACATCCATTCTCTGGAAGTCGCTTTGTCCGGAATAGAGCTGCTTTTCCACCTTGATGGAAAACTTCGCCTCTTTGCTGTGGTTTTCTGTATACCAAAGTTCCATGGGAACCTCCTTAATCATATATATTTCTTCCGCTGTAGATCTCGATCATTTCTTTTCTGAGGTTGTTGGATATTTCCAAACGTTCCTTGGGCGTGAATTCTCTGATGTCATTTCTGAAAAGATAGTTTTGGAGATTCAGCTCTTTGATCAGCATCTTCGTATGGAAAATATTAGCGTGATACATATTAATATCATGTGCATCATAAGCTTCTAAGGTCTTTTCCTTGATATAGTCCTGGATGGACCGGATATCATGATCGATGAAGAATTTTCTGCCGTCTTCATCCCGAGTGAATCCTCTCACCCGATAGTCTATGGAAATGATGTCAGAATCAAAGCTTCCGATAAGATAATCCAGTGCATTCAAGGGTGAAATCTTACCACATGTGGATACTTCGATATCCACTCTAAAACTTGCAATGGATTTATCAGGATGGTACTCCGGATAGGTGTGTACAGTCAGATGACTCTTATCAAGATGCCCCACCACACTGTCACGTTTCTCATAAAGGCTCAGTCCTAAGTTGCAGGAAGGATCCACATGGCGCTCAGCCAAAGGCTCTTCTGAAATAAGTATTGTTACACTTGCTCCTTGAGGATCATAATCCTGTTTGGAGATATTAAGTACATTCGCTCCAATCATATCGGTCACATCACAGAGAATTTTAGTAAGTCTCTCCGAATTGTACATCTCATCGATATAGTCCACGTACTCGCTTTGTTCCTTTTCTGTCTTCGCATAACAGAAATCATAGATATTAAAACTCAGCGTCTTTGTTAGGTTATTGAATCCATACAGTTTTAGTTTGTCTGCCATTTTATTCCCCTTCCTGGCGGCAAAATTTGAACTATTTTAGTGCACTTCAAAAGTAAAATTGAAATTATAGATGTGATTTCTCTTCATTTAAAAAATGCTCTAGGATAGAGTTTACAAGAGGATTGCCTCACTGTCAATATATTTTCGTTAAGTTTTATCAAGTATTTTGTTTAGTGTAGCTAAACTTTTTGAGGTGTTTTTTCTCGTTTTAAAAAATACTTTTTGGGGAGCCTTTGTGTTTCTTGCTTCGCGTCGGAAACAGCTTCTGAAAGCACAAAAAAACCACATCAGACGATGTGGTTTTTTGTGGTGGCTTCACTCGGAATCGAACCAAGGACACGTAGATTTTCAGTCTACTGCTCTACCAACTGAGCTATGAAGCCATGGTACATCTGGCGACGACCTACTTT
>NZ_DOPX01000013.1 GCF_003514505.1 Proteiniclasticum sp.
TTAACTTATACATTTTCAACCTTAAACCCTCCAAATTTGTTTTATGAGGTTACTATACAGCGCAATTGTGTTGAAAGTTTGTCTTAAGATAGCATTTTTTGTGTTTCTCTTTTACCCCACAGTCTGAATCATCACAAAAAAAACATATCTCTTCGCTAAAATGTTATTATTGAACTGAATAGAAAACAGAAAGGAATGAGTGTCATGAACCTGCTCATCGCAGACGACCATAAACAAATCACATCAATACTAAGCGATTATGCAAAAAAAGAAGGATATACTGTAATGATCGCCAACGATGGCAAAGAAGCGTTAAGTTTGTTCAGTAGGAATACGTTTGATCTGGTGCTTCTTGATGTTATGATGCCGGAGATGGATGGTTTTCAGGTATGCAGAGAGATCAGGAAAACATCTTCTGTCCCCATCATAATGGTCACCGCCAGAGGAGAGGACTTTGAACGCATCATGGGACTTGATATGGGGGCTGATGATTATATCGTGAAGCCTTTTTCCCCAGGAGAAGTCATGGCAAGAATCCGTGCTATTCTTAGAAGGATTTCACCTGATCCAAAAGAAAGCCAAGATAAAAATATCTTAATCTATGACAATCTCACCATAAATATTGAGGAGTTTACTGTACTGATTGAGGCTGAATCCGTATCACTCACAAAAAAAGAGATAGAGATCCTTTATACCATGGCAAAGAACCCCAACAAACTTTTTACCAGGGATAACCTTTTAAACAGTTTGTGGGGCTATGATTACTTCGGAGATGCTAGGACTGTAGATTCTCACATCAAAAGACTCCGTGCAAAACTGGACAGCTATCATCATCCGAACTGGGAAATAAAGACGGTTTGGGGTATGGGTTACAAATTTGAGGTGGAACATGAACTATAAAATCACAAGAAAACTGGTTCTTTTTATCGTTTCTTTGCTCCTTCTCTTTTCAGTACTCATGAGTGTTGTGTTTGCGCGCCTTTTTTCCGAACATACTTTAGAATACCATCAGGAGGATCTAAAGATACGAGCGGAAGCCATCGCTTCCAATCTCACAGAATTTTTGAACTCCTCTACGAGTTCAGGTTCCATGGGTATGGGTGGTATGGGCATGGGTATGAACGGCATGAAGGGATATATGCCATATTTGAGAGGGCTGGAGCAGGTTGCCATGGGTAATGTATGGATTGTGGACCAGAATGCTTCTGTCATCTATGAATCAAAGGGACTGGAGATCGAATCCCAAGAGCTTCCGCCCACTGCTAATGAAATCATTGAAAAAGCACTTTCTGGCAGCACTTCTTTCAGCGAGACTTTCAGTGACTTTATTGGTATAAAAAGCCTGACAGTAGGGGTACCCATTCTTGATGATGATAAAGAGGTTATCGGAGCTGTGCTGCTTCATGCTCCTGTGAACAATATTGACTCCTCGATCCTAAGCGGACTGAATATCCTTTTTATTTCAGCGGCCATTGCTTTGGTCCTGGCGATTCTCTTAGGTACACTTTTCTCATTAAAGTTCATAGCACCCATCAAAAAGATCAATAAGGCAGCTTATAAGCTTTCCGAAGGGGACTATTCCACCCGCACACAGGTGATTCAAAATGATGAGATCGGAGATCTTGCGAAAACTGTAGACCAATTGGCCCTTCGGCTTGATGAAGCATCCAGGGAAAGCAGTAGACTGGAACAGAGCAGACGGGACTTTATTGCCAGTGTCTCCCACGAGTTGAGAACTCCTGTTACTGTGCTGCGAGGCTCCCTTGAAGCATTAAAGGACGGAATCATTGAAGATGAAGAGCAGAAGAAGCAGTACCAGGATCAGATGTTTCAGGAAGTACTTTCTCTTCAGAGACTTGTGGATGATCTTCTCAGTCTCACAAAGCTTCAGAATCCGGATTTTAAGATCAGCAAAGAACTTCTCAATCTTTCCGAAGTCCTTTCTGATGGCGTGGATGCCATGAAGCTCGTAAGTGCGGACAAAGAGATCAGTCTGAGTCTTGCAAATCCATATGCCTTTATACCATTTTCAGGAGACTATGGAAGACTTCGCCAAATGTTCATGGCTGTCCTTGATAATGCTATAAAATTCTCACCGAAACGAAGCTCCATTGACATAGAGGTCATAGACCAAGCAACGAAAACAGTGGTGAAAATCAGGGACTATGGTATCGGTATGGAAGAGAAGGTAAAAGCGCATATTTTCGATAAGTTCTTTCAGACCTCTACATCAGAGAACCTGAAAGGAACCGGCCTGGGTCTTTCCATTGTCAATGAAATTGCTTTGAGACATCAGGTGTCCATCGATGTGGAAAGCCGTAAAGGGGAGGGAACCGTCTTTACCTTCACCTTCCTAAAAGAAAAAAACCCCGCTAGATAATTTTCTTTATTTAAAACCTTGTCAGCGCAAGTTATATCCGGTATGATGGGAGAGTACAAAAATTATTTTCAGGTAGTTGACAGACTATCTGATTATGTTATAATAGTTTGGTACAAGTAGAAACCACCGTTTCTCACCCTACGACTCGCGTTGTATGGTCACAATTCATTCTTTAGTGAATTTGAGGACGGTTTATGCCGTCCTTTTTTAACGTCTTGCGTTAGAAAAGGCATGTTGAATTCCGGAGGTGAAAATTATTAAACAAAACAACCCAATCAATCACGAAATAAGAGAAAAAGAAGTGAGACTTATTTCAAGTGAAGGTGAACAGCTGGGAATCGTCTCATCCAGAGATGCCTTGAAAATGGCAGAAGATCAGAACCTTGATCTCGTTATGATCGCTCCTACAGCTAAGCCACCTGTATGCAAGATTATGGATTACCATAAGTTTACATACGAACAGGCCAAGAAAGAAAAAGAGGCCAAAAAGAATCAGAAGATCATCACCCTAAAAGAAATCCGATTCAGCCCTAAGACCGAAGAGCATGATATCACAATCAAAGCAAACAAGGCACGGGAGTTCCTGACAGACGGAGACAAGGTGAAGGTTACTGTGAGGTTTAGAGGCCGCGAAGCCGCCTACGCAGAAAATGGATACAAGATCCTGAATAATTTCGCATCAAAATTAGAGGATGTCGGTACGATCGAAAAGCCTGCCAAAATGGAAGGTCGTAACATGATCATGATACTGACTCCAAAGAAGTAACAAACTTTAGGAGGAAGAAACGATGCCAAAAATGAAAACCCATAGAGGCGCTGCCAAGAGATTCAGAAAAACTGGAAGTGGAAAGCTTAAGAGAGGAAAAGCTTTCAGAAGTCATATCCTTACTAAGAAGTCTTCCAAGAGAAAGAGAAATCTTAGAAAGACCGGGTATGTTTCTACAACACAAGAAAAGGCAATGAGAAAGTTGCTACCATACCTATAATTAGAAGGATACAGGAGGATTAAAAATGGCAAGAGTTAAAAGAGCCTTAAACGCTCGTAAGAATCATAAAAAAGTACTGAAGCTTGCAAAGGGATACTACGGTGCAAAGAGCAAGCTGTTCAAGACAGCAAATGAAACAGTAATCAGAGCTCAGAGAAATTCCTACATCGGCAGAAAGCTGAAGAAGAGAGATTTCAGAAGACTGTGGATCGCTAGAATCAATGCAGCTGCTAGAATGAACGGCCTAAGCTACTCCAGACTGATGAACGGTCTGAAGATTGCTGGAATCGACATCAACAGAAAGATGCTTTCTGAAATCGCAATCCACGATCCAAAGGCATTTGCAGTACTCGTTGAGACCGCAAAGTCCAAATTAGCATAATCATGTAAAGCTACCTGAATTGATATGCTCCCCTTATAGTAGA
>NZ_DOPX01000016.1 GCF_003514505.1 Proteiniclasticum sp.
ACGGACTGATTAAGACCCTTGATCTGACCTCTCATTTTTTCGGAGATAGCAAGACCTGCAGCGTCATCTCCAGCTCTGTTGATTCTAAGACCTGAAGAAAGCTTTTCCAGGGACTTAGCCTGAGCACCCTGAGCGGATGTCAGTCTTGAGTAAGTATTCATTGCTGAAATATTATTATTAATTCTCATTTTTTATCCTCCTTGAATTTGACTGCGAACTTCCGTATTCGCTGATGATTATAGGTGTTATGTTTTATATAAAACGGCAGATATTATGAAATAGCTACCGTTTCTATAAACTTATTAGCCGAGTAACTGAAGTACTCCCTGAGGCATCTGGTTAGCCTGAGCCAGCATAGCAGTAGAAGCCTGGTTCAGGATGTTGTTCTTTGTGAACTCCATCATTTCCTTAGCCATATCTACGTCTCTGATTCTGGATTCAGCAGCAGAGAGGTTCTCAGATGTTGCTGTCAGGTTGTTGATGGTATGGTCCAGTCTGTTCTGAACAGCACCAAGCTTGGATCTTTCTGCAGATACGGATGTAATAGCATTATCAATTGTTGTAATTGCAGAATCTGCTGAAGGCTGTGTAGTCACATTGATTCCTAATGCTTTTGTTTCTCCTGCTGTGATTTCGTCTGATTCCAATCTAAGGATTCCACTGGTAGTATCATAGTAACCATTAGCTCTTGCGGTAATTGTTTCACCACCAACAGTGAAAGTTGCATCCTTATCAAAGTAGGTAAATGTATTTGTTCCATCTGCTAGTGTTGCTGTACCACTACCGGTTCCAGCTGCGGTGAATGTCTTTTCAACAGCTAGATTTGTTCCTTTCATATTGCTGATTGAAATTTCCATGGCCTGATTTTCATTAGCACCGATATGGAATTTTTTATCAGTAAAGGTTCCGTTTAGTAGCTTCTGTGTATTGAATTCAGTGTTATCTGCTACTCTAGTAATTTCAGATGAGAGCTGGTCCATTTCTTTCTGAATTTCAACTCTGTCATCGTCAGTATTGGTGTCATTGGAACTCTGTACAGCAAGTTCTCTCATTCTGTTCAGAATGGAGTGTGTTTCATTAAGAGCACCTTCTGCTGTCTGGATCAGAGAAATCCCGTCCTGTGCATTTCTAACGGACTGATTAAGACCCTTGATCTGACCTCTCATTTTTTCGGAGATAGCAAGACCTGCAGCGTCATCTCCAGCTCTGTTGATTCTGAGACCTGAAGAAAGCTTTTCCAGGGACTTAGCCTGAGCACCCTGAGCGGATGTCAGTCTTGAGTAAGTGTTCATTGCTGAAATGTTGTTGTTAATTCTCATTTTTTTCCTCCTTGAATTTGACTGTGAACTTCCGTATTCACATGAATTTATAACAAGCCTATGATCAGCTCGGCCTATTACCGTTATTAGCGTCCTTTTGTTTCTAAACATTTCCCCGGACGATTGGGTTCTGTTTGAGAGATTCGATGGAGAGTCTTTATCCATCGGACTTGTGCATGATAACCTTAACTGTGATATCAGCACCAATTATGCAATTCTTATAGATTTCTGATAAACCAAGTAATTGGTATCTTCTTTGATTTATTGCTCATATATAAATAATCGGAGAAAGTTTAGAATGTTTAACACCCTACGTGACTTTCGATCAAAAATTATTGGTCTTCTTTAACTTCTTGAAGAATAGAGAAGACTTAATAGGATAAGGATGTCTTTGCACATCATAGTTTCACGTACGGGAAACTATAGAAATTGAAGTATACTTTAGATACACAAAACAGATAATTGTATTATAATTGAACTAAAAGAGCTATTTAATCAACTCATTAGCATAAAAGGAAGGTGAAATTTTGAAGAAATATGAAATGTTCTCGGTAATTTCAAAAAATACGGGGTTAAGTCTTAAAGCATGTGAGACTTTATATAACAAACTAATTATTATAATTGAGAGAACACTGGAGTATGAGAGCACTATAGATATCTCTGATTTTGGTGTTTTTAAGACTCGGTATAGAAATGAAGATATGCAAAGTAGATTACAGTTTTTAGAGGTAGATAGTCAACGTAGAGTTCCAATTTTCATTCCTAGTAAAGAATTTGTTGCTCAACTGAATGATTTGGAGGTTAAACCACAAAATGTATCAAAACATGAATTAAGGTGCAAGTCAGATTCAACATATGAGATAAATCTTAAAGCTCAATCAAAACTTGGTGCTTTAGGATATAGTATTAAACTGTCAAGAGATGAACGATGGAGGATACTCATAGAAAAAGCCATTCCCTTGTTTGGCATGAAATCAGTGGAGAGTCATATTTTATGGTTAATTAAACTCAAGAAAAAAGATAGACACAGAGATTATAGAAGCGCCATTTTTGAGTGGGAGTATGATTTGAAAAGATTACGTGAACTTAACTTGAAATATTGATTATTGACAGGAATAGAATACAAGATGTAATGCAAAGCAAGTTAAATAGAATTTTATTTCAACAAAGTCAGATATTAGTTCTTATCCTTTGTATGTCTGGTTTGAGGCTATTAGGGCAAGTGCAAAAATCAATAAAAGAAGGCTTATAAACCTCCTCTTCCCTTTACTAAATAGAAAACCTGATATCCTCTCTCTGCTGAATATGTAAATCAGGAGACGGAGAAAGAGGAGCATCACTAGCGGATACTCCTCTTTCAGTCTTCAGGTAATTGATGAGATGGTCCGTCAGTTTAATGTTGATGCTGTCCACCTCTCTTTTCTCATTGATGGTGATTTCTGAGATGATCATATGGAGAAGCCTCTTCTGCTTTTGCCTCGTCATATCTATGGTCATGATGTCACTGAACTTCTGTAGGGTGTTCTTCACCAGTTCATAGGATACTTCACTGCCTTCTCCTGGTTCAGGATGATCTCCTACTCATTTCTCATGATGCGTAAGGTACTCATTCTCTCATTGAGCTCATCATTTCTTTTTCTAAAGTCCTCTTGGCTGATGATGTCATCTTTATACGCATCAAAAAGCTTGGTCTTTCTTCTTTCCAGCTGCTGAAGATCTTTAGAAATCTGCTCCAAGATCTTCTTGGCAGGATTGATTTTGTCTTTTCTGTTTGTATTGAGCTTTGTCACGATACTCCTCACCATTTTCTCAGAGGAGATCAGTTCTGTGATTCTAGAGAACACGTACTAATTGGCCTTATCTACTCGGATGGTGTTGCTGTGACATACACTGGTGCCTTTATTCTTCCAGTTGCCACAAGCATAGTAGACAAGCCTGCGTTTCGTTCCATCTTTCAGGGTATTCAGGGTTCTGGCGATGACCATACCAGCACCACATTCAGGGCACTTTAAGATTCCGGTGAGAGGATACTGGCCATCATAGATTCTAGCTGGTTTACCCTGGGAAGACTCAAAGAGTGCTTGGACCTGACTCCATGTGGTTTCATCAATGATGGGTTTATGGATACCATCTACAAGGATCGGATTCGCATTGATGTTCTTTCTTCTCTTTTCAGCCCAGTTTTGTCGGACATTATAACGGATTTTCCCTACATAGAGAGGGTTCAGAAGAATATCTCTCACACTGGACACGGAGAAGGAGTTTCCTTTCTTCGTCTTGAGTCCTTCTTTATTCAGCTGATTGGTGATGGATTTATATCCGTTTCCCTGGATGAAGCTTTTGAAGATTCTCCGGACAATCTGCGCTTCCTTCTCATTGATGATGAGCTCTGTCCGCTTTTTCTTGGTGCCTTCCTCTGGGATGGGTATAAGGTCATATCCAAGGACAATACCGCCACACCATTCTCCAGCTTTTGCTTTCGCATTCATACCCATCTTTACGTTCTGAGCAATAGTGCCTCGTTCAAATTCACCAATGAGGGCCATCATCTGAAACTGCATCTTTCCAGCAGGGGTACTGGTCTCAAAGGGTTCAGAGTAGGACTTGAAGGTGACATTGTTTTTCTCCAGATGGTCTACAATCTTCAGAACGTCGCTGAGCTTTCTGCTGATACGGTTGATCTTCCAGGAGAGCACCATATCAAACTTCTTTTCGCTGGCATCATTTAATAGTTCTCTCAGTGCTGGCCTGTGCTTGATGTCCTTACCACTGATCCCACGGTCTGAATAACAATGAACAACTAGCCAATTGAGCTTAAAAGAGTATTCACGAAGCAGGTGTTCCTGCTCATCAATGGAGTAGCCTTCTTCAGCCTGTTCGGTAGTGGATACTCTTGTGTACAGTGCCACTCTTACTATGGGTTGTTTTACACGTTCTGCTATATCGGGCTTCATTTCTTCATTGGGGCAAAGGCATGAGGGCATGCTATGCCCCAAGGAGTTCATGTTTTTTGCCTTCCGCTTGAAGATCTAATAGGACCAATCGAAATGACTTGATGTCAAGCATACCAAGCACCAAAGAAACACGCTTATGGCAATAGGTGATGAGCTCTAATACTTTCTTAGGACTAGGTCTAAATTCTAAATTAGGCACCTTCAAGAGAAGGGAGAGCTTCTCATCATCAGCAGATACATTTAAGATTGGCCAGGGAAGGCATCGGAGAATGTAACCAAGATCTTTCAATCCTGAAGTTTCTTCGTCAGTAATCTCCACAAGAATCCCATAGCTGAAATCTTCTTTCGTGTAAAGGTTATAGAAATCATCGCAGGAGATGCAACCATAGGTAACAGGTCTGATGTCTTCAGGAGTTGGAGTGGAGTAGAAGAGTTTTTCTATAGATGCTTTCGAAGGCCCTGAAACATCGATGATATAGTTGATGGAATCTATCCGAGTATCTCTGGGGAGTATCTTGTCAACGACCTCAAAGAATTTAAGATACAATAGATCCGCTTGAATGTCGATATAGTTCTCAAAAGGAATTACTTCTCCAGGAAGAACAACATAGGAGTTCCTGGAAGGAGATGACTCTCGTAAGCATAAAACCTTACCAGCCTCAGTAGAGATTGGTGAGGTGCTTACCTCCAAAGCATGTAAGGAAGGGATAGGGTCTGAGTTTGTACGGGTATCTGTGACGATAATGTATTCTTGTTTTTTCATGCTTCAATAACCTCGCTTCTATTTATGGTAGTGTTTGTATTTGTCAGGGGATGGGAGAGGTGCTCATCAAGCACCTCACAGATCATAGTAAAAAGCTCATCGATTTTCAGGTTATTCATGTTTTTCATCTCCTTCAGTTGGTGAATCAGTAATCACTTCTTGAATGGGGTAGTTGTAAAGCTTTAAGACGTACACATCTTGTCGAATACCGTTGTGGTTCTTTCTGGATCGTGTATATCTATCAGCATCGCAGTCTAGGTAACCATTGGATTTAAGTTCTCGAAGTACGATGCTGGAGTCTTCATAGTTACCTTTTCTGAGCATTTCATTAAAGGAAGGCTTATAGACAACGACCTCGGTATAGTCTCTTTTTGGGGTCACAGTACCATAATTTAAGTTATGACCGTTGCCGCCTAGACCGAAAGCGGCTGCATTTATGGTGATGTAATCTTTGATATAGTCCATGGCATTGGCATGGTTATTTCTGGTTCCGGTTGACTCCGCTTCAATACTCATGAGTAATTCTGTGATGGCATCCTTGTTCAGAGTAAACCTGGAAAATTTTTCAAAGTACTCAGCTGTAAGTAGTAGTACAGCAAACTTTAAAGTTCTTCTTTCAAAAAGTTCATCGGTAGCTTGAGTTGTCTTTACTAAAGCGCTAAAATTTTCACGTACTTCTTCGAAACGCTTGCAGATATCTTCTTTCTTTAAAGTCATAATGTACTCAGCATACTTCGGGCCTAAAAGGCCGTAGTTTTTCTGAATGGCTCTCTGAATATTCTCGGCGTTCTCAGCATCTCTTGTAAAAGTTACATTCTTGATTTCAAAGACTCTGGCAGCAATACATTTATTCTTTGATGCTAGACCTACTAAAGATCGCTCCCCATTGGATAGAAGAGTGACCAGCCAGGATTTCTTTTCCATGAGTTTAGAATCCTTCGTGAGTCTTTCTTTTTCTACACCATTGACGAGGGTATAGATGAAAGAGGTGAAGTTTTGCATGCTTGACATGGAAATTTCATCGAGGCAATACGGGATCCCGGAAAATCCGCAGATCTTGTTTATGAGGGCTTGATTGGTGCCGTTGTAGGACGAGAAAAGAGAATCTGCTTTTACATCTGTAACAGACCAGAGACTGGCAGCCAATTTCAAAGCAGTGGACTTGCCTGTGGTTGAATCTGAAGCAATATGGATAATAAGACTATCTAAGCTGTACTCATCAGAGAGATAAGCAAGAATGACAGAAGAGAGTCCAGACACAAGGATGAATTCCATCAAAGGATTACCTAGAACTTCCTCTTTAATCATCTTCAGGTAGTCTTTATCAGAACCACGAGGTCTTACATCGTAAGGTCCTGAATAGGTGGACTCTATTCCGATGGCATTGTAGTGTTTAAAAATCAGCTTTCCATTATGGGTAGAGAAGCCTAGAGTATTGTGTGTAGCTCTTATCGCACCTACTAAACACTCTTCCTCTTCTTTAAAGTACTTCACAAGAAGGGTGGCATTCTCTTCTGTCACGTCAAGCCCTTGGTTTTGTAAATCCAGTAGCCTTCTTCTCTGCAAATATGTACTTCTAGGCACCGTAAGAGTCTTTAGTTCACCAAAAGCTTTATAGGTGATGTTTCCGAGGTAATCATTGGAGTCGATGTTATGCTCTATGCTGCTGATTTTGATATAGTCGGACACTGACCTTACAGTGTCCCTACTACATCGTTGCATCACTTTTTCATCTGTGGTGTAAAATTCTCTATGGTATTGTGTTGACTGGCTTTCTCTAAACACTGGTTTCATCTGCAACATACTCCTTAAACTTCGTAATCTTCATGTATTTGTCCTTGGGCTCTAGGTATAAATAAAGAACCAGACCTTCAAAGTCGTGCTCATCTATGATTTCATCATAGGTATAGCTCTCGAAAGTGAGTGCCATTAGCTGGTTGAGGATATGAATGTCGTTGAGGAAAATGTAAAATGTATTCTCCATATCGAACTCGTTACGACATCTTAAAGCCAATGCATCATAGCCAACTAACTTTCCAACTTCGGCTTGAAGGATTTCTACTAGGTTATATCCAGGGACGAACCCTCTGTTAATTCTGAAGGCCATAATTGTCACCTCCTGTCTTAATTTGTTGTGCTATAAGGGCTCTCTTCTTCATGAATGTGATTAAAGTGTGTGTCTTCATTTGAGTAATCTGATATTTTTGCATTTTCTTGTCCTCCTGTGTAATTTATGAGCTCATTGATTGTAGTATAAGTCCATTCAAGAAATTACGATGGGGGACAAATTTAAAAATCGGAAATTTAAAGGAACCTACATCAATGCAGGTTCCTCAAAAACTAGAATTGTATTTGGTTAAGGCTACTCGTTCCGATGCTTAAAGAAGTTGTTTAGAGCTTCCTCTGTTTCTCTTATTTCCTCTTCGGTCAAAGTTATTGGATTGTTAATGCGATGCTCTCTATCCCAATATTCTTGTAGAGCTTCTTGAAAGGTGTCTTCATCTGACATAATCTCACTTGCGATTCTTCCCTGAGTAATATCGGTAAATTCATCACTATGTACATTAATAGAAGAATTATAAAATTCTTCGTGGATGATGTCGTCAACTTCAGCGTTCCTAATTTCTAGAAACGTAGAAATGATATACCGATACTTTTCATTCAACGCCAAAAGTTGTTTTTCGAAGTCTGGTTCAGTAGCCGAGTGTGTAGTGTATAGTTCAATGGCAGCTTCGTAATATTTACGTAGCAAAAACAAACGATCGTGATCTCGGCATAAACCGATATAGGATACTTGCGACTTTTCATTATACGGAGTGCTAAACTCTTCTAGAATGTTCGATACTTCTTCAAAAGAATGTGCTTGTGAAGTTGCCCGGTTCATCTGTTTTAGCCTATAAAGATCTGCTTTTTGAGGTTTAGGGTTAAACCAGTTGATCATATCTTCAGTTATTTCAGGGTATTCACTAAATATGGATCTTAAGTTGTTGTAAAACTCTGTTTCATGAAGAGCAGAACGAAGGATGAATAGTTCATGATGCCATTCTATTTCTTCAATCGATAAAGTGTCACTCATATGATTGGTTAAAAAATCATAACATTTGGCTGTGATGCTCTGGATATCTTCGAAGCTTGGTTCTTTGAACAATCTAAGCTTTTTAAAGAAAGGTTCTGAGAATGCATAGAGGGTAAAAAGAGTCTCAATGTACTTGTCTTTCGTAAAGCTTTTTTCCCAAAGCTCATTCCTATGGGCATATTTTGGGATACCGGTTTTTTCGTGTAAACGACGATACTGCTTTTTCTTACCGTCTTTGAAATCTAAAAAGTGATCAGAGGCATTTTCGATTTTAGTTGGATCGATATCATAAAGTTTCTGAGCTACATCATAGAAACTATATGTGGTTTTTTTCATAGGTTCATCTCCTGCATTTGTCTTATTATTTCACTTAATACTCTAATGTAATAGTGGTTTTTCGGCAATGGAAATCTGAACATAAAAAAATATTCAGGGCTCGTTTTGAGCCCTGTTTGTTATTTAGTTATCTCTATCAATGATGTCTGCAACTACAGAAATGACAGTGCCAATCTTTTTGGCCCAAGACAATAGATTCATTTTTCCACCTCCCCTAATATTCTTCTGCAAGAAGCATAGTACTGTAATCTCCATCATCTATGACGTAAATCTTCAGCTTCTCTTTTTGCAAATTTCCATGTATGGACAGTTCTGAAGAGAAGCCTGGAACTTCTTGTCTATGTAGGATGTGTATCTGTGATTCAGAAATCTGAGTCAGCTCAAAAATCTGTAAGTAGTCTTTCTCTATAGTGAGAAGATCAATCATTTCCCAGAGTGCTCTCTGAAGAGGAATCGTAAGCTGTTCTTGAACACCTCTTGTAAGATATTTTGTTTTGTCAAACATTATAGATCTCCTTTCTCTCGCATACTGTAATAGGAATCGTCTCCAAGGATGAGGTGATCTAATAGATCAATCCCCATAAGCTTTCCGCAATCATGGATTCTTCCTGTAGCACTGAGATCTTCTGAAGAAGGAGTTGGGTCTCCAGATGGATGGTTGTGGTAGAGGATTATTGATGCTGCATTACTTAGTATCGCAGTTTTGAATATTTCTCTTGGATGAATGATTGAAGTGTTGAGAGATCCCATGGAGACTACATGGACATTTAGTGGTTGATTCTTTGTGTCAAGGCAACATACTATAAGCTGTTCCCGATCAATTTCTTCCATGAAAACTTTACCTAGTTCATATGCATCTACAGGGCAGTTCACCCTTCGTTTCCCGTATAGAAAACTGGATTCTCTCACCAACTTGATTTTTACAATTTCTACTCTTTTGGACGGGAAAACGGGATTTTCTGAGAGGTTATGGTGATTTCTTTGATGATTTCGTGTTGTATAGCTCATGTTATGCAATCTCCTTTTGAGCATTTTTTGATTCTATTGATAAAGGTATATTCTGGGTTGGTTTATGCTCTTTTGATTTAGGGCTTTTTGGCAATGAATTCTTCTTAGAGGAACTTAGAAGTTTTGACATTTCATCAATCATTTCAGAGGTAAATACGTTTTTCTCAATAGCGTCTTTCAGTAGTGAGATGAATTCCAGTTCAGTCACGTCCAGAGATCTTGCAATATATTTTTCTGGATGTCCAGTGAAGTCTTTGTAGAGACTGAATCTGATTTCGAATCGCTTCAGTTTCTTCACATAGATTTTCTCAATACAGTAGGTGTAGTTGTTGTCCACGTATCTTCCTTGATTATGGATCTCGCAGTACTTGGTGTCTTTGATGAGTTCAGTTTTGTTTGGCATAGTTTTCTCCTTTCACATAAATAGGACATGAGCCTCATTAGAAGGTTCATGTCCGTTTACTTTTTCAGTATTTCTTTTGGAGTCATGTTATAGGGAAGGATGATGATGATTCCATAGTCGGAGCTGAGTAGAAAGAGTGAAGCAGTATAACGAGGGCCTCTCTCTGGATAGATGAAGTCTACAAATTCAGGACTAGGGTTCTTTGTAAGGTCGATGTTGTGAAGTTCTTCCAGTTCCTGAATATCGTCTGGATTTTCTAGAATGGTTACATAGCCACCAAGGTCAGTGATAGGATCTCGGTCTGTCCCGTATTCTTCATCCAGAATAGTGAGCGCTTCTAGGGCGTAAGTTTGGACTTCTTCCTCCAGGTGAGAAATCTTAGATGTGTCTGATACGTGTAGTAGTTTAATCATGGCTTTCCTCCAGTCATTTTTTCATGAGCAAAGTAGTAGAAGTGTGCTCTGTGTACTTCCTACTCATGCTTAATCAAAGGAATAATATATATTTGAAGAGGTAGTTTGATTCAGGGTGTACTGAAAAATGGACAGTGGAACTGATAGGATAAGATTAGAGAAAACTACTAGTTTCATAAAAAACTAAGATTCCGATGAGTAGGGGAGAATTGGTAATAGAGATGTCATGAATATATTTACCAGAATAAGTAAAGGTGTAGATGAGATGATGCTCAATCAGGTGATAATGTAAGGTTTCTCATCAGATTTGTTAAGTAATATGTTACAATATTCTTAACTATGGCATACATCATGGGATACGGTTCTTATGGTAATTAACTATGAAAAACATGGGGGCTATTGGTAGTAGAGATGAAGCGCAGAGCTGATCTGTAATGACTGGGGTGCAAATGCTTACTGTATCATTTCTGTTTTTAATAAAGAAGATTTGTTGGGCATGGAGAGCCAGAGTAGAATCTACAGGTACCTTCGTGTTTCAAAAAGAGCTTCATAGATCTTAAACTCGATTGAATAAAATGAAAGGGGCGAAAGTTTATGGGGAAAAGTCATTTGTCCGAAGAAGATATTAAATTAAGGTATATCACACCTGCCATTCAGAATGCAGGATGGGATAACAAGCAGATACGAATGGAGTACGCTTTTACCGCTGGGCGTATTATCTTACGTGGTAATATAACAGCTAGGGGTAGAAAGAAAAGTGCAGACTATCTCTTGTCATTCAAGAACAACTTTCCGTTGGCTATTGTAGAAGCAAAAGACAATAAACAACCTCTAGGCGCAGGACTTCAGCAAGCTATTGATTATGCCAGAATACTTGACATTCCATATGTCTATGCATCCAATGGTGACGGATTTGTGGAACAGAACCTCATAACTGGTGAGGTCAATGAGCTGAGTCTTGAAGATTTTCCATCACCAGAAAGCTTGTACCAAAGGTATCGTATCGATAAAGGGATTGATGAGATTGAAGAGAAGGTCATGCTGGAGCCCTATTACTACATACCCAATTACAAAACTCCAAGGTATTATCAGCGAGTCGCCATTAATAAGACTGTAGATGCAGTAGCTAAAGGGAGAGATCGAGCATTACTTGTTTGTGCAACCGGAACCGGAAAAACGTACATGAGCTTTCAGATTATTTATAGACTCTGGAAAGCAGGGATAAAGAAGAAGATCCTATTCTTAGCTGATCGTAATGTGTTGATTGACCAGACCATGACTGGAGACTTTAAACCATTTAGTGGTAAGATGACCAAGGTACAAAACAAGAATCTTGATAGCTCCTATGAAATTTATCTTGCACTGTATCAGCAGTTAGCAGGTGATAATGGTGAAGAAGCATTCCTACAGCTTCAGCCGAACTTCTTTGATTTGATTGTTATCGATGAATGTCATAGGGGAAGTGCGAAAGAAGATTCAGCCTGGAGAAAAATTCTGGATTACTTTTCTTCAGCAACACATGTAGGGTTAACAGCGACACCTATAGAAACAAAAGAAGCTTCCAGTTTTAGTTATTTTGGAGAGCCAATATATGAGTATTCATTGAAGCAGGGGATTGAAGATGGTTTCCTAGCACCTTATAAAGTGATTCGCATAGGTCTTGATAAAGACCTTGAAGGCTATCGACCAGAAGCTGGTAAGGTTGATAAATACGGTTATGAGATTGAGGATCGGGAATATAATGCCAAGGACTATGACAGAAACTTGGTCATTGATGATAGAACAAGAGTGGTAGCGTCGAAGATTACCGAATTCTTAAAAAACACCGATCGATTTAGTAAGACGATTGTTTTCTGTGTGGATATTGAACATGCTGAACGTATGCGTCAAGCACTGATTAATGAAAACAAGGATCTCTATGCCGAGAATGACCGATACATCATGCGTATTACCGGTGACAATGATATAGGAAAGGCGCAACTGGAAAACTTCATTGATGAAGAAAGCGCTTATCCGGTTATTGCTGTGACAAGTGAATTAATGACAACTGGAGTAGACGCAAAAATGTGTAAGTTAATAGTGCTTGAAAATAATTTTGGTGAAAATGGGATGACTAAGTTTAAGCAAATTATAGGTAGAGGTACACGTCTTCTAGAGGATTATGGTAAGACTTACTTCACTATCATGGATTTTAGGAATGCTAGTAGACTTTTTGCGGATCCTGCCTTTGACGGAAAACCAGAAGTTGTCATTGATCTTGATGAGAAGGATCCAGTAGAAGATCCACCAGTTGGTCCTGATGATCCCACAGACAATCCTGATAACCCTGACAATCCTGATGGAGAGATACCTGAAGATGGCGATGGTGGAGGAGACGGCGGAGGTGATGGTGAATGGGATGGCAAGCCAAGAAAATACTATGTGGGTGATGTGCTTGTAAAAGTGCTGTCTGAACGTGTTCAGTACGTAGATAAAGACGGAAAGCTTATTACAGAAAGCCTTATTGATTATACGAAGAAAAACATCCTTGAGCAGTATTCAAGGCTGGATGAGTTCCTCCGTACTTGGACAGAAGCTGAAAAGAAACAAGCCATCATTGATGAGCTGCAGGATGATGGAGTACTTCTGGAAGCTGTAAAGCAAGAGCTCGGGAAAACGGAGCTTGATGATTTTGATCTCATCTGCCATATAGCCTATGATAAAGCCCCGCTAACCAAGAAGGAACGTGCAGAGAATGTTAAGAAAAGACATTATCTCTACAAGTACTCCGATATAGCAAAGCAAGTCATTGAAGCACTACTGGATAAGTATGCCAATGATGGGATTAAAGAAATTGAAGATACAAAGGTGCTTCAGCTTAAAGAGTTTGCAAAGATCGGAAGTCCGATGAAAATTGTGAAAGCCTTTGGTGGAAAAGAAGCTTACCAAAAGGCAGTACAGGAATTAGAAAACGAAATATATTATGCATAATTGAGAAAGCAGGTAAGATAAAATGGTGATTAGTAACTTTGTAAAAAGAATCCAAGATGTGATGAGAAATGACTCAGGTGTCAATGGTGATGCCCAAAGAATTGAGCAGATTGTTTGGATTCTGTTTCTGAAAATATATGATGCAAAAGAAGAAACATGGGAACTGTTAAATGATAACTATACATCCATTATTCCAAAAGGGCTTAAGTGGAGAGATTGGGCAGTGGATAGAAAAGATGGGGAGGCACTCACAGGAGATGCTCTCCTTGATTTTGTCAACAACACCCTATTCCCAACCTTTAAGAATCTGGAGATTGATGAAAACACACCCATGAGTCAAGTCATTGTCCGCTATGCCTTTGAGGATGCCAACAACTATCAGAAGGATGGGGTGCTACTGAGACAAGTGGTCAACATCATTGATGAGATTGACTTTACAGAATACAAGGAACGTCATGAGTTTGGTACTATATATGAGTCCTTCCTGAAAGATCTTCAGAGTGCCGGTAATGCAGGTGAGTTCTATACACCAAGAGCGGTGACAGACTTTATGGTGAAAGTGGTGAAACCTGTCCTTGGTGATAAGATTGCAGATTTTGCCTGTGGTACCGGTGGTTTCTTGACTTCCGCTTTAAAGGAGCTAGAAACTCAAGTAGAAAACTCACTGGAGAATCGAGAAATCTACAATAAGTCTGTGTATGGTATTGAAAAGAAGGCGCTTCCACATATGCTATGTGTTACCAATATGCTGATTCACGATATTGATGATCCTAATATCTTACATGGTAATGCACTAGAGATGGATTACAAAGATATGAGAAAGATGGAACCTTTCGACGTTATACTGATGAATCCTCCTTACGGTGGAAGTGAAAAAGATAGCGTGAAGTCTAACTTCCCAACTGAGTTAAGAAGCTCTGAAACAGCAGATCTGTTTATGAATGTGATCATGTATAGGCTAAAGAAAAATGGTAGATGTGCTGTAATCATTCCCGATGGGTTCTTGTTTGGTACAGATAATGGGAAATTCAATATCAAGAAAAAACTGTTTGATGAGTTTAATCTTCATACAGTGGTGAGAATGCCACATAGCGTCTTTGCACCTTACACATCAATTAGAACAAATATCCTATTCTTTGATAATACAGAGCCTACAAAAGAAACTTGGTTTTATCGCTTGGATATGCCGGAAGGTTACAAGAACTTCTCCAAAACCAGACCAATGAAGCTGGAGCACTTCAATGATGCCTTAAGCTGGTGGGAGGGCAGAGAAGAAATCGAAGTGGATGGATTCCCTAAAGCAAAGCGATACACAGTTGATGAAATTGTAGAAAGAAACTACAACATTGATCTTTGCGGTTTCCCTCATGAGGAAGATGTAATCCTTGAACCAATGGACTTGATTCTAGAATATCAAGAGAAGAGAACATCCCTCAATGCAGAAATTGATCACGTACTAGAACAGATTACTTCTATGCTTGGAGGTAATTAAATGAATGCACAGGACTTAAAGAAAAGCATTCTTCAACTCGCCATACAGGGAAAGCTTGTAGAACAGCGTGAAGAGGAAGGTACTGCGAAGGAACTATTAAAAAAGATAGAAGCTGAAAATAAGCAGCTAATTAAAGAAGGTAAAATTAAAAAGCAGAAAGCATTTCCTGAAATCAAAGAAGTCGAGATTCCTTTTGATATTCCAGAAAGTTGGGAATGGGTTAGGTTAGGCGAAATTGGACAGATAGTTGGAGGGGGAACGCCTAAAACTGGAAATTGTGAGTTTTGGAACGGAGGAAATATTCCTTGGTTGACTCCTGCTGATATGAAATTTGTATTAGGTAAGTATGTTGAAAATGGAGAACGCTTTATCACTGAAAAAGGGTTAAAAGGGTCCTCTGCACAATTAATGCCAAAAGGAACAATTATATACTCGAGTCGTGCGCCTATAGGATATATTGCAATCTCAAATAATGCTCTTGCTACAAACCAAGGATTTAAGTCTTTCGTGCCATATGAACCCAGAATTAATGAGTATATATACTACTGCTTAATTGCAAGAACTAACGAGATTATCAGTAGAGCTTCCGGTACTACCTTCAAGGAAATATCTGGCAACGAGTTTAGTCTAACAGTCGTTCCCCTACCTCCACTAGAAGAACAAAAGCGTATCGTAGCAAAGATTGAAGAGCTGATGCCTTATGTAGATAAATACGATGTAGCCTATTCTGAAGTGGAGGAGCTGAATAAAAAGTTCCCTGAAAATATGCAAAAGTCTATTTTGCAATATGCTATGCAAGGCAAGCTAGTGGAGCAGCGAGAAGAAGATGGAACTGCAGAAGACCTTTATAAGCAGATTCAAGAAGAGAACAAAAAGTTGATTAAGGAAGGCAAGATTAAAACTACCAAAGCGCTTCCTGAGATAACAGAGGATGAGATTCCATTTGATATTCCAGAGAATTGGAAATGGATTAGGTTAGGAGATTTATGCGATTATGGGAAGTGCAACTCAATATCAGCTAAGAACATTCCTAAAGATGCATGGATTCTTGATTTAGAAGATATCGAGAAAGACTCGGGAAGAATCATAAATAAGAAAACTATGAAAGACTTGAAGTCTACAAGTAGTAAACACATCTTTAAAAAAGGTGATGTTTTATACAGTAAGCTACGTCCGTATTTAAATAAGGTCGTTGTTGCTGATGAAGATGGATATTCTACCTCGGAAATTTTACCACTAGACTTTGGAAGGCATATTTTTAATAAGTATGCTCAGATAGTACTTATGAGTCCTTATTTTATCAACTATACAGTTAAGTGTTCTTATGGAGTAAAGATGCCAAGGCTAGGAACAGAAGATGGTAAACTAGCTCTTTTCCCATTAGCACCATTAGAAGAACAAAAACGGATTGTTGATAAGATAGAAGAGATGTTACCTTTTACAAAGAAGTTGGTAAATAGGTGAATATACATCTCGAGTGGGAAAATCTCTACGATTTCCCCAAAATAGAATTATGAAAAGGAAGAGATAAGTTAATGCCTGATATTAAGTTTGAAACCAAAGAAACCTTTGGAGTACTTTCAGAAAGTCCCAAAGGATGAACTAAGGATATGAATTTGATTAGTTGGAATGATAGAGAACTGAATACGATATACGTGTGTGTTCTCCAAAACAAGAGAAGATGGGTAAAGAAAGCACACTAAACCTAGAAGAAGTAAAGGAACTCAAGGGACTAGTGAATTCAATAGATACTTAAGTTGTATAAATATAAACTTAGATCTTAAAAATTAAGACAATTGAGTAAAATGAAATGGGGGATAAATATGTCAGAGAAATATTGTTCAATCGAGTTTTTACAACTGTTAAGAAATAAGTACAGTGAATATCTAAAACCTGAGATTGTTGAAGTACACCTTATTCAAAATGAAGATGAAGTATTACTTGATATTGTCGAGCTCAAGATGCTAGAAAATGGGTTGAAGAAATATACTACAACAAGAATTAACACTGATTTCATTACCGATTTTGATGATACTATGGATGAACCGCTTTTGTTTCTAGAACCAAGTGATGAGATAGAAGTGAACGTTATTAAGTTTGTTGAAGAGCTCGATCCATATTCTATATCAGTTACTACAGATCTTTTCCATGATGAGGCATGTAACTTGATTAAATCATTACAGTAGCAATTGTACTGAAAGTAACAATTGTTGAAATGCTGTTAAACGATATTGAAAGATGTCATAAACAATACAAATGGACATGTATTAAGACCAAGCTTAGGGGGGATTGATTTGGAAGAAATAGTATTTTACAGGGGTAAGCATAAAACCGTAGCTTCAATTGATGCAATGAAAAAAGAAATCGCACAATGTCTTCAAATTGAGAATCTAAATTTTCTTATTGGCTCGGGTTGTTCGAGCTATGTTGTTGATGGCGAAGAGAAATCAATTCCAACAATGTTTACGCTTGCTAAACGTTTTTTTGAATCAAATAGTGATTTTTCAGTGCAAGGAGAAAAGTTGCAGCATCATTTTGAAGATAATCTTGAAAGTATGATTGACTACATGATTTCTGTTCGTTCAGTCAATCATGTTAGTGAGATTGAGCGTGAGATAGATGCCAAAATTAAATTGGTTCAAGAATTTATTCGAGTTCAAATTGTTGAAGGTATGAAATGCGAAGATACTAACGACATATACAAAGAGTTCTACCTTAAGATTTTAAGGAAAAATAGACGTAGTCCAATTAACATTTTCACTACTAATTATGATTTATATACAGAGCGAGCACTCGATGAGCTAGGATTCTTTTATAATAATGGTTTTACTGGAACATATGAACGCAAGTTTAATCCCATTTCATACAACTATGCTTTTGTGGAAAATATGAACCTAAATAGTGATGTATGGGATCGGATCTCTAATTTTTATAATTTGTATAAAATCCATGGATCAATTAATTGGGTTAATAAAGATTCTGTTGTAATCGAAAAACCAATTGAGAACATTACGGACGAAACAGTTATGATTTACCCAACACCACTAAAAGATCGAACAACACTTATGACTCCATATTCTGATTTGATGAGAAATATGCAACAATGTCTTATGAAAAATAATAGCATCTTAATAACATTAGGATATAGCTTTTCTGATGATCATATTAATAGAATAATTTTAAATATGTTATCAGTACCTAGTTTTCGATTGGTTATACTAGGGAGTGGAGAAAATATTCAAAAATTAATATCAGTTAACGATAGTAGAATATGGATTATTAATTCTAATGAAAAAATTCATTATTTTGATAACTTTGTTAAAAAATTGCTGCCTGATATACAAGATGACATAAAAGAACATGTTGAACTACAGGAGAAATTCAAAGTAATTGAGTCAGTTATAAAGGGAGATAGTTGATATGACAAATCGTAATATTGGTCGAGTTGTTACTATCAGTAGCAATTGGATTGTCGCAGAGTTGTATCCCAATATTGGTAACTATGTGAACACTGTAGATGGCATTAGATTTGTTGGTGAGATAGGCTCCTACGTTTCGATCGAAGAAACAGATCGTAAAATTATTGCTGAGATTATCTCAATAGATGAGAAGAAATTCATTGGTGTTGAAAAAATGAGTAAGCCTAATAGTAATAGGCTGGTAAACTTGAATCTTATTGGTGAGATATCAGGAGATGAGTTTGTATTTGGTGTTTCAAAAATGCCTTTTATCTTTTCAGAGATAAGTATTATTACGGAGTCTGATCTTTGGAAGATGCTGGAGATTGATAATCATGAAGTTGTCATTGATGAAGAGAAAAACCTTACGAGGGCTACTTCATTAACATTGGGATCTTCCGTAATATTCCCGGATTATGATGTTAAGATTAATATAGATAAGTTTTTTGGATTTCACTTTTCAGTATTTGGAAATACAGGGGCAGGTAAATCTAATACTGTTGCAAGAATAATTCAAAATGTTTTTCAAAAGCAAAGTAATTCTGCTTATGGAGCCAAGTTCATAGTAATTGATTCGAATGGCGAGTATGAATCCTCAATATGCGAGTTGAATAGTAATAATCCTGACATTGAAATTAATTGCCTTACAACAGATGCTGAGAGTGTAGAAGGAAAATATCTTGAGTTGCCTGTATGGGCGTTAAGTGTCGATGATTGGGCAGTCCTATTAAATGCTTCTGAAAAAACGCAGATACCCATAATTAAAAGAGCTATTGAATTAGCCCGAATATTTTATGATCCTGAAAATAAAGACAATATTCTTAAAAACCATATACTTGCATCGACAATAATGGGAGTTCTCAATAGCTCAGATTCATCACCCTCTAAGAGCGATAAGCTAAAATCAATAATAACTACTTTTTCAACAACGGAGTTCAATTTGAATACAGTTATTGGAGAAAATAATAAAAGCATTAGAGATTTACTAATTATTGATTTTGGAAAGTTTAGGGATATTGAGAGTCTTCAACAATTCTGTGAAGAAATGATTGTTGACAATGTTGGTGAGATTCTATCGAAATCAAAAAATGTTATTTATGATATTAATGATTTTAGTAAGGCGGTCAATTTTGCAGTCTTGTATGAGGGAAGTATAAGTTCTCAAAGAATACAGGAATATACAGCAACTCTCACAACTAGGCTACAATCATTGATTGATAGTGATCAAGGTAGAATACTAACGAAGACTCAACATACTAGTATTGAAGGTTATATAAAAAGTATTCTGGGAAGAAATCAGATAGTGAATATTGATATTAGCAACCTAGATGATTCTTCAAGTGAAGTAGTAGTAAAAGTTATTACAAAACTAATTTTCGATTTTCTGAAGAAAATGATTAGGAAAGCCGATATGCCTATAAATTTAATCATTGAAGAAGCTCATAGGTTTGTACGGAATGAAAGTCACTCTGGAGCATTGAACTATAATATTTTTGAAAGAGTAGCTAAAGAAGGAAGAAAATACGGTCTGCTTCTTGGAATTTCGTCTCAGCGCCCCAGTGAGTTATCAAAGACGGTAGTTTCTCAGTGTAGTAATTTTATTATTCATCGAGTTCAAAATCCTGATGATCTCAGTTATATTTCTAGAATGGTACCATATATTAGTGAGGGGATTATTAATCGGCTAACATATTTACAAACAGGGAATGCATTAATATTTGGTAGTGCAATTAATCTACCCACTCTTGCAAAATTTGAACGAGCTAATCCGCCTACAGATAGCCATAATGCTAAAATATCTGAGAAATGGTATGTTCCAGTTAGTGCAACGTAATAAACACCTTCTAAAAAACTGATTATGTCATAGTTATTTAGGCTTTAGTAGTAAGTATACTGATGGTCTGAAATTAAATGAGGGTATTTCGGGGGGCCGTATTGAGGTGAATATATGTCATTAAACAATAAAAATCTATATCATTTTACTTCTGTGGATACTTTATTAAACTATATTTTAAAATATAATCGATTAAAGTTTAATAACTTATATAACATGAATGATCCTAAGGAAGCAAGTAGTTGGCCTTTTAAATTCTATGATGAAGTAACTGATACTAGTTATCTTAGAATAAACTCAAGTATTTTTGAAGAAATCGACAGGTATGTTAAATCATATTGGTTAATCGCTTGTTTTAAAAATGAACCACATATCACTTATGAAACAGATATTAATGAATTTGATCGTGCTTATTTTGATATGCGAATGTGGGATCAATATGGGGATAAACATAAAGGGATATGTATCATTTTTGACCATGAAAAATTGATGAATAGTCTTTCTAAATTAAGTGAGTTTAATGTATTTCATGGAAGTGTAACGTATTCGAATAATTACTTCAACAAAATGGAAGATCCTTTTGCGGTATCATTTCATCAGATTAGTCTTCATGGACTGAATGAGATAATGAAAAATCAAACAATGAAGTATTATGATAACTTCTTCTTTACTAAATCCCTATCATGGAGAGGTGAGGATGAGTATCGTATTGCGCTTCATTTTAAAGAAAAGGAAGTAGAGTATTACTTACATGATTTTAAAGATGCAATTACTGGTATTATCCTTGGGTACCAAGTTAGTGAAGAAATCCAAAAAGATATTTTTGAGTTATTTGGTGACAAGCTTAATATTTATCGAATTTTGAGTAATAATTGGCATAATGAAATTGTGAAAATAGATAACGAAAACCACAAAGAAATTTCACTTAATGGCATTTATTTTAGTACTGTGATTCCTGCAAATTACTTTGTTTTAAAAGCTCAAAACTTACAAGGTGATCCCAAATTGGTATTTATCAACTCTTCGGGGGAAGTCAAGATACTTGAGTGAGATTAGCAGTTTTTTGCGATTTAACTAACTTATTAGATGGTATTGAGTTATCACGTGAATAATCTAGGTTGAAAAGTAATAACCGCACTTATTTATGGTACGGTTCACCGTATCATATCCTAAATGACCATAGCTGAAGAGAATTGATTGAATGCTAGATTAGATAATGTAAAGATCTAATCTAGCATCTAAATTCCAATAGACTTATCGCTAACCGCGTTGTAAAAATAGTCAAAATATTATAAAATATGATTAACTGAATTAAAATATATCTAGAATGAGCTTTCTGAAGAACTCAGAGTAACTCTTACTAGAGTAAAATAATCAGAAGAGTTATGGATCATATTTTATTAGAATCATGTTTGCACAAAACATAGAGAACTCTTACTGATCCGTACCTGGAATCAGCAGGAGTTTTTTTATGTACCGATGTAAGAAATGGCGATAGATCTGTACTGAAAAATGGACAGTTAATTTGATAGAGTGGGTATATCACAATAAGTATACGTACTCAATTTTTTTAATCACTATGTATTCGTTTACAAATAATTAAGGGGGAGAAAATGTTGGAACATGGAACCATTTCGAGAACAAGCAGCGCTATAAAGCTATTGGAGAAAAACATAAAAAGTCTAGTAGATGATTGCAGTCTTTGGGGTGATCTGCCATACACCAAAGAAGACTATGATAAAGTGCATGAACTGCTCCTTGCTTATGTTAAAGAAGAAGAGGGGGATCGAGAGTTTTACAATATGTTCAGACGATATCCGTACTGTTTTATTACGGATATTATTCGATTTGTACTTTATGACTATGACGGCAGTGCCGTCTGGGCACCATGGTTCGAAGAGTTTGGCGTTGATAATACTGGACCCATACAGTCAAAAATTGGTTCATTTATCAAGTATATTTTTGAAGTCCAGAAGCTTGAAATTGTTGAAGATGGTGGTCTGAAATACATTACACCGATCCTATATCAGGCTGGAATGCCGAACTTCTCTGTGAGAAAAATGTATGACGCTCTATACTATACCATCGGCTCACCATACTTCAG
The DNA here is from genome assembly GCF_003514505.1 of Proteiniclasticum sp. GTDB lineage: Bacteria > Bacillota > Clostridia > Clostridiales > Clostridiaceae > Proteiniclasticum. Next base: position 22,131 of record NZ_DOPX01000016.1, read on the forward strand.
TGAAGAGGAGTTCTGTGATGAGGTAAGAACCAGAACAAGCATCTTCGATATGACGAGTGTTCGTTATTTCAAGAATACCCAAATGGCGTTGGAGTTTATCAACGAAATCCGAAATATTATTGAAGCAGCAGATGAGTATGATGCTCTAGAAGAATATCCAGCAGATCATGAATTCAATCCGCGTTATCTGGAGGAGTTTTTCCATTGGAAAAAAATCAGAAAGACGCAAGGAAAAGGCGTTGATTCTAAAAACTTATATTATATTTCTCCCAAGCTTGTTTTTGATGAACTTAAAGGCGTCTGTATCAAGCTGCCTCCACAAAACATCAGCGATGAAAGCATCGATGTGGTGCTCTGGAAAATTGAATGTGAAGACACGGAAGAAATCATGGAGATCATGTCCCCAGTATACATGGAAAATAGAGTGTACAAGATTGAAGAACACATCCTTCCAGTACCTCCATCGTCATCCTATACTGTCACCATGTACAATGCTGATAATACAGCCTCTGAAGTATACAGACCGTGGACCATTTCTGGTCTGCATGATGAAGTTCCTTCTCTTATCTTTTCAGGAGATGCCAAATCTACACAGCAGCTCTATTTTACTCAAAAAGGAAACATCTTCTTACATCATAAAGAGGTAGTCATTGATAGAAAAGAATCCCTCACGATTCACCAACAGCTGGACTTACCGCTAAAGTGGAAGGACTATCGGGCAGAATTTGTCATGCCCCAAGAAGAACTATTAAAGGTCCAACTGAGATATGATGGCGAATTCCGTCAAGTGGACGTGAAGCGAATGATAGATGTCAGTCTGGTACAGCTTTCCACTCTTTTTGATGAGGACTACGAAGACGTTGGTGTGCCTGTGTATGTGTCACTTCCGATGATTGAAGTGGCAGAACAAAGGACCAGTCTCGAATCCATGCATTATAAAACCTGGAAACTCACCATCAGGAACAGAACCACAAACCATAAAGAAGAATTTCCATTGGAAGAGTGCATTCCGAAGTACTATGAAGATGTCACAAGGTTCAGCTTCCCGAAAAATATTCAGAAAAGTCTTGAGAATCGCTATGGAGAGTATGAACTGAGGCTCCAGATGGGAAGAAGTCTGAGTGTACTGCATTTCTACTATGTGCCAGAAATAATATATCAGGGAGAACTCATTCATGATGTAAAAAACCCTTATCTCAACAGCCTGTCCTTGAAGATTCGGGAAAAGGAAGGTGTCCGGTTTGAGTTTGAAAGAGAATATAGGGTAGAAACCATTGATATCAGAGGTCAGCGGTGGTTAAGGATAGAAGGCATTCGTGCAAAAGCATTTATCCGTGGAAAAATGATAGTACAGCTTCCGTCCAATCAAAAATCAATACAGGTTCCCTTCAGGAAGCGTACCGGAAAAATTGAATGGAAATTCTGGAATGAAACTGACAACGCTGAAACTTCCTATGGGAAACACTACTTTGAAGATACTGAAGTTTTCAACGGCAACTGGATGTGCTATCTTTCCCTATATGGAGATGAAGAGTATGTCCGCGTGACCTTAGAATCTGGACAAGGAGAGATTCATCAGGAGAAGAGGATCTATAAAGATCCGAAAGGATCCATGAAAATTCAGGTGAATGGATTCTATGACACCATGCGTATGGAAAAGCTCCCTCAAAGAATCATGTGCTATATCGGTGAAAATGATCTGCCCTTATGTCTTGCAGTGATCCGTAAAGTTGCTGTGCTGAAGAATCTGACTTATCGCAAGAAAGGTGAATACTTCTATTTAATCTGGGAAAATCAGGCGGAAGTTCAAGGAAAGACCATCAAGCTCATTTCTGTTTCAAATCCTGGCGCAGAAGATTTGATCCTAGAGGCTGACGACATAATCAGCCTGAAGTTTCCCAACAAACAAAATCCCAATAAACCCATCATAAAGTATGGTATAAAGAGTGCGAAAATCCCAGAGAGTGGCCTCTATATGGTGGAGGTAGAAGAGGAAGAAGATGATTTTTTCTTTGAAGAAGAAAAAGTCATCGTTGTAGACCCGGATAAATTTCTACATGTTAAGGCAAATGAAGAACCAAAACTGGAGTCTTTTACGACCATTGGCCAATGGGTGGAAGTCTATCTTACAAACTTGGGAGATCCTATAACAACAGAAAAAGTACATGATAAATTCATGTATAGCATCAGGAGCAAAGAATATATCTTCCAGGAGAGCGACGTAGAAGTATTTTACAGACTGGTTAGTATTGTGCAAAACTCAAAGTATCTGGATAAAGATACTTCATCTATACTTCAGGAATTTTTCACAGAAGTGAATGTACGGTTCATAGAACCAGAAGATCGGGCACTGCTGCTTAAACGAGTGCTGCAAGGACAGATCAGCAAGGAAGAATTCATCAAAATGGAATACAGTCTCCAACTGTTCCTGGTCAAGAAAAATGATAAAGCACTTTTATCTAGAGAGGAAGTAAGAAAACTCTGGCAGCTGGATGAGAAATTGGCCATTCTTGTTTCACTTAGAGGAGGAACAGAACGGACAGGTGCAGATACACAAAAAATCCTACTTCACCTGAACGCCCCGATGATTCAGAAGACTATTCAGTTCAAACCTGGAGGGAATTGCAGAACAAGCAGCTGGATGGACTGTTTTGAACATGTGGTTACAGGAAAATGCAGCTGTCCTCATTCAGGATTTCCAGCCACCGAAAAATTCTGGGGAAATATTGAAGATTTTGGTGATGCCATCGTCACGTTTAAAAACGAAGTGCAGCTGAAAAAACTCAGTGAAATGATCACGGATGGGTATGATTTTTTGGGAACCAATTATCTAGCCCTCTGCCATCACTGGCTGAATGATAAATACTATAAAGAGAAGGAGCATTGGAAACTTGCCATGAACTTCTCACAGCCTGTGAGGGACTTATCAAGAAAAGTGATGAAAAGTGAAGAAATGATATTGAAAGTTCTTCAAAAACGAACAGATGGAGGAACAGGAAGTCCTCACCATTTCTTCTACTCTGTAGGGGTTGGAGCAATGCTGGAAGCCTCTGGCAAGAAAGATACACCAGTAAAGTCTGATTTGAGGAAGATCCATAGGTTCTGGGATCATGCTTTTAGAGCATTTCCTAAACTGGTCATGAGAGATCTGATTATTTCTGAACTGTATATGAAATTCAACTGAAGGAGAGATACTAGATATGCCGATGAATCCCATTGAGACTACACGAAAAATCAAAGGAGACTATGAGAACTATCTCCAGTCCATCCTAAAAGTTAAAGATGCAGAAATTACGAAAAGTACATACAAAGCGCTGAAAAGTCATAGATTTGTAAAAGGTCCTTATTTGGAAGCGACACTCCCTTACGTCTCTGGAGGGACTCTGAGAGATCTTATGAAAGAAGGAATCGCATCATCTGAGTTTGGATCCATGTCCCATTCCATTGATTTGGACAGACCCCTTTATACCCATCAGGAGAAAGCATTCCGAAAAGTAGCAACAGATCACCGGAACATCATTGTTGCCACTGGTACTGGAAGCGGAAAGACGGAATCTTTCCTTTATCCCATCTTAAACAGCCTCCTTAGAGAAAAAGAACAAGGCACCTTAAGTCCTGGTGTTCGGGCACTTCTTCTATATCCCATGAATGCCCTGGCCAATGATCAGATGAAAAGGCTTCGGGAACTTTTGGAAACCTATCCAGACATTACCTTCGGACGCTATACTGGAGAAACCATCGAGAAAGAAGCCCATGCAGTGGATACCTATAAGAAAAAGAAAGAGGAAGAAATCCGTTCGAACAATCCCTATGCCGTGCAGGGAAAAGATTACCATCTGAAGGACTTGATGCCACTGGAGAATGAAAGGCTTTCAAGAGAAAAGATGAGGGAGAACCCACCACATATTCTTCTGACCAACTATGCCATGCTGGAGTACCTTCTGATCAGACCATCGGACAATGTGTTCTTTGATGGACCAGATGCGGACAAATGGCAGTTCATTGTATTAGATGAAGCTCATACTTATAAAGGGGCAACGGGAACAGAAATCGCACTGCTTCTTCGTAGATTAAAACAGAGGGTTGTGCATAATCAAAAGGGAAAGATCCAGTGTATGGCCACCAGTGCTACTTTGGGAAATAAAGAAGCACTTCCTGACCTAGCCAAATTTGCGTCGGATATTTTTGATGAAGAGTTTACTGTATCAGATATCATCACCTCTGAACGGAAGAAGATTGATATCCTGGAGATGAAAGTCAAAGGCACTCTTGAAGACTACAAGTCTTATAAAGAAAAAGCAGGGACCATGGATCAGGAAGAGGCTGGAAAGTTTCTTTACAGCAAACTGTCCATAGACCTTCGAATCGGTGAAGTGATTCGAGCGCTGGAAGCGAAGCCCAAAGCACTGGATAAAGTCGCTGATCTTGTTTTTCAGGATATTGAAGAGGAGAGTAAACGACTTGAAGGCATGATCCTTCTCATTGAACTGGGGGTTCTTGCGAAGAAAGACCGAGATAGTGCAGCACTTCTTCCCGCGAGATACCATCTTTTTGTAAAGGCTTTGGAAGGAGTCTATATTGCACTGTATCCCAACCGAAGAACCTTTCTGGACAGAAAAGAACTGGATGAGGTTCAAGGAAAAGAAGTGCCCGTCTTTGAACTGGCAAACTGCCAGAACTGTGGACAGGAGTATCTGGTGGGTGTTTCTAAGCAGAACAAGCTGAAACCTGCAAAGATGGATGAGAAGACAGAGTATTATCTTCTCACAAATGAAGAGGTTTCTTCCGATTTGGAATACGATGACGATGAGACAGCCTTTACTGAGGCCAATGTGAAGAACATGGAAGAATACGAGCTTTGTACAGCCTGCGGGACTCTGCACCGGGCGAACTTAAAACAGAGACCTCGCTGCTGCGAAGTCGCAGATCAGGGAAAACTTGTTAAAGTCTATAAAATGATTTCAAAAAAGCACGTCCCTAATACCTGCACTTCCTGCGGAGCTGTTTCAAATAGCATCATCAAAAGGTTTATGACAGCGAATCAGCCAGCCACCTATGTGGTAGCCAGCAGTCTTTACAGCATGATACCGCCAGAAAAAGCAGAAGTGAAGAAAAGGGTGGCAGAAGAGGAGTTCTTCTTTGATGAAGAGTTCCTATTTGGCAGCCAGTCCCAGGAAGAGTCAGAAGAAATCGGCAGAAAACTATTGGTCTTCTCTGACAACCGACAGGAAGCAGCTTTTTTTGCTGCCTATATGGACAATAAATACAACCAGCTCATGTGGAGAAGACTCATCCTAAGGGAGCTGAGAGACTTAGGGCGGGAAGAGGAAATACAGGACCTGATGCTCAAACTGAAACGACCTGCTGAGGATCTTGGGCTTTTCAAAGGGCTGAAGAATCCTACATCGGGTGAAAAGGATCAGATCATTCAGACCTTCGTGATGAAAGAGCTGCTTGCCTTTGAGCGAAACCAGGGGTTAGAGGGCAGCGGTTATGTGAGATTCTCTCCGGAACTGCCACCAAGGTTTCCTGGGTATAAAGATTTATTGACGGGAGAAGAAATGAAGTCCGTATTCTCTGTGATGCTGGATACACTAAGACTGGGAGGAGCCATGAGCTTCCCGGGGATTCTGGACCCTTCCGATGATGTATTTGCGCCAAGAAACCGAAGCGTCTATTTCAACCGTTACGATGGGGGTTCTACCGTAGATGGCACCATCATGAGCTTTGTTCCAAAGACAGGTCACAGAAATCGTCGCTTGGATTACCTTCTGAAGCTGCTTCTCAAGAAAGGATATTCGGAAGAAGAAGCAAAGGAAATATCTGCTGAAATGCTTGTGAAAATTTGTGACCTGCTCGATGGACCTCTCGCATCTAGACTGCTTTCCACGAAGAATAAAGGAGCTGCCGGGACGGTACATCAACTATCCTATAAGAACTGGCGTGTTGAGTATCTTAAAGATCAAGATCACATCTACAAGTGCGGGAAGTGTGGAAAGATTGCCCATGTGAATGTACTGGATATCTGTCCGGAATTCAGATGCAGTGGCTCTTTGATATCCATATCTGCAGAAGAATACAGGAATGATCCATACTATAAGGAAATTTATCAGAATCAGAAAGTCATTCCTATGATTTCGAAAGAACATACCGCGCAGCTGAACAAAGAGCGGGCTGGAGAGCTCCAGAAGGAGTTTGAAAGCGGGAAAGTCAATGTGCTCAGCTGCTCCACTACCTTTGAAATGGGTGTGGACGTGGGCCAGCTGGAAGCGATTCTTCTGCGTAATGTACCACCGGAGACAGCCAATTACGTTCAAAGAGCAGGACGAGCAGGAAGACGAACGTCTTCAACTGCCTTCTCTGTCACCTATGCCAGAAGAAGCAGCCATGACCTTCATTATTTTGCCAATCCCCAGGAGATCATCAGCGGAAAAATCAAGTCGCCTTATATTGAACTGACCAATGAGAAGATTGCAGACAGACATCTGAACTCCATTGTTATGGCATGGTTTTTCAAAGACCATCCATACTTTTTTAACGGACAGGTCAGTCAGCTTATAGGGTATCAGGAAGATCAGGAAGCAGGGATTGATGTTGTAACGGTCCTGAAAGAAGAGCTGCTTAAAAAGCCTGAGGAACTTCTCGTGATCATCGAAGAAGCACTGGGCGAAACTCTCTGCAAAAAGCTGGAAGTTCAGGAATGGGCATTTATCGACCGTCTTGTAGGAGAAGAAGGTGTGCTGACCAATGCCATTTTAGAGAAGAAAAGTGACATCGAGATGCTAAGCGAAATAAAAGACAGAAACTATAAAGAAGGGAAGAAGACCGATGCCATCCAACGTACCATCCATACATTTCTGTCGGAATCGGTACTGAGTTTTCTGGCAAGCTCTGGGGTACTTCCTAAATATGGCTTCCCAGTAGACGTGGTGAAGCTGGATATCCTGAACGATCGGGATACATCAGTTGATGTGGATCTTTCAAGAGATCTCAAGCTTGCCATAGCAGAATATGCCCCCGGAAGTGACATCATCGCGGCAGGAAAAATCTGGACCAGTCATGCTCTCAACAAGGTCAGAGGAAAAGAATGGCCCAGCTATCGCTACTATGAGTGCACTTATTGCAGGAGAGTAGAAATACCGGAAGACAATACCATTGCCGTGTCGGAAGAGGAAGAGGAAGAAAAAATCTGCAGTATGTGCAATCATCCTTTGAAACCAAAGAAGTTCTATGTACCCATCTTTGGATTCTCCACCATGTATGGCGAAAAGCCAAAGAATGTTGGAGAGACAAGACCTGAGAGGTACTACTCCACTAAGATTCAGTTCGGAGGATTCGGGCACTTGGATGTCTTTGAGGAAGTGGAACGAAAAGAAGATTTGGTCACCATAGGGGGCAATGAGATTCATACACTGTATTCACCTCAAGGCAAACTTGTGGTCCTAAACCGTGGGAAAAACAATACCGGACTTGCGGTCTGCAGTTTATGCGGCTTCGCCACAGATTACACAAAGCCATTCCCCCATAAAAATAAGTTCGGTAAAGACTGTCCCAATGGTTTTGCCACCAATGCAGCCCTAGGACACATGTTTCTTAGTGATGTTTTGAAGCTTAGATTTCCGAACAAAGTCATTGATGCAACCAGTTATGAGGATGGAAAAGACAAATGGAGCACGCTCCTATATGCCATTTTGGAGGGTGCTTCCGATGTGCTGGGCATTTCAAGAAGCGACATCAATGGCTGTGTGGACTGGTCCGATGGATATCCTGTGCTGATCCTTTTTGATGAAGCCTCTGGAGGTGCAGGTCACGTGAAGAGGATCCATCAGAATCTGGAAAGTGTTCTTAAGGGAGCATTCAAACGGGTGGATGGACACTGCGGTTGTGGAAAGGAAACCACTTGCTACGGCTGCCTGCGTTCTTACGGCAATCAGATGGAGCATGATGTACTGGCCAGAGGTCTTGCCAAGAGTTACCTGGAGTGGCTCTTAAGCAGTCAGCATAGTGATGTGTCTCAGAAACAGAAAGAAGTGCCAGAGGAGAAGAAGCTGACAAAAGAATGGGAAGAAACTTTAGATCTTCTCACTTCAGATTTCTATGACCTGGCCTGGGATATGGTGAAAGAGGGTACTATTAATGCACCTGATGAAGTCGGTTACCCTTTGGTATCAGAAGAAACTGGAGTCATGGGTTATGAAGCAGAAATGATCTGGCATGATAAAAAGGTGGCGGTGCTTCCTCAAGAGGCGACACCAGAATGCAGGAATGCTTTTAAAGAATCCGGATGGAATATCTTTGTAGTAAACGAGATGGATAAAGATCACCTGCTGAAAGAACTTAAGGCGAGATCTGGAGGAAAGAAATGGTAGTACTAACAAACAGACCAGCAATTTCCTATGCTGAGACTTTCTTTGAATCTACGAAAAGTTTGCCTTCAAGAGTGAAGGATGACGTGTTCAGCTTTATCAACAGATTCCTCCAAGACCCTACGTCCAGAGGGCTCAACTATGAAAAAATCAATACAGTAGACCCTTCACTCCGTTCTGTCCGTGTCAATGGCTCTTACAGAGCCATTGTCCGGATTCCGGATGAAAGTGCTCCTAATACCTATTTTTTACTCTGGGTGGATGCTCATGATGACGCTTATGAATGGGCAAAAAGAAAAAGAATCACCCATGACAGAACTACCAATGCCGTTACTTTAGTAGAAACAAGAGAAACTGTGGAAGAAGAAAGGAGTAGAGAAGAACCTCAGGAAATTAGATTTAAGGGCGTATTCCATCAGTATGAGAATGAACAGCTGAAAGCACTGGGTGTAGAAGAAGAGATTCTATTTACTCTTCGAGCAGTGGAAAATAGAGAACAGCTTGATGGAATTAAGCGATTTTTTCCAGCACCGGTGTATGAAAACCTAGTGTATCTACTAGAAGAGATTCCGTTTGAAGAAGTTTATGCGCTCTATCAGGAATATCAAGAGTCCGCTGAGGAAATCAGTTTGGAAGATGCGCTTACTGAGCCCATCAATAGAGACCGGTTTTTTGTTTCGATTTCTGAAGAGGATGAAGAACTGGCGAGGCAGTTTCTTCATGGAGAGATTGACTCCTGGCGGGTTTTTCTACATCCGAAACAAAGGGAGTATGTAGAAGCAGATTATGAAGGACCCGTAAGGATCATTGGAGGACCAGGTACAGGAAAGTCAGTGGTCGCTATGCACCGGGCGAAGTATCTGCTGGAAACCTTATATACAGATTCACGAGAGAAGGTTCTTTTTACTACTTTCTCCAGTAACCTTTCGGCGGATCTGGAAGAAATGATGAAGGGAATGCTCACAGCTCAAGGGTTCTCAAGACTTAAGGTAGTGAATCTGGATAAAATCATTTCACAGCTTCTGGAAACCTACTTCCCACAGCAGAAGCTCATGTATGGTGATGAGGTGCTTTTCGTATGGAAAGGACTTCTAACAGAAAATGGCTTCAAGGGAAAGTACAGTGAGAATTTCCTGAAGACAGAGTATGAAGAAATCATTGTGGAGGAAGGAGTTGAAAGTCTTTCTAAGTACTTCAGCCATTCAAGGATTGGTAGAGGAGTTGGGCTGAGCCGGAAAGAGAAGAAAGAGATCTGGTCCTTGGTAGAAGCGTATCAAGTGAGATGTGAAGAACTGAGAAAATGGGACGCGCCCAGTGCAGAGAAAAAACTTGCAGGATATATAAAAGAGTCTTTTCCCGGAGGGCTTTTCAGATGCGTCATTGCCGATGAAGTTCAGGATTTCAGGAAAATGTCCTTAGCACTACTAAGAGCCATAGCAGGAGAGCAAAAGAGAAATGACCTATACCTGGTGGGAGATCAGATGCAGCGCATTTATCAGAAGAGGGAAGAGAAGGCTGATGAGGACATCGACTCTGGAAATCGTGTGTTCAAGCTTCTGCATAACTATAGAACCACGGGAGAAATCGCAAGGTTTGCTCAAGGGATTGTTCAGGATGTTCCGCTACTTCTGGAAGAGAATTTCTCTCCTGATCCTGTCATCAGCCATACTCAAGGAAAGGTTCCTAGCGTTTCAGAGTTTCTCAGAAAAGAGGAAGAACTGGCCTATATAGCAGATACGGTTAAAAAGTGGACTGCTTTGGGTACATTAGAAAGAAGCATCTGTATTTTAGCGAGAACAAAGAATGAGCTTACTTCTATTAAGGAATATCTTGCCAGTAAGGGTATCCGAAGCTATGAGATCAAGCAGAGCAACAAAGATGATAAAACCGTAAGCGGTGTGAGGCTTAGCACTATGCACCGTGCGAAAGGATTGGAGTTTGATTGCGTTATGATCATGGGCATGAATCAAAATAATATGCCGAATCAGAAAACACTAGAAAGTGCTGAAAGTGGTGTGGAGAAGAGAGAGCTCATGCTTCAGGAGAAACTGCTTCTCTATGTCGCAGCAACGAGAGCTAAAAAAGAGCTGAGTGTGAGCTGCACAGGTAAGATGACAACATTTATTCCGGTAGTGAACCAATAGGTAGTGAGGGAGTGAAGAGAATGTCCTACTATATGAGAGCAAAAGAAGCTATTACAATAAAAAATGTGAATGAAGATACCAGAGCTTTTACAATTTCAGTAAAAAAGTATATTCAGGATTTTCTTCAGGGAGTCAGAATCGAGAGCTTTTATAACTTTTCAATGGAGTTGTCCGTGGATGATAAGGTGATTATTGGGACTTATATTGCGGAAGATTATCGTAAAGGTGTCATAAAACTAGAAAGTCTCCAGTTTACTGAAGAGGGGATGCGTAAAGTAATTGAAAACCTTGAGTTTCATGAAAACATTTCGGTGAACTTAGAGTATTCTGGGTTTTTCTTTTACTTTTATTACTACAGTATCAGCAGATTTAGAATCCTATTAGATGAGAAACTAAAAGGATATGTAACCTATTTTGCGAATGAGCAACAAGAGGATGCGCTTACTGCTTATGTTTTTACTGAGGTAGACGGAGAGCTTATGAGAGGCTACATCGATAAACACCCATTTGATAAGTATAAACATATTAAGGATTGGGAAGTTCTAAACATGTCTTTCTATATGGAGTTAAAGGATGGAATCCCTTGGAGTGTCTATAACGAAGCACTAGCCGAGGCTGAGAAACTCGCGAAGGATTATAATCTACGTATTTACTTTGATCCGGATTCTACAGGAGATTCTGATGGTTCAGCCGCAAATCCTGGTGCCATTGAGATTGAAGATAATAATTCTAATGGTATTGTCGACAATAAAATAATTATGGATGTTGATGAAATAGAAATCTATTATGCGAGACTCAAAAAGATCTACGATATTTTTAAAGACTACTCAAAGGGAATAGAAGACTATTGGAAGATGGTGCCAATTGATAAGAATTATAAAGAAGTTACATTAGAACTCGAAGTTGATGAACATAATAACCTATTATTGAAGGTTTTTGATCCCTATGCAGAAGAACTGTATATCATTCCTGATGATTCTAGAACGACTAGAGTAAGTGCTATGGAAGAAGCCATGAAAGGTTGGGAGGATATTCAGATTCCAATGGATGACTCGTTTCTCAAGTAATGAGTATGTTAAGAGACAAATGATTATAGGGAGATGAGAGATTGAAGTACATCATACATGATACAAAGTACCGATTTAAAACAGCATTCAATACCAAATCCGGAGCCTATGTTCGAACGGGTATTTTGGATGATAAAGGGAAAGATACAGGAGAAGATCCCTTTATGGCTTCTTATCCTCATCTCATAGATGTTGGCATCATGGGGCATTGCATTCATGGAAAGACAGGACTTTGTGTAAAGGCAGGCATAGAGTGTTATCAAAACGGGCTTTTTGTGGAGAAAGCCAATATGTCTGTGGATGATTTTAGAAAAATCGCTGAGCAAAGCCGAGGACGATGCAATCAGTTGGCATTAGGCGGCAGAGGGGATCCAGATCAGCATGAGGCTTTTGAGGAGATTCTTAGAATTTCTGTCGAGAATCATTTGGTACCAAACTATACTACCTCGGGATATGGTCTTAATGAAAGGATTGCGACGATTTCAAAGAAATACTGCGGTGCTGTTGCTGTAAGCTGGTACCGCAGTCCTTATACCATAAAAGCCATTGTTACATTACTAGAAGCTGGGGTAAAGACCAATGTCCACTATGTACTAGGAAAGCATACGATAGAGGAAGCTGTCGTAAGACTGAAGAATAATGATTTCCCCAAAGGAATCAACGCTGTAATCTTTCTTCTTCATAAACCGGCAGGGCAAGGCACTGGAGAAAACGTGCTAGATGCTTATGATTCTAAGCTTGATGAGTTTTTTAGACTCATGGAGCATCCTCATCCTTTTAAAGTAGGCATGGACAGCTGCACAGTGCCTGGAACGATTCAAAGATGCAAAAGAATTGTTCCAGAATCACTGGACACCTGTGAAGGAGGACGCTTCAGCTGCTATATCAGTGCAGATATGAACATGGTGCCCTGCAGTTTTGATGTTAGGGGAAAGTATAGTGTTGACCTTAGAGAAATGACCATTGAAGAAGCCTGGAACAGCAATGCTTTTGAGAAGTTCAGAAGAATCTTAAAGAGTTCCTGTAAGCTTTGCTCAAAGAAATCCTTATGTCTCGGAGGGTGTCCACTGATGCCTGAGATTATACTCTGTAATGATCAAATGCGAAGCATCGAGGGGGTTTAGAAATGAAATACCGAACAGATTTTGTGACGAACTCATCCAGTGCCAGTTATATTGTGGAGATTGACTGTATTCCAATAGAAGGAGATACTCAAACCATCCAGTTTCTGGTTCATCCAGAGGAAGCCTCTGGCATAGAGCTACATATACCTTGTGATGAAGAAGGATTCTATTATGGCGACAATGAAAAAAAGAGAATCTCTCAGATTAAGGATATAGAGGAACTGATGGACATTCTTTATGAGCGGCTTTATGTGGATGAGTTTTATCGTTCAGATGAAGAGGAGTTTTTTGAGGAGGACATTGTTTTCAAGCAGGAGGATTTGGACGAATATTTTAATGCTTGCAAAGAAGTACTGTTGAGTGAGTATTCAACATTAAACAACCTTAAAAGTGTTGCTGTCAAAAACATCAAGTATGGCAATGGGGATTCTGCGTCATGGATTCCTTTTGAGGACAATCCAGTTCTTGAAGATTACTATGAGAGGTATCATGCAGCAGATGCCCGTGGAAAAGAGACCGTGTTTTTGGAGCTAAGAAACTACATTGACTCTGAACCGGTCATGGTTTGGAAAGATCATGAGGGGGAGATGGATGGGCCGCGGAAAATCATGTGGAATGATGATGAAAAGGCACTGGATGGTTTTCTGAATAAATTTTTTCATGAAAGAGAACCAAATAGGATGTACTGGATGGCGTATCCAACAACTCGCTATGAACTGGATATGGGAACAGGAGTGGTTGTTGAATCTGAGATTTTAACGCTTTTTTAGCGATGATACTTGAGAATTGATGACTTACGTATTCTGAAGAAGTTGTACGGAACAGTTCACAATATTAAGTGAAGAAGGAGATAAAGTATGTCGTACTATAGATGTAACTCCGAAATTATAAAGGTGAAGAATGAGAATTTGAACACAAGAGCTTTTTTAGAATCTGTACAAAGATATATTGTGGATTTAACGAATGGAGTTAGGTCGAAAGTCTAGGAAACTTTTTATTGATGTATATCTAGACGAGTTGCACATTGTGATCAATAAAGAGAAGAGTCCGTGCAAACTCAAATGCGTTATAGAGACATTGATTCAATATTCATAAGGTAAAGGGGAAAAGTAAGTAGAATGCAAAAATTGTTTATTGGGAAATTCACTGTTAAAGATCAGTATGAAAACAATTATTATAAGATCGATGATGAGAAGGATAAAGGGGTATTCAATAGTTTAAGTGAGGGGGATTATGTACTCCCAAGTCACGGCACTTATGTGGGGAAACTGCTTAAATTTAAGGGGTTTGAAGAAAAGCAAGAATCTATTCATGCCACCTTTGATGTGGTAAAAACATATCCCAAGGATCTTACCTACGCTGGCAATATCACCAACTGCAAATACTTTGTTCCCGATATGAATTTATGGAACAAAACAGTAAAATCCACAAAAGGATTGGGCTTTTTTGAAATCAGCCTTGAAAAAAACTGTCCTGAGATACCCGAGATTGATTTTGAAAAATCTCAGAGAAAGTTCATTGTAGTTCTAGAAGAAGCATTGACTTCACTAACATTTGTGAAGCCGCAGGATATCTGTATTGTAATCAGCAGCCTTAAAGAGGGCAGAGTTAAGGATATTCTTGAGTTCAACGGAAAATCCTTTGAAAGGCATGAAGCAACATGGACTCTTTATCAAGATAAAATCGAACATGGAAAATCGGAATACACACTCCATGAGCTTCTGGATTATGCAAAACCATCGAAAGACAATTCACCTAAAAAGTATAAATACATCCTCAGCCTTATAGGTGCTCTTGAATCAGAAAAGTATTTTATTGCTGATAATGCGGTAGCTCTCTACGATAATGTCATTGTGGGCAGAAAAAAGACCTATGTAAAACCAAAAACTGGAGTAAAGACTCCAGCTGATGTGGTTGATCCTGATGAGTCAAATGACCTTTCAGAGTATGAGACCTATGCGAAGCTTTTAGAGCTTAATCCTAACATCATACTTTATGGACCACCTGGTACTGGAAAGACCTATGGGGCTATGAAAATTATTGAAGCGTTTGAAGAGAAGTTAGGATACAAGTCGTCGTTTCATCAGGTGAAAGATGAAGGAAGACTAAGATTTATTACTTTCCATCAAGCTTTTTCTTATGAAGAGTTTGTAGAAGGTCTTCGTCCGGTTACAGATGAGGCAGGAAATATCAAGTACGATATCAAATCAGGAGTATTGAAAAGACTTGCGGAAGATTGCAGAGTAGAAGAGAAGAAGCAAATTTTTCAGAAAGAAGCTTTAGCTCACACTACAGGAGAGAGTAAAGTATGGAAAGTTTCACTGGGAAGAAAAAACATTGAAGAAGATGTTTATGAGAGACTAAGGGATTTGAACCAGATTGCCATTGGATCCACTCCAACTGAAAGTATTGAAGAATGGACTGATGAAGTTATTGATGGTGCAGATCCATCGGGGATGCTCAAAACTCTTCGAAGTAAAATGCAAATAGGAGATCTTGTTTTTATATTCAATTCTCTTAGAACCATTAGACTCATTGGCGTGGTAGTATCCGACTATCTTTATGTGGATGACGGTATTAAATACAGACATCGAAGGAAAGTAGAATGGATCGGTAACTTTGAGAAGAATCCGGTGGATATTTATAATCTCAATCAGGAAAAGCAGATGACATTATCGTCCTTATATGAGCTGAAAATCTCCGCTGGGGATGCACTTAAGCTTATTGAAGATGAGGATGATGTGGAGACACCTGTAAAGCCTTATTATTTGATTATCGATGAGATCAACAGAGGGAATATTGCAAAGATATTTGGTGAACTCATCACTTTAATCGAAAAAGACAAACGGGAAGTACTTTCATGTCATTTACCCTACTCATCACAAGAGTTTACACTACCAAAGAATCTCTATATTATCGGGACAATGAATACAAGTGATAGATCCATTGCTCTTCTTGACACGGCACTCAGAAGAAGATTTGCGTTTGTGGAAGTGAACCCAGATCCTAAACTCATAGAAAGTGTGTCACCCACTGTTGGAGGCAATGTCTCACCATCTAAACTTCTTACTGCACTCAACCAGAGAATTGTAGAAAAGATAGACCGCGATCACAGAATCGGACACAGCTATTTTATGGGGGAAGATTTAATTACAAAAGAAGACCTTCACTATGTTTGGTATTACAAGATCATGCCTCTCTTAATGGAGTATTTTTACAATGATATTTCTCAAGTGGAGGATATTGTAGGAAGCAAGTTTATCAATAAAAAGACAGGTGAAATTTCCCTTCTAGGCCTTGCCCCAAATAACATTGGTGTTTCAGAGTTTGAGAGTGCTCTTATGGATATTTATGGGAAGGAATTCCAAGGATGAAAAACTCAGTAATAACGATATTTGAGGACCGTGCAACGAAAGTATCATTGAGTCAGGAACAGATTCATGATCTTGATCAAATGCGCTCTATCATTGGAAAGCGTAATCTTAGATTGGATATGGATGGTTCCTTAAAGATTATACATTATGTGGGGTTTATCTCTAAGGGGAATACATGTGTACAGATATTGCCTAAAATCTATGAGAAAAGCGGGATTTCAAACGATGAAGAGATAAAAGAATCCATGGCTGTTCTATATAAAATGATCAGGTATTCATCATTTAATAAGGTACTGCAGCTACCAGAAAAGATTGATTCCAAGTTATTGGAACAGGATCTTTTAGAGATATTCATTGAGATTTTTGCTGATAAAGTTTTCCGGACATATTCATCAAGAATGTATCGAGAGTATATTGAGATTGATGAGAACTCCTCATTTATAAGAGGAAAAATAAAAGTACCCGAGACGATTAGAGAGAATCTCATTAGAAAAGACAAACATATCATCAGCTATCAGAGTTTTGAACAGGACAATGTCATTAATAATGTAGTAAAAACAGTAATTCTGAGATTGTTGGGTGTTTCAAAGAGTAAGGAAATAAGAGCGAAACTTAAGAAAGCCCTGCTGTTTCTTGAAGATGCAAGAAAGATTGATTTATCCTTAAATCTTCTGAACTCTGTAAGATTTACCAGGCTAAACAAAGACTTTAAAACGGTTTATGAAATGGCGAGGATGTTCTTTCTGAACCTTCAACCACAGAATTATGAAGGAGAGGAGTCTGTATTCTCCTTTTTGGTGCCTGTTAACGAGCTGTTTGAACAGTATCTTTACAAACTCTTTCAAGAAAATGGTAAATATCAGGTGCGGTATCAGAATAAACATCGATTTGCATATTTTGATTCGGGAGATTCTTTGATGATGGTTAGACCGGATATTATACTGGAAAAAGACGGTAAAACAGCTATTGTCGTAGATGCGAAGTATAAAAATCCTGGTTATGAAAATGGAGCGTATAAAAATATAAATAGTTCAGATTTGTATCAGGTTTATGCATATTCAAGAATCTATGGGGTGGATAAAGTTGCGCTGATCTATCCATCTTTTGATGAGGTTCAACCAGTTAAACAGACGATTGTGCTTAAAGATGTTCAAGGAAAATATCAGGTGATTGTCTATTCGGTGGATTTGAAAGGTGATGCTTTAAGTACTTCATTGGATATCTCTAAATTACTATAAGTGTTTTCTTGGACAATATGAAAAATAGAGAGTCACAGTTGTTGTATTTTTATTTAACATTGGGCATAGTGGTAACTTTAAAAAAAAGCACTTTTGAGTTCTGGGATTTTGCACTTGAATAAATAGAAATATGAAAGTGTTTAAACCCGCAAAAATAACAGACCCATTATTAGAGGAGGTAATAATCAAATTGACCTGGAATATTCAAAAGGGTTGATTAATATTGGAAATGTCACTGACTTAATAAGTAATAAGAGGGAGAGTTATTATGAACGGGAAAAGAAGCAAAATCATTATTGTAATATTAGCGGTTCTGGTTATAGCTACTAGTGTAATCATCGTACCCAAACTTCTTGGGAAAGAGGAGCAGAAAGCGGAAATCGTAACACGTTCAACATTAGAAGAGATTATTGATATCGAAGAGTTTTCAATGTTTCAGGCTGTTTATAATGGAGTAGCTGAAATTTACAACAAAAAGAATCCTGAGAAAATTGATTATTATGTATCATATAATGCAAAAGTGAATGCAGGATTTGACCCTAAAGACTGTATCATTGAGATAGATGATCAAAGCAGAGCAATAACATTAATATTGCCAGAGATGAAAATGTTTGACCCCATCGTAGATATCGCTTCACTCGATTATATTTTCCAGAATAAAAAGATTAATAATAGTTCTGTTAGCGCAGAAGCATATCAGGCATGTATAGACGACGCAATAGTTGAAAGTAATCAAAATACAGAAATGTATCAACTTGCAGAAGAGAATGCTAAGAATGTTATGGTAGCACTTGTAAGACCATTTCTATCTTCATTAGATAGTAAGTACAGTTTTGAAGTTGTTGTTGGAGGAGAAAAATGATGAGAGTTCACAAATTACCTATGAGAACTGTTCTCATACTTTGTACACTCGTGCTGACTTCATGTGGTGTGCCCGAGAAGCCTAAGGATGTCTTAGAGGCATCACAAATGAGAGCTATTGCAGAACTTGCAGTGATGGAATGTTATTACAATAATGTAGCGAAATTCAAAGAGGAAGATGTTTCAGGGTTTTTATTCTGGAAGAAAGACAAACATTTTTGGATAGAATACAATGGTGTAGTGAAGTTAGGTATTGATGTTTCAAAGCTGAAGTTAGAGGTTAATAATACTGATGTTAAAATCTATTTGCCAGCAGCTGAGATTCTAGACTCTGAGGTAGACCCGAAATCACTCACTGAAGATGCATTCATTGTTGAGGATGGATCTGCTAAAGTTACTGCTCAAGATGAGAACACAGCATTTGCTGTAGCCGAACAAAATATGCTTGATACAGCAATGCAGGATACCTCACTAATGAAAAGTGCAAGGGATAGAGTCAAGACACTTCTAGAAGGATATGTGATGAACCTAGGAAAGCATCTTAATATTGAGTATGAGATTGAGTGGATTGATTTACCTGCAGAGAGTGATTCAATAGATAGCATAGTCCCACCAGTTGAAACCCCATAGGGGATGTAATTAATGATAGAAAGAAAGTACTTCGAACTTTCTGAGTATCATCATAATTTATTCCTTTTAATTAAGAACTGCTTGAAGTAGGGTATAATTCGTAACCATATTTACTTATGATACGGCTCATGATTCCAAATCCGAAACGCCCGATAGAGCTGCTCCAGCATACAGACAAAAGAAAGCTCAGGACTCAGTGATAGCGATGACAAGCTCAGCGAATCATCCGAATCAAAAGGAACATCCAGTAACAATGCAATCTTAGAACTGCCACCAAGAGAAAGCTCTTGAAGATGCTGAGAAAACTCCACAGAATCTTTAGGTAGTCCCTTGGTAGACACCTGAATGGTGTAGTATCCAGAGAGCAGGTTTTCTAAAGAAATTGAATCATCATAAGACTGAAGAGATAGCGTGCAGTATCTCTTCAGTCTTTTTATATACTCCTTGGACGCGCTCTCATAATAAGAGGGGAGTGCAGTTTTTGGTGTAACAATCATAATACTAAGCATAAAGCCTCCGCTTTAAGTACATGGAAGTAGATTTGCCCAGGATTTACAGTGAATATTGACCCCCTATTAGCCAGATTGTAAAACTTGGACACCATTTAGAAAAATCATAACAGAAATTAGAAAGAAATTCATCAACAGCAAGTTCTTGGATGATCCCTTGGTACAACCTGGTGTAATGGAAAAAGAAGAATCAAGAACAAAATAACCGCTGATGAAACAGTAAAGCGAAAGCCTTTGTTTTCAACGGTTATCTTCATATTAATTTTTAAAGTCTAGAATAAGGAGTTTAGTGCTAAAGTTTCTCGCCGTTACTTTCGATTACATCTTTGTACCAGTAATATGAATCTTTCTTATATCGCTTAAGAGACCCATTACCTGCATCATCTTGATCTACGTAAATGAATCCGTATCTCTTTGACATCTGAGACGTACCACATGAGATTAAATCAATGCAGCCCCAAGTTGTATATCCCATTAGTTCGACTCCATCCATTATAGCTTCTTTCATTTGCTCCACATGCTTCTTGATGTAGTCAATACGGTAGTCATCATGTATTTTTTTATCCTCAGAAAGTACATCTCTAGCGCCTAATCCGTTTTCGCATACAAACAGCGGTTTCTGGTATCTATCATAGAGCTTGATCAAGGAAATTCTAAGACCTATTGGATCAATTGGCCAGTCCCATTGAGTTAACTTTAAATACTTGTTTTTAATCGGGCTGTCAAAAGAACCGGCTAGTTTCGCAGCATCTTCTCGGTGCTCAGTAACATGTGACATATAGTAGCTAATCGCTACAAAATCAACAGTGCCTTCTTTAAGGATACTCGCATCTTCTGGATGCATCTTAACAGATATCTCGTTTTCTTTAAAATATCTATTCATATAGGCTGGATAAAAGCCTCGTGTCTGAACATCTGGATAGAACATATTCAGCTGATTGGACTTCACTGCTTGCAGTTGATCTTCAGGCTTTGTCGTCATGGCATAGGACTCGATTTGATTGATCATACAGCCAATTTTAGCATCAGGTATGATTGATCTTATTTCCTTAACTGCTAATGCACTTGCAAGGAACTGATGGTGAGAAGCTTGATACGCAGCTTCTAAAGCACTTCCTTCAAGTAAGTCCTCAAGTACCCCTGCACCTGTATATAGGCTATTCAGATTCATATTCATTTCATTAAATGTAATCCAGTACTTCACCTTACTCTTGTATCTTTCAAAAATAACCTTTGCATAATTATGAAATAACGGAATTAATTCTCTGCTTACCCATCCATTGTATTTTTCTGTTAGTGCAATTGGCATCTCATAATGAGACATGGTTACAAGTGGCTCAATGCCATACTTTATGCACTCGTCAAATACATCATCATAAAATTTCAGCCCTTCCTCATTAGGTACTTGCTCCATCCCTGTAGGAAATATCCTTGCCCAGGATACTGAAAGTCTAAAGGTCTTGAATCCCATCTCTGCAAATAGAGCAATATCTTCTTTATATCTATGATAAAAATCAATACCCCATCTTTTTGGGAAGATGTAGTTGCCTGGATTGGTTTTGTATTCCCTAAGTTCTTCTGAAGTTACATTGAAAGTGAAATTATCGACCTTACCTTTTGCATATGGATCTTTATATGCTGCATAGTCTGAAGTGGAAAGTCCTTTTCCACCTTCATTGTAAGCACCTTCAATCTGGTTTGCTGCAGTAGCACCACCCCACAGGAAGTTTTCTGGAAATCCTTTGTTTAAGTTAGTCATATATCATTCTCCTTTTAAATTAATTTACTGCCATTAGTATGTCATCACTACTAGATGACACAGTGGATCCGGTGTTTTTAGTAACTAATACATCTAAATAGTTAGCAGTATTTGTTACGACAATAGGGGAGCACAGATTAATCTTTCTTTTGTTCATTTCAGTTAAGTCAAACAACAGAAGGTCCTCTCCCTTATTCACGATGTCGCCTTCACTAACCTTGAGCTCGAAGAACTCACCTTCGAGCTCAACGGTTTCTAATCCCACATGAATTAGTACTTCTACGCCATCATTAGAGAGTACAGCTATGGCATGATTTGTTGGAGTGGTAAGAATCACTTTACCATCAAAAGGTGAGACTACTTTTCCCTCCGTAGGAATGATGCAGACTCCTTTACCCATGGTTTCTGAAGCAAACGTTTTATCAGGACACTCCGATAGAAGCTTTATTTCTCCAGTTATTGGTGCTGCTACACGAATGGGGGTACTCTTCACAGTTTCTACTGAGATCACAGTAGTGGGGGAAACCTCTGTTTTTTCTTCGCCTAAGTCAAATTTCATGACCAAAGTCAGTATGAGTGCGATTCCGAAACTTAATACAACACCAAAAACGGCAAACATGAAGTTGTAAGTTCCTTGTTCAATATAGGTAGGAAGGGCTAGAATGCCTGGTACTGTAAAGCTAAATGCTTTAACACTAAGCCCTGCAAGGGTTGCACCACCAATTGCCGCGCCAATGAGGCTTGCATAGAATGGCTTTTTCAGTCGCATTGTAACACCGTATATAGCGGGTTCTGTGATGCCGAATATAGCTGGAATCAATGCTGAGAACGCAATCTGTCTCATTTTACTATCTTTTGTTTTGATTAATACACCAAGGGTAGCGCCTGCTTGTGCAAGGTTTGCCACAAGATTCATAGGAAGAAGCATTACATCAAATCCAACCTTAGCAAAGCTGGCGAAAGTGCCTGGGAAAAATGCGTAGTGCATACCAGTGATTACGATAAGTGGCATGAGTCCACCCATTAGAGCACCGCCAAATGGTCCAGCAACGGTAAATATCTTTGTAAATATCCTTTCAAGATAAACTCCAAGGAAAGATCCTGCTGGAGCAATCAGAGCGAGTACGATTGGAGCAGTGACAAGCAGCATAATAAGTGGAACAAAAACGATATTCAATGACTTTGGAACAAATTTCTTCGCAAGTCTTTCCACATAACTTAGCAGCCATACGCCTAGAATAATTGGGATAACAGAACTGGAGTAGTTGTTTACCGGAATATTGATCCCTATAAAACTTAACTTGGTGATTTCACCGGCTGTGGCTAGATTTACGAAGGTAGGGTACATCAAGATACCTGCTAGAGTTAAGGACAATGCGGTACTTGTTTTAAACTTGTTTGACGCGGAATAAGCAAGCATAAAAGGCAGGAAGTAGAATACAGCATCTGATATTGCATTAAGAATCATATAGGTTTCACTTGATGCTGAAAGAATGTTTGTTGCTGAAAGAATTGCCATGATTCCCTTCAACAGACCTCCTCCAACTATTGCAGGAAGAATAGGGGTGAAGATTCCGGAGATGACATCAAATACCTTTTCCACCACATTCATGGATTTTTCTTCAGCAGCTTCCAGATTAATTTTCCCGGAAGTAAGCAATTCAACCTCACGAAACACATCAGCGACTTCACTTCCAATAATTACCTGAAGCTGTCCACTTTGAAACTGTGCTCCAAGTACTCCATTCATTTTTTTAATAGTATCCATTTTCACCAGATCATTATTTTTAATGTTAAAGCGCAGCCTAGTAATACAGTGCCAGACTTGCGTTATATTCTCAACTCCTCCAATATTTGTTATTAGTGCTTTAGCCAGTTTGTCATTTGACATGATACAATCTCCTTTTTATAAAATAAAAAACCTAAATAAACAAACAGAATCTTTCTGTCTGAGTATTTAGGTTAATGCCTGTAAAAGTAACACACCTTATAGTTTATTTTGTTATTTGTAGAATTCTTTGAATATGGATAACTAAATAGATAATTTCATCATTATTGACGGTAATACTGTACTCTCGTTGGAGCATTGTTCTTAAGTTTTGAGCACATAAGAATGCATCAGGATATTGCTTTTCAATAATTCCATAAAGTTCATCGTTAGGAGATGAATTGCTTTGTATTTTTCGCAGCTGTCTATTCATGAAGTATCTGATATGGGTAACAAACCTGGAATAATCGATTGTATCCTTCTTCAGTGAAATATTGAAATATGATTGGATGGCCATTACAATACTCTTTGTAATTTTTGTAATATGCATAGTTTCATCCATGGAGTCTGTCGCTTGTTGAGCATTCACTAAATGGAGTGCAATAAATGATGCCTCTATATCAGGTAAGTCCACATCAGTCTCTGCCTTAATGAGTTTTAGTGCATTTGTCCCAACTTCATATTCATTATGATATAAGAATGGAATTTCCCATTGAAGATTGCTTTCGTTCAGTGTCATGTTTTCAGAAATTCTTTCGATAGCAGATTGAATGTGATCTGCTAATGCAATGAGCAAGCTGCCGTTAAATGCCTTCTGTAGCTTGTTATCTGCAAGACTGATGATTTTCTCAGCAAGTGAGAGCATTTCAGGAGAAATGCCATCAAGAATCTTTGATGTATTCTCGCCTGAAGTCTTGATTTGAAAAACCTTAGTGACATATTCATCAGATATAAAATCACCTTTTTTCTTTTTGAAACCAATACCCGTCCCAAATAATACAAGTTCTTCATGATGAACATCTTGGGCAAGAACCAAATTGTTATTCAGGGACCTAACGATTGTATAAATTAATCTCACCTCCGATTCTAAAATATATTCTGGAATTTTGGATACAAAAAAACACCAAACATATGACAAACCATCGTCATACTATTTGGTGGTGCCTGATCGTATCAGTAACACTCCGCGTGTCTTTTATATTTATCAATCTATCACAGTACAATTTTGATGTCAATGGAATCCTTAACATTTTAGTTTTTAGTTTTTATTTTTTTATTTCTTTCACCCTAATTGTAAGAGTAACCTCCACTCTTGGGACCCTACTAAATTAGACATAGGTGATGCCTCTGGTTCAGTCGTGGTTTAGTTGGAGAGATCATAACAATATCATCAGGCGCGATGTAATCATCAAGCATTTTTTTAGAAAATATAACCTTCAAATGTTGAAAAAACTGCATAAGGACTCCTATCACCAAGATACTTATGCATATATGAATTTACGTTCACCTATTCAAAAAGTATTTTACTCATGATGTTCAGTTTCAAACACACTAAAGTGACACAATCAGAAAAGAAGAACCCCGAAAGGTTCTTCTGAAGAAAATGCACCTTATTTATGACTGATCCTCATCCTACGTTAGAGATACAGCTACTTCTTTGCAGGGAGAGTCAGTGTAAGGATGGTGCTGTCCGCACCCGTTTCTGTGTACTTGGTGTAAGAGAGTTGTTCACCTGAGAGGCTAAAGACGCTTCTCTGGATCTCTCCATCCACAGCCACCAGAGTGGTGGTGCCGGAAAGAAGATCATACACATAGAGCCCTTCATTGGAAGCTCCGTTGACATCCTTCTTCAGGTAGTAGGAAATCATCCGCTGATCTTCCGACCAAGCTGCTGCGCTGATGGAAATGCCTTCCGCCAGAACCGTTTTTGTGGCAGCATCCGCATCACTGAGAATCAAGGTGCTCTTTGCGCCATCACCCAGGATGGCAGTGAAGTGTGTGCCGCTTGGAGAAGGAAGAATGCTGTACACATTTTCCAGAGGAAGGGTGGTGATCTCTCTCGTATTCAGATCAAACTTCTTTAAAGAAGTAGAGCTGATTTCTGTAAAGAGGATGGCATCCTTGATTTTCACTGCATGGACCACATTCATCTCTTTCAGCTCCTCGATATGCTCAACAGCACCGCCTGGAACCTTCATGAAGACACCGCCCTGATAGGATGGTCCAACCAAAATATTATCGGAGGTCCATTCTCCGCTCATGGCTTCCTCAATGAGGGTGCCGGTTCCATTAGGAGCCACAGGCATCATGAAGAACGCAGGGTCTCCTAAGGTGTATTCATAGTAGAAGATATTCTTCTTATCCTTCGAAAGCTCAGCGCCCCAGAAGTTCCAGTCAGCCTTTCCTTGAAGAAGAGTGAACTCCTTGGTATTCAGGTCATAGGTATACAGACTTCTTGGGTGAAGACCCTGATATTCTTCCAAGGTTAGCTTTGGAAGATCCTTATTCTCCTTGGAAAGAACCACGGTATGCTCATTGAGCCATCCGGTGATCTCCATACCCTGTAGAGCCTCGATAGCCTTTACAGCAACCTCTGCAGATGTTTCTTCTCCTTCCTCTCCAATGATGACAATATCCTCCCCTGGCTTCTCCCCTGGAGAAGCATCAGGCGCTTTTCCGCTGGCACAACCGGTAACAGCTGTCAGTACCATTGCTGCAAGTAGTGTAAGTGCGATGTTTTTTCTTTTCATGATTGGTACCTCCTTTTTTGATTACCCTCATCATACCCGCCGGATGTTTCCATAGAATATCCGATTGTATCCATGGTTCACTCAAATGAAAACAATAAATGAACAAAGGGTCATCCATCGGATTCCAGCGCCAAAGGGAAAGAAAGCTGAAAGGCGGTACCCTCATCTGAGGAAGCAAGAAGAGTCAGGGTGCCACCCTGAAGCTCCGTATACTTTTTGGCAAGAGAAAGGCCAAGGCCCACTCCGCCGGTTTCTCTGGAACGGTTTTTGTCAACGGTGTAGAAGGGATCAAAGATCCTCTGGGAGAGATCCATGGGGATGCCGATGCCTGTATCCTCCAGCTGAAGGATGCCCAAATGCTCTTCTGGATAAATCCGGAGGAAGATCTTTCCTTGAGGCTTATTATATTTGATGGCATTGTCCAGTAAATTCATGAGAACAATGAGGAGAGCTTCCCGGTCACCTAGAATCTCCACTTCTTCCACCTCTTTACTAAGGGTGAGACCAAACTTCTCCATTTTTCCCTTCAGGCTGTGGAGAACCTCCTCCACAAGCACAGAGAGCTTCAAAGGGGAGAGGGCGGTATGAGGCTCATAATGCTCCAACTTTGAAAGTTCCAGGGTTTTCTCCACCATGTCATAGAGCCTTCTGGTCTCCTCTTCTATGGCAGGAAGGGCCTTCTTAAGAAGTACAGGATCTTCCGGATACATGGAAAGAAGATCGAGATATGCCCGGACAGAGGTCAGCGGAGTTTTGAACTCATGGGTGACAGCACCGATGAATTCTTTTTGCTGTTTCTCAAGGATTTCCAGTTTCTTCACCGCATCTGTAAGCTTCTTTTCTTCCTCCTGCATGTCTTCTACTGTGGCTTTGATCTTTTGTCCCATATGATAGACCCCCTGGCTGAGAGAGCCGATTTCATCGTTTCTTCCGGAAACTTTAAAGTCATAGGATCCAGTCTCTATTTTTTCTACGGCCTCGTTCAGTTTCACAATATCTGAAGCATAGGATCTGAAATAGAGATACGCTGCAAGAAACGATACAAGAAAAACCACAGCACCCACATAGAGAAAGCGGTTGGCAGTGTTTTCATAGAAGCTGTTTTCATTCCGGAGGGAGTAGTAGAAAGCAAGAATCCCCACCCGCTGACCCTCAATGCTTAAAGGGGTCAGATAGAAAAGATCATCTCCTTTCGCTTGGTAGAGAGTCTTTCCTTCCAGAGCTAAAGGCAGAAGCTCCTTAAGCGTTTCTTCATTGAGCGTTTCCTTTCTGGGACTGAGCAAGGTGCCTTCTAATGAAAAGAGGGCCGTCTCCTGACCTGTATAGCCTGCAAGGCTCCCTGTAAGCTCCACTACAGTTTTTTTCAGAAACACTTCCGGGAGAACCTCCTCACTGGAGAGAAAGCTCTGACGAAGATAAGCTTCTGAAAGAAACGTCTGCTGCTTCAGATAGTTTTCATATTCCGCTTTCTGATTCTCCCGGATGCCGTCCAGAATAAAGACTCGTAGAAGAATCACAGTAAGGAGAAGAAGGATCAGAAGAAACAAGCTGAATTTCATTTTGATGCTGCTTCTCATAAAGCGCCACCCGAAACCTTATATCCCACGCCATGCTTGGTTTCAATGACATCAGAATAGTCAGACCCAAGCTTTTTCCGGAGCCTGCCCACATGAAGGTCCACGGTTCTTGTGCCTCCAACGTAGTCCATGCCCCAGATAAGATCCAGTAGCTGCTCCCTTTCATAGACCCGGTCCGGATGAAGAAAGAGGGTAGAAAGAAGGTCATATTCCTTTGGCGTCAGATCTAAAAGAGCCTCTCCCGCATAGACCTTCCGCTCCTTAGGATAGAGCCTGACTCCGCGGATCTCGACACAAGATGAAGCTTTTTCCCGGCTCTTCAGATCCTCCACCCGCCTCAGAAGAGATTTGACTCTGGCAAGAAGCTCCCTCATGTCAAAGGGTTTTGTCATATAGTCGTCCGCGCCCAGCTCCAGCCCCAGCACCTTGTCGATGATTTCTCCCTTGGCCGTGAGCATGAGGACTCCGAAAGACTTGTCATAGGAAAGCCGTTTGAGGATCTCAAAACCGTCCATGCCGGGCAGCATCACATCGAGAAGAAGCACATCGGGCTGAAAGTCCTCGATGGCTTTTAGAGCGCCTTGTCCTGTATGAAGCATCCTCACCGTGAGACCTTCTTTTTCCAGGCCATAGGCTATGGCTTCTGCAATTCTCAGTTCATCTTCCAGGAGAAGGATCTTTCCTTTCATCTATGTTCACCTCACTACACATTCGTGGTATTCTCCGTTGCTGTATGGAATCTCCATACGCACACAGGTTCATAACTTTAGCGTACTTTAGGAGAGAAGAGGAAACGTATCAAAAGAATGACATTGTTTAATTTTGTCAAAGAAAACAGAAAGTGGAATCTGAGGAAGGATCCATCTAAAAGGGTTCACCTTTGAATTGTCACATCTTTCACAGTAAGGTAGAATAGAAGTGATTTATTTCTAAACGATGAGATACAGTGGGGGAAAGAGATGAGAATTGGGGCATTTTCTAAAAAACATCAGGTGACGCAGGATGCAGTGCGTTTTTATCTGGAGAAGGGTCTTTTGGTGGCTCATAAGCGGGGAGAACAGTATTACTTCACTACTTCAGACGGAGAAGATCTGGAGACCATTAAAACGCTGAAAGGGCTGCAGTTTTCCCTCAGCGCCATCCTGGAACTTATGACCCTCAAAAGGCTCAGCGGAGAAGACTCGGCTCTCTATAGACAAAAGTATCTGAAACATTTGAGAGTGCAGCAGGAAGAGGTTTTTGCCATGCGGAAGAAAGCCGAAAGCCTGGAAAGAATCCTTCAGGAAAAGATTGAGACAGTAGAAAAGGAGGAGAAGAAGGACCGGGTTTTGGGAATTCCTTTAGAAGCCCTCTCCATCCTTGCCTGTCCCTCCTGCGGGGAAAGGCTTCCACTAAAAAGAGGGGATCTGGTGGATCATATGGTGGTGGAAGGGGACTTTTTGTGCGGCTGCGGCTATGAAGCCAAGGTCAGTGCAGGAGTCTTTGTCTATGAGCCTTCTGTCCGGACAAAGATGAACTGTGGCAGAAAAATGCAGACCAAAGAGGAGTTTCTTGAAAGCTCCAGCCATACCTACATCAATCATATCTACCAGACCATGGGTCTTATGATGGAGCGGATCCATGAGGTGAAAGCGCCTCTTCCTTATATGATGGAGATGAACAACTGTGTGGGCTTTTTCCTTCAGCAGTACCTGAAAGAGCTTCGGGAGGAAACCACCTATATTCTGGTGGACTACGACTTAGAGAGGATCCTTCAGCTGAAAAGAAATCTGGAAACTTATGCGAAGCACGATAGATTTCTCTTTCTCTGCTGCGATTATGACTACCTTCCATTGAAGGAGCAAAGTGTGGATCTTCTGGTGGATTTTGGCATGGTGCGAAACTTTGAAAAAGAAACAGGCAAGTGTCTTCTAACTCCGGTGCTGCCACTTTTAAAGGAGGAAGGAGACTACGTGGGGGCGTCTCTTTATGCAGAGGTAAAAAAGTCAGAGCTTCGCCTTGAAGGAAAAGGATATGAGGAGCATTATCTTTCAGAGAAGATGAAGACGCAAGGTCTTCAGATGGTAAAAGAATCTTCACTGGGGCCAGCCTTTCAGGAGAATCCAGAAGATCCGTATCTTCTGGGAAAACCTCTTTATCAGAAGGTGATTCATGGAAGAAAGAGGAAGAGTAGCATTGTTTTAGAAGCCATATAAGAGAAGAATGAATCATCAGGAAAACCATGGAGTCAAGACCATGGTTTTTTGTTATTTTACAGAAAATCCGCTGAATCTTCCTGTTGACATGGACAAAAGACGATAATTTAACATAATCATATAAGTTTGAAAAATATCAAACAAAATGCGGGAGGAAACAGAAGTGAAAAAGAGAAATCTGAAATGGTATGCAGGGCTTCTACTGGTCTTTATGATCATGAGCTTTGCCGGATGCCAGAAAAGCGATGCACCAAAAGAAGAAGAAAAGGGACTTTATACAGCAGGCACCTATGAAGAAACCGTCCAGGGACATAATGGAGACCTGACGGTCTCTGTGGAACTGTCCAAGGATGCCATCGTATCCGTAAAGGTGCTGTCCCACAAAGAATCTGCAGGGATCAGCGATGCACCACTCGAAAGAATCCCTGAAGAGATTGTGGATGGACAGACGCTGGCTGTGGATACAATTGCGGGAGCCACGGTAACTTCCAAGGCCATCCTGGCCGCAGTAGAAGCTTGCATTGTAAAAGCAGGCGGGGATGCGGAAAAGCTGAAAGCAGCCACAGACAAGGAAGAAGAAACCAAGGTCACTGAGATCACCACGGACGTGGTGGTAGTCGGCGGAGGCGGTGCTGGACTCGTGGCCGCCGCATCGGCAGAAGAGCATGGCGCCAAAGTCATCGTGCTGGAAAAGCTCGCTGCCACAGGTGGTTCCACTGCCCTGTCTGGTGGAGGGATTTCCGCCACAGACACCAAGTTCCAAAGAGCAGAAGGCATTGAAGACTCGAAGGAATCCTGGATGGAGCTTTGGAAAGAGCGCCAGGACGCGTCCAATAAAGAAGGGGTGTATCCGGATTACGACTTTGTGGACCGGTTCATGGATGCCGCTGTAGTCACCACGGAGTGGCTGGTGGATACGGTGAAGCATGAATACTCTGCCATCATGGGCTTCGGACTGGATCCAGTGAGAAGACTTCATTTTGCCAAGAGCGACGCCACCACGAAAGGTGGAACGACCTTAACCAACAACATCAAGAATTTCATCACCGGAGAAGGCGTGGAAATCAGAACGGAAACCGAAGTAGTGGACATCCTGGTGGATGAAAACGGAAAAGTCATCGGCGTGGAAGCAAAAGACAAGAACGGAAAGGTCATTGTCCATGCGGATAAAGTGATTCTCGCAGCAGGAGGCTTTGCCAAGAGTGAAGAGCTTCTGGAGAGATTTGTGCCTGAAGCCAAAGGCACCTCCGCTCTTAGCTGGGCTTCTGTAGGAAGCACCGGAGACGGCATCGTCATGGCAGAAAAGCTCGGGGCGGCGCTATATGAGGAGCCTTGGATCATTGGCCTTGGCATCGGCAGCAAGATTCCAGGGACCCAAGCCCTAGGCATGGACTGGACAAGGCTTTATGTGAACTACCAGGGTGAAAGATTCATGAACGAGGAAGTGCACTACTCCATCGCCACCAACAAGCTCATTGAAGAAAAGGGCACCTGGCTCCTGGTGGATTCCACAGAAGCCAATGCGGATCTTGTGAAGGCTTTAGAAGCGGCCATGCCTTCTGAGGAAGTGGTGAAGGGAGAAACCTTCAAGGAACTGGCTGAAAATATGAAGGTTCCAGTGGAAACACTAGAAGAAACCATGAAGACCTTCAATGAGGGCGTGAAGTCCGGTGTGGACGCCATGGGCAAGTCCAAGGACTATCTGGTATCTGTGGAAAAAGCCCCTTACTATGCCATCAAGTTCTACCCAGTGACCATGGGGACCTTTGGCGGAGTAAAGACCAATGATTCCTTCCAGGTGCTGAAAGAAGATGGAAGCATCATCGAGAACCTCTATGCCACAGGAGAAAATGCCAACAAAATTCTCTACAATCAGGTGTACATGTCCGGATCCGCAGTGCAGTTTGCGCTGACCAGCGGAAGAATCGCAGGACAGCATGCTGCGGAGAACCTCAAATAATTCATTTGACTACAGGAAAAGGTGCTGGAGACAGCACTTTTTTCTTTGGAAAAACAGCAGATGCAGAGCGTGTGAAAAAGAATCCCGTTTCATTTCAATTGGATGCAATTGAAATGAAACGGGATTTCGATTATAGTAAAGGTATGGAAACGAAGAAAAAAAGTTATGGCAAAGAACACGATCTCAATCTGAAACTGCTGATCTCACTCAGCCGGAGCCTTTCCATGGTCCATAAGGAGACCATGAAGAACATGAAGGACTCTGGACTGACCCCCTCGCAATTTATGGTACTGGAGGTTTTATATCACAAAGGAGACATGAGGGTCTGCGAGATCACAGAGAAGATTTTAACCAGTGGAGGCAATATGACTGTGGTCATACAAAACCTTCTTAAGGAAGACTATGTGGTGAAAAAAGCCACTCCTGGAGACAGAAGGTCTTATCAGTTGAGTCTCACTGAAAAAGGAAAAGATGTCATGGAAGAGGTGTTCCCGAAGCATCTTTCCATTATGAAAGAGTCCATGGAGGGCCTCAGCGAGGACGAAAAGAAAACCCTCATCACTCTTCTGAAAAAAATGCAAAGGCTGGATGAACATGAAGCTCCGTAAATATGTAGGATACCGAACCTTTAAAACGGCCATAGGCGCAACCCTGGCAGTCCTCATCGCTCAGTATGTGGGGCTTTCCTACGCGGTTTCTGCCGGGGTCATCACGGTGCTCAGTGTCCAGAGCACCAAGAGAAAATCCATTGAGATCGCTCTTCGGAGACTGGGTTCCACCACCCTTGCCCTGGCGGTGGCGGTGGGGGTGTTTCTTCTCTTTGGCTACTCTGCCTGGAGCTTTGGGATTTACCTTCTCCTCTTCATCCCCACGGCAGCGGCGCTGAACCTCAACGAGGGCATTGTACCCAGCACCGTCCTTGTGACTCATTTGCTCATAGAGGAGTCCGTGGCTTTTTCCTGGATCCTCAATGAGTATGGCATTCTCATTATAGGCGCAGGCATTGCCCTTTTACTCAATACCTATATGCCCAGTGTGGAAAAGGACATCCGAGCTGCGCAGAAGGAAGTGGAAGAGCTTTTCCGGGCCATTCTTCTCAGCTTCTCCAGAAGCATTCTCACCCAGAAGAAGGATGCGGAGGAAGAAGTGTTGCTTCAAAAGCTGGATGCGACACTAAAAAGAGGTATGGACAAAGCCCAGAGGCTTGCCTCCAACTACCTCTCCGAAAGCTTTGTGTATTATGTGCGCTATATGGAAATGCGGATCAAGCAGTACGAAGTGCTGAAAATCATGAGCGACCATCTGAACCATGTGACCAGGTACTATGAACAGAACCGTCTGGTGGCGTCTCTTTCAGAACTGGTCAGTGATCAGTTCCATGAGCTGAACACCGCAAAAGAGCTCATGGATGATCTTTGTGATTATCTGGAGATCTTCAGAGGACAGGACCTGCCAAAAACCAGAGAAGAGTTTGAGAACCGGTCCAGTCTTTATCAGTACATAAGGGATCTTCAGCGGCTTTTGGAAATCAAGAAGAAGTTTTCTGAAAGCCTCTCAGACTATGACAAAGAAACCTTCTGGAAACAGAAAAAAGATGGAGCAGCGTAAGTGGCTGCTCCATCTTTTTCTGCTATGTTTATCTTTTAGTCCTGGCCCTCTCTCACCACTTTTTTCGCTTTCAGGTAGCGGATGAGCTCTTCTTTATCCTCAGGACTCCAGTCCGGAAAATCCCGAAGAAGCTCCGTCAGCTCGCCCTGCAGGGTGGTCTCCCGGAGAAACATGGGCTCCTCCTCTTTGAAAAAGGTGTACATGGAGATGTCCAGCGCTTTACAAAGGCTTGTCAGGGTATCGATGGGGGGCAAACTCTTCCCGTGCTCTATATCGCTGATATAGGAGATGGAAAGGTTTGTGACACTGGCGACTTCTTTCAAAGTAAGTCTCTTTTGTTTCCTGGCTGCTTTCAGTTTTTCACCAATGCTCATAAGATCCTCCAAATTCCGTAAATTTTGGTATTTTACGTTTATTTTACAATGAAAAACAGGGAAGAAGTTACAGGAAAGATAAATTACGCCAAGGGCGTAAAATCCATTGAATTATTTCGGTTTGAACGTATAATAATCTTATAGGGGGTGGAGGAGTGGTCACTATCGGAGATAATATACGCAAATACCGAAAAAAGAAGAATCTGACACAAAAAGAACTTGGAGACATTGTAGGAATATCAAATACATATCTTTCGGACATGGAAATCGGAAGAACAAATCCGTCCATTAAAACACTGAAAAGAATCGCCAAAGGTCTGGAAATCAGCTATGTGGACCTTCTGAAAGATACAGAAGAATAGAAGCAATCATTTTAACGGGAGCAGGGATCTTTTCTGCTCCCTTTTACTTTTTGCACGAAGTTTCCGTTGCCCCTTGAAAAAAAACATGGAAACCATGATAATAAGAAGAAAGAGATTAACTTGTATCAAATTGATTTGGGCGGGAATCTGCCCCATGGAGGTTAGGAAATGAAAGGTGCAATAGGTATTTATGGTTTTCGTGTCATGGGAGAAAACCTGGCGAGAAATATAGAGTCTAAAGGGTATCCGGTGACCATTGGCAACCGAAGCGTGGAAGTCATCCGGGAGTTCATGGAAGGAAAGGGTAAGGAAGGGAAGTTCATTCCCGCCTATTCCATCGAAGAGTTCACCTCTTCTTTAGAAAAGCCCAGAAAAATCATGTTGATGATCAAGGCTGGAGAAACGGTGGATCTCACCATTGAGAACTTTCTGCCTTATCTGGAACCAGGAGATACCATCATAGATGGAGGAAACTCCAATTATGAGGACACCGAAAGAAGAGTGCAGTACCTGGAGGAAAAAGGCATCTATTATATCGGCTCCGGTGTTTCTGGCGGAGAGCTGGGCGCTCTCTATGGACCCTCCATGATGCCCGGCGGGAACAAAGAAGCCTGGGCAGGAATAAAGGACATTTTCATGGCCATTGCCGCCAAGGCTGGCGCAAATGAAGATGAGCCCTGCACTACCTGGATTGGAAACGGAGGCTCCGGCCACTATGTAAAAACCGTACACAACGGCATTGAATATGGAGACATGCAGCTGATCTCAGAAGTCTATGCCATCCTGCGGGATGTGGTGGGTGTAGACAATGAGGAGATGGCGAAAATCTTCTCTGCCTGGAATAAAGGAAGACTGGAGAGCTATCTGGTGGAGATCACCTCCGAGATTCTCAATGAAAAGGATGAACACGGAGAGTATATCGTGAATTACATCCTGGATAAAGCCATGCAGAAGGGAACCGGTAAATGGACAGTGATCTCCGCTTTGGAAGAGGGAGAACCGGTGACCCTCATTACGGAAGCAGTTTATGCGAGAATCCTCTCCTCCATGAAGGCAGAAAGAGTGGCAGCGGCCAAAGGTGTGGAGAAACCAAGAAGCCTTCCAGAGAAGAAGGACACAGTGGATCTTCTGGAAAAAGCCCTGTATGCGGCAAAGATCATTTCCTATGCCCAGGGGTTCTCCCTCATGAAGGCAGCGTCGGACCACTACCGATGGGAGCTGAAGCTGGGAGAGATTGCCTCCATCTGGAGAGGCGGCTGCATCATCCGCTCCGCTTTCCTCAATGACATCCGAAATGCTTATGAAGAGAATGTGGAGCTGAAGAACCTCATGGTGGCGCCTTTCTTCAGAAGTGAACTGGAAGAAGCTGTGAAGGGATTAAGAGAGATGGTGATCCTTGGCATAAGAAACGGCATCGCCATGCCGGCCATGAGCTCTGCCCTGTCTTACTATGACGGGTACCATACAGAAAACCTGCCGGCGAATCTTCTTCAGGCCCAAAGAGACTACTTTGGAGCCCATATGTATGAAAGAGTGGACCGCCCAGAAGGGGAGTTCTTCCACCACAACTGGAGTGGAGAGGGCGGTAATACCGCTTCCACCATTTACAAAGTATAAAAAAGCTGAAAACAGCAGATTCAAAGACCTCGGGCAGATGCTTGGGGTCTTTTTACGAATAAGAAAGGAAATAAAATACGAAATATATGGGAAAAGGTCTCCGGATGTACGTATACCTTCTATCATAAAAGCACCCGGGATGCAGCGTGAAAGACCGAATGATGTTATGCACAGCTGTGGATATCATATGGATAAATACGGATATTGAGGGAGAAATCCACTAAAAAAGCAGAAAAGACCAAAGAAAACCGTTTCCATTCTCAAAACTGTGAAGAGTTCAAAATCACGAATAAAAAATATTGCTTATTCCTTAATGTTCGGATAGAATAGAGAAGTAATCATACTAAATATTCATACGAGGTGTAAAATGGAAAAACTCTTTAAGCTGAAGGAAAACGGCACAGATGTAAAAACCGAAGTGCTGGGTGGCTTCACCACATTCCTGACCATGGCCTACATTATTTTTGTTAATCCACAGATTCTGGCTCTCACTGGAATGGACCAGGGTGCAGTGTTCACCGCAACCATTCTATCCGCAGCCATCGGAACCTTCATCATGGCATTTGTCGCAAACGTTCCTTTTGCAGTGGCTCCTGGTATGGGACTGAATGCATTCTTCACCTTTACCGTTGTTTTTGTTCTTGGATACTCCTGGCAGCAAGCTCTGGCACTGGTATTCATCTGTGGACTGATCAACATTTTCATCACGGTGACAAAAATCCGTAAGATGATCGTGAAGGCGATTCCAGAATCCCTTCAGTATGCCATCAGCGGTGGTATTGGTCTTTTCATTGCTTATCTTGGCATCAAGCAGGCTGGATTTTTGACCTTTACTGCAGAAACAGTTTCCAGAATCACCGACAACGGAGATGGAAGCGGAATGTTCGCAGACATCATCCCTGCGCTGACTGATTTTACAAACCCAACCGCTCAGGTTGCTTTAATTGGACTCATCATCACAGTAGTGCTTCTTCTTCTGAAGGTAAGAAGTGCAATTCTCATCGGTATCGTGTCCACCACAGTCCTTGGTATTTTCTTTGGTGTTACCCATGTGCCAGAACTGTCTGCAGACATGTTCAAAGTGCCAAGCTTATCTCCAACACTTTTTGCGCTGGATTTTAAAGGCATTTTCGCAGCGGACAAGCTGTTTATCACATTGACCACCGTCTTCGCATTCTCCCTCACCGATACCTTCGACACCATTGGAACATTCCTGGGTGCTGGAAGAAAAGCAGGGATCTTCACCGAAGCGGATGCTAACTCCATTGAAAACTCCAAGGGAATGAGCACAAAGATGGAAAAGGCTCTCTTTGCAGATGCTACTGCCACCTCCATTGGTGCACTGCTCGGTACCTCCAATGCAACCACTTATGTGGAAAGTGCTGCTGGTATCGCTCAGGGAGCAAAGACAGGACTTGCTTCTGTAACCACAGGCGTACTGTTCCTCATCTCTCTCTTCCTTTCTCCCATCGCACTGATGGTTCCAGGCGCAGCGACTGCTCCTGCACTGATTGTGGTAGGTATCTTCATGTCTGAAGGTCTAAAGAACATTGACTGGCACGACCTGGCCGTTGCAGTTCCTGCATTCATGGTCATTGCCTTCATGCCATTCTCCTACTCCATCACCAATGGTATCGCCTTTGGATTCCTGTTCTATGCCATTTCCAAGATTCTTCAGAAGAAGGGAAAAGAAGTACATCCAATCCTTTATATCATCACCGTACTCTTTATGCTCTCCTTCGTACTTACTGCTATCGCCTAAAGGCTACAGCGTCCCCGCGCTATAGCTCGATCCCTATATATTCCATATAAGTGAAAAGATGCATCCTTTCTTACGAGAGGGTGCATCTTTTTTAGGGTAAACTTCATTTTCTCTTTCCGTTATCCTGAAAAATCTAGGACTCCTTCTCCAAAAAGACAATGGAGATGGGTTCTGGTGTTCGGATGCCCTTTTTTAGAAGCGTCAGTTCACCATTTTGCTTATCTATTCTGAAGAGACTAAGATCGTTTGTGATCATATGGGCTACCAGAAGGAAACATCCATCTGGGCTGAGGTTGAAGTCTCTGGGGTGTTCTCCACCGCTTGGGTAGGTGGCGATTTTCTCCAGCAGATGATTTTCCTTGACCTTAAAGGCGGAGATGGAGTCCTGTCCACGGTTGGAGACATAAAGGTGCTTCTCGTCCGGAGAGAGCCGGATGGCAGCTCCTGTGTTCTCTCCCTGAAAATCCTCCGGAAGTGTCTTCACCACCTGCTTCAAATGATAGTCGCCGTCCTTAAAATCGTAGACGAAGATCTCCGAGGAGAGCTCGGTGAACACATAAAGATAGGGATGCTTTTTAGAAAAAGCGATGTGCCTTGGGCCGGATCCATTGGGAAGAAGAAGTTCACCGACTTTTTTAAGCTCATCAAAAGCTTCGTAGCGGTACACCTTGTCGGTGCCTAAGTCGCATACAAGCACTTCAGAATGGTGGGGGTTTTTCATGGCAAAATGCACATGAGGTCCTTCCTGGCGCTTCTCATTGGGACCGGAGCCTTCATGGGCGGCCTGATCGAGTCTTTTTCTCACCATGCCCTCTTCTAAGGCATAAAGATCCAGCAGACCCTGGTGGTAGTTGGAGGCAAGCAGCCTGTCTTCAAAAGTGGAGATGTGGCAAGGGGTGTTTTCTTTCTCAAAAAGCACTTTATCCACGATGTCTGTGGTGAGGTTCATGGAAAAGACGCCGTGGCTGCTGCCGTCTCTCATGGACCCGTAGAGGATATTCATGTCAGGGCTAAGAGCG
Source organism: Proteiniclasticum sp. (assembly GCF_003514505.1). Classification (GTDB taxonomy): domain Bacteria; phylum Bacillota; class Clostridia; order Clostridiales; family Clostridiaceae; genus Proteiniclasticum. The sequence goes on from NZ_DOPX01000016.1 coordinate 60,195, forward strand.
AGATAAGAAGGGTCTTCCACCTCATAAAAGTCTTCAATGACAAACTCCTCCTCATTGAAGCGGAAGGCACGCACACCCCGGCTCTCTTTTCTTGTGTAAGAGCCGATATATCCTTTATAATCTTTCATATTCTTTCATTCCTTTCTGCTTGGTTTTCTCTACTTCTTATCATAGCAAAAAAAACTGGGGATCCCATGACTCTTTTGTAAACCTTTCTGAAAATAATAGGCGTAGCTCCGTGTGTTTTCTCTTTTTATGTTTTTCATTTTTTGTAAACGGATTGCCACCTTTATGTAACCTTAGTTTTATACACGGGTGTTAGACTAGTGCCATGTAGAGGAGCAGTGAAGCTGAAACAGGACTTCTGGAGCTCATTTCTTACAGAGAAACAAATGAGATAGAAAGTGAACGGTGAATAACATGGAAGATCATATCTATAGAAGACATAATTTGAATCAAAGAGAGAAGCTGAGAAAAAAGAGAAAGAGAAGAAAAATTTTCTTTTCCAGTATAGGTGCTATTCTGGTGCTGGGAGCAGGAGGCTTGTTTTTAAGAAGTACACTTTTGCCAAAGATTCAGGAAGTAGGAGATTCTTTCATGAAGGCTACTCTACCGGAAGCGGGGAATCCAGGGGAAACCGTGAAAGTCGAAGAACTCCCTGAAGTGAAGGAGTTCACCCCAAAGAGACCTGCAGAAAAGATCCCGGCGGAAAAAGCTGCGCCGGAAATGAAGGATCTCAAAAGGCTCAAGGAAGGCTCCAATCACTCCTATGAAGCTTCCGCCTATGCCTATGACACAGCGGATGTGAAAGCATGGATGCGGGGGAAGAAAGCCTTTGAGGGTGAAAAGAACCTGGCATTTCTCACCTTCGATGACGGCCCTCATAAGAATACAGAGAAAGTGCTGGATGTCCTGAAAAGGCGCGGCGTTCCGGGAACCTTCTTCCTTCTGGGGGATAATGTGGATAAGAATGGCACCTCTGAGCTTCTTCAAAGGTATATCACGGAAGGTCACAGCATTGCGGTGCACAGCTACAGCCATGACTACAGCTATCTTTATCCGGGAAGATCCGCCAGAGCGGACCGGATTCTGGAAGAGTATGAGAAAACAAGAACGTCTTTACGGGGACATCTGGGAGAGGGTTTTGATACCCATGTCTTCAGATTTCCGGGGGGCTCCATGAGCTGGAAGAACATGGAAGAAGCACAGAATACGCTGCTTTCTCAGGGGGTCGTGGATATTGACTGGAATGCTATGTCTGGAGACTCGGAGCCAAAAAACAGAAGACCAGAAACCCCGGAAGCCATGGGAAAATACGCCATGAAGACCTTCAAGGATAATGGAGACCGTAAGGTTGCGGTGATTCTCATGCATGATGTGCAAAAAGCCACACCGGAGTATCTGGACCATCTCATTGATGAGTTTGAAGAGGCGGGATTCACCTTCGGCATCCTGAAATAGAGAAGAAGAGGGAGAAAGACCGTGAGCCTTGAAAAGAATCCGTGGCATGGACCGGGAAGGCAGTAAGAAGAGGAATTTTGGGCTAATCTCCTCTGGAAGTCTTTTTCAAAATACATTGCTATTCGAGGATTTTAGTGCTATAATACATCAGTGGTTTAGGATAGTACATAAATTTTAAAGAAGTTTCGATTATCAACACCTTGCAGCGCACAAACTGCGAGGTTTTTTTATGGAGTCAGCACAGAAAAAGAAAATCTAAAGGAAAAGAGGTATATATGGAAGAAATTAAATTTGTTCAGTTGGGATTAAGTGAAGCGGTGGAAAAAGGAATCGCAGCCATGGGGTACGAGGTGCCTTCTGACATCCAAAGAGAAGTCATTCCAGTGATTCTGGAAGGAAAAGATGTCATTGGACAGGCTCAGACAGGAACCGGAAAGACTCTTGCGTTTTCAGCACCAATGCTCAGCATGATGGAAAAGAAAAGCAGTGTCAGTGCCATCATTCTGGCACCTACAAGAGAACTGGCGATGCAGGTCAGCGAGGAAATCGAGAGAATCGCAAAATTCACGGGTTTCAAGCATTTGGCAGTATATGGCGGTTCCAGCATCGACACTCAGATCAGAACCCTAAGAAGAGGCGTAGACATCGTTGTAGGAACTCCTGGTAGAGTCATTGACCTCATGGAACGTAAGGTACTGAAGCTTCAGGATGTGGATTTCCTGGTGTTGGATGAAGCAGATGAAATGCTCAACATGGGCTTTGTGGAAGACATCGAAAAGATCATGGCTGGAACCAGCGCGGAAAAGCAGACCATGCTGTTCTCTGCAACCATGCCAGATGAATACAAGAGGCTTTCCAAGAAGTACATGAGTGAAGACCGTGTGCACATCAAGATCGCAGTAAACTCCATGACCGTTTCCACCGTATCACAGTACTACTATGAAGTGCGTGAACAGTACCGTCTGGAAACTTTGTGCAGAATCATGGATACCGAAGATATGGAATCTGTACTTGTGTTCTGCAGAACCAAGCGTGGCGTGGATGACCTGGTCACAAGTCTTGGTGAAAGAGGTTATAACGCTGCAGGTATGCATGGCGATATGACACAGAACGTAAGAATTGCAACGCTTAAGAAGTTCAAAGAACGTAAGCTGAAGTTCCTGGTGGCAACGGATGTGGCTGCAAGAGGAATTGACATCGACAACCTGTCCCACGTAGTGAACTATGACCTGCCACAGGATATTGAATCCTATGTGCATAGAATCGGAAGAACCGGACGTGCCAAGAGAGAAGGAATTGCCTACTCTTTAGTCAGTGGAAGAGAAATCGGATTCCTGAGACAGATTGAAAAGGTCACAAAGAGCAAGATCGTGAAGCGTGATATTCCAACTGTAGAAGACATCTTCAAGGCAAAGAATGACCGTTTCAAGGATAAGGTTGTGGCAGAGCTGTCACAAAAGGGCTACGAGAGATTCTATCCCATCATCGAAGAGCTGAAAGAGACCTTCAATGTGGAAGACATCGCAGCGGCTCTCATGCATTCCCTCTATAAGGATGAACTGAGCTTTGACTATAAAGTGAATGTGCTGGAAGCACCAAAGAAGTATGTAAGACTCTTTGTCACCGTAGGATCCATGGATAAGCTCACACCAAAGAAGCTCATTGACTTCATCACCTACAATACAAAGTTAAAGCCAGACAGCATTGGCACCGTCGACATCATGACAAAGTTCAGCTTTGTGGATGTACTGCAGGGTGCAGAACGTGAAATCGTCGAGAATCTCAATGGCAAGAAACTTTCAGGCAGAAAAGCGAAGTTTGAAGTAGCTGCTCAGAAGAGAAGAAGATAAGTTTTAAGAAAGGATCTCAAATCCACGATGGGTTTTAGGTTCTTTCTTTTTTTTTATTTTTGTCTGAAATCCAGGTGAAAAATGAACTGCTGCCTCAGATTCCGGTATAATAGAAGCATAGTACTATTTATAAGGAAATTTCAATCCCTTACTGAATCTATATATAAAGCGATATATTGAAACATGATCTGAAAAATAGAATCTGAAAACTTCTGTAAGAAAGAAATGCTGTTGGTAAAACCGTAAAGAAGGCAACATTGGAACTAAGAGTATGGAGGAGAGATGTACTGATGAAAAGAAAATTATCCTTTCTGTTTTTCTGGCTTTTCATTGCGTTAGTGGCAATAGAAGTCTACTATAAGTTCGATGGAACCTTGGGATTTCTATTGGTTCTTTTTGCCACGTGGTCGCTCATGGCTGCCATATTTTTGGGCGGATATCTGAAAGAGGCGGTAGAGGTCATTCTTGACTTCTTCCTTGGCTGATGGCATAGGTGAAAGAAAGCTGCTGTCAAAGGATAGAAGAGAATATTGAAGCAGTTGGATACGGCAAGAAAGAACAGCGGAGAGCTTAAAGGAGGATATGGGCAGATGAATCGGAAACAGGTGCTGGACTATATCAGGGAAGAATATGGAATCCTTCCGGACTATCCATTTCTCAAAAGTCCTGAACATGCAGTGTTTCGTCATAAAAGGAGCAGAAAGTGGTTTGGGCTTCTCCTGAAAGTACCAGGAAGTAAGTTTGGTTTGTCTCAGGATCCTCCTGTGGATGTGCTTAATGTGAAGTGCGATCCTGAACTTATTTCTGTCCTGAGAAGCCAGCCAGGGATCTATTCTGCATATCATATGAATAGGAACCACTGGATCTCCATTCTCCTGGATGGCACTGTAGCGACGAAAGAAGTGAAGCAGCTTCTTCATGCCAGTTATCATCTGACGAGTTAGCTGTAAGATTCACAGTAAAACATCCCTTCTGCTGACGAGGTTTTCAAAATAAAAACAAGGAACATCACAAGTTGTCATGTTCGAGAAATGAACATCTGCAGGAGGAAAAGAGAAAAACCCGTTGTCTAGTGGAGTGATACCTGAAAACAATTGGTTAATTATGCTAAATATTAATGAAATATTTACCTAAAGAGAATTGACTTTGTTCATCAATGGTTTCACAATGTACGTATAGGGTTCAAATACTAGATGGGATGACTGTCTAGTTTTATTTGCACTTTGAAGTAAAGGTTTACAAATATCCAAGGAGGGTAACATGAAAAAAGTAATCAACAATCCAAACAATGTCGTCGACGAACTGCTGATGGGTATGGTGTACGCACATCCAGACCACGTAAGAAAACTGGATGGTTTTGAAGTCCTTGTGAGAAAGAATTCCCCAGTGGAAGGAAAAGTAGCCCTTGTAAGTGGTGGAGGATCTGGACATGAGCCATCTCATGGCGGATTCGTAGGAAAAGGAATGCTGGACGGCGCCGTAGCCGGAGCAGTCTTCACCTCCCCAACTCCAGACCAGGTATTTGAAGCTGTGAAAGCTGTCACAGGCCCTAAGGGATGTCTTCTCGTTGTGAAGAACTACACCGGAGATATCATGAACTTTGAAATGGCCAAGGAAATGGCAGAAGCAGAAGATCTGAAAGTAGACTATGTAGTGGTCAATGATGACGTAGCTGTAGAAGACTCCACCTGGACCACAGGAAGAAGAGGAATTGCAGGTACCGTTCTTGTTCATAAGATTGCAGGCGCAAAGGCTGAAACCGGCGCTGAGCTTCCTGAAGTAAAAGCCGTGGCTGAAAAAGTCATCAAGAATGTAAGATCCATGGGTCTTGCGCTGTCTCCATGTATTGTTCCAGCTGCTGGAAAACCAAACTTTACTTTAGGTGAGGATGAAATGGAAGTAGGTATGGGTATCCACGGCGAACCAGGAACCCACAGAGAAAGCCTGAAGACTGCAGATGAGATGGTAGACCATCTGGTAGGAAAGATCCTGGCAGACATCGACTACACCGGCAGTGAAGTGGTTGTTCTTGTGAACGGCCTTGCTTCCACACCACTCATGGAGCTTTATATCGTCAACAAGAGAGTTCATGAGATCTTGGCAGAAAAAGGAATCAAAGTATACAAGTCCATGGTGGGAGAATATATGACATCTCTTGAAATGGCAGGATTCTCTGTGACTCTTCTCAAACTGGATGATGAACTGAAGGAACTCTTTGATGCTCCAGCAGATACACCAGCTCTGAAGTCTCTATAATTTACTGCAAGGAGGACACGTATTATGGCAAATGCACAAAAGGTAAAGGAAGTCATCCTGGCCGTGGGTCAGGTGATTGAAGAAAAGAAACTGTTTCTGACACAGCTGGATGCCGCCATCGGCGATGGAGACCATGGCCTCAATATGGCGAAGGGATTTGGTGCGGCAAAGGAGAAGCTGGAAGCTTCTGAGATGGCTACACCATCAGATGTGATGAAGGCAGTGGGCATGGCCCTGATCTCCAAGGTGGGCGGTGCTGCAGGTCCTCTCTATGGAACTGCATTTATGAATGCGGGCAAAGCAGTTGCCGGCAAGGAAGACATCACTCTGGAAGATTTTCAGGCGATGCTGGAAGCAGGTCTTGACGGCGTAAAGGCCAGAGGTAAAGCGACTGTGGGAGAGAAAACCATGGTGGATGCTCTGGAACCAGCGCTGGAAGCTTTGAAGGCAGCCATTTCAAACGGTTCCTCCACAAGAGAAGCACTCGATGCGGCTGTAGAGGCAGCGGGTAAAGGTGTGGAATACACTAAGACAATCATTGCGACCAAAGGAAGAGCTTCCTATCTGGGAGAGCGTTCCATCGGTCATGAGGATCCCGGCGCCATGTCCTCTTATGTGATCCTGCAGACCATCGCGGATCAGTTTTAACTAAAAAGCAAGAGTAGAGAACGCACTCTGGAAGACGCATCCAGAATGCAGCGCTCTACTCTTTTTTTTTGCTTTTCGTCATGTTATTACAGGATTCAAGGAAGCTATGGAAGTAAGATCTGATGATGTTCAAGTACAAAGGACGATTCAAAAGGCGAGATTACTTCCTTCCGGAGAAGGTTATGCCGAGGACCCCGAGAAGAATCAGAAGGCTGCCGATGATTTCATAGAAAAACAGTGTCTCTTTCAGGAGTACTACTCCCGCAAAAATGGACACGAAGGTGCCCAGATGATGGAAGACACTCATGGTGGAAGCCTCCAGTTTTGTGAGGGAGAAGTTTGTCAGCATGGAGGAAAAGAGCGTGGAGGGAATCCCAAGAAAGAGAATGGGAAAAAGGTAGCGATAAGTGCCAAAAGCCATCTTGTAGGAGCCCAAAGAGGCTCCCAGCCCCATTCGGATAAACAGAGCACCATTGAAAAAGATGAAACCGGCAAAGACGGCCATGATCGTGATCTTCAGATATCCAAGGCTTCTTGCATATTTTCTCACAAGAATGAAATTTGCAGCAGAGGAAAAGCTCGAGAAGAGAAGAAAGGCATATCCCAGAACACTGGAGGCTTCGAAACTGATGCCCTTATGAAAGGAAATATAGAGGATCCCTGAGAGGGAGAGGAGAAGAAAAAAGAGTTTCTTCCGGCCTACCTTTTCCTTCAAGAGAAGAGCCGCCAGGACCATGGTGAAGAGCGGTGTGGTTGCCTGGATGATGGAAGCCAGGGAACTCTGGACACTGGTGAGTCCAATGACCTGCAATAGGAAAAAAAGGATGGGATAGAAAATGGAAAAGGGAAGAAACTTCAGGAAATCCTCCCGGGTGATTTTTAAGGGCAGTACCTTCAAAAGAAGAAGCACCGCAGAGAAAACCGCTGCTGCGGTAAACCTGTGGGCCAGAACCTCCAAAGGAGAAGCAAAGGAAAGGGCAATTTTACTGAAATAGAAAGAAAAACCAACGATGAGAGACATGCTGACCGCGGCCAGATAGCCCGCATTTTTATTTTGCATTTTACAGTATCCTCCGGCAATAAATGAGTTATCTATAGTATAGGCTAGTTTATGGAAAAACTGTGAACTTTTTTTGCGGGTATATGAAGAATGGAATAACTAGGGGAAAGTTTTGAGGAAAGTCAAAGAAACTATGTTAAAATAGTAGAAAAGTTCTGGAGGGAAATGAAGATGATCATCAACTGTATGCCAAGATCGGTCCTGTCCCAAGAAGAAGCGGATCTTCTCAGGGAACTCTCTTCTGAAGAGATTGTGGACCTTGAAAAGATGTCAGATGCAGAAGGTTTTTATGAAAAGGTGGAGGCCGTGATTCCTCCTTTCCGGTATAAAGCGGAAGATCTTGCGCCCATGAGAAACCTCAAATGGGTCCAGTCTTTCTCCGCAGGGGTCAACACCCATCCACTCTCTTATCTGAAGGAAAAGGACATCGTCCTAACCAATACCCGCGGAGTCCATGGTCCCCAGATGACAGACCACATCATGGGCATGATCCTGGCTTTTTCCAGGGATTTTCTGCCGGCCATAAGGCATCAGAAAGAAAGACCCTGGTCTTACGAGTACCACCTCACAGAGCTTCGGGGAAAGGAGCTTCTCATTGTGGGGGCAGGAAGCATCGGACAGCTTCTGGCGAAGAAAGCCAAAGCCTTTGATATGACTGTGGTGGGACTGAAGAGAACGCCGGAGGAGCTTCAGTATTTTGACCAGGTGCTGCCTTTAGAGCACATGCTTTCGGCCATGGAAACGGCAGACTATATTGTGATCCTGGCTCCCCTCACCAAAGACACCAGAGGTATGGTGGGAGAAGAGGCATTCCAGAGCATGAAAAAAGAAGCAGTGCTCATAAATCTTGGGAGAGGTCCGCTGGTGGAGGAAGAAGCTCTCATCAGGGCGCTAAAAGAAGGCAGAATCCGTGGAGCAGGTCTTGATGTGTTTCACAAAGAGCCGCTGCCGGAAGAGAGTCCACTGTGGGATCTTGAGAATGTGCTCCTTACCCCCCATCTTGGAGGTTTCAGTGATGGGACCAACAGGCGGGCTGTAGAGCTCATGGCAGAGAATATCAAGCGTTTCAGACAAGGAGAGAAGCTTCTGAATGTAGTGGATCTTCATTTAGGATATTAGCATCTTGAAAAGCAAAAAAGAAGGAGTCTCCATGGTCATGGATAAACTCCTTCTTTCTCTTTGTAAGGATTCAGCTTCTTAGTTATTCTACAACCACAGCGGTGCCTGAAGCGGTGACCATGAGCATTCCATTGGACTGACCCAAGGTCTCATAATCGATCTTCACACCTACCACGGCATTGGCGCCCAGGCTGTAGGCTCTTTCTTCCAGCTCTCTTAAAGCATTGATTCTGGCATCGATGAGCTCGCTTTCATAGGTTTTGCTTCTTCCGCCAAAGAGGTCGGAAAGACCAGCGGTGAAGTCCTTGATGAAATTGACACCGGAGATGACTTCGCCAAAGACAATTCCTTTATAAGCAATGATTCTCTTTCCATCGACAGCATTGGTTGTTGTGATAATCATATTTTTTTCCTCCATCTTTTACTATTGATATCATTATAGACCTGTTTTTCTGCCTTGAGCGGGTTTTAATATATTTTTAACGAAAAAGGGCATTTTTCTTCTGGGGTGAAGACCTTTACCCCTTGAGCCGCATGGTTTTTTATAAAATAAACTATTGCAGGGGAAGATTTTGTGCTATAATTTAACACTGTATTCCAATGAATGATTTTAATAAGAGGTGTAGATAGATATGAGTATAGCAGGAGAAGGTTGTGAGATTCTCGTTCCTTTCAGCGAGCGGAAGACGCTGCAGGAGATTGAGAGAAGCCTCACCACCACCTACAAGAAAAATGTATGGGGGAAGTTCATCAAAGCCATCAATGATTATAACCTGGTGGAAGAGGGAGACAAAGTGGCGGTGGCTATTTCAGGCGGAAAGGACAGCCTCATTTTAGCGAAGCTGTTCCAGGAGCTGAAAAAGCACAAGAAAGTGGATTTTGAAGTGGAGTTCATCGCCATGGACCCGGGATACCACAAGGAGATCCGAAAACTTCTCGAGGAAAACTGCAAGTTCCTGGAGATTCCCGTGAAGATCTATGAGTCTGGTATTTTCAATGTCATAGATAAGATTGCACAGGATTATCCTTGCTACATGTGTGCGCGAATGAGAAGAGGATCCCTTTATGAGTATGCCCAGAGCCTTGGCTGCAACAAGCTGGCCCTTGGCCATCACTTCAATGATGTCATCGAGACCGTGATGCTGAATGTCATTTACGGCGGAACCTTCAAGTCCATGCTGCCGAAGCTGAAGGCCCAGAACTTTGAGAACATGGAAATCATCCGTCCCATGTATCTTATAGAAGAGGACCACATCAAAAACTGGATTCAGAGCGCTGGCATCTGGCCGCTGAACTGTGCCTGCATGGTGGCTGCGAAGAAGATCGGCAACAAGCGCTACGAGATCCGGGAACTCATCAAGAATCTCAAAGCCCAGAACAAGGACGTGGACAAGTGCATCTTCAGATCTCAAGAGAACATCCAGATGGATTCTGTGGTGGGCTGGAGAGACAAAAAAGGGGAGAAGCACTCCTACCTGGACTACTACGATGATGACGCCATGATGTTTGACGATCCAAGTGACTTCTAGAATAGTGGAGATGGAACTCTTTCTATGATAAAATCAGAGAAAGAAGAAAAGGAAGTAGAGAAGGAGAGAATGGACTATGAAAATGGCATTTGTTTGTAATGGGAGCAGTGCAAGAGCACAGATGGCAGCAGCCATCGGAAGAGAATTCTTCAAAGACGCAGAGATTTCTGCCGTGGGAAGCCTGGAAGGGGAGACCTTAGACCCTATGGTCACAAAGGTGCTTTCTGAAGACGGGATCTCCACAGAGAACCTGACGCTGAAAACACTGTTTGATATGGACTTTGATCTGGATTACGCGCTCATCGTGGGCTGCGATGAAGGCGGATGTCCTCTGGTGTTTGCAGACAAGGTCATCGAATGGGACTTTATCACAAACCTGAAGGAACAGGGAGAAGAGGCCTATGTGGAAGCCAAGAACCAGCTGAAGGAAGAGATCAAGAAGTTCTATATGGAGACCTTCGCTTCCTAAACTTGAGATATTGAATGAGTAACCATAAGAAAGAAGGTGCATCCCAAAAGTTTAGGGATGCACTTTCTTCCATTCGTTCTCTAGGAGAGTTTCGAAAGGCTATTCAAAGCCATTCATCATCGTATCGGGATCTGCGCTGAGTCTCTTGTTCTGGTTCATCCCATCGATCTGTGCCATATCTTCCTGTGACAGCTCAAAATCAAAAATGCTGATGTTTTCCTTGATTCTGGATGGAGTAACGGATTTTGGAATGGCCAGAACCCCATTCTGGAAATGCCATCTCAAGATGATCTGAGCTGGGGACTTTCCGTACTTTTCAGAAAGAGCCACAAGTACAGGTGCTGCCAGATCTTCTTTTCCCTGCATAAGAGGTCCCCAGGCTTCCACCTGAATGCCTCTGTCTCTGCAGTAGTCTCTGATGGCCTTCTGGTTCATGAGAGGATGCAGCTCAATCTGGTTCATGGCTGGAATGATCTTGGTTTCTGCCATAAGCTTCTCCAGATGATGGATGTGGAAATTGCAGACACCGATGGCTCGGACTTTATTCTCCTGAAGAAGCTTCTCCAGGGCTTTATAGGACTCCACATATTTGTCTTTTCCTGGCCAGTGCACAAGATAAAGATCCACGTAGTCAGTGCCAAGTTTCTCCAGGCTCACTTCAAAGGCTTTAAATGCACTTTCATATCCTTGGTCGGAGTTCCAGAGCTTTGTGGTGAGGAAAATTTCTTCTCTTGGGATGCCACTGTCTTTTAAAGCTCTGCCCACACCTTCCTCATTGCCGTAGATGGCGGCGGTGTCGATGAGCCGGTAACCAGCTTTTAATGCTTCGAGTACAGAAGTGTAAACTTCGTCCCCTTCTTTTACTTTAAAAACACCAAAGCCGACGCTGGGGATCTCAATCCCGTTATTCAGTTTCCATATTGGAATATTTGACATAATATAGCCTCCTTACTGCTTTTTCTTCGATACTTCCATTATACTCAAATAGAAAAGGGATAGATGAAAATATTGTGAATCTTCAGAGGGACCAGAACAGTTTTTCCCTGAAAAGAACGGTCTTCTCTGTGCTATAATCAGAGTGATGAAGACATTAGCAGTTTAAAGGAGAGAAGAAAAATGAATGGAGCCCTCATAGCCCATGACAATATGAAAGACGATATGGTGCTTTTTGCCCAGAAGCACCGGGAGATTCTGAGTAAGTTTACGTTATATGCCACAGGAACCACCGGAAAAAGACTCATTGATGAAACAGGACTTCCTGTACACAGGCTGCAGTCCGGTCCCATTGGCGGAGACCAGCAGATTGGAGCCCTCATTGCAGCGGGGCAGATTCATTTTGTCATCTTCCTGAGAGACCCGTTGACCGCCCAGCCCCATGAACCGGATGTCCAGGCTCTTCTTCGCCTATGTGATGTGCATAAGATCCCCTTTGCCACCAACATCACCACAGCAGAAATCATGATTTCCTATCTGAACCGTCTCATTGGAGACCATAAACTGAAATAGACTACTTTAAAATAGAGTCCCTCCATCAAAGGCAGCTCAGGCTTCTTCCCGGTGGAGGGTTTTACTATGTGAAAAAATCGGAACAAAAGCTAAAAATATGTAAACTCAAGAAAATTTAAGGTTTTGTGAAGTATCCATAAAGTATAATGAAGTACAAACACTTTTAAAGTGAAAACCATTAACTATAGATAAAATGCCAACAAAATATGAACAAAAGCTCAATATTGACAAAAATACGGTCAGAATAAGGGAGGGAAGAAAGATGAAAGTGGCAATCATCGGGTCAGGCAATTCGGGCCTTGCCATGGCAGCCCATATGAGTTTTACAGGAAATAAAGTCTATTTATGGAACCGCAGCGGTGAGCATATAGAAGAACTGGTGGAAGAAAAAACTGTGGAAGCGATGGGTGCTTTGGTGGGCACTTTTCCTCTGGAGATGGTCACAACGGATATGGGGGACGTGATTCGGGAAGCCAAAGCGGTTTTCGTCACGACACCCGCCACGTCACATCATGATCTGGCAAGACTTATGGCTCCTCACCTTCGGGATGGCCACATTGTGGTGCTGAATCCGGGAAGAACCTTTGGAGCTATAGATTTTAAAGATGAGCTTCTGAAACACGGAAATTTTCATCAGGTGGATATTCTGGAAACCCAGACCATCATCTATACCTGCAGAAAAATCACACCGCGAAAAGTGAACATCATCGCCCTGAAGAGAGATGTCCTCATTTCCACCTTTGCTGGCATCGATCTTCCGGAAATTCTGAGAAGGCTTCCGGATGAACTCAATAGGTTCTATATCCCAGCAGAAAGTATGGTGGAGACCTCCATCGGGAATGTGGGCATGATCTTTCACTGTGCGCCCATGCTTCTTAATACGGGCTGGGTAGAGTCTGGTCATAAGTTCCGGTATTACCGGGAAGGCATTTCCAGAACCGTGGCAGATTTCATTGAAAACATCGACAAGGAGCGTCAGGAAGTGGCAAAGCTTCTGAAGCATCCTGTGATTTCCGCCAAAGAATGGCTGGCCCATTCCTATGGTCTGGAGTGCACCAGTCTTTATGAGTGCATTCAGAGCAATCCATCCTATGGAGAGATCTTTGCGCCTGCAAATCTCAATTACCGCTATATTTATGAGGATATTCCCTTTGGGCTGGTTCCTCTGGAGAGTATGGGGAAAGATTTGGGGCTTTCCATGCGCTACACAGGCCTCGTCATTGATCTGGCCAATGCGCTTCTTGGAGAGAATTTCAGAGAAACAGGAAGAACTGCAGAGAAGCTTCATATTGACTATAAGGACCTCATGAGAGGTGTCAGAGTGGAGGACATTGAAGAAGAGAACAAAAAAGGAGATGAGGAGTATTGAAGAACAAGATGATTGTAGCCTCCATCGGCAATTGTGTCCATGCGGCAGGCATCTATAATTTCAGTGTGCTGGCAAGAAAAGAGGGCTATCAGGTGGAATATATGGGTTCAGCAGTGCCCATCAAGGAACTGGTTGGCGGAATCATCGAGTTCAAACCCCACGTGGTGGCGCTAAGCTACCGCCTTTCAGAAGAAGGCGCGTATTATCTTTTAAAAGAACTGGAAGGAATCATCGGTGAACAGGGATTTGAGGATATCATTTTTATTTTCGGGGGCACCGTGGAGACGGCTAAGGCGGCAAGAAAGTTCTCCTACATCCGGAAAGTCTTTGATGGCAGTGAGGACATTTCAGAAAGCGTCATTTATCTTAGGAATATGGAGAAGGAGCACGCAGAAGAAGAGATTCCACCCCAAAGCCTGGGAGAGCGTATCGCTTGGAAAAAGCCATTTCCCATCATCCGTCACCACATCGGACTGGAAACCTTAGAAGATACCTATGAACACATCAAGATCCTTGCAGAAAGCAGGCTTCTGGATGTGATCTCTTTAGCACCGGACCAGAATGCCCAGGAGCATTATTTCCAGCAGGAGCTGATGCCAAAAGGAGAAGACGGCGCCGGTGGGGTCCCCATCAGAAATGAGGAGCATTTAAGATGGATGTATGAAGCCACCAGACGTGGAAACTACCCCATGATGCGCTGCTACTCGGGCACCAGAGATCTGTATCCTTTCTCTAAAATTCTGAAGGATACGGTGAACAATGCCTGGGCGGCCATTCCGCTCACCTGGTACAGTCAGCTGGACAGGCGCTCTGACAGAGAGCTTCTTCGGGCCATCCGTGAAAACATGGAGGCCATTGCTTATAATGCAGAGATGGGTGTTCCTGTGGAAATGAATGAATCCCATCAGTGGGCCTTAAGATACTGCTCTGATGTCATTGAAGTGGCCATCAGTGTCATCACCGCCAAGGTGGCGAAGCACCTGGGTGTGAAGGAGATGGTCATGCAGTACATGCTGGCAAATCCCCCTTCTATTTCGCCTCTCATGGACCTGGCAAAGATGCAGGCAAAGATCGATCTCATGGGCGAGGAAGAGGACGAGAATTTTACAATCTACCGTATGGTGAGAACCGGACTTCTTGCCTACCCTGCGGATATGGACCAGGCCAAGGGCCTCATATCCTCCACCATGTTCTATGGCACCTTCCTGAAACCGGACATTGTCCATGTGGTGTCTTACTCTGAAGCGGTGAAAAGGGCCACCAGCGTGGAGATCCTGGAAAGCGTCCGAATGGTGAAGAAATCCATGGAGATTGCGGATAAAGGGCTGCTGGAGAACATCCATGAGGATAAAAGATTTAAAGAGAGACTGGAGTTTTTGAAAAAAGAAGTGCGGTACCTTCTTGGAGAAATCAGCAAGCTGAAGGATGTAGAAGATCCCCTTGTTGACCCGGAAGTGATTTATCTGGCCATCAAAGAAGGTCTTCTGGATGCACCAGGTCTCAAAGGGTTCAGTGTGGCCAAAGGAAACTTCAGGACAGAAATCCACGAAGGATATCATGTGACGGTGGATGATGACGGTGAAATCCTGGAGGAAGAAGAGAGGATCAGACGGGTCCGGGAGATGAACAGCAAAGCGTAATGTTCGTGAAGTAAACAAACAGAAAAACCTTCCTCCCCATGTGGGAAGAAGGTTTTTTAACAGGATGAACGATTAAAATGCCATGAAATATCAGGCATATGGAGTTTCATCCTTTGGCATGATGATGGCGCAGATGATATAGAGAATGATGGATGGCCCAGGTAGTAGGGAAAACAGAAGAAATCCCACTCTCAATAGGGTGGCATCCATATTGAAGTACTCGGCAAAACCACCGAGAACGCCGAAGAGCCAACGGTTCTGGGAAGATTTCGTCAAGGGCTTTTTTTGATTCATGTATGTTCACCTCTCTTTACTGTTGTTCTCATCATACGAAGAATTAATTAAAACCAGATAAAAATGAACGTGAAATTTTTGATAAATACATCTGTTTATGAGGTAAAATCAAAAAATCTGTTGTATACTATATAACATAGGATAAATTACCATGTCTGACGATACAGAAGAAAAGGAGCATCTCCCATGAAAAAAGAATTTTCACTCAGCAGCGGCAAAGCTATGATCAACTTTTCAGCCAAGTACTGTGATACCATCGAAAAAATCTTGGAATCAGATTCCTTCAGAAGGGTGACGGAGACTTATCTGGAATCCATCGCCAGGAGAAATACCAAAAATTACAAGCAGCTCATGTCCCTCTATGAGGAAACCACCATCAGAGACCTCACCGAGCGACTGGTTCAAGTGATGAAGCTTCTTACTATTTTCAGAGCAGATGAAGTAAAAAAACTTCGCGCAGATTACAGCCCTCTTCTGGAAGATCCGGACTGGTTTGTTGCCTTCATAGAGGACTTTTATGGATACTGGAGAAGATTGGAGCGCTACTCCATCATCCAGAACAGAAAAAATACAGAAGGACTTGCGGAAACCAGCTTCATTGAAGCCAACAACAAGTTCACTAACCTTATTCTGGAGCTCTACAGGAAGGTGGAGAAGAATGTGCTGGGCATTGAACCCAATGTCTACAGACAGGTTCCAGCCGGTGTCAATGCAGGGGTCATCCTGCAGGAGATCATCTGGCCCATTCCAAAGGGGTATGAGATTCTCAGTGATATTCCCTTCATCAATACCATCCTCATGGATTCCCCCTTCATCTCCTATCCCAAAAAGAATACCAGAAGCGGGTACTTTAAAGAGAGTTTCGTGAATCCCATCGAGGACTGCTACCTCAATAAAGACCACTTCTTCTGTTATCCTGCGAAGATCGGAAAACTGGTGGCCTTCCTCTATTTCCATAGAGACCTCATGGCTCATGGCATCTCTTTGTCCAATCTTTTTGAGATGGCAAGAGAAGAGGAGTATGTTGGCAGAATACCAGATATCGTTTATGTGTTTGGAGGAAAAAACACAGACGAGTCCATCGGCAATGTGTTTTATGACGACCATAAAAATGGCATCATGACAGGTTTTGTTCCCTACAGTGAGGAGATTGACTACTTTGGCTATATGAAGAAAATGAGTCTCACCCTTCATAATCTTCTCATGATCAAACGAGGGAATCTGCCCATCCATGGCGCCATGGTGAACATCAACATGAAAAACGGAAAGTCTGCCAATGTGGTGATCCTTGGGGATTCCGGTGCAGGAAAGTCTGAGTCTTTGGAAGCGCTCCGAAGCCTTTCAGAAGACCACATCAGTGACATGACCATCGTCTTTGATGATATGGGTATTTTCACCCATGAAGATGGCACCATCGTGGGCTACGGTACTGAAATCGGCGCCTTCGTGAGACTGGATGATCTGGATCAGGGCTACGCCTTCAAGGAAATTGACCGGTCCATCTTTATGAACCCGGATAAAACCAACGCCAGACTTGTGATGCCTGTGGCTACTTATAAGGAAATCATCAAAGGATACAAAGTGGATCTCTTCCTGTACGCCAACAACTACAAAGTGCTGGAACCTGGAGAGCCTGGCATTATATTCTTTAAGGACCAGGAGGAGGCCAAAGAGGTTTTCCGTTCTGGAAAGAGAATGGCCAAAGGCACCACCCAGGAGAATGGTCTTGTGGAGTCCTACTTCGCCAATCCCTTCGGGCCATATCAGAAGCAGGAAGAAACGGACAAGCTTCTGGACTACTACTTTGACAAGCTCTTCTCCTACAACATCAAAGTGGGAGAAATCTACACTCAGCTGGGGGTACCCGGTAAAGAAAAGAGCGGTCCTAGAGATGCGGCCATGGAGCTCTTTAAAGAAATCACCAGTTTATAATGAGATCATAATAAAAAACCGGAGATCCTTTGACAGGTCTCCGGTTTCCTTTTTTAACGCTCGGTTTCTTTTTTCAGCAGTTCATCCGGGTTGTGCTTTTTCACTTCTTCTTCATCATACCCTGGAAGATCTTTGGCATTTTTCACTTCTTCTGTTACGGGGTCCACGTACTCTTTTTCAAACTCACTGATGACCAGGTTCTTTTCTTTCAGCTCCAGCTCATCATACTTGTTGAGGTTTTCTGCTTCAAAATGAGAAGAGGCTTCATCATATTTCAGCTCGTCGGGTTTCTTTTTTTCATCCATGGCCAGCACTTCCTTTCTCTGTGTACTCTGTGGTATCTCAATCATACTATGGCACCAGTTCTTTTTCTATATCAGAAGGAAAGGTTCAGGAAAAGTTTTCTATTTGCATCACTTTCCTTTGAAGAGTACCAGAAGAAATGAGGGGAGATCCGGAAGAAGTTTTCAAAATCTTTGTAACAACAGGAAAAAACAGGATATAATGAAGAAAAGACAGAAAAATCAGGAGGAGATCATATGGATTCAGTAAGAATTTCAGATACCATGAATATGGACCGGATCATCCACGGCCACTGGCGGCTGATGGACTGGAAGATGACACCAGAGGAGCTACTTTCCTTTACCAAGGAAGTCCTGGAGCTTGGTGTGAGCACCATTGACACGGCAGACATCTATGGAGGGTTTTCCTGCGAGGAAGCCTTTGGAGATGCACTGAAGCTGGACAAGAGCCTGCGGGAAAAACTGACCCTTGTGACCAAATGCGGTATTGTGTTTCCTTGTGAGAACCGGCCCCAGTACAAGAGCCATCACTATGACCAGTCCAGAAAGCACATCATCCAGTCTGCGGAAAGATCCCTGAAGAATATGGGAACAGACCATCTGGATCTTCTGCTCATCCACAGGCCTTCACCGTTTATGGATCCTGCTGAGGTGGCAGAAGCTTTTAGAGAACTCTACGAGTCTGGCAAAGTAAGAAACTTTGGGGTATCGAACTTTAAGCCTTCTCAGTTTGAACTTCTCAGCTCCTATGTGCCCTACCCGCTGGTGACCAATCAGGTGGAAATCTCACCTCTTCATCTCCAGGTTTTTGAAGACGGCACCATGGACAGCCTCATGACAAGAGGACTCTATCCCATGGCATGGTCGCCTCTTGCAGGAGGAGATCTTTTTACAGGAGACTCTGAGAGAATCAGGAATGTGAAAAACACACTGCTCTCCATTGGTGAAAAATATGAGGAAGAAAGGCTGGATACCCTAGCCTACGCCTTCCTTCTAAGCCATCCGGCGAAGATTCTTCCCATTGTGGGC
Organism: Proteiniclasticum sp.; assembly: GCF_003514505.1. Taxonomy (GTDB): domain Bacteria; phylum Bacillota; class Clostridia; order Clostridiales; family Clostridiaceae; genus Proteiniclasticum. Next base: position 78,659 of record NZ_DOPX01000016.1, read on the forward strand.
TCCGGGAAACTGGACCGCATCAAAAATGCTGTGGATGCGCTGAAAATTAAGTTTACTGCAGAAGAGTGGCTCTCTGTCTACAAAGCATCCATCGGCAAGAACTTACCATAATAGAAGCGGGAGGTGTCTTATGACTAATGGAAAAAACAAAGATGAAAAGGAAAAAGTAACCTTAGGTCAGGAAAAGTTTGAAGCGCCCCTTCCTTTGAAAGAAGAGGAAGTTCAGGCAGATAAGAAACTGGCCAAGGATCTTCAGGAAGAAAAGAAAAAGAATGTGGTGGAACCGGATCAGGTTCTGGTGAAGAAAGAAGAAAAGTCCATGGCTTTCAAGAAACCAAAGAAAGGTCAGATGTATGCATTACTGGCAGCTTTGGTGCTGATTCTGGTGCTGCTCTCTGAAACCATCAGAAGATCTGTGTTCCGTGCAGAGGATTCTCTCATTTTCGTGCCCAAGAGCGGAATGCTCATCCCTCCTGTAGGCACAGCCATGATTGCGGCGGCACTGATCTTACTGGTCATCGCCAGCATTTCTCTGTTTAATAAGCGTGGAAAGCTCACTGGGCAGCAGAAGGGCATTGCGATTCTTGTGAGCATCCTCATTGCTTTCATCGGCTTTACCAGTTATTTCCGCTATGTGGACTTCACAGAGACGAAGCTCATCGACAGAAGCATCTTTGCCAACAGAGAGTCCACGTACCTGGATGTCTCTGAGGTTCACGCTTCCACCAAGCAGGAAGGGGAGAATAATGTTCTGTACTATCACTACAAGCTCCTCAGCGGCAGGGATTATGAACTGAAGGTGACAGAAAAGAACAAGGATGAGGTGAAGCTCATCGATACAAAGATCAAGAACACAGCCAAGCGTTCCATCGATAATTATGCCATTCAGGAAATGGAAAGACTGGGCATGTATACAAAGGATGAGGCACTGAAACTTTTCATTCTGGAATAAACAAAAGGAAAAGCCTACGCATCACAGAAGGTTTGATGCGTAGGCTTTCACTATGATTTTTTTCTGGATTAGTCGTCACTTCTCTCTTCAAGAAGCCTAAAGGACAGCTCTTGGAGCTTCTCATCTGGGCTGGAGTTCAGCACAAGGAGGGTTCCTTTTTCATTTTTGTCCGTGAGAAGGTTCTTTTCTGACAGCACCTCTTTCAGATGCCTTGCGGTGCCTTCACTGCCATCCACAATGAGGACGCCCTCTCCGTAAATTCTTCTTAAAGAAGGTTTTATGAAGGGATAGTGTGTACAGCCAAGGACCACAGCACTCATCTCTTTCTTTACGCTTTTCAGCGCTTCTACGAGGTAAAGATAGCTTTTCTCCTGATAGTTGCCGCCCTCTTCGATGATTTCCACAAGGCCTGGCAGAGGCAGTGTTTCCACACTGCGGTTTTCTTTATAGCGGTCCAGAAGATTTTTGAACTTCTTTTCCTCCAGAGTTCTTTTTGTGGCCAGAACCAGGATGTTTCCCTTCTCTGTATGATCCACCGCAACCTTCAGGGCTGGTTCAATACCAATGACAGGAAGATCGGGATAAGACTGTCTGAGATCTTCTATGGCAGCGCTGGTGGCTGTGTTGCAAGCTACAACTAAGGCTTTGATGGAATAGTCCATGAGTTTCTCCACCACCTGAAAAGAGAGCTTTTTGATGGTAGCCAGATCTTTATCACCATAGGGAGCATTCAAGGAATCCCCGAAATAGACAAAATCTTCCTGGGGTAAAATATCCATGGCTTTCTTTAGAACACTGATGCCGCCGACTCCTGAATCAAAAAAACCGATGGGATCTCTTTTTGCCATAAAGCGCCTCCTGCGTAGTTTCAATGGGGTACAAATACTAGATTCATTCTAGCAAAAAAGGAGCTTTATTACAATTTAGGCGGATATGATTTTCACATGGGTCCGCTTTCCGATGGAAAGGGTGAAGCTGCCTTTTGCGGGCAGTTCCTCTTCCCTGGATATTTTTTCTCCGTTGACCGCAAGACCCTTTTGCGCCAGCAGCCTTTTGAATGCATTCTGGCTTTCCACATAGCCGCTTTCTCTTAAAAGAACTGCCAAGGTCATGCTGGAAGGTTCCCAGAGAAGCTCCGGCAGATTCTCTGGAATCTCTTCTTTGGTGAACACGGTGGTGAAATAAACTTCTGCCTCCTTGGCAGCTTCTTCCCCATGATAGAGTCCTGTGAGAAGTTTTGAAAGCTGAAGTTTCACATTTTTGGGATTCTCCTCTTTCAGGGTGGTCTCTATATGCAAGATCTCTTCTGGTGTGAGATCTGTCACTAAGGTGAAGTATTTCAGGATGAGACTGTCTGGCAGTGTCATGATTTTCTGAAACATCACTTTAGGTTCCTCGTCAATGCCCACATAGTTTCCGAGGCTTTTACTCATCTTCTCCACACCATCCAGACCTTCTAAAAGAGGCATCATGAGCACCGTCTGAGGAGATTGGCCTCTGGACTTCTGCAGAGTCCTTCCCATGAGAAGATTGAAGGTCTGATCGGTTCCCCCAAGCTCCACATCCGCTTTTATCATGAGGGAGTCGTATCCTTGAAGAAGGGGATAGACAAACTCATTGAGGCCAATGGGGAAACCCGATTCAAACCGCTTTTTGAAATCCTCCCGCTCCATCATTCTCGCCACGGTGGTGGTTTTCATGAGGAGAAGGGTTTCTTGAAGATCCATCTTCTCCAGCCAGGTGCTGTTGAAGTGGACCACGGTTTTTTCCGGGTCCAGGATCTTAAAAATCTGATCTGTGTAGGTTTTTGCATTTTCCAGCACCTGTTCTTTGGAGAGTTCCACCCGGGACTTTGATTTTCCCGTGGGATCTCCGATTCTTCCTGTAAAATCTCCAATGATGATATGCACCTCATGACCGAGATCCTGAAATGCTTTCAGTTTACGGAGAACCACCGTATGTCCCAGATGAATGTCCGGTGCACTGGGGTCCAGCCCCAGTTTCACCTTCAGTTTCCTGCCATGCTTCAGTTTTTCCTTCAATTCTTCCATGCCGATGACTTCCTCTGCCCCTTTTTCAATGAGTGCCAGAATCGAGTCCAATTGTTCCAAGTTTTCCATACGATCATTCTCCTAACTTTTTTTCTCCGTACTCCGTAACCTTCTGTTCTTCTCCATGCTTCCATACTGCCTGTGCTTCTGTGCTTCTGTGCTTCTGTGCTTCTTTTTTTCTATACTTCTATACTGCTGGCTTTTCTTTATTTTGGCCAAAAATAAAAAATCTCCATCCCTCCAGAATCTCTCTGAAAGGATGAAGACGTAAGCTCCATGGTACCACCTTAATTTATCTCTCATGTCGCCATGAGAAAACTTATCGGGTACATTCATACCCTAGCACGGTAACGGGTGCAGTCTTCCGAGGCAGCCTACTCTTTACGCATTTCGGTGCCTGGCTCAGGGACGTATTCATAGAAGCTGACCTATTTCCTCACACCACACCGGAAACTCTCTTTAAGTGCCATACTTTTATTACTCTTTCCCATCAAAGCCTTTGCTGTTTGATTTATGATTGATTCTAAGTCTTTTATTTCCCGATGTCAAGGCTGAATTTTTTATTGTACACAAAAAAAAACCCCCATATGGGGTTATGAGATGAAAAAAAGGGAAAAGAACGATTGACATTCTCTTCAGCTGGGCAGTCCCATGGGAAGATGTTCCTGCCGGATAGTGATGATGACACTACGAACCTTTGTTCTGTTTAAAGTATAATACAAACAGGTGTTCACGTCAATAGGGAAGAATATTTTTCTTTTCTTTGGAACTCTTGGTATAATAGAGAGGCAATGTAATTAAAAAAGGAGTGTTTTATACATGAATCCAATCGTAACCATTAAGCTTGCAACTGGAAAAGAAATTAAAATAGAGCTGTACAAAGATCTGGCGCCCAACACCGTAAAGAACTTTGTGTCTCTGGTGAACAAGGGGTTTTATGACGGACTGAAGTTCCACAGAGTCATCCCGGGCTTTATGATCCAGGGTGGATGCCCAGAAGGCATCGGCATTGGCGGACCAGGCCACAGAATCAAAGGGGAGTTCAGGGCCAATGGTTTCCAGAACGATCTGAAGCATACAAAAGGCGTCATTTCCATGGCAAGAAGCCAGCACAATGATTCCGCTGGAAGCCAGTTCTTCCTCATGGTGGCAGATGCGCCACATCTGGATGGACAGTATGCAGGATTTGGTGCGGTCATTGAAGGCCTGGAGAAGGCTCTGGAAATTGCCAGAGTGGACAGAGACTACAGAGACATGCCAAGGGTGGACCAGATCATGGAAAAAGTCACAGTAGAACATGCAGAAGACCTGGGTGCACCAGAGGTTCTGTAGCATCTTTCAAGTGTGTGTTAAATAACTTGTAGGAGAAAACTATGTCAGAAAAGAAGAAAATACTGGTTTATGGACTCAGTGAAACGGAGATGGCCCATCTTCGAGGAGAAGGGCTTCATCTTCATGAAATCCATCAGGGAAATGCCGGAGGCACGCTGGGAGAGCTTATTGAAAACAAAGAAGTTCCTCATGTGGGAGAGCCCTTGGGCGTTGTGAAAATTATGATCTTCTGCGGTTTTGAAGCGGATGATCATTTGAAAGAGCTGATCACGAAAATCAGAAAAGAGTATGTGTTTGGGTCCATCATGGCCCTCATCACAAAAACCAACATCAGCTGGCGTTTTGACTATATGATTGAGCATCTTCTGGAAGAACGGGAAGAGAACCGTCAGATCGAAAAAGAACGCCGGGCGCAGTATCAGGAAAAACTGGGGTGAAAGTAAGATGGCAAGAGTAGGCGAAGAGCTGAAGAAAAACAGGCTGGATGCCAACATGACCTTGAAACAGGTGGCAAAAAAGCTGGGTGTTTCTGAAAGCTTTGTGAATGAAGTGGAGCAAGGGAGAAAGGTCGTCAATGAGGATCTTCTGAAGCGCTTCAGCAAAGTGTTCGACAAGAACATCAGCACCATGGGGCTGGGATCCCTGGAGGAAGCGGCTCAGACGGAGTCTGTGGCAAGAACCAAAGAAATCATCAAGAAAGAAGTCTATGTGGCTCCCCAAACACCGGTGAATGAACTTTGGAACCAGGCTTTTGGCGAAAACATCAAAAATGTGCCAGTGTTTGAAGAATCCATGAAAAGCCCCATCTCCCATAAAGGATATGTGGTGGAAAGCAAAAAGATTGAAGGGTTTCCCGTGGACAAGGTGCTTCTTGTGAAATCAGGAAGTGATGATCTGAAAGGCTATGGCATCAGGAAGGGAGATCTTCTGTTTGGTGTGGAAGCAAAGGACATTCAAGGAACAAGCTTTATGCTGGTCTCTGTACAGGGAAAGAACCTTTTGAGGAGAGTCAAAAACCTCAACAATGGGTCCGTGGAGCTTCAGAGCTTCAGAGAGAAAGAAGAGGTCAGAAAGGTGCCCATAAAAGATGTGCTTCCTTTGGTAAAATTTCATAAATTGGAAAGAGCATTATAATTATCAACAAACGAAGAGCAGGACCTGTGGAAAACCATCGGGGATCTGCTCTTTTTCTTTACGCTGATTTAGAGTACAAAAGAGCATTGTCAGAAGATTCCGTCACAGCTTATCCACAGATTGTGGATAAAAAACCCTTTTCTATGGATAACTATTCTTTTTTAGCAGGTTATACACAAGGAGAACTCTTCTTTTTATCTGCATTGAAATCTCATCGTAAAAAGTTCATGTATTGTTCCCTTATTCTTCACGGAATATTACATTTGGTCGTAAAGGAGAAGATATAATAGTAAGTACAAAGAAGTATGATAAGATTACGCTACAATGAAAGATCGAAAGGAAGATAGATATGAGAAAGAAAATTGGATTGCTGTTGTCTCTGACCCTTGTTCTTGGGATACTTTCCGCCTGTGCATCTCCTGAAACTGGAGAAGAGGTGAAGAATCCGGAGGATGCCATCACCTTAGGTTCCTTTGTGGATACGGAAGGGGGAATCCTTGGCAATATGCTGCTTCTGGCTCTGGAAAATAAGGGATATCTCATAGAAGACAAAGTGCAGTTCGGAACGCCGGATGTGCACAGAAATGCGCTTCTGCAAGGAGAACTTGATCTTGGCATCGACTATACAGGAAACGGACAGTTCTACTCAGAAGGCATAGATCCTTCGGTCTGGGTGGATGCGGTGAAGGGCTATGAAGCCATTCAAGCCTATGATGAAAAAGAGAACAGTCTCATCTGGATGGCTCCTGCCAAAGCAAACAATACGGAAGCTCTGGCAGTGAAAGAGGACTTTGCCGAAGAGAATGATATTGCCACCATGGAAGATTTTGCAAGATATGTCAATGAAGGTGGGGAAGTGAAGCTTATCACCTCTCAGCTCTTCGCTGAAAAAGAGCAGGGACTTCTGGGACTGGAAAAAGCCTATGGATTCAAGCTGCAGCCAAGCCAGCTGATTCTTCTGCCCCATGGAAACACAGCAGAGACTTTGAAAGCTCTCGCCAGTGGAACAGATGGTGTCAATGTGGCTCTCGCCTATGCCACAGATGGATCCCTGGTGGATCTGGCGCTTAGGATCATTGAAGATCCAAAGTCCATTCCGCCGGTCTATGAGCCCTCTGCCATCATCCGGAAAGAAGTCCTCGACAAGTATCCGGAAGTGAAGGAAATCGTGGAGGAAGTATTTGCTCTCCTGACGAAAGAAAATCTGCAGGAAATGAACAAAGCCGTCATCGTGGATGGAAAATCCCCCAAGGATGTGGCGAAGGAATTCCTCACTGAAAATAAACTGCTGCCATAACAGACGAGATGGAAGGTGCTGCTTTTGAAGAAGAAACTGGATTATCCCCAATTGGTGTACAGCTTTTTAGGGCTGCTGGCACTGCTTTTACTGAATATATCCGAAGTGAAGCCCAACCGTATTGCACCAGGAGAAAGGTATAGGCTCTATGAGCTTTCCGGGTTGCCCATGATGATTTTTGTCATGGGCTTTCTTGTGCTGATGCTCCTTTCCTATGATTTTTCGGAAAAAAAGGCCGTGGTTTCCGGCATCCTTTCCGCGATTCTCTTTACGGGGATCCTTTTTGTGCTGGGCAGAGTCTCTCTGGAGATGGCGAAAGATGCGCCTACCATGAGGCTCAGCTTTTCCGCTGGCTTCTACGGGATTCTTCTCATGGTGTATCTTCTCGTAGGGCATGGGCTGTCGAAGAAACCCAGAAGGCAGTATCTCATCTACATGGGACTTGTTCTCAGCGGTGCAGTGGTGGTCTTTCTTCTTGCTTCCGGACAGTTTCAGGTGTTTTCCATCATGAAAGAGTTTGAGAATAAAAGAGCCCAGTTTTTCACAAGCTTCACGGAGCATCTGTTCCTTTCCATGGGCTCTGTGCTGGCAGGAATGCTCCTTGCAGTTCCCCTGGGGTATCTGGCATACCGCAGAAAAAAGCTGGAGTCTTTTGTCATGGTGCCTCTGTCCATTCTGGAAACCATACCCAGCCTATCTCTTTTTGGTGTTCTTTTGGTTCCTTTGGCTGCCCTGGGAAGACTTCCATTTTTTAAAGCCCTTGGCGTCAGCGGCATCGGATGGGCACCGGCTTTTGTTGCCCTCACCCTCTATACACTCTTGCCCATCGGCCGAAACACTTTAGTGGGATTTTCCACGGTGGATCAGAGTGTCATCGAAGCGGCCAGAGGCATGGGCATGAACAGGTCTGAAATATTCCGCCGGATCCTTTTCCCACTGGCGCTGCCCATCATTCTGACGGGTCTTCGCATCGCCATGGTCCAGACCCTAGGAGGCGCAGTATTGGCTGGCCTTGTGGGGGGCGGTGGGCTTGGAAGCTTTGTGTTCCTGGGGCTTGCAGAAGGATCGCCGGATCTTGTGCTTCTTGGGGTCATTCCCATTGTGGTCATGACCCTTACGCTGGACAGCACCTTGAAAGCGCTGGTGAAGAGATTGAGGAGGGATGAATTGTGATTAAACTGCAAAATGTTGTGAAAAATTATGAAGGTTATGAGGCGGTGAAGGGCATCTCTCTAGAGGTCAAAGAAGGAGAGCTTTATGTGCTTTTGGGACCTTCAGGCTGTGGAAAATCCACGACGCTTCGACTCATCAACAAGATGATCGACCGCACCTCGGGGGAGATCTTTGTGGAGGGAGAACCTGTGGACGCCTTCAAAGTGGAGTCCCTTCGGAAGAAAATGGGATATGTCATCCAGAGCACCGGGCTTTTTCCGCACATGTCCGTGGAGGAGAACATCGCAACGGTGCCCCGGCTTCTCAAATGGAAGGAAGTGGACATCCGAAAACGAGGAGAGGAGATGCTGAGGCTTGTGGGACTGTCTCCGGAAGTATATGGCAAGAAGCTTCCAAAGGAGCTCTCAGGAGGAGAAGCCCAGAGAGTGGGTGTAGCAAGAGCCCTGGCGGCAGATCCTCAAATTCTTCTCATGGATGAGCCTTTTGGGGCGGTGGACCCCATCAGCAGGGTAAGGCTTCAGAAAGAGTTCCGGGAGATTCAGAAAAAGCTTGGGAAAACCGTTATTTTTGTGACCCATGACGTGGAGGAAGCTCTGCTTCTTGCGGACCGGATCTGCCTCATGAAAGAAGGAAACATCGTTCAGGAAGGAACACCGGAAGAGGTGATTCTAAGACCCAAGGACCCTTTTGTGGAGGACTTCTTTGGTAAAGAAGGAACCTTGAGTCTTCTCACCAGATTCAAAGCCATGGATTTCAGGGAAGAGAAGCCCCTTCCAGGGGAGCCTCTTCCAGAGGAGACTACCTTGAAAGAAGCCCTCTCCACCATGATGCTTCTTGGCGTAGGAAGACTTCCCATTGGTGGCGGCAGCATCACGCTGGCAGCCATCATGGAGGTCATCAGGAGGTGGAGCCATGAAGAGGAGTAGACTTTATGCCGCACTTCTTCTCAGTGTGCTTCTTCTGCTTCTTCTCCTCTTTCCCAAAGAGTTTGAGGAGTTTCTCGGCAGATATTTCCTCTCCAAGTTTCCCGAAGGATCCAGAACGCCACTATCTCAGCTTTTTATCGAGCACATGGAGATGGTTGTGATTTCCAGTGCCTTGGCCATATCCTCAGGAATCTTTCTGGGCATCTTTCTCACCACGAAAGTAGGAGCACCCTTTAAAGATTCACTTCTGAAACTGGTGAGCCTTGGACAGACCTTTCCTTCGGCAGCGCTTCTGGCTCTGGTGGTGCCCGTGGTGGGCTATGGCCTCAAGGGTGCACTCATTGCGCTGTACCTGTATGCTCTGATGCCCATTGTCTACAATGTGGTGGTGGGAATTGAAGAAGTGCCGGAAAGTGTTGTGGAGGCTGCCAAGGGCATGGGCATGAGTGAAGCGGAGATCTATAGAAAAGTGAAGATTCCGTTGGCCATGAATGCCATTTTAGGTGGCATCCGAACTTCTACGGTAATCAACATCAGCGCCGCAACCTTAGCGGCGGCAGCAGGAGCTGGTGGTCTTGGGGTTCTTGTGGTCAACGGGGTCAGGACCTTTGATATGATCCTCATCCTCATGGGGTCCATTCCTGTGACCCTTCTGGCAGTGATTGTGGAGCTTTCCCTGGAAGAGCTGCAGAAAAGAACGATTTATACCCAATGACACAGAATCTTGGAGAGCCGTACAGAAATGACGGCTCTCTTTTCAGTTTCTCTGAAGTGAATGTTATAATCGGAATAACGAAATGGAACAAAGAAAGGTGGAAGTACTATGAAATGGAGTCTGAAAGAACTGTATGAGAGCTTTGAATCCCCTGAATTTTTGAGGGATTCAAAAAGGATCCTCACCCTCATTGAAGAAGTGAATGCCTACGCAGAGAATGAGTTTCAGGAGGTGGAGAGGGCCAAGGAGAAACTTGAGACCTATCTTCACTATGAGATGGAGATGTCAAATCTTGTGTCAAGGGTCATGGGATTTGCAAACCTCACCATGTCCACGGACGCGAGAAATGAAGCAGCCAGAGAACATTTCTCAAGAATTGCCATGAAGCTTTCTGCCATTACGAAGGCAGAAGTCCTCTTTAAGAGGTTCGTGCAAAAACTTGAGAATCTGGAAGAAATCATCCGTGGAAGCACCTTCCTGACGGAGCACAGATTTCTTTTAGAAGAAGCGAAAAAGGAAGGGCAGTATCTCTTAAGTGATGCGGAAGAAATGCTCATTGCAAAGATGTCCAATACAGGCTCCAAAGCCTGGACGAATCTTCAGAACATCCTTACTTCCACCCTGCTGGTGGAGATGGAAAAGGAAGGAGAGAATGTGTCTCTGCCTCTTCCTGCTGTAAGAAATCTTGCCTATGACAAGGATCCTGCCGTGAGAAAAGCTGCCTATGAGGCAGAGCTTGCTGCCTACAAAAAAGTGGAGGAGTCCTCTGCTGCTGCCCTAAACGGCATCAAAGGAGAAGTGCTCACAGTGTCAGAGCTGCGAGGCTTTGAGACGCCCCTTCATGAAACTCTTTTCCAGTCCCGTATGGAAAAGGAAACTCTAGACGCCATGTTTGACGCCATAAGAGAATCTCTGCCAAGCTTCAGAAAATATCTTAAGAGAAAAGCAGCGCTTCTTGGACATGAAAAGGGACTGCCCTTCTATGACCTTTTTGCCCCCATGGGAGAAAGTGAGATGCAGTTCACTTATGAGGAAGCCATGGACTATATCGTGAAGAATTTCAGCACCTTCAGCCCGAAACTCGGACAGTATGCCAAGGAAGCCTATGAGAAGAACTGGCTGGATGTGGAGCCTCGGGAAGGAAAAAGAGGCGGCGCCTTCTGCTCCAATCTTCATGTCATCGGAGAATCAAGAATTCTCTCAAACTTTGATGGAAGCTTCAGCAACATGACAACCCTTGCCCATGAGCTGGGCCATGGCTATCATGGGTTCAACCTGAAAGAGGAAACCATCTTAAACAGCAGCTACCCTATGCCCATCGCAGAGACTGCGTCTATCTTCTGTGAGACCATTGTGGTCCAGGCAGCGCTGAAGGAAATGAGCGATAGAGAGGCTGTGACCATTCTGGAGCAGAGCATCTCCGATGCCACCCAGGTCATCGTGGACATCTATTCCAGATACCTCTTTGAAACCAAGCTTTTTGAAACAAGAAAAGACCATCCTCTTTCTGTGAAAGAGCTCAACGCTTTTATGCTGGAAGCTCAGAAGGAAGCCTATGGAGACGGACTGGATGAGGAAGTGCTGCATCCCTATATGTGGCTCAATAAGACCCACTACTACTCTGCGGGCAGAAATTTCTACAACTTCCCTTATGCCTTTGGACTCTTATTCTCCAAGGGGCTGTACGCCATCTATCTGAAGCGTGGAGAATCCTTCGTGCCAGAGTATGATGCGCTGCTCTCTGTGACTGGAAAGAAGAGCATCAAAGAAGTGGCAGAGCTCATGGACATTGATGTGACAAAGCCGGACTTTTTCAGAGACTCTTTAAAGATTGTAGAAAGAGACATCGAGAAGTTCCTGGAGCTCACGAAGAAGTAACATCAAAAAAGATGAAGAGGATGTGTTTTGGGATTTTCAAAGCATATCACGATGAAACATAGAGATAAAAAGAAGACCTGACAAAATCTGTCAGGTCTTCTTTGTTATAGAGCTGGATTCAATTTCTTTTTCATGGCAGGTTCAATGTCGCCAGCCTTGGTCAGAGCAATCTTCGTGGCCACAGGACCTACCAGTTCATAGATCACTGTGCCAGCGAGAATGATGACCTTGATGGTTTGTCCAAACTCCGGCACCACCGTGAGAGAGAGGGTCGCAAGACCGATGGCTACACCAGCCTGAGGAATCAAGGTGAATCCGAGATACTTCTTTACTGGTTCAGGAGAATGACATAGGGTAGCACCCAGGGTTGCGCCAAAAACCTTGCCTAGAACCCGAACGAGCACATAGATGAGGCCTGTTACGCCAACTGAGGGGAGAATACCGATGTTGAGGTCTGCTCCGGAGAAGAAGAAAAACAGCATAAAGATGGGAGGCGTGAATCCGTCCACCATACTGAAGATGGCTTCAGAATCCTTGGAGAGATTCACAAATAGAGCGCTCATAGCCATGGCGGAAAGAAGCTCTGAAAGTCCGAACATCTTGGAAAGACCTACCGTCAGCGCAATCATCGCGATGGCGATGGAAAGCCGGTTTCCTTTATTGGAGAACCATTTGACAAGAAGGGTCAGAAGTACACCCATGGCAGCACCGAGTAAAAGAGCGAGAATGATTTCAAGAACCGGTGTCACAAGGGTCAGCCAAAGTGGGCTGGTGCCTGTAGCTCCAAGAGCTTTTACTGCAGCCAGGGAGATGCCGAAAAGCATCAGGGCGATGGCGTCATCAATGGCAACCACGGGCATGAGGGTTTCTGTTACAGGCCCTTTGGCCTTATACTGTCTTACCACCATGAGGGTAGCTGCTGGAGCAGTAGCTGCAGCAATGGCACCCAGCATGAGAGAGAACTGAAGGTTATGCCCTGTGGCAATGAGTGCGGCGTCTACGAAAACCACTGCAAGCAGGGCTTCCAGGATGGCGATGATGATGGGGGCTTTACCCGCTTTCTTCAGATAACTGAGTTTAAATTCTGCACCAATGGAAAAGGCGATGAAACCCAGTGCAAACTCAGAGACAGAATGAAAGCTCGCCACAGACTCTTCTGAAAGGATCCCCAAAACAAAGGGTCCTGCCAGGATGCCCATGAGAAGATATCCTGTAACGTTTGGAAGGTGCATCTTCTTCACCACCTTGCTGGAAAGAAGAGCCAGAATCAGAGCGATGCCCAAATGTATAAAAAGACTGTTTTCCATGTTTATTCACCCAACCCTTCCACAGAAGTGATGGGAATAGAGAACATGATTCCTGCACCAGGCTTGTTGAGGTCTCCAGTGATACGCTTGATGGTGGATTTCGTTGCCAGCACCTGCTCTTCCTGAAGGACGAAAAGCAGCACATGGCTCTTTTCCTCAATGGTGTCATTCATGAGGTGTCTCAGCATACCAAAAATCGGCACTTCTTCCTGCTTCATGAGGATGTTGGCCATACCTTTTCCTTCCAGTAGGGTTCCGCCTTTCACTCCGGCTTCTGCCAGGGAGGTGAGAAGGGTACTGATACAGTCCAGATCTTTCAAAATAAGAATTAATAATTGCATAAAGTCTCCTTTCTTTCCTAAAACGACGTTTTCTATGTTACGCTTCTGATTTTTCTTTGTCAAAAGAGATACATTTTGACAGACAAAGAAATAATAAAGATTTCCTCATTAATTGAGGTAAATTAACTGATAAATTGAAACAATTTAAGCATGAAATAGTTTTCTCTTTGAATCTGTGAAATTTCAGAGGTTTTTCAAACCAATGAAAAAAGCATCCATACCTAAAGAAAAACCTCTAGGATGGATGCTTTATATGGATGTGGCTGTATTCTACTTCGCTTTGTTTTTTAGAATGAACCCTAGAAGAAGTGTTGTCACTTCATTGGGCTTCTCGAAGATGGATACATGACCGCACTCCGGAAGGGTCACATATTCTGATCCGGAAATATGGTGGTGGATTCGAAGGGACTCCTCCGGTGTTTTCAGGATGTCCTGTTCTCCGCAGACAATGAGAGAAGGGGCTTTGATGGACTGAAGCTCTTCTTTTGACATCTGTACATCCTGAAGAAAGCTGTCATATAGAGTCACCTGCCCGGATAGATAGTCCTGTCCGATGCCTTTAGTGGCTTTTGCCCTTTGGGACAGGAACTCTTTGTTCTCATTGATGAACTTTTCTCCGTAGATGGAAGGCATCAGGGTGTTGAAAAAGGACTCCCCATCGCCTGCTAGAGCTGGTGCTTTCCAGGAGGAGACAAAGGAGCTGCCCACGGCGGTTTTCTCGCTGGTGGAGTCGATGACCACCATACTTTGCACTCTCTCAGGATGATGCATGGAAAGCCTCATGGCCACTTCTCCCCCATAAGAAGTGCCCACCAGGTGTGCTTTTTGGATGCCTAGATGATCCATGAGTTTCACGGTTTCATCCGCATGCTCTTTGAACGTATAGGGTCCTTGTGGTTTGCCGGACTTCAGCTGCCCCTTGAAGTCATGGAGAAGCACCCGGTAACCTGAGTCCTCAAAAGGTTTTGACAGTACGTACCAGCTGTTTGTGGATGCCATGACGCCATTGAGAAAAAGAATGGTTTCCTTTCCCTCTGGATTTCCCCGCAGCTCAAAATAAAGCTTCATTCCATCTAGTTCGAAAAATGACATAAAAATAGCCCCCTTTGGATGATAATTTGAGCCCATTATAATCCAAAGGGGAACCTGATGCAATCATCATATTTGGTTATATCGTTCAGGATGCAGCTACCCCATCTGAATAAGATGCGTACCTATGGCAAGAACCATCAGTACTGCGATGATTTTATGAACGAGAAGCAGCGTTTTCTTGGTTTCTTTCTTCGCCTTGGAAACCAGATACCCAAGGGCTCCCTGAAGGAGCATCAGTACTGCCGGAACGACACCACTAAGAACAAATCCCCAACGGCTGTACTGGACAAGGAAGTGTCCAACAGCGCCCAGGGCTGCTATGAGGCCAAAAAGTCTATGGTTTTTTACAATGAACTTCATGAACATCTGCCAGGGTTTTTTGAGGGTTTCTTTTTTAAGAAGGGTCTTACCAAAGGTTTTCTGCACATATTTCACAACAGGGTTGAGAAAGGAAAGAGAGAAAAAAACCACGGTAAACCAACCTAAGAATTCGCCTAATTCACGCATAACAATCGACTCCTTATTCTTTTTCGGTTAAGTGCTGTAAAAACTTCACTGCTCCATCTTCATCGTTGGTGGGGGCCAGGTAATCTGCCATGGCTTTGATATGTTCTACGCCATTTCCCATGGCTCCCTTGATGCCGGCCACTTTGATCATGGAAAGGTCATTATAGTTGTCTCCAATGGCTGCCACATCCTGAAGATCTATCTGAAGGATCTCACAAAGATGGGTCAGGGCGATGCCTTTACTGGTTTTGCTGCTGGTCATCTCAAAATTATATTTCCAGGAGCTGAAGGTCCGGATTCTCTTATCCATGGTAAAATACTCCATCGCTTTGTGTATTTTATTGAGGTACGCACTGATGGAAGACACACTGTTTCCGCTGTCAATGGAGTTTAATAAAGTCTCCATATCCTCCACCACTTTCAGGTTTCCTTGAGATAAGACAAGACCCAGAATATCCTGCTCCAGTTCTTTCTTTTTGGCAGAATCCAATGCTCCAACATCCTCCAGTTCTTTATGGAGAATCGCAAGACTCTCCTTTGTGATATAGGTATAATCATCATCCGCCACCTCGTACTCCAGGTTTTGCCCCTGAAGATACTGAATGATGTCTTTCACCTGATCTTTTGGAATGGAGATGGAGTAGATTTTCTTCCCGTTATTGTCGTAGATACTGGCTCCATTGCTGGAAATGATATAAGGTCTGATTTTAAAATCCTTGATGATCTCCAGAATGTCAGAATAGGATCTTCCAGTGGCAATGCACACAGGGAGACCATTCTCCATGGCGCTGTTCAGGGATGCAAGGCTGTAGGGGGAAAGGGTATGATCGGAAGCCAGAAGAGTGCCATCCAAATCTGTCACAAATAACTTCATAAAATTTACCTCCAAATATGAAACTACTTTCTTCAAGGTCAGTATATCATAGGGCATCGTTTTCAGGGGTAAAGAAAACTCGGCAGCAGGAAATTTTCATTCACCGCTGCCGAAAAGACTATGCTCTATTTGGCTCCGGATAACGGAAGATGGATTTAACGCCTGTCTCTAAGGGAATCTCCCCGTTTGAGACCACGATGACTTTTGCTTTCTGCTCCAGTGCAAGAAGAGCCAGATCGTTGAGAAGATCGGTGCCCGTATCCTCATGGCTGAGGTGACCAAGATCTTTGTTGATGCTTCCAGGCACAGTGGCATCGAGATTTACAATGAGTGTATCCACCCGGGCGGTAGCTGCAGCCCGTGCGATCTCGCTAAGATCCTCGGAAGCCAGTTCTCTGGATTTATTGAACTCATATTTTTCATGGAGCTTTCGGATGTTCTCGGTATATTTTGGAGAAAGCAGGTTCCAGGCAAAGGAGATGAACTCCTCTGGTGTGACAGTCTGGGGATCTTTTTTAATGCCGTCTTTCAGAAGATACTGGTTGTGGCTGAGTTTCTGAAACTCTGCATGGTGCTCTGGAAGTGCAGCAAGGATCAGTGGAAGATCGGTGCGCTTGGAGTGGTTCTCATGAATATAACGGTCCACCCATCGGAAGTACTTCTCCTGGTCCACGGCTTCCTCATCCCGGTTGTCACCGCCGCCGCCATACATGGTTTTACCACTGGTGCCCATGGATACGCCATGGGTTCTGTTTTCCTCATAAAAGCTGCCCACCACGTCTTTCAGGGATTTCTGCTCTTCCTTAGGAAGCTCCACTTCTCTGATGCCGTAGCGGTTTCCTTCAAAGAGCGTGAAGTTCGTTTTGTAGAGGGCCAGTATCTGGTAGCTGTCATCGGTCTGATAGGCATTCAAAAGAGGTTTTACATAAAAGTTTTTCGAGACTTCCACATATTCTTTCACGTCACGCTGAAGCTTGTACACAACCATCTCGTCTCTTTTGGCCAGAACGCCAAGACCATCCAGCTGGTAGCTCCAGAATGGTTTATCCTCAAGAAGGGTCTTTAAATCACTTAATATCTCCTCTCCCGCTCTTCCGGGATAATTTTTAGCGAGTAGATCTTCTGCTTTTTTCAGCAGATTCTTGAAGCGGATTTCATTATCCTTTGTTTCAGTGGTTAGTCTGCTGGTAGGCATGTAGATGGAAACAAAAGGGGGCTCTCCGTTTTCAATGATAGGATGCGGGAATCTTTCTGCAACGATGTACGCCATAGTATACCTCCTAAATTAATCGTAATATTCTGACATTTTAGGATAAGGAAAGACCTCTCCTATGAGTGTTCTTATTATACAATAAATTATTGAACAGAATTTGAAAGAAACATGAACGAAAGGTATGTAAAGTATGCATTTCACAGAAAAAGACTGTTCCGCAGGGGAACAGTCTCTATAAGCTAGGTTGCTATTCTTCTTCACCGATGACCTTGGGCTCAGCGCTGTCTTCTGCAGGTTCTTCTGCATCTTCATCCACTTCTGCCATCTGAGCGGAGAGAACGACTCCGAGCAGCACATCTTCTTCGGCTTCTACTTCAATTCCTTCAGGGATTGAGAGGGCACTGAGGTGCACTTTATCTTCAAAGTTCAGCCCTGTGACGTCGATTTCCAGCTTTTCAGGCAGATCTTCTGCAGGGCCCTTCAGAATCAGTTCCTGCACATTCGGCTGGAACAGAAGTCTTCTGTGGGTCAGGCTTTCCTCACCGAGTATATGGAGAGGAACGGTCACTGAAATGACTTCTCTTAATGAGATGGCCTGAAAATCAATGTGTTCCGGCAGGAAGGTGGCACCATTTCTTTGGACTTCCTTCACAATGGCGGTGACAGCTTTTTCAAGACCTTCCAGTTTTACAATAGATGTCTTTGTGTTTTCCTTCAAAAGCTTGTTGGCTTCTGACAGACTCATCTCCAAAGGGATGGAGTCCTTGAATTCTCTTCCATAGACAACACCTGGGACAATCCCATCTCTTCTGAGTTTTTTGGCTTTTACACCACTTCGATTTGATACTTGATATACTGTATTACTCATAATCACTCACTCCTCATACAAACGTATATCCGACATCCGACAATTATTATTATACATCACACTGGAGAATAAATGGCGGAATAAACAGATTATTTAAAGTATATTATCTAAGGGTTTATAGTTTGCTTAGAATGTTTAAGACAGGTTCATAATCTCAAGTGCCATAAAGAGGATCTTCTGGTTTTTCCGGGTAAAAATCCTGTAGAACCTTATAATTTTCAAGGATTATAGTATAATAAAGGCAAGAATATAATAAAAGGTGGGAGTATCATGCTGAAAGTGGTAAAAAGAGACGGCAGAATTATTGATTTTGATCTGGAACGCATCAAAGTGTCTGTGGCCAACAGCGCCAGAGATTCGGAAATCCAGGTGACCGAGAAGGAGCTGGATCTCATCTCCCATCAGGTGGAGAAAACCATCCGTAAGGTCCGAGGGGAAGAAGGCATTACATCCACCTATGAAATCCGAGGTGTCGTGGTCCGCGTTCTGAAGGAAATGGGCTATAAGAATATCGCCAAGGATTTCTATGAAGGGGAAAAAATCAGAAAGAAGGAAGACTCAAAATAACAAGGGTCAACGACATCGATATGTAAAACAGAAACAGGAGGTGCGTCATGGAGCTTGTCATCGTCACAGGAATGTCCGGCGCTGGAAAATCAGTTGCGGTGAATGCTATGGAGGATTTGGGTTTTTTCTGTGTGGATAATCTGCCGCCACAGTTCCTATTGCAGTTTGCGCAGCTCAGTATCGGTACAAAAGGAAAAAATGACAGAATTGCGCTGGTGGTGGATGCCAGAAGCAAAAATGTCTTCACCAGTCTCAACGAGGAGATCAATCTTCTGGATGAGAATAAAATCCGCTATAAGCTCTTATTTTTGGATGCATCCGATGAGGTGCTCCTGAACCGGTATAAGGAAACCAGAAGGAAGCATCCACTGATGGATAGTGAGCTGACCTCTCTGGAAAAAGCCATTGATCTGGAGCGGACTTCCTTTGAAACCATCCGAAGCCGTGCAGACTATATCTTGGATACCACCTTTCTTTCCAGCCAGAAGCTGAAGAAGGAAGTGAATAATCTCTTTTCTGTGGAAGGGAATCACAGAATGCAGATCAAAACAGTGTCTTTCGGATACAAATACGGAATTCCCAACGACGCGGATCTTGTTTTTGATCTGCGGTATCTGCCAAATCCCTACTATGTTCCAGAGCTTCGGGAGAAGACAGGACTACAGGATGAGGTGTTTCATTATGTCATGGAGACAGAACAGGCAGAGAGTCTGTTTCTGAAACTCATTGATCTCATTGAGTACCTGATTCCTCTCTATACAGAAGAGGGCAAGAGCCAGCTGGTCATTGCGTATGGGTGCACTGGTGGTAAGCACCGCTCTGTATCCTTTGCCAGAAGGACTGCGGAGTATCTCAAAGAAAAAGGATTCCCAGCAGTGACCCAGCATCGTGATATTGAAAGGGTCTAGAAGGGGTGAAAGGAAACATTGTCATGAAAAGAAAACAAAGGATTTTCCTCATGGTCTTACTCCTGTCCCTCAGTGTGCTCTTTACTGGATGCAAATCCAGCAGCAGAGAGGCATTCAACACAAAAATGAAAGAAGGAGAAGTGCTCCTTCAGGCGGAGAAGTATGGGGAAGCGGTAGAGTATTTTGAGGCTCTATATAAGGAAAACAGTGACAGCATCACCCTCATGGAGAAGCTGGAGTATGCCATTACTCTGGAGGCGTCTAGAAATGCACTGAAAAAAGCGGAAGCCTACCTTGAGGAGGAAAACTACCAGGAGGTGCTGAAATCTCTGGAAGGGGTCCATCAGGAGGATGAAAAAGGTGTGCTCCTGAAAGAGGCTCTTCTGGAGGATATGAAAAAGGAGTTTCTCACCAAAGGAAAAACGCTTCTGGAAAAAGAGGCCTTTGATGAGGCCCTGGCTCTTCTGAAAGAATATGAAAGGCTAAGAGGGGAAGATTCTGACATTCTGGTCCTTCATGAAACCATTCTGGAAGAGAAGAACAAACCTGAAGAACCCAAGAAGCTGATTGTCCTCAATGCGGGGCACCAGAAGGTGCAGGATAAGAATCAGGAGCCTTTGGGTCCTGGCAGCAGTGAGACCAAAAACCGTGTAACCTCTGGAACCAGAGGTGTGGCCACGGGTATTTACGAGTATGAGCTGAATCTTCTCATGGCAGAGAAACTGGAAAAGAGACTGCTGGAAGAAGGATTCCTGGTGAAAATGGTTCGGACATCCCATGAGGTTTCCATCAGCAACAAGGAACGGGCAGAATTGGCCAATGCCTGGGGAGCGGATCTTTATATCTCCATCCATGCCAATGGAAGTGAGAACAGCAAGAAAAGAGGAATTCTCACCATCTATCCATCCCAGGACAATCCATTTGTTTCTCATCTAAGTGTGGAAAGCCAAAGGCTTTCAGAGCTTCTTCATGATGCCATGGTGGAGAAGACAGGCGCAAATCCTGTGGGTGCAGTACCCATGGACCATATGGCAAGTCTAAACTGGTCTAAAGTCCCTGCCACCATCATTGAAATGGGGTATATGTCCAACCGCGAGGAGGATGTTCTTCTTTCCGAGGAAGCCTATCAGACAAAACTTGTGGAAGGTATGGTAGAAGGGATCAAAGCGTATTTTTCTTTAGAATAGTCCTAGCTAGAATTGTGAACAGTACCGGGCTCTATGCCAGAAGGTGCTGTTTTTCTTTTTTTTAGCTCAAAAGGATGTATAATTTTAAGTAGATGTTTGTTTCAGATAGAAAGAAGAAAGACATGGTGCAGAATGAAAACTTGGGAAAACAAAAGATATCACAGCCTGAACGCCTTCTTAAGGGAGAAGTTTCAGGATAAAGTATATAAAATCAGTCTGGATGCAGGATTCTCCTGCCCAAACCGGGATGGAACCATCCATGGCACAGGGTGCATTTTCTGCAGCGAGCGGGGGTCCGGTGATTTTGCCGGGGACAGAAATTTCAGCATCACAAGGCAGTTTGAGGATATCCGCTGCATGATGGAGAAAAAATGGCACAGCGGAAAGTATATCGCCTATTTTCAGGCTTATACCAATACCTATGCAGAGCCGGAAGTGCTTCGGGAGAAATACCGGGAAGCCATCAGCAAGGAAGGGGTGGTGGCGCTTTCCATTGCCACAAGACCAGACTGTCTGGGAGAACCTGTGCTGGAAGTGCTGGAGGAATTCCGGGATGAAGTCTATACCTTTGTGGAACTGGGGCTTCAGACGGTATCGGATGAGACGGGCAGAAAAATCAACCGAGGGTATGATCTGCCGGTGTTTGAGGAGGCTCTGTCGAAGCTGAGAAGTAGTGGCATAGATGTGGTGGTCCACGTGATTTTTGGCCTCCCTGGTGAGAGCCTCGAAGATATGAAAGAAACGGTGCGCTATCTGGCTGCAAAGGATATCCAAGGGGTGAAGTTCCATCTTCTTCATCTCATGAAGGATACCCCCATGGTGCACCTTTATGAACGGGGAAAGCTTACGTTTCTCTCCATGGAAGAGTACGTATCCCTGGTGGCGGAGTCCATTGCCATGCTTCCGGAGTCTGTGGTGATTCACAGGACCACTGGAGATGCGCCCAGAGATCTTCTCATTGGACCTCTGTGGTCCTTGAAGAAATGGGAAGTGCTCAATGCCATTGACCAGTACTTTGTGGACCATGATCTCTATCAGGGGAAAAACTATAGAAAAAAAGAAACAAAAGAAGCGGAAATGCTTGGAACAGGAGAAAAGAATGAAGATTGATGTGATTCTGACGGGAAAAGAAGTCAGCCCAGAACAGGTGAAAGGTACTGCTGTAGTGGTGGTGGATGTCTTGAGAGCCACCTCTGTGATCATCACGGCGCTGAAAAATGGTGCAAAAAGCGTGGTTCCTGTCCAGTCTGTGGAGGAGGCTCTTCTCACAAAGAAAAAACTGGAGCAGGTGGTTCTGGGCGGTGAAAGAAAGGCCCAGAAGATTGAAGGGTTTGATCTGTCTAACTCCCCTCTGGAATATACCCATACGGCCATCCATGATAAGAATGTGATTCTGACCACCACCAATGGGACTCTGGCCATCACCAGAAGCAGTGCGGCCAAAAGAGTGCTCATCGGAGCTCTTCTGAATGCTACAGCTGTGGCAAAGGAAGCTGTAAGGGAGGACACGGACATCATCGTGGTGAACTCCGGAACCAACGGACAGTTCAGTATGGACGATTTCATCACCACAGGAGCGCTGATCCATGAGATGCTGAAGGAGAAGCCCTATGAGCTGACAGATATTGCCAGGACCTCACTTTTCATCTATGAAAGTCATCCGGACCTAATCAGTTATGTGAAAGAGGCGAAGCATTATAAAGTGCTCGAGAATCTTCAGTTGGAAGAGGATCTTGCCTACTGCTTCCAGAAAGACCTTCTGGAAGTGGTGCCCGAATATAAAAATGGTGTCATCCGTCTCAGTGAGAATGTTGTGTAGTATGGAATCATGTTAAGGAGGAGCCTATGTTTTTTCAACGTCTCTACGAACCTCAAAACCTGCCGCTTTATAGACAAAAAACCTATAGAAAAGCGGTACGTGCGGTGATCATGAAAAATGGGAAGCTTCTGATGCTTCAGACGAAAAATGGAGACTATAAGTTTCCAGGAGGTGGAGTCAAGAAAGAGGAAGAAGATACAGAGGCACTTCGACGAGAAGTGATGGAAGAGACTGGATTCTGCCTCTCACAAGTAGGAACGTATCTGGGGAAAGTACTGGAACGGAAGAAAGATGAATTTTTGGAAGATACCACCTTTGAGATGGAATCTTATTATTATCTTTGCAGCATATCCGGAGAGCAAGGCGTCCAAGCACTGGAAGGGTATGAGCTGGATCTTCAGTTCACTCCCGTTTGGGTATCCCTGGAGGAGGCCATTTCAGGCAATGAAAAAGTGCTTCAAAAAGGAGAAGACCTTCATTTCCGTTGGATTGAGAGAGAGACTGATATTTTGAAGGAGCTGAAAAGTTTGGAAAATAGAGAAGACAGAGTCACAACGGTTTATTTTGTCAGGCATGCAGAGCCTGTGCATGGTCATAAAGAAGACCGGACAAGACCCCTGACCCTAGAAGGTCACGAAGATGCTAAGAAAGTCACAGATTTTTTCAAAGAGAAAGAAGTGCACGTCTACTATTCCAGCCCGTATCTTCGGAGTAAAGACACCATCCGGGGCAGCGCAGAGGAGAAAGGCATAGGAATAGAGGAGCACTTCGGACTGAGAGAGCGGGAAAACGGAAAGAGTGAGAATAATAAAGAGATGATCAGGAAGCGCTGGGAAGATTTCCATTTCCATGAAGAAGAGGGAGAGTCCCTCACCATGGTTCAGAAAAGAAACCTGGAAGCTTTAACTGAGATTCTCCAAAAAGAAGCAGGGAAAACTGTTGTTGTGGGCACCCATGGCACGGCGTTAAGTATGATTCTCAATCACTACAATCCAGCCTTCCAGGTGGAGGATTTCTTCAGGATCATCGATTTTATGCCTTATATTGTGAAGCTTACTTTTCAGGGAGAGAAACTGGTAAGTGTCAGCGAAGAGTTCTATCTTCAAAAAACCTATAAACGATTCTAAAAAAGGATACCTGATTTTTCAGGTATCCTACATTTTTACATAAATATCGGTTCAAGACTCTCCAGGGGCAGCCAGCCGGTATTGCCGCTTTTTTCATGAATGCAATAAGCCCAGCTGTTGATGAATTTCACAAGCTCCACCACATCCCCTACGGTGACGGTAAGTTCTTTGGAACAGTAATCTTCCAGAAGTATGGACTCATCTCCAATGTCTTTCAGATATGCTCTTGGAATCCAGCCTTCTGCTAGCGTGTCATGGGACAGGCAGTAGACCCAGTTTTTCCAAACAGGATTTCCAATGTATTCTTCCAGGCGGAGAACCCGGTCATCTTTCTTGACTTCAATGAGGTTGGCTTCATTGACAATATGATTTTTCACCACAAGGTGTCTCATAGTCAGATCCCGAGAGAGAGGACAATGTCTGAGATGACAAGTTCCATCTCTTCCTGTGAGATTTTGTCGCTGATCTCGAAATAAGGAGTCAGCATGCAGTTTCTGTCAAAAAGCCGGAACAGTTCAATCATGATGGGGGAAGTCTCCGGCTCCACCCGCTGGGTATCATCTCCTTGATAAGAAAGCACGCCAAGAAAGGTGCTTCCATTTTTAACCCTTTCCATAACCTCATTGACCAGGGGGGCAAGGCTTCTTTTGATGTATTTCTCATAGTCTTCTTCCACAACTGTATTCCGATCGGTCTGATCTTTCTGGAACAGCGCATACTGCTTTTCCACATTAGGCAAAGCCACAAGATTCATAGATAAATCCATCAGATCTTTTACCACAGGCAATGGTCCCATACCAAATCTCTTCTCAACTGGGAGCATACCCTGGTCCAGAATGCTGTGGGTGACGACAAGAATTTTATCTTCCATTTGAAAACACCTCCGATGTTTGGAAAACTTAGTTTTATTATGACATTATTCTGAAAGAAACTCAATGAAGCCAGGATGACAATCCTATGAATAATTTCAGAGGTAGTAGTAGCTGCCAGAAAAAGTTATAATAGAGAAAAAGACGAAATCAGGTGAATATTGATGGACGATCAAAAACAGGAACAAATCATGGACAACATCACCAAGGTCTGTATCTGCAGAGCCATTCCCAGAAGGAAAATAAAGGATGCCATAAGACAAGGGGCAGATACGGTGATGAAAGTCAGTGAAGCGACAGGAGCCATGACAGGAGAATGCAGAGGAAGACGATGCGGCCTGAAAATTAAAGGGCTCCTTGATGGCTACAAGGAAGGAGACTGGGAGTAATGAAGAGAATCCGTAAAAAAAGTCTTTCCTTCTTGCTGGTCCTTCTGCTGTCTACATTTTTTGCAGGATGCAGCATCCTCGATGCTGTGGTGGAGGAAGCGGTAAATACACCGGGGGTATCTGAAGAAAACCCTGGTGAGTCTGAAGGTGTGGAGTCGCCGGAGGAGGAAGAACACCCGGAAACCAGTGTGAAGGAAATTACAGAAGAGGGATTCTATACCAGCAAAGAAGAGGTGGCCCTTTATCTATATACCTTCGGGAAGCTTCCAGGAAATTACCTGACAAAAAGGGAAGCGGAAGATCTTGGCTGGGAAGCCAGTGAAGGGAATCTTTGGGAAGTGACAGAAAAGATGAGCATCGGAGGAGACCGGTTCGGGAACCGGGAAGGGCTTCTTCCCAGTGCCAGCGGCAGAAAGTGGTATGAGTGTGACATCGACTATGCTGGCGGATACCGGAATGAGAAGAGGATTGTTTATTCCAGCGATGGACTCATTTATTATACGGGAGACCATTATGAGTCCTTTACTCAGCTCTATGATGCGGAAGGGGCAGTACCATGAAAAAAGTGCATTTGAACGGAAAAAGAATGATCTCAAAAGAAGTGACCCACGCATATCTCAAACGGAAGTTTGATTTCCCGGATTATTACGGAAAGAACTTGGATGCTTTGTGGGATCTTCTGACCACCCTTGGAAAAGATACGGACATTATTATTCTTCATAAGGACTGCATCCTGGAAAATCTGGGATCTTATGGAGAAGCGCTGTTGGCTCTTTTTCTGGAGCTTCCCGAAGAGACAGATCGGATCACGGTAGAAATCAGATAGTGAAGCACCGCTGGAGAGGAAATCCTCCCTGGCGGTTTTCTTTTTGCCATTTCACAAGAATCTTCTCTCCCTTTTCACATCTATCCGTTATAATGAATAGAAGAAGACAGATTCCTTATAATGAAGGAGTCAGTATAAGTCAAAGGAGAAACAGATGAATTTTAGATATAAGACCATAAGAGAACTTTTGTTACACTGTGAAATGGAGGACCTTGTCATTGCACTGGACCATTTTGATGAGGACTTCAGTGAGGAAGATCCTAGAGAAGTCCTGGTGGAGAAGCTCGAGAAAGCTCAGAAAGCCTACCCTACAGAAGCATTCTATATGCTTTCCCAGGAAGACCTTGCTCTACTAAACACAATAAAGAAAGCAAACGGCATGATCACTGTGGATATGAATGAAGAAAACCATGAACTCATGGATGCAGTGGACAGACTCCTGGATCTTTGCATCGTGACTTCAAAATTTGATGAGGATAGCGAGCTTGCGGATGTATTTGTCAGTGAAGAGTTCCTTTCTGTATTTGAATCCTATCTGGAACCGGAAAGAAGAAGCTTTGCGGGGTATCTGGATGAAGCAGCCCGTATGGTGGAAGGTGCACTGTATTACTATGGCGCTTTGCCACTAGAGAAGCTTTTTGAGCTGGTTCATACCAATCACGGCAATATGGATTTCACGTTCTTCAATCGGGTGCTGTCCTACAAACTGACCCTGGATGGGCTGTATGAGTCTGTGGACATCGGTGATACAGAGTATATTCTAGCTGCGGATTATCAGGACTTTTATGACTTAACCGAGATTTCAATGAAAGAAAAGCTCTACGGCTATCGCCCCCTCACGAGAGAAGAACTCCTTCAGGCAGGAGATCCGGACTTTGTAGAAAATGAGGAGGAATTCATGGATCTTTATCTATCCATGGAAGAAGCCGAGGTTTCAGAAGAGCTTACAGAGGACCTTTTCTATCAGGTGCCGGAAGAGGTGATCCTTCTGATGTTCCTGAACTTCACCATGGACCTGGCAAGAAAGCATCCTCATCCGGAGGTCATTGTGGAGGAGTTCTTCAGCGGTATCACCCTGAGTCAGAAGGAGAGCATCAAAGACATCCGTAAGAGATTCATGGATTATGTGAATAAAGTGGCCCGATGGAGCTATTTAGGGTATTCCTTTGACCATCATCCAAAGAAAAAGCTGGAGAACAAAAATGTAGTTTCCATGAAAGCGTATCTCGGACGTAAAAATCCATCCTAAGTTCTGGCAGATGGTGGGCTAAACAGTCAAATAAGTTGTTTGACAAGGTATAAGGCATATACTATAATTATGTGGTCAAACGCTGTGATCAGGAAGAGTATCTTCTTTATTGCCGCTTGCAGAGAGAGGTTGGATGGTGCAAAACCTTAAGCGGAGAGATGAGAAAATCACCTGGGAGCGGATCTTCTGAACCTTAAAGTAAGAAGATACGTGATTTCACGTTACGGAAATAGGATATAAAAGAAGAAGATGTTCTTCCTGTATCCGAAGATTTATATTTAGGTGGTATAGCGAGACCTCGCCCTATTTGGGCAGGTCTTTTTTATTTATTAGGGAAAGAAGGAGTTGTTGAGAGCATGTACAAAAAAGTAGAAGCGGGAAAATCTTTTGTTTCCATGGAAGATGAGATCCGTGAACTGTGGCATGAGAAAGACATCGTAGAAAAAAACTACAAACTGAATCAGGATGGGGAAGTGTTCACTTTCTTTGATGGCCCTCCAACGGCCAATGGAAAACCACACGTAGGACACGTGCTCACAAGAGTCATCAAGGATCTTATTCCACGATACAAAGTGATGAAAGGGTACAAGGTTTTAAGAAAGGCCGGATGGGACACCCATGGTCTTCCTGTAGAGCTTGAAATCGAAAAGAAGCTGGGCATCAATGGAAAAGAAGGCATTGAAGAGTATGGCGTAGAAAACTTCATCAATGAATGTAAGGAAAGTGTATTCAAGTACACCAGCATGTGGAAGGAAATGTCTGAGAAGATCGGTTTCTGGGTAGACATGGAAGATCCTTACATCACCTATAAAAATGATTATATCGAATCCGAGTGGTGGGCACTGAAGACCATGTGGGAGAAGGATCTTCTCTATAAGGGCTTCAAGGTTATGCCGTACTGCCCAAGATGCGGAACGGGTCTTTCTTCCCATGAAGTTGCACAGGGGTATAAGGACGTCAAAGACTCTACCGCCATTGCAAAGTTCAAAGTGAAGGGCACAGAAAACAAGTACATTCTGGCTTGGACCACAACCCCATGGACACTGCCATCCAATGCGGCTCTGGCTGTAAATAAGAGCTTTACGTATGTGGAAGCGAAAGTGGGAGAGGAGATCCTCATTCTGGCCAAGGAGCTTTGCGAAAAAGTTCTGGAAGGAAAAGAGTATGAGATTGTCCGAGAGTTCCTGGGCGAAGAGCTGGTAAACACCGATTACGAGCAGCTGATGCCCTTCCATACACCTGAGAAGAGAGCGTTCTTTGTGATCCACGGGGACTTTGTCACCCTATCTGACGGTACCGGTGTGGTGCATACCGCACCAGCCTATGGTGAAGACGACTATATGGTGGGTATGAAGAACAACATCCCATTCATCCATTTAGTCAATGAAGAAGGAAAGTTTGTGGATGAAGTGGAGCCTTTCAAGGGCATGGATGTCCGAAAGGCAGACAAAGCCATCCTGGACTGGCTGGAACAAGAAAACAAGCTGTTCCATACAGAGAAGTACACTCACTCCTACCCACACTGCTGGAGATGTGACACACCACTTCTTTACTATCCAAAAGACAGCTGGTTTGTGAGAATGAGCTCCTTAAGAGACAAACTTCTGGAAAACTCCAACAGCGTCAACTGGTATCCAGATAATGTAAGAACCGGTAGAATGGGCAAGTTCCTGGAGAACGTCATCGACTGGGGCATTTCAAGAGACAGATACTGGGGAACCCCGCTGCCAATCTGGGAATGCGAGTGCGGCCATAAGGAATGCATCGGTTCCATTGAAGAGCTGAAGAAAAAGGGCAAGCATGTACCGGAAAACATCGAGCTTCATAAGCCATACATCGATGAAGTGCACCTGAGCTGCGAAAAGTGCGGCGGAGACATGAAGAGAACTCACGAGGTCATTGATGCCTGGTTCGATTCAGGTTCCATGCCTTTTGCCCAGTGGCACTATCCCTTTGAAAACAAGGAAATGTTTGAGGAGAACTTCCCTGCACAGTTCATCTCTGAAGCAGTGGATCAGACCAGAGGCTGGTTCTATACTCTTCTGGCCATTTCCACAGCCATCTTTGACAGAAGTCCTTTTGAGAATGTCATTGTTATGGGCCACGTTCTGGACAAGAAGGGCATCAAGATGTCCAAGCATAAGGGCAATGTGGTAGATCCGATGAAGGTCATCAACGAGCAGGGAGCAGATGCCACCAGATGGCATTTCTACACAGCATCCATGCCATGGCTGCCCACAAGATTCTCAGAAGATGATGTGGCAGAAAGCCAGAGAAAGTTCCTGCTGACCCTTTATAACGTCTACTCCTTCTATGTACTGTATGCGGATCTGGATCAGTTCAACCCGCTGGAGTACAAGAACCATGTATCAGACAATGTCATGGACAAATGGATCCTCTCCAAGCTGAACTCTCTCGTGAAGAAAGTGACGGAAGACCTGGATGGCTACAGAATCACCCAGGCGGCGCTGTCCATTGAAGAGTTCACAGACAGCCTGTCCAACTGGTATGTCAGAAGAAACAGAGCAAGATTCTGGTCTGATGAACTGTCAGAGGACAAGATCAGTGCCTACACCACCCTGTACCATGTGCTGGTGACTCTAGTGAAGACGGCAGCGCCATTTATCCCATACCTTGCTGAAAGCATGTACCAGAACCTGGTGGTGAATCTGGACAGTACAGCAGAAGAGTCCATCCACTTCACCAGATTCCCTGAAGCAGACGAAAGTCTCATCAATGAGAATCTTGAGAAAGAGATGGGACTTGCCTACAGTCTGGTGGCTTTAGGAAGAAGTGCAAGAAACACCTCCAATATGAAGAACCGTCAGCCGCTGTCCCAGATGCTGATTTCTGAAAAGGAGCTTCCAGAGTACTATGGAGACATCATCAAGGAAGAGCTGAACATTAAGGAAGTTGTACTAGGTGCAGATTTGTCCCAGTACGTGAATTTCGAGATCAAGCCAAATCTTCCAGTTCTTGGAAAGACTTACGGCAAGATGATTCCAAAGATCAGAGCGGCCATCGGTGCCATGAACCAGATGGATCTGGCATCCAAGATTAATGGTGGTCAGGAAGTCCCTGTGGACATAGATGGGGAAGAAATCATCCTCAATGCCGAGAATCTACTGGTGACCATGCAGGGTCTGCCTGGTTATGCCTTTGCAGGTCAGGGTGAACTGGGTGTTATTTTGGACACCAATGTGACACCTGAACTGAAGGAAGAAGGGGATGTGAGAGAAATCATCTCCAAGGTTCAGAATCTCAGAAAAGAAACAGGCTTTGAAGTGGCAGATAAAATCAGACTGTATGTTGCCGGGAATGAAAGACTGGAAAGCATCATGAAGAAGTTTGAAGACCATCTGAAGAAGGAGACTTTGACAGAAGAGCTCCACTATGGTGAAGAGCATGCCTATGAGGAGTTCAACATCAATGGAGAAGCGCTTCAGATTGCAGTAGAAGTTGTGAAGTAATCTAAGGATTTTCAAGGAAACCAGCTGCTTAACAGGCAGCTGGTTTTTTGTACAGTGAAAATACAGTAAAGAATGTAAATAATTTTCATGAAACCTTTACATGATGGAGTGGAAGGTGATATGATAGTATCATTAAATGTAAAACTGGTATCGGTTTACATTTTCATGAAAAATTCAAAATTATTTCATGAAATCTATATTACAATAGAATTGGAAAGGTTTACGAAACCGGTAAATTCGCAAAGTGAATCTGAAAGTGAAATGTAAATCAATGAAAATGAATAGATGAGGAGTGGGTAAAATGGCAGCTTCAATTAAGGATGTTGCAAGAGAAGCGGGCGTCTCCATCGCCACCGTATCTCGAGTGTTAAACAATGTGGATGTAGTCAATGAGGATACAAAGAAAAAGGTGCAGGACGCCATTAAAAAGCTGAGCTACAGACCGAATATCGTGGCAAGAAGCTTAAAGACACAAAAGACAAAGACCATCGGAATTCTCGTTCCGGATGTATCTAACCAGTTCTATCCAGAAGTCGTCAGAGGGGCAGAAGACGTTGCGAATATTTATGATTACAACATCATTCTTTGCAACTCGGATTCTGATCTTGAAAAAGAAAAAGAGTACATCCGTGTGCTGAAGGAAAAAATGGTAGACGGGATGCTTTATATGAGTTCTTCCCTGGAAGGGGAGATTCTGGATCTTATCGATGAGCTGGAGCTGAAGACCGTTCTTGTGGAAACCAAGATTTCAGGTGGAAAGCTGCCAAGCGTCACCATCGACAACAAGAAGGCGGCCTATGATGCTACCAAGTATCTCATCGATAAAGGCAATAAGAAAGTTGCTTATATCGGACTCAAGAAAGACAGAAACAACGCGGTATCCAAGCGTTATAACGGATATGAGAAAGCGCTCAAGGACAGCGGCATGGAAGTGGACCCAGGCCTTGTGTACTTTGGGGATCTGAAACCTGCAGATGGATACAACGGAATCAATGTGATTTTGGAAAACCATGAAATTGATGCGGTGTTCTGCGCTTCTGACGAAGCGGCCATGGGAGCCATCAACGCATTAAGAGACAAGGGTTTAAGTTGTCCTGAAGATGTGGATGTCATGGGATTCAATGACGTAAACATGGCGGCTGTATTCTATCCAAAGCTTACCACCATTGCACAGCCAATGTATGATATGGGTTCTGTAGGTATGAGAATGCTCATCAAAGCTGTAAACAATAAGCCTCTGGAAGACAACCAGTATGTACTTCAGTACTACTTAGTGGAAAGAGACTCTGTAAAGAAGTAAGAAGGAGAGTGCCATGGCTTATAAATACAACATGGAGGAGCTCCATGAGATGACCATTAAGACTCTGGAAAGACGTGGCGTTACGTTAGAAGATATCGCAGATATCGTCATGATTCTTCAGGAGAAATACTATGAGGGCCTCACCAAAGAAATGTGTGTGGAAAATCTCAAAGCGGTTCTTCGGAAGCGTGAAATCATTCATGCGGTACTGACGGGCATCGCCATCGATGAGATCGCAGAGAAAAAGCTTCTGCCGGAACCTTTGCAGGAGATCGTGGAAAGTGATGAAGGGCTTTATGGAATAGATGAAATCCTGCCTCTTTCCATCGTCAATGTCTATGGAAGCATTGGACTGACAAACTTTGGTTATTTGGATAAAGAAAAAATCGGGATCATCAAAAAACTGGATGAGGAAAAACATGGCATCCATGTGAACACCTTCCTGGATGATATTGTTGCAGCTTTAGCTGCGGCAGCTGCCAGTAGACTCGCTCATTCAGACAGATCATAGAAGAAAAGGCTTAAGATGCACAGTGAGGACTGTGTGTCTTTTCCTTTTGTTTGGAAGCAGTACAGATTTTTCAAATCTGTATCTCTTTCTATGAAAAAATGACTGTACAGAACCGGATAAAAGTAATATCATAATGGTTATGCCTAATAAGGTACAATGATTAAATAAAAAAAATAAAACTGTGAGACATATTTTAGCGTTGCAGTTTGCCGTAAGGCCGAGGAGGATTCAAATTATGGGAGATCGTGCAAAGCTGATGAGAGAGGAGAAAATCTTCAAGCTGTTCTTGAGGTTTTCAATTCCAGCTATTTTAGGGATGATTGTCCAGTCCCTGTACAACATTGTGGACAGAATTTTTATTGGTAATATTCCTTTGGTTGGTGGACTTGCCATCAGCGGTATTGGGGTAGTACTGCCCATCACCTTTATCATCATGGGATTTGGTATGCTCTTTGGTATTGGTTCCGGAGCGAATATTTCTATTAAGCTGGGACAGAACAAGAAAGACGACGCAGAGAGAATTTTCGGAGCAGGATTTTTTATGCTGGCGGCGGCTGGCGTTGCCATTACAGTTTTTGGCCTGATCTTTTTGGAGCAGATTGTCAATCTTTATGGTGCAGATGATACCATACGAGTATACGCCAAGGATTATCTAAGGATCATCTTATACGGAAACATCTTCAATACCATCGCCTTTGGACTCAACAACATCATCCGTGCAGAAGGAAATGCGAAGATTGCCATGTATACCATGCTGGTGGGGGCCATCACCAATACGGTACTGGACCCAATTCTCATTTACGGATTCAACATGGGTGTATCAGGTGCTGCTTGGGCCACCATCATTGCCCAGTTTGCGAGCTTTGTCTGGACCATGTCCTATTTTGTCACTGGGAAGAGCATACTGAAACTGAAGAAAGAGTACATCCGTTATTCAAATTCACTGGTACTGAAGATCATGTCCATCGGAGCTTCACCTTTTGCCATGCAGGTGGCAGGAAGCGTTGTGGGAATTCTCATGAATCAGAGTCTTTCCACTTATGGTGGTTCTCTGGCCATTGGTGCCTACGCAGCCATCAACTCTGTGGTGACCCTTTTCTTTATGCCGATCTTTGGTATGAATCAGGGTCTTCAGCCCATCATTGGTTTCAATTACGGGGCAAAGAATTTCAGAAGAGTCCGGGAAGCCCTGAATGTGGGACTGATTTCTGCAACAGCAGTTTGTGTCGTTGGATTTTTGTTTGTACAGATTATGCCTGAAGTATTCATCAACTTCATCTCCAAGGATCCTGAAATCAGGACCATGGGTGTGGAAGGCATTAAAAGATTCATGCTCATGATGCCAGTAATTGGAACACAGATCATCAGTGCGAACTTCTTCCAGGCCATAGGAAAGGCTCAGAAGTCCTTCATCCTGTCCATGTTAAGACAGGTGATTCTGCTCATTCCACTGATTCTCATTCTGCCGAATTTCTTTGGACTCATGGGGATCTGGACTGCAGTGCCTATTGCGGACTTCATTGCCACCGCAGTGACCGCAGTGGTTCTCATCGCCGAAATGAAGAATCTCCATCGGGATGAACTGCAGTACCGTGAGGAGAGAAAAGATCAGATTGAAGAAAATGTGGAGAAAAAGCTTGGAGCGAGCCTTTAAGAATCTCTGAAAAATAATTGCATAGAACATAAAAGGAACAGCATCGGATGAAGCTGTTCCTTTTTTCTATTTTAAGCCATCTAAGGTTCTGTATCCTGTATCTTTTCCTGAAGAAGCCTAAGAGCGCTGTTGAATTCCTCAGCAACTCGTCTGTCATGAACATAGGACACCAGATGTACTGCCAGATTGATGATAAAAATGGTGAGTGCAAGAGATAAAGCCATGGATGGAGATGTGAGGATTCCAAAAATATACAGGTTTGAGAGGATGAGAATCTCCAGTAGTAAAAAATGCAGAAGTGACCTCAGAAGGACTTCTTTGATGCTCTGGTCTTTGTTACTGTAGAAGACCATCATGGGAAAAGAAGCGATGGCTCCGAAAATAAGAGGAGAAAAAAACGCTTCATAGCCAAAGGTCATATGAGGCTCAAAGATCAGTCCGACGATGGCCATGGCGAAGGTTATGAGAGTCACGGAGATGAAAAAACTCATCATGACTCGTTTTATCATAAATGTTTTAAAATCCATTAGAACGCACCTCCAAGTACGGCCTTTTTTAGAGAGGGCACATATTGCCTGGAAACCATGATCTTTTCCCCGTTTTTCATGTGCGCCGTGAAACGGCCATTGAGGGCCGGACTGATGCTCTGAAGCTTCAGGAGATTGATGACAAAGGACTTTCCGCATCGGATGAAATGATACTCTTTATAGAGTTCTTCTATCTGATAGAGCCGCACCTTCATCTCGTAGCTGTGGTTTTTGGTGTAGGCGAAAACCCGTTCATCCACCGCTTCAAAATAGTAGACAGCAGAGAGAGGAAAGGTGAATATCCTTTCCTCAAGAGTTCCTGTGAGTGTGGTCCCCTTTGAAAGGGCAAAGGATTTGATCTCTTCCACCTCTTTTGTGACTTCCACACATTCAATGATAAGCTGTTCCTGATCTTTCTCGTTAATTTTCCGCACTTGTACTTTCATCTAAATATTCCTTTTCAATCTGAGGCGTACCCTCATTTTTCAGATAGCTGTTGAAAAATTCCAGCACAATTTCATTCATGGTGACGATGGCAGACCTTGCATCTGCGGGGCCAATCCCCAGTTTTTCAGCAAGGATGGGGGAGAATAAGGGAAGGTCTGTGAAGTTCAGATGTCCTGTACCTCTGAAAACCGTCTCCCGGGCATCCAAGGCATGGGCAGAAGCATAGAAGTTATCATATTCATCTCCTTGGGTTTCCATGGCACTTTCGTAGTGATCTTCTGCGTATACATTCAGAAGGGGTACTGGATAGGGGGTATCATTAAGAACCACATGTCCATCTATAAAGTCCACTTCTTCGCCCAGCATGGTGCCGTCCAGAACGATCACCGCATCCACATCATTTCGTTCTCTTGCTGTCTCTGCGGAGGATGCTCCTCCCAGGGAATGACCAAAGAGCCCGATGGCATCACTGCTTAAGAGGGAGAAGGGAAGGCCTGGAGTAATGCTTCTGGTTTCACCGAGGATGGTATCCAGAAGAAAATGGGTATCTTCTGTTCGGAGCTTCATCCATTCCTTTGTGATGTGGAAGATCTCCTCTTCCCGGCTGGTGTCTTTCAGCCCATTGATCTCTACGGCTTTCTGAAGAAAATCCGGATCAGCCAGTGTGAGGGTCTTCACGGTATCCAGTGTAAAGAAAGCATGGGAGGTGTGGCTGATGCTTCCAACAACGTATCCATGGGAAGCCAGTTCCTGGAAGGTGAAGAAGTTGCTGCCGCTGAATCCGAAAGCACCATGAGAAAACAGAATGAGAGGGAACTTCCCGTTCTCCGTTTTGGGGTAGTAAAAATCCACGGTGACCTTGCGGGGCGACTTCTCATCACTGAAAGGATCCATCCGGTTCTGGTCTGTATAAGTGAACTTCTTTGTCTCCACTTCATAGGAACCACTGGCCTCTAGGGGTTCAAAAGGCGGGAAGAGAAGAAGCGGAACCAGAGAAAGGAGAAGTGTGAAAACTGCACTGGTGTAGCGGATCCCGGCTTTTACTTTCTTAAAAGGGCGTTTCTTCTTTTTCAAGAGAAGGACTCCATTTGTAAGGAGTCTTCCTGTGAGCCACAGCATCAGCGGGATAAATCGGAAGCTGTAGGGGAGAATCTTTGCGCCAAAAAGAAGCAGTAGAACCAATGTGAAAGCAGAGTAGGCAATACACTTTTCCTGAAGCAGTCTGTTCTGCTGTTTCAGGCTGAAATAAAAGAGAGCAGTTTCCAAAAGAAGCAACAGAATCCATATTACATAAAACATAATCGATACCTCCAAGTTTTTCTATGTGCTCAGTATATTCCTGAAAGAGATTGAGCTTCAAGGGAACTTGGATGAGTTGCAATGTATGGGGATAAGTTGCTTATTGTGATAAATAATAACAAAATTATATCTAATCCTATCTTCATACTGAACAATGGAATGGGATTTGTCAATAAAAAAACCGTCCTCCCACTTTAGTGGAAAAGGACGGTTTTCATCGTGATCTTGGTTCTTAGTGGAGCTTATCAGCCTTCAAACTGTGAATTATAGAGCTTCTCATAGAAGCCTTTCTTCGCAAGAAGCTCTTCATGGGTTCCGGTTTCCACGATATCCCCTTCGTTCATGACGAGGATCACATCTGCGTTTCGGATGGTGGACAGTCTGTGGGCGATGATGAAGCTGGTTCTGCCCTTCATGAGCTTTTCCATGCTTTCCTGAATGAGTACTTCTGTTCTGGTATCCACAGAGCTTGTGGCTTCATCGAGAATCAGAATGGCAGGGTCTTTCAGGAAGACTCTGGCAATGGTCAGAAGCTGTTTCTGGCCTTGGCTGATGTTGGTAGCTTCTTCATTAATCTCCATATCATAGCCGTTGGGCAGTGTTTTTACAAAGTGATGCACATAGGAAGCTTTGGAAGCTCTCACGACTTCTTCATCTGATGCATCCAGTTTTCCGTAGCGGAGATTTTCCATGATGCTGCCGGAGAAAAGCCAAGTATCCTGAAGCACCATACCGATGGAGTCTCTGAGATCCCTTCTTTTCAGGTTTTTGATGTCTGTGCCGTCCACTTCGATGGAACCGCTGTTCAGTTCATAGTATCTCATCAGAAGCTTCACGAGGGTTGTCTTACCTGCACCCGTTGGGCCGACGATGGCGACCCTTTGGCCAGGCTCCACATGAAGACTGAAGTTCTTGATGATGAGTTCATTCTCTTTATATCCGAACTGCACATTGCGGAAGGTGACTTCACCTTTCACATCCTCCTGACGGAGCGATAAAGTGCCGTCTTCTGTAATTTCCTCTTCTTCCAGGAAGGCGAAGATTCTTTCTGATGCTGCCACAGTGGACTGCAGAACGTTTGAAATCTGAGCCACTTGAGCTATGGGCTGAGTGAAACGTCGGATGTACTGGATAAAGGCTAAGATGTCTCCGACGGAAATGGCTTTGATGATGGCCAGGTACCCACCTAAGATGGAAACAAACACATATCCGAGGTTACCTACAAACATCATGACCGGCTGAGTGAGTCCAGAGAAGAACTGGGATTTCCAGGCGGAATCCTTCAGGTCCTCGTTGATCTCCGTGAACTCTGATACCGCTTTTTCTTCCCGGTTGAAGGCTTTCAGGATGATGTGTCCACCAAAGGCTTCCTCCACATATCCGTTGGCTTTACCAAGAAGCTCCTGCTGCTGTTTGAAAAAGCGCTGGCTTCTCTTGATGATGGTGACCATGAGTCCCATGCTGATGGGGAGAATGAGCAGTGCGATGAGGGTCATTGGTACAGAGATGGAAATCATCATCACAAGGATACCCAAGATGGTGGTGATGGAAGTGATGATCTGGGACAGAGACTGATTCAGGCTCTGAGACACCGTATCCACATCATTGGTCATGCGGGAGAGGACATCTCCATGGCTGTTCTTGTCAAAATAACTAAGAGGCAGCCGGTTGATTTTCTCTTCGATGGATTTTCTTAAGTTATAGGAGACCTTCTGCGCAACGCCAGCCACAATATAGCTCTGGATAAAGCCCAGTATGCTGGATATGACATAGACGCCCAAAAGGAGCAGCAGTGTTCTTTGGATGCCTTCAAAATCAATACCGGGACCTCCGGTGATCTTGCTTAAAAGCCCTTCAAAGATCTTAGTGGTGACATTTCCAAGAATTTTAGGTCCGGTGATGCCGAAGATGGTGCTGCCGATGGCAAACCATACCACTAAAATAAGAGGTAAAAAGTAGGGCCTCAGAAAGTCTTTCAGCTTTCCAAAGGTCTTCTTGAAGTCTTTCGGTTTATCTCCCATGGGCATTCCATGGCCCATGCCAGGACCTCCAGGTCCTCGGGGAGCTTTCATTTGTGTATTTCTTTTTTCATCTTGCATTATGCCAGCTCCTCCTTTGTCATCTGTGAGGAAGCAATTTCCTGATAGACACTGCAGCTTCTCATGAGCTCCTCATGGGTGCCTTGTCCGGCAATTTTTCCTTCGTTCAGTACAATGATCTTTTCTGCGGTTTTGATGGTGCTGATTCTCTGAGCTACGATGAGCACCGTGTTGTTCACTTCTTTTTTCAGCTGAGCTCTCAGGGCTGAATCTGTTTTATAGTCCAGAGCCGAGAAACTGTCATCAAAGATGATGGCTTCCGCGTCCGTTGCCAGAGCTCTGGCGATGGAAAGTCTTTGTCTTTGGCCACCGGAGACATTGGCGCCTCCCTGGGCAATACCAAACTGATAGCCGTCTTCTTTGTCCAGGATGAAGTCTTCCGCCTGGGCAATTCTTGCCGCCTTTTTCATGGCTTCATCAGAAAGATTGGCATCACTGTATTTGATGTTGGACTCCGCAGTGCCGGAGAACAGAATGCCCTTTTGTGGCACATAGGCGATTCTTGATCGCAGATCCTTCAGCATCAGATCTTTGATGTTGACTCCGTTTAGAAGAATTTCTCCTTCGGTGGCGTCATAGAATCTTGGAATCAGATTCACCAGCGTGGACTTTCCAGAACCGGTGGATCCGATGAAAGCGGTGGTCTCTCCAGGTTTTGCAGAGAAGGTGATATTTTCCAGCACATAATCTTCTGCCCCTGGATACTTGAAGGAGACATTCCTAAATTCAATCTCTCCCTTCATACCTTTTTCCATGGCCATGGGCTGGAGAGGGTCTGTGATGCTGAGATCTTTATCAAGAACTTCTCCGATTCTGTTCATAGAAACGGAAGCTCTTGGCAGAATGATGGAGACCATGGAAAGCATCAGGAAGGACATCATAATCTGCATGGTGTACTGGATATACGCCATCATATCGCCCACCTGCATATTGCCCAGGTCCACTTCATAAGAGCCTACCCAGACGATGAGAATACCCAGGGCATTCATGATGAGCATCATGAGAGGCTGCATGAGAGACATCATTCTGGAGATGAAGAGATTTGTTTTGGTGAGGTTCTCATTGGCTTCCTCAAATTTTTTCTCTTCATGACGTTCTGTGTTAAAAGCACGGATGACCATGAGACCCACCAAGGAGTCTCTGACCACCATATTCACTTTATCCACCAGTTTCTGGAGGGATTTGAACTTGGGCAGAGCTACGGTAAACATGGTGACCACAAGGATCAGAATGCCTAGAACGCCAACAGCGATGACCCAGGCCATGGACTGATTGGTTCTTAGAGCTTTGATGATACCGCCGATACCAAGGATTGGAGCAAAGAACACCATTCTCAGAAGCATTACGGTGAATATCTGCACCTGCTGGATGTCGTTGGTGCTTCTTGTGATGAGAGAGGCTGTGGAAAATTCGTTGTACTCCTCATTGCTGAAGGAAGCTACTTTCTTAAAGAGAGACAGTCTCAGATCTCTGCCAAGGTAGGCAGAAACCTTACTGGAAATATAAGCCACCAGGACAGCAACCACCATGGCTAGAAGCGCAAGACCCACCATTTGGAGTCCAGCGGTGATCACGTAGCTTGTTTGGATCTTTCCGATGTCTCTTCCAAGGGTCTCGTATTCTCCTTTGACAAACTGTGTTGCAGTCTGGTCCTGAATGCTTTTTGGCAGAGCATCCAGAGCGCTTGTGATTTTACCGAGGATCTCAGACCTTTGGGCTTCTGGCATCATCTTCAGCGCTTCCAGCGGCGTCATGCCTTCCGGAAGGTTTGCGAAGGCATCCCCGGCAATGGGATTGTTTTCTCCCGTTTCTCCCTGGAGGCCGGAAGCCATGACCAGGTAAGGGGTGAGGTAGGACAGGCTATCTTCGGAGGTTTCTCCCTCTACCAGCACGTAGTCTGAGCCTGAGGCCAGATTGGGGTAAAGCTTCTCTAATGAGGCATCTCCCCCATCATAGAGTGCATAGTCTTCCTTGAAAGAGGTCAGATCTTCAGGAGACATGAGAAGAGTCAGAATCTCTCTTTGCTCTCCGGATAAGACTTCAGGATAAGTTTTTTCAATCCCTCCCTGCTGGATTCCCACGTTGACGATTCTGGACATATAGTCCGGAAGCGACAGCTCAAGAGAAGCCTGAGCAAAGAGGAGTGCAATGATGATCAGTATATGCACGCTGTATTTTTTAAGGAACTGCATGAGTTTCAGCATGAATCGGGTCACTCCTTTGGCTTTCATTTGTTACTTCTTTTTGTATCTTACTCATTATATTTTAGAGAAAGTTATAAGTCAATAATAATTATGAATTCATAAATAAACCTTGAAGTCTTACATTTTTTCTTTATAATAGAGTATAGAAGAAAAAAAGGAGATGGGCAGTTGGACAGGCAAGAGATCATCTGTGAAACAGGAGAATATATATTTCATGTGAATATGCTGATGCACAGCAAGCTCATGAACTTTCAGAACATGGCAAAGATCTCGGATCTTCCGCCCAGCCATATCAAGGTGCTGTTTTTCCTGAAAAAGATGGGAGAAAAAACCATGAGCGAGCTGGCCAAGATCATGGAGGTGTCGAAACCGAACCTTACGCCCATTGTGGACAGGCTGCTGGAAGAAAAGCTCATTATACGGAAAGAAGCGCAGAAAGACAGAAGAAAGCTGGTGGTGGAAATCACAGAAGATGGAGAAGCGTTCATCCATATGCTCCACGAAAAAGCAAAAGAAAAGCTTGGAGAGAGGCTTTCGGAAATGTCAGAAGATGATCTTCTGAAGCTTCATGAGGCAACCAAAACCTTACAGGATGTGCTGAAGAAATTATAGGGATGAAAAAAGAGGAGAGAAAGCGTGAAGCGTTCTGTCCTCTTTTAGATTCTCATATCTTAGATGCCCAAAGCATCCAGGAACGGACCCAGATCGATGAATCCTTGCATGTCCATATAGTACAGTGCAAAAAGAATGATGATGGCGGTGAGCACAAACTTAAATGCTGATTTTACGATCTTAAGCACCGTCACCACAGCAATGACAGCCAGCAGTATTATGAGATAATCCATGGCGCGAGCCTCCTTTAAGAGAAGTTTAATTATGAAAGGATATAATCCATTATAACATGAGGTTTCTGAAAATCTTTGCATTTTCTAGAGACAGGAAGGATATAGAGGTGAAAGTAAAATGAAAATGCTCATCATTGAAGATGATAAGCTCTTGGCAGAATCCATCAAAGACTATCTGAAGGACAGTTTCTCTGTGGACCTGGCCAAGGATGGCGAAGAAGGCCTCTATGAGGCGGAAAAAGATATCTATGATCTGATTCTTCTGGACATCATGATGCCGGAAATGAATGGCTATGAGGTGCTGGAAGCGTTAAGAAAGCAAGGCATCTCCACGCCGGTGATCATGATTACCGCCAAGGATGGTCTGGAGGACAAGATCAAAGGACTGAAACTGGGCGCCGATGACTACATTGTGAAACCATTTTTCAGAGAAGAGCTTCTGGCAAGAGTGGAAGCGGTCCTAAGAAGAAGCGGAAGGCTTCTGGATATTGCCACCATCAAGTACCGGGACCTCACCTTAGAGAGGAAGACCAAGAGAGTATTTTTGAGAGAGAAGGAGATTTTCCTTCAAGGGAAGCAGTATGATCTTCTGGAGTATCTCATCTCCAATAAGGACACCATCCTCACCAAAGAACAGATCTTTGACAGAATCTGGGGCTTTGATTCTGACACCATGGTCAGTGTGGTGGAAGTTTATGTGTCTAATCTCCGTAAAGCGCTGAAAAACTATGGGTATTCTTTACCAATCAAGACAGTGCGGGGCTTAGGATACATGTTTTCTGTGGAGGAAGAGTCTGATGAAGAAGAAAAAGCTTAGGATTCTTCTGACGTATGCGTCCATATTTTTTGTGATCATCTGCCTTTTCTCCATGAGCATCTTTATGTTTGTGTCCCACAATCAGATGAAGAAGGTGGATACAGACCTGCAGCTTTTTAAAAATGCAATTGTAAGGGTATATGACAATGACCTTCATGTGGCACTGCCGCTGAATCCTAAGACTATCACCATTGTCCGAGAAGAAGATGGAAAGCTTGATATGAGATTTCCTGTATCGGAGTTTTATGAAGAGTCTTTAAAGATGTTTGAGGCATTTCCACTGGATGAAGTGAAAACCGTTGCCTATAAAGGGGGCCACTACAGGACCACCAGGTTCCAGCTGATGCTGGGGGAAGAAGTCCGGGACGTGCAGGTGCTTTATAACATCGATTCGGATATTAGGGTTCTGAACAGCTTAAAGAGCATCCTTGTGAATGGAAGTATTCTCATTATTTTTGCGTCCATCATGATCAGCTATGTGCTGGCCAACAGGACCATCAAGCCCATGAAAGAGTCCATTGAGAAGGAGAGAGCTTTTCTTCAGGATGCTTCCCATGAGCTGAGAACCCCCATTGCGGTGATTCAAAGCAGACTCGAGGGACTTCTTCGGAATCCAGAAGAGAAGATCATTGACCGGTATGAGTATATCGAGCCTGCTCTTCGGGAGAGCAGAAGAATCTCCAGAATGGTTTCCAATCTTATGATCCTTACCCGTGCGGACGCGGGAGCGACTTTAGATAAAATGGAAAGGTTTGACCTTCGGAAGCTTGGCGATGACATTGCCATTATTTATGGGGAGTTTGCAGCCATTCAGAACAAGAAGTTTGTTTATACACCCAAAGAAGAAGTGATCATTGAA
This sequence comes from Proteiniclasticum sp., assembly GCF_003514505.1. Taxonomy (GTDB): domain Bacteria; phylum Bacillota; class Clostridia; order Clostridiales; family Clostridiaceae; genus Proteiniclasticum. Next base: position 121,292 of record NZ_DOPX01000016.1, read on the forward strand.
GGAAACTATGAGAATCTTCATCAGCTTCTGATCATTCTCATGGACAATGCTTTAAAATACACCAAGGATGAAGGGGTCATTGAGCTTTCCATCACCTCCTCCAAGGACAAAGGCATCATTCGGGTGCTGGACAATGGCGTGGGCATCAAGGAAGAGAACCTTGATAAAGTGTTTACCCGGTTCTTCCGGGAGGATAAAGCGAGAAACAGAAACAATGGCGGCACAGGCCTTGGTCTTTCCATCGCAAAATGGATCACAGACTGCCATGGCGGCACCATAAGGGCAGAACGTCGCAAAGAAGGCGGCACCATGATTGAGGTGCAGCTGCCGAAAGAAAACAAACTGAAAATAGGAAAAAACAGTTCCGAAAAGGAATCATAAGAAGAAAAAAGCAAAGCACTCTATAGAATGGGCGACCATCTGTAGAGTGCTTTTTGCAGCATCTGCTCATATAGATAGGATCCTTTCAGTGCGTCAGGAAAAGAGAACGTAGGAGAGGCCGCCAATGAGCCCTGTGAGCCCAATGATGAACAAGGGACTCTTTTTATAACGGACCAGTAGGAAAAAGGAAGCGATGAGAAGAAGCAGAGAGAACCCACTGAAGTTCTGAAGGCTGAGAGCTTCCTGAGGTGTCTTTTTCAAAGCGACCGTTACAATGGCAAAGCCTGCTGCACCGATGAGTGCTGCAGAAGCTGGACGGAGCCCCCGAAGCACTTTTGCTAGCACAGGCAGATCTCTATACTTGTGATACAGTGACGCAAGGACAAGGACTAAGACAACGGAGGGGAAGATGACACCAAGGGTTGCAGAGATTGCACCAAGCGGTCCCGCCACCTTGGTGCCTACAAAGGTGGCAGAATTTACAGAAATGGGACCAGGAGTCATTTCTGCAATGGTGATGAGATCCACAAATTCAGAAAGCGCCAGCCATCCCTTCACCCGAACCGCCTGGTTTTCAATGAGGGGAAGGGCTGCCATACCTCCACCAAAACTGAAGAGGCCGATTTGGGCAAAACTGAGGAACAGTTCAAGATACAGCATCATGGGATTCACCTTCCTTATTTATGGAGAGATCTGGCAGAAAGCCAGCCAGTGCAGAGAGAATGAGTACAGGCAGAATGGGCACTTGAAACAGAATCACCAGGAGTAAACTTGTGAAAAGAATCAAGGCAGATGTCAGGTTTTTCGATGTCAGGATGCTTCTAGTCATGGTATACACCACATGAAGGATGATGGCGGCAACCCCAGCCTGCATGGTGGAAAGGACTGCGGCAACCAGAGCATTGTCCCGGAAGGAAGCATAAAATAGAGATAATAGAGAGAGCAGAAGAAGTGGGGGAAGAATGGTGCCGAGTACTGTAACAAGAGCTCCTTTGATGCCTTTCAGCTTGTACCCCAGAATCACAGAGGTGTTTACGGCAAGAGCGCCGGGAGAAGACTGGGCAATGGAGATCATGTTAAGCATTTCCTCATCGTCGATCCACTTCAGTTCCTCTACAAATTTCTTTCTCATGAGGGGCACGATGACATAACCTCCGCCAAAGGTAAAAGCGCTGAGCATAAAGGTTGAGGTGAACAGGGTTATATATAAATTTTGTGGTTCTTTCATGAGAATCCCTCCTCTTTTTTGTTTCTTCCATGATACTCCTTGTAGATGTATAAGTGAAATAGTATAATTTATGAATAATCATAACGAAACTGTTATAGAGGTGAGAAGATGAAAGTACGGGATCTGGAAATATTTCTTGCTGTGGCGGAGTCGGGCAGTTTCACCAAAGCTTCAGAAAAACTGTATCTGGCGCAGCCCAGTGTTTCAAGGACCATAAAGCAGCTGGAGGACCTTTATGGGGTTCAGCTCTTTGAGCGTTTCGGGAAAAAAACACTGCTTACAGAAGCAGGAGAAACTTTTCTTTATCATGCGCGTCGCATGATCCATGAAAAAGAATCTTTGGAAGAGGCCATGAAAGACCATGAAAAAACCCTCCATCTGAGGATTGGATCCAGTCTGACCATTGGTACGTATATTCTTCCTCAGGTGGTGAGGCTCCTCCAAGAGAAGAGCAGCAGCATCAAGTTCTCGGTGCAGGTGGAGAACTCCCAAAGCATCATAAGGAAAATCAAGGAGAATATTCTGGATGTGGGCATCATTGAAATTCCTTCATTAGACTCGTCCATAGACAGTAAAGTGATTCTAAGAGACCGGTTGGTACCAGTCTGTTCTCCCAAGTATCATCTGGATTCCCATAGGATTTTTTCATGGCAGGAGCTTACAGAAGAACCGCTGCTGTTAAGAGAGAAAGGAAGCGCTGGAAGAGATCTTCTGGATGAGCGGTTCAGGAATATGAGTGGAGAGCCCACAGTGCTCATGGAGAGCAGCACCAATGAATCCTTGGTTTCTGCTGCAAGAGAGAATCTAGGGGTCGCCGTGCTGTCTCATTTCATCGTGGAGCCTTCCATCAAGCTGGGGCTGCTCCGAGAAATAAAGATGGAAGGAGAACCTTTCCTAAGAACCTTCCACCTGATCTGGCATAAAGATAAGTATATGAAGGAAGAAATGAAAGAAGCTTTGTCCTTCATTGAAAAAGAGATGGGAAAATGGATGTGACTCTTCCAAAGAGAATGGATAAATCCTAGGTGGGCTAAGTTTTTTCATTCGTTGTGATGCTCTTGGCACGGTTTCCAATTAAAGATATAATAGTAACGTTGTAAAAAAGTGGAAACTTATGGGATAAAGGGAGAATTGTATGGAGAAATATAAATTAGGGCTTGTGAGCCTCGGCTGCGACAAGAACCGGGTGGATTCAGAAATCATGCTGGGTATGCTGAAAAACACCTATGAGATCACCGAAGAGCCCAAGGAAGCGGACATCATCATAGTGAACACCTGTGGCTTTATTGAAAGCAGCAAGCAGGAGTCCATTGACACCATCTTAGAGATGGCGGAGTATAAGAAGGATCATAACTGCAAGCTTCTCATGGCTACGGGGTGCCTCACCCAGCGCTATGGGGAAGAGCTGTTAAAACTCATGCCGGAGCTGGATATCATTCTTGGGGTGAACAACTACGGCTTCCTGGACCAGTATGTGGAAAAATTCATCAAGACCCGTGAGCGAATCATGGCAGTGGATTATCTCGATTCTGGGATCAATGAAGGAGAAAGAATCCTCACCACTGGATTTGGACAGACAGCCTATTTAAGAATTTCAGAAGGCTGCAGCAATCACTGCACGTACTGCATCATTCCAAAGATTCGTGGAACCTATCGAAGCAGACCCATGGAGAAGATCCTGGAAGAAGCGAAGACCCTTGCCAAAGGAGGCGTTCAGGAAGTCATCGTGGTGGCACAGGACACCACAAGATACGGAACGGATCTTTACGGGAAAAAGGCACTGCCGGAGCTTTTAAGAAAGCTGAAGGAAATCGAAGGCATCAAGTGGATCCGTGTGCTGTACCTGTATCCGGAAGAGTTCACCGAGGAGCTCATTGAAGAGCTGAAGACCAATGAGAAGGTAGTGAAGTATCTGGATCTTCCCATCCAGCACATCAGTGATGGTGTTCTGAAGAGAATGGCCAGAAGAACTAAAAAAGAGGATCTTCTTTCTCTCTTAAGAACCCTGAGACATGAAATTCCGGATCTGGTGCTGAGAACGTCTCTCATCGTGGGATTCCCGGGAGAGACCGATGAGGAGTTTAAAGAGCTTTATGACTTTGTGGATGAGATTGAGTTTGACAAGCTGGGTGTATTCACCTATTCCAAAGAAGAAGGAACTGCAGCGGCACTCATGAAGGGGCAGATCCGTAAGGATGTCAAAGAACGCAGAAGAAACCTCATCATGGCAAGGCAACAGGAAGTCAGCAGAAGAATTCTGGAACGTAAAGTAGGCAAGACCTATGAGGTCCTTGTGGAGGGCATGGGAGAAGACGGCTATTATGGCAGAAGCTTCGAAATGGCACCGGAAGTGGATGGTATGATCATCATCGAAACGCAGAAGGACCTGATGGTAGGATCTTTTGTGGACGTGAAAATCATAGAGGCACTGGAGTATGACCTCGTGGGTGTCCTTATATAGCTGCCTTTTTCAAGAAACAAATCATCAGTAAGTATAAAATGAAAGCATAACAAAAGGGATTTGCAGCAAATCCCTTTTGTGTTATCCAGTATTATTTCTTATCTAAAAAACAGCTCCGTTACAACGCCTGCCAAACCCACGAGGAAGCACATGATCCCGCCAAATTTGATGTTAATGTCATAGAGCTCTGATGGACCAGAGACTTTCTCTGATTTTCAGGACTCGGTGAGTCTCCAAAACCAATCCGTCTTGAAAAACATTATTAATCCAAGTGACATGAGCATGACCGCTAAAACTATCATGGTTTTCCCCCTTTATTGCTTACCAGAATGATAAAAAAAGGATATCTTTATGTGGGTTCAAAGGCTTGTGTAAGGATACCCGTAATCTGACCTGTATACACACAGTATACTTGATATTGATGGAATATTCTTTATAAAGTAGATTTCCAATCATATAATAAAAGACCATGCATTTTTTGCATGGTCTTAGTTGATTAAAGGAAAGCTATTCCCGGTCCAGTATGGCTTTCAACCGTTCTTGGTCCAGAATGGTGATGTTTCTTTGTCCCTGAAGAGACAGGATCCCCTCATCCTGGAGAGCAGAAAGCTTACGGCTTAAAGTCTCCTGGGAAGTACCAATGATGCTGGCAAGAGTTCCTTTACTGAAAGGAAGTTTGAAAGCTTTCATGGAGAATTCATTGGAAAGATCCAGAAGATACTTGGCGATGCGCTGCTCCACATCATAGAGCCCGATGGATTCTACGATATCCAGAATCTGCACATTTTTCTTAGCGTACTGCTCCAGAATCTTCAGCCCCATTTCCGGATGGGAGAGGATGAGCTCTTTGATGTCCTGTCCCTTTAGGATGCAGAGATTGGTCCGTTTCATGGCTTCCGCTGTGTTCAAGATGGGCTGACTGTCAAAAAGAGCATGTTCACCTAAAAAGCTTCCGGGTCCAAGAACGTGGAGAATCTGCTGTCTCCCCTGGCTGGACAGCTTATAGATCTTCACTTCTCCCATATTGATGATATAGAGATTGTCCCCAGGGTCACCAGGAGAGAAGATGAGTTCTCCTTTATCAAAGGTTTTATGGACGGATTTACTCAAAATCAGTCTCTTTTGTTCAAAAGTAAGGGAGTCAAAAAGAGTAATCTGATCTACGCAGGAGACTCCATTTCTCTTGCAGCTGTCACAGCTGCACTTGCATCCAGTTTCTAGCAGCATAGCTTCACCTGTCCTTTTGTCGATAATCACTACAGCTTAAAAAACAGGATACCATAAGCATCCTGTTTTTACTATTCCAGTATACCTTCTTTTTTCAGCAGGGATTCCAGATTGGATACTTTGTGAGACAGCATCCTGAATTTTTCTTTGATTTTTTCTTCTGCACTATCTTCTGTTAAAATGGCTTCCATTTCGCTTACATCAGTTAATGCTGCTTCGATGTCTTCGTTGATTGCATCCAGTATTTCTTTTTTCATTCTACACCTCTAGTTTAATTCTTCTTGCTGTTCCCCACTCATGGGATGTATGAAAGGAGCTCTGAAAGAGAATTCTCTTTCATGTCCACAGTCTTCACAGATACATAGGGTGATATTTTCGGGCTTTCCGCTGTCAAAGCGAAGACCCACCGATTCAGTGAGAAAGTTACCACCGCAGAGTTCGCAAGGGGTATTGTTGATGATGATATATTCACTTTCTACAAACTTCATGACTTCATTTAAATTCACACGAGTTCCTCCCTTAGGAATAATTCTTCCCTATGTTAGCACTAAGATGCATTTTATGCAATAAAGATTATGGGGCTAAGGAAAAAAGATTTTCAAGTGGGTAGAGAAATTATGCTCCTTCCCCTATAATAGATAATATACTGAAAATTAGACCAATGGGAAATTTCAAACAGTTTTAAGGTGTCTGGAAAAGTTCTCCCATGAGGGTTTTGGAATGAACATGAAGATTTGAATCTGGACCTTCAAGAAGTTCATGCAGAAGACACCAGATAAATACTGGGCTAATTTTTATCCATGGAGGTGAGGGAGCGGTTGGAAAAAACAGTACATTCTTTTGAGATCATCAATGAAAACATCATCATTAAAAGAATAGACAAGTCTCTTCTTACCTATGGAGAAATCCGCATTCCCAATTATCTTCGGGACTTTTTTCATTTTCATGAGATGGAGAAGCATGACCGGTGGGATATTGAAATCACCTATCATCATTCCCTTTACTATGGAGTGCTGTATCTGGATGACTACAAGAGACTCCGAGGGAAGCTCCGGTGGGGCAAAGAGCTTACAAGAGAGCTGAGAAACACCGCATCAAAATATATTTATGAAAGCTACGGGTATGACATCCGGGAAGAAAATGCACCGCTTCTCCGTTTGGAGAAGGTGGACAGGCTCACCTTCCGAGCCGATGTGATATTTCCAGAGGAAGTGGAGAAGGATGCCAAGGAGTATATGCTCCATGAGGATAAATTCATCTATGGAGTGAAGGCCCGCTATGAGCTGGATCCAGACGTCCGGCTAAAGGTTCTCAAAATCCATGGGGTCAGCTGTGGCATCTGCGGTTTTAACTTTGAACACATCTATGGAGATGTGGCAAAGGGCTACATCCAGATCCACCAGATCGGCAGTGAAGGCAAGAGTTTGGAGGAGCTGGATCTGGAGAAAGATTTTATCCCCGTCTGTGATAATTGTCATGGTATTCTTCACAGAAGCAAAGAAGTGGATCTGTCCGTGAAAGAGCTGCAGCAGATCATCAAGATTCAGTCAGAACTTCATAAACTGGATAAGTAGAAAGTCTATCACATTGTATGGGTAGACTTTTTTCTTTTATCAGATTATCGATGAATGTAAAGGATTTCTTATAAAGTAATCAATTTTACGGGGAGGGTTTTCTAACTGATTCCCCTCTGTTATAATTGAGTATACGGACAAATAAAACTATTTGTAAATACACGAAGTACACAGGAGGTCGAAATGAGTAAAGCGTTAGAAAAGTTCCTATCAGAGAACCTGGACGATCTGAAGAGCAAAGGACTGTATAATGAGATTGATATTCTGGAAGGGGCCAATGGACCCAAGATAAAGATTAGAGGAAGAGAACTGATTAATCTTTCTTCCAACAACTATCTTGGACTGGCAAACGATGAGCGTTTGAAGAAGGCGGCTAAAGAGGCTACAGACAGATATGGCGTAGGTGCAGGTGCGGTAAGAACCATCAATGGTACCATGGACATTCATGATGAGCTGGAAAAGACCCTTGCAAGATTTAAAGGAACGGAAGCGGCCATTGCCTTCCAATCTGGGTTCAACTGCAATATGGGGGCAATCTCTGCGGTGATGACAAGGAAGGATGCCATCTTATCTGACGAACTCAACCATGCGTCCATCATAGATGGCTGCAGACTATCCGGTGCAAAGATCATCCGTGTGAAGCATCAGGATATGGAAGATCTCCGTGCGAAAGCAAAGGAAGCCATTGCTTCCGGACTTTATGAGAAAATCATGTACATCAGTGATGGCGTCTTCTCCATGGATGGGGATGTGGCAAACATCGATGGCATTGTAGAAGTATGCAAGGAGCTGGATATCATTTCCTATATCGATGATGCTCATGGATCAGGCGTCATGGGAAAAGGTGCTGGTACAGTGAAGCATTTCGGTCATGCCAAGAACATTGATTTCCAGATGGGGACACTGTCCAAAGCCATTGGCGTCGTCGGGGGATATGTGGCAGGAACCAAGGATCTCATTGACTGGCTGAAGGTTCGTGCAAGACCTTTCCTGTTCTCCACATCTCTCACCCCAGCCAATGCGGCAGCTTGTATTGAAGCCATCCGGATCATGGAAGAAGATCCAAGCCTTCATCAGAAGCTTTGGGAAAACGGAGATTTTCTGAAGAAAGAACTGAAGAATCTGGGCTTCAACATTGGAGAGTCTGCGACTCCAATCACACCTGTAATCATTGGAGATGAGACACTGACACAGAAGTTCTCCAGAAGACTCATCGAAGAAGGGGTTTATGCCAAATCCATCGTCTTCCCAACCGTGCCCATGGGTACCGGTAGAGTGAGAAATATGCCAACAGCCCAGCATACCAAAGAAATGCTTCTGGAAGCAGTGAGAATCTATGAAAAAATTGGAAAAGAATTAGGCGTAATATAAGGGAGAGCTACTATGAAAAAAATACTCATCACAGGTGCCATGGGCCAGCTGGGATCAGAACTGACCACTGTTTTAAGAGATCATTACGGAGCAAACAACGTCATTGGTACAGACATCAGAAGACCTGAAGAGGGTTCACCATTACTGGAAGGTCCATACGAGCTGCTTGATGTTCTGGATGGACAGAAAATGGCGGAAATTGTGAAGAATGAAAAGGTGGATACCATCATCCATCTGGCAGCTCTTCTTTCTGCCACTGCAGAAAGAAATCCAAAGTTTGCCTGGGACATCAATATGGGTGGTCTGGTGAATGCGCTGGAAGTAGCAAGGGAGAACAATACGAGCTTTTTCACACCAAGTTCCATTGGAGCTTTTGGACCAAGCACACCAAAGAAGGATACACCTCAGGATACCATTCAGAGACCAACCACCATTTATGGTGTGACAAAGGTGGCAGGAGAACTCCTTTGTGATTATTATTTCCAGAAGTTCGGGGTGGACACGAGAGGGGTAAGATTCCCGGGACTCATCGGTTATGTGACACCACCAGGAGGCGGAACCACAGATTACGCAGTGGACATCTATTACGATGCACTGAAGAAAGGTTCTTATGAATCCTACATAGACAAAGGAACCTTCATGGATATGATGTACATGCCCGACGCGCTCAATGCCATCATCCAGCTCATGGAAGCAGATCCTAAGAAGCTGATTCACAGAAACGCATTCAACATCTCCGCCATGTCCTTTGATCCGGAGATGATTGCAGCGGAAATCAAAAAACACATTACTGAATTCACCATGACCTATCAGGTGGATCCAGTAAGACAAGGCATCGCAAACAATTGGCCGGACAACATTGACTTCACAGCTGCCATAGAAGAATGGGGCTTCAAGACAGAGTATGACTTGGCAGCCATGACCAAGGATATGCTGGAAAAGCTTCGTATCAAGCTTAATATCAAGGACAGGTAAGGGAACATGAAAGAAGGTGAATTTATGGGCGATGAGCTCTATGTAGTCAACAGCAGAATCCTGCCGGAGATTTTCACAAAGGTACTGGAAGTGAAGACATTGATTCACACCGGAAAAGTGAAAGACATCAGTGAAGGTGTAAAGGCAGTAGGTATTTCTAGAAGTGCGTACTATAAATATAAAGATCATGTCTTTCTTCTTTCAGAAGGAAGCAAGGGAAGAAAAGCGACATTTTCATTCCTGATCAGCCACGAGGCGGGCGTTCTCTCCAAGATTCTGGAGACCCTCCGTCAGTTCAATGCGAATATCATCACCATCAACCAGGATATTCCGATCAATAATGCGGCAAGCATGAATCTCACCATCGATACTCAGGAGATGAACATTGGTGTGAAAGAGCTTCTGGACATTTTTGAGAAAGAAGAGTATATCATCACTGTCCAGCTGGTGGCAGTGGAATAAACACACTAAAAAAGAGCACGAGGGTGCTCTTTTTTGTTGTGTTTTTTCAGTTGTTCTATATGAGGCTACAGAATGACGACGGGGGTAAGGGTTAGAATCCGGCTTCATAGTAGTACCAATGGTCTGCAATTCTCTCTGTGTACTCATAGTTGTCACCATTCTTCTCTTCCCATCTCCACCCGTTCTTTTCCTTGGTAAAGTTTGAGGCAGTGCCCTCATAGCCCACAGGTTGATCCTCACTGGTGTAGTAAAATCCAGCATATCTGCCACCAGGTGCGATGCCTGCACCTTTGCAGAAATACTCTATGATAAGACTTTCCCCATCATTTTTCCAGTACCTTAATTTCTGTACACCTTCAAGCTCAAGAATTCTCTCATAGTCCTCGCTTTCAATACTATCATTGAGGAAATCAAGATGATCTAGAACTAGTTCTTTCGTGTTCTTCTGGTCCTGGTATCGGCCATAGGAACCAGCAAGAGAAAGAAGGAGAACGAAAGCCAATAGGATGCCTGCAGCTGCAGCAAGCTTTTTCAACAGTTTACTGAGTAAGTTATTTTTCACGGAACACCTCTCCTCTATGACAATATAGTTTTGAAGATGGATAGTATACAAGATTTAATAGTATTATCAAAAAGAGTATAACATATAGGGGGGGATATCCACTGATGAAAATCTGAAGACTTCATGAAAGATTGATAAAATAAAAAAGCAGTTCAAAAAATGAACTGCCTTAGAAATCGTCATTGGGTAAGTGGTGTGTTCGGGAGCTAACTGATCTTGAAGCGATGCCTTAGATCCTCCATGACCTTTAAAATCATGAAAAGAAGCGCAGTGTCGATGGGGAACAAAAGAACGTTTTTCAGGACACGTGCACCGAGAAGCACAATGAAAGCATCTCCATACATCATGCTGAGCCAAAGAGTTGTGAGTCCCAGGTTGATGACAAGGGTCACCAGTAAGGAACTGAGAATGACGTTCAGAAGCGTTACCTTTCTTTTGTAGAAAAAGAATCCATAGAAAACACCGATGAGAATGGCGTTCAGGGTAAATCCTGGGAAGAAGAACCCATTTGGTCTTACGATGAATCCCAATAGATCGCTGACAAAACCAATGACAGCGCCTACAAATGGTCCAAAGAGCATTCCCCCGGCGGCTATGGGCAGCGAGGCGAAACTGATCTGCAGGGTCGGACCCAGTGGGACTTTAAAGAAAGATAAGACGACGCTGATGGCGATGAGGACTCCACCGATGGTAACCACGGAGGTTTTTCTCATCTCCTGTGCGGACAACTTGACTGTGTGCATCATTTTTTCCAAAAAAATGACCTCCCTTATTATTGGTGATTCACCACATAAAGAGAAGACTCCTTGTGTGGCAACGGAATGCGGATGATGTACCGTAAACTTGTAAAGCAGTTTTTCGTCCAGTGGCAACTTCCCGTCCATCTGGCACTTAACGCACATCAACCTACTTTGCCTACTTTCATTGTATGTAATCCGGAAGACTTTTTCAACATTTTCACAAGAAATAACACAGGCGCGATTAAGTTTAGCCCAATTAATTGAGAAGGAGAAATCAGGATGCACAGTAACTCTTATATTCATACGGGTTCAGTACTAGTTTTTAGTGAAATATATCAGATTTCAGTATTTTCTGGGTTTTAGATTTTTTCAGCTGTGATACAATCAAGAAAGAAGACTATCGTATATTTGAGGAGGATGTCATGAAAGATTTTCATAAGAACAACCGAAGCCGCATTGCGGATGGGATGAAAGAAGGATCTCTGCTGCTTCTTTTTGCAGGAGAAGCCCCTAAGAAGTCTGCGGATGCAGCCTATGACTTCACACCAAACAGAAACTTTTACTATATGACAGGCATAGAAGAGGAGCATGTAATCTTAGCCCTGAGAAAAACCCCGGGGAAAGTGGAAGAGATTCTTTTTATCAAAAGAAGAGATCCGGTTTTGGTGAAATGGGTAGGAGAAACCATATCTGAAGAAAAAGCAAAGGAAGTATCTGGTGTAGAGGAAGTAAGATTCCTCGATACCTTTGAAGGGTTCCTCAACCAGAGTATTTTTAAAGATGATCTATCAAGGATCTATCTGGACCTTGAGAAAGACGGTTATGGAAGTCCAGATACGAAGGGCGTGCTGTTTGCAAAAGAAATTACAGCCAAGTATCCTCAGGTTCGTGTGAAGAACATTTACAATGAAATCTGCAAGCTGAGAGTATATAAGACAGAAGAAGAGATCGCTCTCATGAAGAAGGCCATTGAGATTACTAAAGAAGGAATTGGAAATCTCATGAAAAATGCCAAGGCTGGCATGAAAGAATATCAGCTGGAGGCACATTTCAATTTCACACTGAAGAGTCATGGCGTGAAGGACTTTGCATTCACCACCATCTGTGCCGCGGGGCAAAATGCCACAGTGCTTCATTATGTGGCCAATGACGCAGAAGTGAAGGAGAACGATCTGGTGCTTCTGGACCTTGGCGCACAGTATGGCTATTATAGCGCTGATATTTCAAGAACCTTCCCTGTCAGCGGTAAGTTCACCGAAAGGCAGAGAGTGTTTTATGACATCGTTCTGAAAGCCCATGATGAAGTGCTGAAGATGCTGAAACCCGGTGTTCCTTATGCAAGAATCAATGAACTGGTTCATGAGATCTATGCAAAAGAACTGAAGGCTCTGGGCCTCATCGAAAAAGATGAAGAGGTGAGAAAGTACTATTATCATAATACCTCCCATTTCCTGGGACTGGATACCCATGATGTGGGCAGAAGAGAAGGTCTCCTGGAAGAAGGTATGGTCATCACAGTGGAGCCGGGTCTCTATATTGAAGAGGAAGGCATCGGCATCCGGCTGGAAAATGACATCCTGATCACCAAAGACGGTATGGAGAATCTCTCCATTGACATTCCAATACGTCCTGAAGAGGTAGAAGCGTTTCTCGCAGTAAGTTAATAAGAATTAAATGCATGAACTAATCGTTCATGCATTTAATTCTTGTGAGGACTATTTTGGCTACCATAATTAATTAAAATATCAAAAAATATTAGGTTAGCTTTATTTGATATGAATAAAAATGACAAGTAAGATTACTTTTCTTTTTCAATGGGTTGAATTTTCAGTTTCCAAGCTGAGTGTTTCTCATCATATTCAGTTAAAACAGCCTTATATTGGTCTCCAGAATGAACTTTGTCTGATAAACATTTTATATATCCATGCCCCAATTTTCCAAATTCAGAAATATGAATGTTTCCATTGTATGTGTTTCCGTACATTCTAAACTCTACTAATGCAAAGTGATCTATTACATCATACACTGTGGCATGAATAATATCTCCAATTTGCACATCTCGTCCTTTGTCTAGTCCTTTATTAATACGAGCTCCAATTGATAATGCGCTATGAAGAGCATAGTGCACACATAGTCTCCACTCGTCTGTCAAAATAACAGATGAATCTCCCTTATGTTGCCAACGATAGGTTTGAGACACAGGAAGGAAGTTACCTAAAAAACCTAAGCGATATAAATCTTCGATAACTTGTCTAAATTTTAATTCTAAAACCGTCCCTGAGTAAAATTGGGATATTTTTTTAGATAGTTCATTTACAGAAAAAGTTGTACGATATCCAGTAAAACACGTTATGATATCATTTATTTCTTCGGACGTATATAACGCTCGTAACTCTTCTTTTATTTCTTGTAAACTATCTTCAGCATATACTTTTGAAGTGGAATCAAACAATATTTGAGAGAATGTTTTTGTTTGATTATGTAAACTGCTTTGTGCAACGGTTATTAAGCGTACCATATCTCGGGGTTTACACCAACTGTTATTAAGGATATAGCTAGCTGCTTCCATTCCATGAATTTTCTCGGGAAACCATTGACGATAAATGTTTAAACTATCATTAGGATATACTTCAGAACAAACGGCAATTCTTTTGAGCAATATTTGAATAATTGGATGAGCATGTGAATTACTATTAGTATAACTCCAATTAAGCGGGACAGAAAAACCGGATGTCACCTTATTGATTTCTTTTGTTACAATATATCGTGATATTGCTGTCAAAATTTCGCTTCTTACTGAGCAAATTATTTTAGTGTTGTCAAAATTATTTGATGCAAAATTTGTATTTAAACGCTTTACAGTAAAGATTAGATCTCGAATAATATATAGATCTCGCTTGAAAACATCTAAATCACCATAATAAGCTTCAAGTTCATCGATAAAGATGTAGTATGGAATGTCTGAACGAGTTAAATGAGAAAATGCTTCTTCAGCTTTATCTACTATTGACACAAAGTCATGATAAGGCTTACTGTTAGGATTTTGCAAATCAACTTCAAGTTCAGGCGATACTTCTGTCATAGTAGTAACATCTCTATAAGGCATAGAAAGTTTTACTTTATTTGCCAAGGAAAATTTTCTGTTGGTACTCGAGGTTTTAATTTGCTCAACAGTTTTTTCAAATTTTCTCCAATGCTCGTTATCAATAAATAGATTCCTTCCGTATGTTTCGTTGTCGTTTACTATTTGTTTGAACAAAATCCAACGCCAAACATATTCAAATTCTGTAGCATCAATCAATGCTCCTTGTTCTACTACTATAGAAGATAATACCTGATTTGAAAATTCTTGAAGTACATTTCTTCTGGCGTCTGTAAAGTCATCTTTAAAAAAAATAAATGAAGAGCAAGTACTTTGGTCGATTGTTTTTAGTTCATTATCTAAGTAGAATAAAAGTGCAGTTTTACCCGTTCCTTTAAAACCTGTAACAAAGCAATGGGTTCCATGTGTTAACTGATGTAGGTTAAAGTGATCTGCTACAACAAATGTCTTAATAAAATTATCCCAACCATCAAATTTAATCTCATCTTTTGCATCTGGTTTTCCAGCATAAAGGTCTTTAATTTTAATATCTTTCACTTTTACATCCCACCTTTCATATTAGATTATATAATGATTTGTGTATAAGAAAAAGTGGAAGAAGAAAAATTCATGCACTTAATAGTATGTATTTTAAATAAATTAATCATCGATTATGCGATTATTAAACTTTGAAAATAATCCATTGATATAACTAAAGTCCAATAATTTATCAATATTATTTAAGTGTTTAATTATATATACGAATAATAAATTGATTGGAAATTTATAGATTGCAACAATTAGTGATTAGTAAAATATTATAATGATAAAAACACGTGAAAAGTATATTGAACTTAAATCATTCAATTATTTAACCTAAATAATTGGAAACCTATGAGTTTAAGGGCTTAGATCTTTTACTAGCTTTGTGACTATTATGATAAATTAAATGAACTCGAATTTCTGTTAAGGATTATTGCGAAACCAAAATAAAATATAAATAAGTTCTTTACATGATGAGTTTACTGTAGTACGCACTTCAATATAATACTATTTTGATTTCAGGTGTAGTAATCTGTCTTATGATCTCGGATTACTCTTCATCAGAGTATCTAATCATAATATCGGAGTTGATTGCCTTCTTAAATAATACTTCGCGATAGCTTGAAGAAAAGTTCATTCCCTCGATTCTGTTATTGAACAGCTGATTAATATAAACATAGCTGGTTATCATGTAGATGATGTAGCCGATTATTAACGTTACGATACTCTGTTTTCTGCGGTACTTGAGAAGGAAGCGCTAGCCTCACAACCCGCAATTTAAGAATCGTGATCTCTTTCGAACAGAATGACATAAAGATGTTCAACGATATTCCAGAGCATTGCGATAATATGACACATAACCCCTCTAAAAAATAGTAAATCGTCCTAGTTTTAGACCCCACTAATTTTGAAATCTATGGAAATTATGATATAAAAATATATATCTATCACTACGACACTAAAGGGTAGCATCCAATGCTTCTCTAAGTGTGAATTACCAGAGATATTATGAAGTTTATGCTCCGTAAAGGATGCGAGTATACTTCTATTGGAATGATTAACTTAATTGATTCTGTTTTGTTCTCCTAAAGGATAGCGGTTACGGAAGAAACAATTCTTGTGAGAGGTGATAACAGTTTTTCTGCCCTTCAGTTATTTGATTTCCTTGAAGAATATGGGGACTTATTATTTGTTTAGCTGATGGCCAGTGCAATATTACATAAATTCTCAAGTTATGAGGAAAATCTGATCTTAACCAGCTATAAGACTTATTATTGAAAATATCACTGTAATTATGTTGACTTCTTCTACCTGATAAAATTCTTGGATAGAAACAGGCATGTAGTACTCAAGATTGAAGGTTCTACTGGGGAACTAGTCCCCACAATAGCATTATCATAAATTCAATGATGTTACATACTCCTGATATTTTAAAAAACTACAGCAAACGTGGCAACATAGACAACTAGAACTAGTAATTCAGGATTATATTAAACTAGATCATTTAAAGAGTTCGTCCTTCATAGCCGATTAGGCGAAAGCCTCGATTCTTGCTGTTGCATATAGTCTTATCAACGCTATGAAAGAGCTGGTCCTGTTAGTAAAATTCTCAAAAAGCAGAATGTCTTTCATCAGAACTGTCTTTGTTAAAAATGCGGGAAAAACAGTTTCTTGTGTAATATATATATAAAGATGATACTCTAAATCTGTGCAACTAACAAAGAGTCCATATTGAGAATATTAGAGAGGACCCATATGTTGGGCTTGGGATAAGCACTTTAGTTTTATGGGCTTCTCGAAGTCCAATGAAGCGTTAGATTAATTAATAAACACTAAAGAGAGAAATGCAAAGTATGGCTGCTCAAATGTGCTTAAATTTAGCTGTTGCTGTTTTTAAACAATATAGACCCCGCAAAAATAGTTAGTAAGCAAATATCGTATGATTATCTTGTTTGATGAATAGTCTTGTGTATTTATTAAAGTAGAATTTTGAGTTAGTGAAAGTAAAAAAAAGAATGATCTCTTCATAGAAAAGATCATTCTTTGTGGTGCAGATAACAGGAGTCGAACCTGCACGAAGTTTCCCCCACTAGCACCTGAAGCTAGCGCGTCTGCCAATTCCGCCATATCTGCATATTCTGTTTAAAACCTACTATACTGTTATA
Source organism: Proteiniclasticum sp. (assembly GCF_003514505.1). Classification (GTDB taxonomy): domain Bacteria; phylum Bacillota; class Clostridia; order Clostridiales; family Clostridiaceae; genus Proteiniclasticum. Next base: position 138,063 of record NZ_DOPX01000016.1, read on the forward strand.
TCAGTGTTCATAGGGTTTTGTCAAGGGTTTATTTCCTGACAGTTAAAAAATGAATGGTGGAGACGATGGGACTCGAACCCACGACTTCCACACTGCCAGTGTGGCACTCTCCCAGCTGAGCTACGCCCCCAAACAAATTATATTATATAACAGGAACGAGAAAATATCTATAGGAAAGGAGATAAAAATTCTTCAAAGCATGATAAAACCTTGAATCGCAGATGCTCCTTCAAAAGAAAGCGCTGGTTTTTCCTTGGACAGCAGAGGTTTTACAAGGTCCTGCCGGGAGGAAGAGTGAAAAAGAACAAAAAAGAAGGAATCATTGCATATTTTCATCTTCTTTGCTAGAATAAAGTACGATATATAGACGTAGAAGAGAAGAGTACAGAATGAATGCTTTTCAGAGAGCCTCCGGTTTGGTGTAAGAGGGGTAAAGAGGAAATTCTGGAAGATGGCCTTGGAGTCTTGCATCTGAATAATCAGGATGCACGGATGCCACCGTTAAAGGGCAGGGTGATGAGTAGTCACCTTTTGAGGCAGTCTTGCTGTGAAGCGGCTGCAAAGTAGAGTGGTAACACGTTGTAAAACACGTCTCTATGATCTGGATTCAGATCATAGAGACTTTTTTATTTGTAACATTGAACTGATTTAGGAGGAAGGATTCATGAAGAAAACCTATTACATTACAACCCCCATTTACTATCCATCAGCAAACCTGCATATCGGAAATACTTATACCACAGTGGCGGCAGATGCCCTGGCAAGGTACAAGAGAAAAGACGGCTTTGATGTGATGTTCCTCACAGGAAGCGATGAGCATGGCCAGAAAATCCAAAGACTCGCAGAAGACAAAGGCGTGACCCCAAAAGAGTATGTGGACCATATTGTTGCAGGCATCAAGGACCTTTGGAAGCTCATGGACATCAGCTATGACAAGTTCATCAGAACCACCGATGCAGATCATATCAAAGTGGTGCAGGATATTTTCAAGAAGCTTTACGACCAGGGAGACATTTATAAGAGTGTTTATGAAGGATGGTACTGCACACCGGATGAATCCTTCTGGACAGATTCACAGCTGAAGGATGGCAAGTGCCCAGACTGTGGACGAGCAGTAGAAAAGGCTAAGGAAGAAGCCTACTTCTTTAAAATGAGCAAGTATGCAGATAGACTCATCAAGCACATAGAGGATCATCCTCATTTCATTCAGCCAGAATCCCGGAAGAATGAAATGCTCAACAACTTCTTAAGACCGGGTCTTCAGGATCTTTGTGTATCCAGAACCAGTTTCGACTGGGGCATTCCAGTGACCTTCGATGAGGGCCATGTGGTTTATGTGTGGATCGATGCGCTTTCCAACTATATCACAGCTTTGGGATATGGTTTAAATGATGACACCTTATATAAGAAGTACTGGCCTGCCGATGTGCATCTCATTGGTAAGGACATCCTAAGATTCCATACCATTTACTGGCCCATCATGCTCATGGCTTTAGATATCGAACTCCCCAAACAGGTGTTTGGCCACGGTTGGCTTCTTGTGGATGGTGGAAAGATGTCCAAATCCAAAGGAAATGTGGTGGACCCAGTGGTTCTTGTAGAGCATTTTGGCGTGGATGCGGTGCGTTACTTCTTATTAAGAGAGATTCCTTTTGGCAGCGACGGACTTTTCAACAATGAAACCTTCATCAAGAAAATCAACTCCGACCTTGCCAATGATCTTGGAAACCTTCTGTCCAGAAGCGTCTCCATGGTGGACAAGTATTTTGAAGGAGTCATTCCAGAGAGATGTGACGAAGGAGACTTTGACAAGGATCTGGTGCAGCTTGCAGAAAAGACCAGTGTACTCGTTGGAGAAGCCATCGATACACTGAAGATTCCAGAGGCGCTGAGCCATATCTGGACCCTCATTGGCAGAGCGAATAAGTACATTGATGAAACTACACCTTGGATCCTTGCAAGAGATGAAGAAAAGAAAGCAAGACTTGGGGGCGTACTGTACAACCTGGTGGAGACTTTAAGAATTGTCGCAGCTCTAGTGGAGCCTTTCCTGCCTACTACAGCGCAGAAGGTCAAAGAGCAGATTGGCGCAGAAGATATTTCCTTTGACAGCGTGAAGAGCTTCGGTGGAACCAAAGCGGGTGTTTCTGTAGCCAAGGGAGAAATCATCTTCCCAAGAATTGATGTGGAGAAGAAGCTGGAAGAGCTGGATGCGCTAAATGCACCCGAGACCCCAAAGAAAGAAGTGAAGCCATTGAAGGAAGAGATCACCATTGATGATTTTGCAAAGCTTGATCTTCGGGTGGTAAAAGTGCTGGAATGCGAGCCGATCAAGGGAGCCAAGAAGCTTCTGAAACTGAAAGTGGACCTTGGAAACGAGATCCGTCAGGTGGTGTCCGGCATCGCAGAACACTATGAGCCAAAGAATCTCATTGGTAAAAAAGTGGTCCTGGTAGCAAATCTGAAACCTGTGAAGCTTAGAGGAGAACTTTCTCAAGGAATGATTCTGGCAGCCTCTGATGAGGATGCACTATCCATCGTCTCACTGGATAAAGAAATGGAAGAAGGAACAGTAGTGAGCTAAATCCTATCACTACATATATAAGGAAGGGAGGTTCTGCACGTTGAAGAGATGTGCAGAGCCTCCTTTTTCATGCTATAGGGCTGGATGTAGAGGATAGACTGTGGATGAATGTTGAAATGAGAGATGTGAATTTCAGCTTTTGATTTTGATGTGCACAATAATTCATGATACACTGAAAAAGGACTTATTTTTTAGTGCGTACGACCAAGAAAAGTAAAAAAACAGTGCGAAAAAGGGTCCAATTATGACAAAAAACTTACGAAATAGAGACGTTTTAGAAAATTAATAGCTGTGAAGAGTCCTTTACAAGTGGAAAAGTCCTTGAGAATCAATGGGTTTTTATAATTATGTACAAATAATGAACATTCGCTTAATATGTTTACAATTCGTACATGAATGTAAAGTTTTCACTTCACAAGTGAGAAGCAGGAGGAAGGTTATGGAGAAGATTTTTGATTCCCATGCACACTATGATGACGAGCAGTTTGATGAAGATCGGGAACAGCTTTTGAAAGAAATGAAGGAAAATGGAGTAGGAGCTATTTTAAATATGAGCTCCGACTATGCCTCTGTCCAAAAGACTGTGGACTTGGTGGAAAATCATGACTTTATTTACGGTGCTGTGGGGATCCATCCGGAGCATGCGGATGAGTATAATGAAGAAGTGGAGAAAGAACTTCTGGAGATTCTAAAGGGAGAAAAATTTGTTGCAGTGGGAGAAGTAGGTCTTGATTACTACTGGGAGTCGAACCCACCCAAAGAGGTGCAGAAAAAAACCTTAAGAGCTCAGTATGAGATAGCGAAAACCCTTGGGATTCCAATTATATTGCATGACCGGGAAGCTCATGAGGATGTGCTTTCCATGGCAAAGGAGTACAAAGAGGTCACGTCTGTTTTTCATTCCTATTCTGGAAGTGTGGAGATGGCAAGAGAGATTGTGAAGATGGGAGGATATCTAGGGATATCTGGTGTGGTGACATTTAAAAATGCCAGAAAGCTTCCAGATGTGGTAGCAGAAATTCCCCTGGAAAGGCTTCTGATTGAAACCGATGCCCCTTATATGGCTCCGGTTCCTTATAGAGGAAAAAGAAACCGTTCTGATTACCTTCATGGGGTTGCAGAAAAGATCGCCGAGATCAAAAATATGACAAAAGAAGAAGTGCTTTTGGCAACAGAAAAGAACATGAGAAAACTTTTCAAGATTTAAGACTGGGACTTGTGAAGAATCCTGTTAACAATTTATTCATATTTAGAATATTTAATAGCGATAGTTATTGAGCGTCAATGATTATCGCTATTTTTTGACACCGATTTGAGGCGCGGATATAATAGGTCCGTAGCTCAAAGGAGGGTAATATGAAAAGATATTTTTCAAAGAGTGTATTCATTGCCCTGTTTGCAGCCGCTGTAATTATGACAGTGGTTATTGCTGTAGACAGTATGATGAAGAACATTACAATTGTTATCGATGGAAAAGAGCAAGTAGTATCAACATTTAAAGACACTGTTGAGGAAGTTTTAGAAGAAAATGGAATCACCATTGCTGAGAAAGACAAATTAAGCAAAAATACAAACGAAACCCTAGGAAAGAAAGATATGATCCAGATTGACCGCGCAGTTCCTGTGCAGGTTTCTATTGACGGGACTGTCACCTCATATCTGACCCCAGAGAAAACCGTTGGTGCTTTTTTTGAAACTGAGAATATTGCTGTAATGGAGAAGGATAAAGTATCCGCATCCCTGGAAGATGAAGTAACAAGCGGCATGAAGGTCAACATTGACCGTGCTGTTGGTGTGACCCTCATCGCGGATGGACAGGAAGTTACATATCTGACTCCAGAAAAGACTGTAGGTGCATTTTTTACTGCTGAAGAAGTGGTAGTCAATGAACTCGACAAAGTTTCTTCTTCTATGGAAGATGCCATAGCAAACGGGATGGCCATCACCATCATCCGTGTCACCACTGAAGTGGTAGAGGAAAACCAGAGTATTGCATTTACTGTTCAAGAGAAGAAGGACAGCACCATAGACAAAGGAAAGACTGTTGTGAAGCAGGAAGGCGTCAAGGGTGAGCGTGTTGTCACCAAGAAGCTGACCTTTGAAGACGGCGTTCAGGTATCAGAAGAAGTTCTATCCACTGAAGTGCTGAAAGAGGCTGTAGACAAGATTGTTCATGTGGGCACAAAGAATACCACAGTATATGGAAAGAAGCCATCGGCATCTTCTATCAATGCATCCAGAGGCTCAGCCATACCAAGCTCTTTAAACTACTCCAAGGCGTTTAGAGTTGAAGCCACAGCCTATGCGGGACACGGCATTACAGCAACAGGTACAAAACCTGTAAGAAATCCGAGCGGCTGGTCCACCATCGCGGTAGACAGAAATGTCATTCCGCTGGGAACAAAAGTATATGTAGAAAACTACGGATATGCCATCGCAGAAGATGTAGGTGGAGCCATTAAAGGCAACAAGATCGACATCTATGTGAACAGCACGGCAGAAGCCTACCGTTGGGGACGAAGAACCGTCACCATTTACATTCTGGAGTAATTCCATCAAAGACATTCCAAAAGGACTGAGAAGTAGTATGCTTCTTGGTCCTTTTTTTGGGAAGTTTCAGATTATCTGTTATAATAAAGGGTAGAAATTTTGAAGGTGAGTAAAAACAATGATTAAAGAAGTAATTGTGGTTGAAGGAAAAGATGATGTGTCGGCGGTGAAAAAGGCTGTGGATGCAGAGGTGATTTCTGTCAGCGGATATGGCATCAATAAAGCCTCCATGGACAAAATCAAAGAAGCTTCCAGAAGAACCGGGGTCATCATCCTGACAGATCCGGATCACGCAGGAGAAAGAATCAGGAGGATGATTGCCAAAAGAGTGCCAGAGGCCAAGCATGCCTATATCATGCGGGAGGAAGGCTATAAAGATGGAGACATCGGTGTGGAAAATGCTGCCCCTGAAGCGATCTTAAGAGCCCTCTCCAAAGCGAAAGCGGTGATGGAAGATGCTGTCATTACCTTCAGCATACGGGATATGCAGTATTTCAAGCTGACGGGTGCGCAAGACTCCAAAAACAGAAGACAGATTTTAGGAAAGGCACTGGGCATAGGATATGGAAATTCCAGTTCCTTCTTATCGAAACTGAATTCTTTCAGGATTTCAAAAGAAGAGTTTATGGAAGCGGTTGTGAATAATTTTGAGGAGTTTAGGGATGAGTAATACAAGAGAACTAGTAGAGAAATATCAGTTCAGGTTCACCAAGAGTCTGGGTCAGAACTTTCTTGTGGACCAGAACATTGTTAGAGATATCGTCAAAGGTGCCGGAGTGACAAAAGAGGATTTCGTCATTGAAATCGGTCCTGGGGTGGGAACCCTTACGAGGGAACTGCTGAAAGAGGCAGCTTCCGTGACGGCCATAGAACTGGATGACAAGCTTCTGCCCATTCTAAAGGAAGAGCTGAAAGACTATGAGAATTTTCATCTCATCCATGGCGATGCTACGAAGGTGCAGCTGGACGCGGTTTATCCAGGAAAAGAAATCAAACTCGTGGCAAATCTTCCGTACTATGTGACAACGCCCATCATCACGAAGATTTTAAATGACAAGGTGGCTTTTTCCTCTTTGACCATCATGATCCAGAAGGAAGTGGCAGAGAGAATGGATGCTGTACCAGGAACCAAAGACTATGGCAGCTTATCGGTGTTGGTCCAGTATTATTGTGATACAAAAATTGTACGTAATGTACCGCCGGAATCTTTTATGCCAAGACCTAAAGTGGATTCCACTGTAATCCGTCTGACAAAGCTTGAAAAGCCAAGAGCTTATGTGAAAGATGAAGAGCTGTTCTTCAAAATCGTACGGATGGTGTTCACCATGAGAAGAAAAACCCTCTCTAACAATCTGAAGTCCATGGGATATACCCGGGAGTTCATTGAAGAGGTGCTGGAGGCAGCGGGAATTGATCTGAAAGCCAGAGGGGAAACCTTGTCAGTGGAGAAATTCGCAGAGCTTTCCAATGTCATAAAGGAGAGAGTGAAATGAAGAGGAGGAAACGGCTGACGGTTTTTTTCAGTCTGCTCCTCGTACTGCTTCTTTTTGCGGGATGTGGCAGACTGGAAGATCTGAAAGTGAAGTATGGGTTCAAGAATACGGATTTTGAATACTTAAAGTCCCCGGATATTTCCACCATCATCATTCAAAGCACAAGAGATAAGGGGTTCCGGTTCATCGTCACGGATAAAAGCACCATCAACGGTCTTTATGAGAGCCTCTCTTCCGCGAAGCATGCAGATGAGATCATCAGTCATGAGCCGGACTATATCTTTGAAATCCATGATTTGGACGGGAATGTGCGGTACTACAGTTATGTGGCCGGTATGTCCAATCAGAAGAAAGCCAATTTCTATAGTGAGGATGAGAAGTACATCGTGACGGACCGTATCGACAACCACCTCATTCAAAACCTCTATGCCATCCGGAAGCCAAAGTTCTTCGAGGACATTTATTATGGGTCTTTTCTGGACCTTATCAAAATGGTGAAAGAAGAGTATAATGGGAAGAGTATTGGCATAAAATTCTATAATGATGTGGAGACGCTAAAGTACCAGCTTTCCAGAGACATCGAAGATTTCAGGGAGAAAGCCCTGAAAGAAGGCGCTGTGATTCTTTCCCATGGAGAGAAAGCAGATGTGGTTTTGGAGGTCAAGACCCAAGGGTATACCACCATCGTTTACAAAGCAGAAGTGACGGCAAAGGTGGAAAGCGACCATACATCGAAGGTGTACTACGTTTATGGAAAGTATGCCAATGAAATGACAGGATGGGAAACGATTCTGTCAGATACTAAACCGGAGGGATTCTAGGGAGGTTCTTATGATTAAATGTGCAACTTGCGCAGTAAAGAATAAATGTCTCAAAGACATGAAATGTGACTTGATCAAACCTAAGTATGGGAAGATCAAACATGTGGTGGGTGTCATCAGCGGAAAAGGCGGTGTTGGAAAATCCACCGTCACAGGAGTGCTTGCAGTTCAGCTGAGAAAGCTTGGCTATAAGGTGGGCGTCTTGGACGGAGACATCACAGGTCCATCCATGCCAAGATTTTTTGGTCTGGAGAAGGAAAGAACTGGATATGCACCTACAGATGTGGAGAATGTGTTCAAGTTTGTTCCAGTGGAAACAGGTCTAGGCATCAAGACCATTTCCATGAACTTTATGATAGAAGAGGAGGAACCTCTTCTATGGAAAGGTCCAGTGCTTGGCAATGTCCTCATGCAGCTCTTCACAGATACGGACTGGGGTGAACTGGATTATCTTCTCATTGATATGCCGCCAGGAACCGGAGATGTAGCCATGACCATCATGGAGCAGTTCCCTGTGGATTACCTTGTCATGGTGTCCACTCCACAGAACATGGTTTCCATGATTGTGCAGAAAGTAGTGAACATGGCAGAGAAACTGGAGATCCCTGTAAAGGGAGTGATTCAGAACCTGTCCTACATCAAGTGCAACCACTGTGGGGAAAAGATGAATGTGTTCACAAGAAACACCGCAGAAAGCCAGGCGGAAAAAATGGGACTTCCCCTTCTTGCGGAGCTTCCCATAAACCCTGATTTCAGTGAGCATCTGGAGGCAGGTCAGGCGGAAAGATTCGCTGCAACAAATCCAGAGTATGACGTCATCATGGAAGCGTTCCGAAATGATGAGCAGGAAATATATGCAAGAAATAAAGCAGTGAAGAAAAAGACCATTCCATTCCTATAGAAAAAAAGACCATCTGGAGAGAAACCGGATGGTCTTTTTTTTAAAGAGCAAAAAAGGGAGCCCGAGGCTCCCAAAGGTTCTGGTCTATAGTGCATGGGTCTCAGGTTTCTTCAGCGTGAATTGCCTCCGGCTCCCCAAGGTTTTCATGAATCTCTCCCAGGGCAGCACCGTGATGATGACGAGAAGAATCACTGTTTCCAGAAGAACGAAGCTTCCGTTGTAGCTGATGGAGTAGAGCCAAAGTCCGAGGCCCTCCTGCTGACCAACTGGGGCATAGGAAGCAAAGAAAATGACGCCGGACAGCACATGCATGAGAAGTCTCAGCACCTGCCCCGCAATGCTACCAAGGTGGCGCTGCCTGAAGTATCCGGAAGCACCTACCAGCATGAAGGGCAGCGGATAGTCAAGGAGTGTCTGCAGCGGATGAATGATGTAAGGCCCCAGGAAAAGGTTCACGACACCAAAAAGAAATCCTGTGAGCATTCCCACTTCGGGACCATGGGCAAAGGCCATGATGACGATGGGAAGAGTTGAAGCCAGCGTTACACTTCCTCCCTGGGGCATCTTGAAGAGAGGGAATGCGTTCAGCACCGCGCAAATGGCCACAGAAAGACTGATCTGAGCCATGAGCAGTGGAGTCAGTTTCACCTTTTTCACCACCATCACAAAGACGATGAGGGCGAAAAGAATCACCAGGGCACCGATGGACGTGGGATTTGTGACAAGGGACTGAAGCGCTTCTTTTACGCTTTCGAGTAGATTGGACATGATTATACCTCCTTTTTTTCGAAGGCTAGGATAAAAACAAAAACTGCCTTACTTTTTAGGGTAAGGCAGTTAAAACATTCGTTTATCCGCTTCCCTACGCTGGTACTAACCAGATCAGGTAACAGGGTTGACAATGATATTGTCTCTCAGCTTGTTGAAAGCACCCCTAGCCATGGCTCTATTGTAGTATTACTGTTATTATTTGTCAAGAAGTGACCTAACCGAATATTCGCTCCACGGCGATACCGATGAGTCCACGTCCTGTATGCACACCAAGGGCAGGAGAAATCTGTCTGAACTCCAGGGACAGAATGCCAGGAAGGTCCTTGATTCTATCCACCATGTCCTGGGCTTCTTTTTTCGCGCCGCCATGCATGACATAAACTTTACACTTGGTCCTCTCAAGGTTTTCTTTCAGGATGCTCACAAGCTTCATGTAAGCCTGCTTGGTTCCCCTTGCTTTATCTAAGGTGACGTAGACGCCTTCTTCGTTGACATAGATGATGGGCTTGATGCTGAGCATCTGTCCGATGGTTCCGGAAACTTTGCCGATTCTTCCGCCTTTTATGAGATACTCCAAGGTGGCCAGGCAGTAGTAGGTGTCCACGCTCTTTTTCTCCTCTGGCAGAGCTTCTTTGATTTCCTCAAAGGAGAGGCCGTCTTTGACCATTTTAGCAGCCTTCAATGCCATGATCCCTTCTGAGATGGACAGATTTTTGGTGTCGTATATATAAGTTTCAATTTCTGGATGCTCCTCCGCCATGAGTTTTACGGAATTTGCAGTACCGGAAAGACCTCCAGAGATCATGACGCCAATGGCATGGGTATAGCCTTCTTTCTTAAGCTCCAGGAAAAGAGCGTCAATATCTGTACCCGTGGGCAGGCTGGTTTTTGGCACTTCTTTTTCCAGATTGCCGTACACTTCATCTGCACTGATTTCCACACGGTCTTTGTAGGAATTGTCTTTATAAATAATTTGTAGCGGAAGGAACCGGATGCCGTATTCGTTCAGTTCCGCATCGGTCAGGTCACAAGCGCTGTCTGTAAATATTGCGATTTTTTGCATAGTTTCCTCCAAAAGAATGTTCTTTTTCTAAAGTATAACACCTGAAACCATTGCATTCAATGAAGAAGCCGTGAACAGCAAGGGAAAAAACCTCACAGGAAAAGCACTTTGAAGTACAGAGATTTGTATTCCGTGAGCAGTTTTTCAGTTTTTGATACTTTTTCTCATGCGCTTATTGTAAAATAGAGAATAGATATCAATTTTGAAAGGGGTACAATACATGAAAATAACCATCGGAAATCAATATGATGCAGAACTGATTCTGGTTTCTAAGGACCTGGTCTCAGATGCCTATGGAGACATCGTAGAACAGTTGAAGGGAAAGAATCTTTTCAAGGGAGAAGAAGGGGAGGTTTACAGTTATGTGAATCTTTCTGAGGATAAAACTCTGGTGTTCCTGGGACTGGGAGAAGAAGCAAAGGTCGACGAAGAGATTTTGAGGCTTGTAGCTTTTAAGGGAGCAAAGGAGCTGTCCAAGCTGAGAGTGAAGAAAGCTTCTGTATCACTGAAGAAGCATACAAAGCTGTGCTATAAAAAGTCCACCAAAGCTTTTGCGGAAGGTCTTTACCATGCAGAATACAGATTTGACAAATATCTTTCCAAGAAGCAGGAGTTCCATCTGGAGGAAGTCTCCTTTGGACTCTTGGAAGGAAAGGAAGAGAAAGTTCTGCCAGGACTGAAAGAAATGGATCATCTCATGGATGGGGTGTTCCTCACAAGAAATCTCATCAATGAACCTGCCATCACCCTGACGCCGGTGGAACTGGCCAAAAGAGCAAAGGAAGCTTTAGAGCCTCTAGGCGTGGAAGTGGAGATCTTAGACAGAGCAGCCTGCGAAGCTCTCAACATGAAAGCGTTCCTGGCTGTGGCCAAAGGATCCACCAATGAACCAAGAGGAATCATCATGCGCTACAAGGGTGGCCAAGATGAAGCACCACTGGGCCTTGTGGGGAAAGGGGTCACCTTTGATACAGGCGGATACTCCATCAAGCCCGGTCCATCCATGTACACCATGAATGGGGATATGGGTGGTTCCGGTGCAGTGATTGGTGCCATGAAGGCCATCGCACTGAACAAGCTGGAAAAGAATGTCACTGCAGTGGTTCTTGCCACAGACAATGTAATTTCTGGGGATGCCTATGTGCCTGGAGATGTTGTGGGAAGCATGCTGGGCAAGACCATTGAGATCCACAGTACGGATGCAGAAGGAAGACTGACCCTGGCGGATGCTGTCTACTATGCCATCACCCATGAACATGTGGCTGAGGTTGTGGATGTGGCCACATTAACGGGAGCCTGCGTAGTTGCGCTTGGTGCATTCAATACGGGTGCATTCACCAACAATGAGGAGCTTCTTGACAAGATCAAGGCAGCAGCAAAAGAAGCGGGAGAACCCCTTTGGCAGCTTCCTCTTTCCAAAGAGTATAAGAATCTCATCAAGGGAGACCGTGGAGATCTTAAGAACACCGGCGGAAGATGGGGTGGTGCCAGCACAGCAGCGGCCTTCATTGAAGAGTTTGTGGAAGGAAAGCCATGGGTACATCTGGACATCGCTGGCACATCAGACATTGAAAGTGCCAGAGGATATCTTCCTAAGGGAGCGACGGGTATGCCTGTGAAGACTCTTTACTACTATGTGAAGGGTGAGAACAAAGGCGGCTGTTAAGCCCCATCTTAGGGAGAATATTTGGAGGTGATTTCATGTATCAGAACAGACTGGAAGCATTGAGAGGAAAGATGAAAGAGGGTGCCCTGTCCCAGGTGCTGGTGACAGACGCTGCGTCCATCTTCTACCTTACAGGCAGGTGGATTGAGGCGGGAGAAAGACTCCTGGTTCTCCTGGTGAAGGAAGAGGGGAAACCTTGTCTTTTCATCAATGAACTGTTTCCGGAAAAGGAATCAGAGGAGCTTGATTTTGTATGGCTGAAGGATACCTCTGATGCCATCGGCATTTTGTCAGAGCATTTGGAGAAGGGGAAAACCATCGGAGTGGACAAGAACTGGCCATCGGGATTTCTCATTGGACTCATGAAAATCATGGGTACCAGTGATGTAGAGAACTCATCCATTCTGCTGGATCAAATCAGAGCAGTTAAGGATGAGGAGGAGAAGAAGCTCATGAGAGCAGCCTCCAGACTCAATGATGAAGCCATGCATATACTCATCGAATCCTTAGAAGAAAATATGTCGGAGCTGGAAGCAGAGGATCTTTTGAAGAAGATTTATTTTGATCTGGGCGCAGAAGGATTTTCTTTCACACCCATCATCGCTTTTGATAAAAATGGCGCCAATCCGCACCATGAGAACGGAGGAAGACTTCTGAAGCATGGGGATGCTGTGATTCTTGATATTGGATGCAGAAAAAACAACTACTGCTCGGACATGACCAGAACCATTTTCTTTGGTGAAGCGGGAGAAAAAGAGAAAGAAGTTTTTGAAACGGTGCTGGAAGCCAATAAGAAAGCCATCTCTTTGGTGAAACCGGGTGTAAGATTCAGTGATATCGACAGAGCTGCCCGAAGTGTCATCGAGGAGAAAGGATATGGACCTTACTTTACCCACCGTACAGGTCATTCCATTGGCATTGAGGTCCATGAAACAGGAGATGTGTCCTCAGCCAATGACAGTCTTCTGGAACCAGGGATGATTTTCTCTGTGGAACCAGGGATTTATCTGGAAGGGAAGTTTGGTGTCCGTATTGAGGATCTTGTCCTTGTGACAGAAGATGGCTATGAAGTGCTGAACAGCTATCCCAAAGAGCTATACGTAAAATAGAGAATGTAAAAGGATCCGGTGAACTCTTCACCGGATCCTTTGAATTTTTACGATGCGACAGGTTACTTCTCGTCCGCTCTTGGAATCAGGAGTACGGAGGTTTTGGCACGTCTTGCCAGGTTGTTGCTGTTGCTGCCGATGAAAAGGTCCATCATGATGCCTTTGCCCTGTCTTCCTAAAATAACCAGATCAAAGTGCTTTTCATCGATGGCACGGTTGATTTCTCTAAAAGGCCTGCCGATTTCAAGGACTACATCCACTTCCACGTCGCCTTTTTCTTCCAAGCGTTTTCGTAAAGCATCCAGCCGGTCCCGATCAATCTGGTTGAACTCAATGATCCGATAGTCCAGATAAGGGCTGATTTTTGCGATGTCCTGAATGTGCATCAGAGTGACTTTTTTCAGGCCTTTCTCGACCATTTTCTCCAAGTAGGTGAATGCGTGGTAGGCATTTTCTGAAAAGTCAGTGGGGAAGAGCACATGGCTCATTTCGTTCAGGCCATCCTGTGGGATGGAGGTGAAACTTCCGTCCTCTTCTTCTTTCACTCTGACCAGAAGGATGGGTTTACTTGGCATCTGAATGAGTTCATAAGCAAACTCTGAATCAAAAATCCTCTTACCGATTGAAGATACTTTTGCGCCAGCAAGGATGAGGGAGTCATAGGGTTCCATATACTCTACAAGGTCGTGAACTTTTTCTACGGGGAGTCCTTCGAGATCCATGGATTCCAAAGTATAGCCCATTTCTTTCAGCTCTTCCAGATCCTTTGTGACCACATCCGGGTCGTATTTATCGTGTCTCTTCTCTGGATGGGGAAGCAGATGGCTGGCAAGGGTAATCTCTTCTGCACCCAGAAACTTCAGAGACTTTGCAAACTGAAGCACGTGATGGTCGTAAGGAAGCTGTTCTTTGATGACGAGTAGATTTTTAAACATCAGTAAGTCCCCCTTTGTCTATGGTTATGCTTCTATTTTACCACTAATATATTGAAAATTAAGACAATTTAACGGAAAATTTAGAAATGATATGCGAAAGAAAAAGAGCCCGAAGGCTCTTTTTAGAATTCTGCATTTCCTGTGGTTCTTGGGAAGGGGATTACGTCTCTGATGTTCGTCATTCCAGTGATGTACATGATGAGTCGCTCAAAGCCCAGTCCATAACCAGCATGTTTTGTACCGCCATATTTTCTAAGCTCCAGATACCACCAGTAATCTTCCTCATGAAGACCCAGTTCCTTGATTCTCTCCACCAGGACATCTAGGCGCTCCTCTCTCTGGGATCCACCGATGATTTCACCAACGCCAGGAACAAGGCAGTCCATGGCGGCTACAGTTTTTCCATCTTCATTCTGTCTCATATAGAAGGCTTTGATTTCCTTTGGATAGTCGGTGACAAAGATCGGCATTTTGAAGATTTCTTCTGTGAGATATCTTTCGTGCTCGGTCTGCAGATCGCTGCCCCACTTGACAGGGTATTCAAATTTCTTGCCGGACTTTTCCAGAAGCTCCACAGCTTCGGTGTAGGTGACTCTTTTAAATTCTGAGTTTACAATAAAGTTCAGTCTCTCCAGAAGAGTCTTATCGACAAATTGGTTGAAGAAAGCCATTTCTTCTGGTGCTTCTTCCATGACATAGGAGATGACATATTTCAGCATATCTTCTGCAAGCTTCATGTTGTCCTTAAGATCCGCAAAAGCGATCTCAGGTTCAATCATCCAGAACTCTGCAGCATGTCTTGCAGTGTTGGAGTTTTCTGCACGGAAGGTAGGACCGAAGGTATAGACATCCTTAAAGGCCATGGCATAGGCTTCAGCGTTCAGCTGACCGGATACCGTAAGGTTTGCCATCTTACCGAAGAAGTCTTCGGTATAGTCCACGTCGCCTGCTTCGCTAAGAGGAGGGTTCTTTGGATCCAGTGTGGATACATGGAACATTTCTCCAGCACCTTCTGCATCGCTTCCAGTGATGATGGGGGTGTGGACATAGACAAAGCCTCTTTCCTGGAAGAATTTGTGGATGGCAAAGGCTGCAAGGCTGCGCACTCTAAAAACAGCAGAGTAGGTGTTTCCTCTTGGTCTTAAATGAGCGATGGTTCGTAAGTATTCAAAGGTATGACGCTTCTTCTGCAGCGGAAAATCAGAGGAAGAAGATCCCTCCATAAGGATCTCGCTGGCCTTGATTTCAAAAGGCTGCTTCGCATCAGGGGTATATACAACGGTACCCTCCACAGTGATGGCGGTGGCAATGTGATATTTGGCTACTTCCTGAAAGTTCTCCAGAGACTCGTCAAAAACAATCTGTGCGTTCTTGAAGAATCCTCCATCATTCAGTTCAATAAAACCAAAAGATTTGGACACTCTGGAGGTGCGGATCCAGCCGCTGAGGCGGACAGACTGACCTTCATAGTCCTGTGCGTTTCTATAAAGTTCTTTTACTTTTACCATGGGACTTCACTCCTTTATTTTCTTCAATTTGTTCTAGTGTATAAAAAAAGACCATCGTCTCCACAAAGGGACGAGGATCTCGCGGTACCACCCAATTTACAGAGCAATGCCCTGTCAACTTTATCCGATAACGGCAGGTCCGTCCCTCTGTACTCTTCCTTCCAAAGGGATGCTACGGGTCGTTTTTCGAAAAGGTCCTTACTGCCAGGCTTCCACCATTCCCGGCTCTCTTCAAGAGGTTTCCTTTTGTACTCTTCCCATCTTCGCATATAGCATTTGTGCTTTCCTAAGTATATAACAAAACCCCTTGACTGACAAGGGGTGAAAAGCTTTATTGAAAGCTATGGGGTCGAGGCGCTGACCTAAAGAGAAAGCTCCAGCTGGAAATCCCGGGGATCATTTTCATAAAGCACCGGATTGATTTCCGAAGCCTCCACGGCGCCTTGAGCGAAATAGAAGGCGATGGTTTCCTCGGCGGATCCTGCGCAGATATAGAGCTTTTCTGCACCCCAGGAGGATGCAGTCTCTTTGGCGTGATGAAGGAGCAGGGTGCCAATTCCTCTTCCCCGTTGGGGGAGAGAAATAAAAAGCTGATCCAATAATACATATCTTGAAGTGGATCCAAAAACTTCCGGATTCACTGTGATAAATCCAACCAAAGCGCCATCCTCATGAAAAGCGCCACAAGCAAATCCACCGGACCGTATGGTTTTCTGAAGTCTTTCCAGATGATTTTCAAAACCTTCCGGAAAATCAGGATCCTGATAGTTGATATCCACCAGCTGCCGGATTTCATCCACTTCCCGGTAGGCGCGTCTGATATACTGGGAAGCGTTGATTTCCCGGATGCGTCCGGATTCTTCAAGTTCCAGTCTTCGGCAATGAATCTTCATCATACACACCTCCGATATCTTTTAGTCAAGAAGCAATGGTTCCAGAGCTTCTGCCACTTTTACAGACTCACCCGCACCCATGGTAAGGATGATGTCCCCTGGCTGGGCAACTTCTTTCAGGTGCCTCGCTGCTTCGTCAAAGTCTGTGACATTTATGGTTTTCACAGTGGCTCTCGCCCGGATGGCATCTCCCAGCTCTTCGGAGGAGACAAGACCGGTGTCTGGTTCCCTTGCTGCAAAAATGGGCAGAAGGAGAAGTGTATCTATGTCATCAAAGCACTCCGAGAACTCCTGGAACAGTGCTTTTGTTCTGGTGTAGGTATGGGACTGGAACACCACGTGGATTTTATTGTGCTTCATCTTTAAGACGGTGTCCAGAGCGTTTTTGATCTCCCCTGGATGATGGGCGTAATCATCCAGCACGATGATGCCGTTCTTGGTGTAGAGGTGCTGGAATCTTTTGTCTACCCCTTCATACCCTTCCAGTCCTTTTTTGATCCCTTCCATAGAGATTCCCGAAGAAAGGGACGCGCCAATGGCACCTAGCGCATTATAGATGTTGAACTCCCCTGGCACCTTCAGATGGATGGGCATTAGAAGCTTTCCATCAAGGATTACATCAAAGGAAGCTCTTCCCATCTCATCAAACTTTATATTCTCAGCTTTCAGTCTGCCTTTATGAATCCCGAAGGTAAGGACTTCCACTTCAGCATCCTGAAGAATGTAGTCCATGTTCGGATCATCGGCGTTGGCAACCACAGTACCTTCTTTTGGCATAACGGTGATATATTCCTTGAACGTATCTAAAATGTGCTGAAGATCTCTGTAGTAATCCAGATGGTCTGCTTCCACATTGAGGATCAGGGCCACTTTACCTGGGAACTGCATAAAGGATGCTTTATATTCGCAAGCCTCTGTTATAAAGAAATCGCTGTCTCCGATACGGTAGTTTCCGCCAATGAGTGGGAGATTTGCCCCCACAAGTATGGTGGGGTCTTTTTCATCCGCCAGGGAAATGGCAGAGAGCATGGAGGTGGTGGAGGTCTTTCCATGGGTTCCGGTCACCGCGATGGAATTGGTGAAGTTCTTGATGAGGTGACCTAAGAATTCTGCCCGGTCATAGGTCTTGATGCCCTTTGCCCGTGCTTCTTTCAGCTCCTCATTGTCTTCCCGGATGGCAGCTGTATAGACGACGATGTCCTGATCTGTGATATTTTCTTTATGATGGCCATAAAAAATAATGGCGCCTCTTTCTTTCAGTTTCTCTGTATTTTTGGACTCTTTAAAATCAGAGCCCGTGACCTTTACCTGATTGTTCAGAAGGATGGCAGCAAGACCGCTCATGCTGACTCCGCCGATTCCGATAAAATGAACCTTCTTATTCTCATACTCTTTTAAATCAAATAACATTTTTTCTACACTTCCTTCCTTACCTATCATATACCAAAAAAGAAGAGCCAGAAAGAGCTTTTTATTCGGAATGAAGAGAGGAATAATAAAAAAACACCCGGTATTGATACGAATATTCGTGTTAGATGTGTTGAAAAACATTCGATTTTAAGCTAAAATATAGAATGAGAATAGTTAAGTAGGAGGTCCGTTCATGCAGAAGTATTCGAGGAACAGCCGAATCAGTGCAATCACCAAGATTCTAATCGAAAATCCCAATAAAATTATGAGTCTCAATTATTTTTCAGAAATGCTCAATGCTGCAAAGTCCACCATCAGTGAGGATATTCTTGTGATCCGTGAGATTCTGGAAGCCATGGAAATGGGTAAAGTAGAGACCATTGCAGGGGCAACTGGTGGAGTCCGTTATCTGGCCCGAATGAGCAGAGAAGAGGAAGAGGCCTTTCAAGAGTCCATCTGTGAGACACTGAGGGATAAATCAAGGATTGTTCCTGGTAATTTTCTATACATCACGGACATCATGCTGGACCCTGCCATTGTGCACAAGGCAGGCATCATCCTGGCCTCTAAGTTTGCTAAAGTGAAAGCGGACTATGTGATCACGGTGGAAACCAAGGGAATCCCTCTTGCCTATGAGGTGGCCAGATATTTAGGCGTGCCTCTCATCGTCGCAAGAAAGAACTCCAAAGTGACAGAGGGTACCAGCGTCACCATCAACTACGTGTCCGGTACCACGGGAAGGCTTGGAAACATGGGGCTTGCCAAGAGGACACTGAAGTCCTCCTCCAAGTGTCTTTTCATTGACGACTTCCTGAGAGCTGGAGGCACCGTCCATGGAATCTCGGATCTCTTAAATGAGTTTGACTCAGAGCTGGTGGGCATTGGTGTCCTTGTGGACAACAAGGAAGTAGTCAAGAAGATGCCTACAGGATATGTGTCACTTGTGGATTACAGAGGTGTGGATGAAGAAGGTAACATAAGCGTAGAAGCATCCAAAAGGCCATAATTGAAACATAGAAAATGAAAAGGAGCATTCCGGGTGGAATGCTCCTTTTGTATGGGAAGGGTTTTTAGAGATTACTTCAGTTTATCAAGGGTTTCCCAGATGCCGGTCATATAGGAGGCACCCAGTGCTCTATCGTAGAGGCCGTAGCCTGGACGTCCTGTTTCGCCCCAGATCATTCTTCCGTGGTCTGGTCTCAGATACCCATCGAAGCCGTTTTTATGAAGAGCCTTCATGATGGCTACGATATCCAGAGATCCGCATGTGGAATAATGGGCACTTTCTTCGAAGCTGTCGTCTTCGTAGAGCTTGACGTTACGGATGTGCATGAAGTGGATTCTGCCCATGGCCGCATACTTGTCCACCATAGCCACAACATCATTCTTGTTGCTGGAACCGAAGGATCCAGTACAGAAGGTGAGTCCGTTATATTCGCTGTCCACAAGCTTCAGGAAGCGGTCCAGATTCTCCTCACCAGTAATGATTCTTGGCAGTCCGAAGATGGAGTATGGT
Source organism: Proteiniclasticum sp. (assembly GCF_003514505.1). Lineage (GTDB taxonomy): Bacteria > Bacillota > Clostridia > Clostridiales > Clostridiaceae > Proteiniclasticum. Next base: position 157,283 of record NZ_DOPX01000016.1, read on the forward strand.
GGATCATCCGGATGGATGGCCATTTTGACCCCTGCTTCTTCCGCTACAGGAATGATAGCCTTCAGGAAATACTCCAGGTTTTCGAAGAGTTTCTCTTCATCCACACTCTTATATTTTTCGAAGAGGTCGTTGAGATCCTTCTTGGTGTAGCTTGCATCCCATCCTGGAAGTGAAAGTTCACCAGTGAGGGGATCCATCTTTTCCAGCTGCTTCTTGAAATACACAAGAGCAGTGGAACCGTCTGGAAGAACATAATCCAGCTGTGTTCTGGTCCAATCGAATATCGGCATGAAGTTGTAGCAGATTACTTTCACGCCTGCACTGCCGAGTCTTCTGATGTTTTCTTTGTAGTTTTCGATGAACTTCTCACGGGTGGGAAGTCCCAGCTTGATGTCCTCGTGAACAGGTACGCTCTCAATGACGTCAAAGTGAAGACCATTGTCTTCTGTGGTTTTCTTGAGTTTTTCGATGCTTTCCACAGACCATACTTCGCCTACGGGAACGTCATACACGGCGGTAACAACGCTATACATATTGGGGATTTGTCGGATGTAGCCGATCTTCACCGGATCGTCTTCTCCGTACCATCGGAAAGATAATTTCATTCCATTCAACTCCTGTACATTATTATTTATGGGGTCATGCTGCCAAATGTCTGTCTAAAACTCAGAACACTGTAAATTCCAAGGAGGATTTACAAACTGTTTAAGCTTTATTCATAAACATGAAGTCCATAAGAAATCGCTTTCTTTCTTCCATAGTACCACAAAAAAGAGTTTTCTGAAGATGATGATACTTGCTATGGGACTTGCAAATATTGCTCATTATAGATTAAGATGGAAGTACTACGATAAGGGAGTTAGAATCATGGCGAAGAGAAACAATGATTATTCCACAAGGCAACATATGGAGCGAACGGACTATGAGCTTTTTTACTATAAGCACAAGCAGTTCAAAAACGTCTCTCTGCACCACCATGATTTTTTTGAGGTGTATTATTTTGTCAGCGGTGAGGTGGAGTACCAGATTGAAGGGCGCAACTACCATCTGTTTCCCGGAGATATCATTCTTGTGAATCATAAAGAGCTGCACCAGGCCGTCATCGGACAAACAGAAAAAAACTATGAGCGGTATGTGCTCTGGATCAATAAAGAGTATCTGAAATCCTTGTCCAGCCGTAAAACGGATTTAACAAGATGCTTTCTGGACAAGAACAAGAAAACGCTTCTTCGTATGAGTATGGAAAACCAGCAGCTTCTAAGAGGAATTCTGGATAAGCTCCACGCGGAGGAAACCCATCGGGGGTTTGGGGAGGATTTGCTCCCGAAGGCGCTTCTCATGGAACTGATGGTGGAGTTGAACCGTATGTCCTTTGAGGAAGAGGAGACACTTCCTCCTCAAATCAAGAAAAATCAGCTCATTGATTCTGTCATCAGTTATATCAATGAACATCTGGAGGAAGAAATCTCCATGGATGATCTGGCTTCCCATTTCTATATCAGCAAGTATCATCTTTCCAGGGAATTCAAGAAGTACACAGGAACCACGCTGTACCGTTATGTGGTGCAGAAAAGGCTCATCAAAGCCAAAGGGCTCATCCTGGAAGGCCAGCCCATCACTTCCGTATATGAGAACTGCGGGTTTGGCGATTACTCCAATTTTTTCCGGGCTTTCAAAAATGAATATGGAATCACACCCAAGGAGTTCCTGTCTGTGATGGCAGAACGGGAGAATATAGGACTTCTGGGTACTGTGGAGGACAACAAGGGGCTCTCTTTCTGAGGAAGAGGCCTTTGTTTTACATGAAAACAGAAACCAATGAAAAGATCGGTGAACGATGCTTCACGGAACACAAGGAACATACAGGGAGGAAATCATATGAGAGAGCTGTATCATCTGAATGATGGATGGACATTTTATGGCGAAATCAGAAGTGAGCAGAATTTCCAGGCGGAGAAGGAAAGTCTGAAGAAAGAAAAAATAGATATACCCCATACGGTGAAACTACTTCCCCTTGATTATTTTGATGAGCATTCCTATCAGGGAGTTTATCTTTATGAGAAGACCGTAGACATTCCGGAGCAGTTCATGGGAAAGAAAATCTTTCTGGAGTTTGAAGGAGTCGCCAATATGGCGGTGATCTACATCAATGGGAAGAGGAGTTTCCACAGCGAAAGTCCTTTTGTGCCTTTTGCAAAAGAGATCTCTGGTGAGCTTCGGTTTGGAGAAAAAAACACCATCGAGGTTCTGGTGGACTCTAGAGAGCTTCCCTATATACCACCCTTTGGCAATGTAGTGGATTTTCTGACCTTTGGCGGTATTTACAGAGAAGTTCAACTTCATGTGCTTCCCAGTTATTTCATTGAGGATGTGTTTGCCTTCGGGCAGCAGGTGCTGAAGGAGGAAAAGGACCTTATTATAGAGACCAGGCTTTCTGGAAACCATAAAGGCACTCTTGTCTACAAGCTCTTCGAGGACGAAGAGAAAAGAAGCTTAGGAGAAACCATGAGCTCTGGAATCAGATCTGTGGAGAATCAGAAAATGAGACACACACTGAAGGTGAGAAATACCTCTCTTTGGTCCATGGACACACCGAAGCTTTATCTCGTTCAGGTGTCTCTTCTGGGAGAAGATGGAGATCTTTTAGATGAAAGGATTGTGAGGATCGGATTCCGTGAGGCGCTTTTCAAAGAAGATGGATTCTATCTCAATGGAGAAAAGCTGAAACTGAGAGGGCTGAACCGGCATCAGAGTTATCCTTATGTGGGATACGCCATGCCCAAATCCATGCAGGAGCTGGATGCAGAGATTCTGAAGAAGGACCTTGGTGTCCATCTGGTCAGGACCTCCCATTACCCTCAGTCCAAATGGTTCCTGGATGCCTGTGACAGGTTGGGACTCCTTGTGTTTGAAGAGATCCCAGGATGGCAGCATATAGGAGATGAGCAGTTCAAGGAGATCAGTAAATATAACTTGAAGAGAATGATCAAAAGAGACCGGAATCATCCTTCCATCATCCTTTGGGGTGTGAGAATCAATGAATCCCGGGATGACACCACCTTTTACAGTGAAATGAACAAGATTGCCCATCTTTATGATGAGACGAGACCCACCGGTGGCGTCAGAAATTTCCAGAAGAGCGAGCTTCTTGAAGATGTCTATACCTATAATGATTTTATCCATAATGGGCAGAACCGAGGGCTCAGCGATCCCACGGAGGTTCTCCCCCGTAAGGCTCCGTATCTTGTGACAGAATTCAATGGCCACATGTTTCCCACAAAAACCAGCGATCCTGAGGACAGACGAGTGTCTCATGCGCTGCGCCACAGCAAAGTCCTTTCGGAGATGATGGAAAGCACCAAGATATCCGGAGCCATTGGCTGGTGCATGACGGATTACAACACCCATGGTGATTTTGGCAGCGGAGATCGGATCTGTCATCATGGCGTTCTTAATATGTTCCGTCAGAAGAAGCTGGCAGCCTATGTTTACAGCAGCCAGAAAGAGGATGAGCCGGTTCTCATGGTTTCCTCCTCTATGAACATTGGGGACCATGATGGGGGCAGTCTAGGGACAGTGTATGCATTCACCAACTGTGATTATGTGGAGCTTTATAAGAATGGAAAGTTTGTAAAGAAGTACGGGAAGCAAAAAGGCCAGGGACTGAAGCATCCGCCCATTGTCATGGAGGACTTCATTGGCGGACTTCTCGAGGAAGAGGAGGGATTTTCCAAAAGGGATGCGGAAAGAGTTAAAAAAGTTCTAAAATCCGCCGCAGTCCATGGGCTCAATCTTCCCCTTTTCGACAAGGCAACCATGGGGATGATCCTTCTAAAATACAAGCTGAGCATGGAAGATGCAGTGAGGCTTTTCAGTAAGTACTATGCAGGATGGGGGCAGGAAGGACTTACCTATACCTTTACGGGATATAAAGACGGGAAAGAGGTGAAGACCGTCACAAGAGGGCAAAGAAGAGAGCATAAAATGGTTGTTAAGCCACAGAAAAATATCCTTACAGTGGAAGAAACCTATGATGTGGCCATGATTTCCATACAGCTTCTGGACGAGCATGAAGATGTGCTTTCTTATTCCACTGAACCTGTCCTTCTCAAAACAGAAGGAGCGGTGGAGATTCTTGGACCGAAGCTCTTCTCCCTTTCCGGTGGGCAAGGAGCGTTCTATGTCAGAACCAAGGGCTTAGGAAATGGAGGCAAAGTTTTTCTTCATACGGAGCATTATGGAGATCGGGAGATCGAATTTACCATTGAGTATAAGATGGTAAGAAAGCTATAGACACAAAAAAAGGATTCCTTAGGGTTAAGGAGTCCTTTTGAATTTGATAGGGGAATTACAACAGGCAGAAGCAACTGGACTAGCTCCCCAGCGGCTCCACCAGCTGGATCTTCAGCCCGTTGGGATCCAGAATGTAGAGAAACCGGATGCCGGGATGGGGAGAAAGTGGACCGGAAAGAATTGGAATCCCTTCTCTTTCAAGAAAATGGATCATTTCTTCTAGAGAGGATACGGAAAAACCCAAGGAGAAGTCCTGTCCATAGTTTGGAGAAGGTGCATCAGAAGCTTCAATGAGCTCGATCTTGGTCTCTCCATTTCCAAGGAAGGCAATGTGCATGTGTGGTGAGGGCGAAAACTCCCGTTCAGGTTTTAGCCCCAGAACTTTCGCATAAAATAACATGGATTCTTTCAGATTGATCACGTGGATGGTGGTCCATAGATAAGCCATAGCAGAAGCTCCTTTTTATGTATTTTTATCCTTTACGTGTTTCTTCAGTAAAAACTCTTATAGACAAAATTTCTCAATGGCTTTTGCCACACCAGCCTCATTGTTGGTGGCTGTAATGTATGATGCAGCTTCTTTTACGGCCTGGGAGGCATTTCCCATGGCAATGCCAAGACCGGCAAAGGAAATCATGGGCAGATCATTTTCCTCATCTCCAATGGCCATGACTTCCTCCTGACGGATGCCAAGATGCTCCATGAGCTTCTCAATGCCCACAGCCTTATTCACATCTTTTCTGAAGATCTCCAGGTTGTGCTTGGACGAAGATACCGTCTGCAGCGTTGAATGGTTTTCAAAGACTTTTCGAAGTTTCAGAAGAGCTTCCTGGTCCCCTTTTGAAAAGACGATGGCTTTTAAGATGTTTCCTGTGTCTTTCAGGGACTTTTCCAGATCTTCTGTGACAATCATTTCAATCCGGTCTCCATCTGGCAGCAGTCCGTTGGCTTTCACATACCCATTGCCATCCCCCAGGTCCCCCTCACAAAGAAGTGTGTTCCAAGCATTGAAATGGGCAAAAAGACCAGAGTCTTTCACTGCAGAAATCATGAATGGAAGGTCTGTTGAGTAAATGCTCTGATGGTTCAAAATCTGATCCTTGTACTTCACAAAGGCCCCATTGGAAGCAATGGTGAGGGTAGGAACCCCAAGAAGGCTGCCATAGAGCTTGCCATAATTGAACATTCTTCCGGTGGTGATGGCGATCTGAATGCCTTTCTCATGGGCTTTCTGTATCGCTTTGATATTTTCTTCTGGAATATTTTTATCGTCGTTGTAGAGTGTTCCATCCACATCGATGCATATGAGTTTTATCTTAGTCATGCTTGAAATCTCCTGTAATAGATTGTGGTATGGGTCTATTGTACAAGAAATTCAGTGTGAAATGGGAAAAACCGTGCCTGATAACTTGGCAAAAAGGACGCTCCTTGCTGAGAATCTGTTAATACAGGGATGTTTGTTAGAAAAAACGCAAAAAAAGACAGGGAAATCATGAGATTGGAAATGAAATACCCCCAAGCATCATGGCTTTTCTATAATTTTCGCAATTTTCATTTTCCTGTTGCGTGTGTAATCCATTACAGTTTATAATGAGGTATAATCCTTAAATTCTGAATATTCAAAAACGGATTTCAAGGACAGTAAAGAAAAAGACAAACGAAGGAGGTTCTTTATGAACATTACAGATGTACGAATCAGAAAAATCGCTGCGGACGGCAAAATGAAAGCCATTGTCTCAGTCACCTTTGACAACGAGTTTGTGGTCCATGACATCAAAGTCATCGAAGGCCAGAACGGTCTCTTTATCGCCATGCCATCGAGAAAGACACCTGATGGAGAATTTAAGGATATCGCTCATCCCATCAACACACAAACAAGAGAAGCTCTTCAGTCCTCCATTCTTAAAGAGTATGAGAAGGTAAGACTGGAAGAGGAGCCCATTGTGGATGAACCCATTGCCATCGATTAACCTTTGAAAATAACCCTGCGGGGTTATTTTTCGTTTTCTCTGTTCCTTCGGTAACTTATTGATAATTCATAGGTGATTGTATCTATTTCCTTACTTTTTTAAAGGGATTGCCATTATTTTTGACTACTAATGCATTTATGCTGTGCTTCTTGTGGAATGCCCTGAGATTGGTTGAAATAAACACGAACCTACTCTATAATAAAATAGAAAATGTATGGCTTTTGGTATGATCTGCCAAAAGCTCATTGTCATGTCGGTGAATATAATAAGAGGTGAAGTATGGGTAAATATGCACTTATCCTTGCTGCTGGAGAAGGAAAGAGAATGAAGTCCGAGACTTCAAAAGTTCTTCATAAGGTCTGCGGCAAGGAAATGGTCAATCACGTGATTGACATCATGAGAAATGCAGGATTTGAGGATGTCAATGTCATCGTTGGCAGAAGCAAAGAGCAGGTGATGGACAAAACCTCCTCTAGAAATGTGAGCTACTCTGTTCAGGAAGAGCAGCTTGGAACAGGACATGCTGTGCTGTGCGCAAAGGAGTTTCTTCAGGATAAAGAAGGAACTGTTGCCATATTCACAGGAGATGCGCCACTGGTTCGGGAAGAGACGGTAAAGGAAATGCTGAAAAGCCACGAAGAGGGAGGCTACAGCGCGACCCTTCTGACGTCTGTGATTGAGAATCCATCAGGCTACGGTAGAATCCAGCGTTCAGGAAATGACGTGGAGAAGATCATAGAGCATAAGGACTGCAGCGAGGAAGAGCTGAAGCTTAAAGAAATCAATGCAGGCATGTATCTTTTTGATGCCAAAGAGCTTCAGGAAGCTCTTCTACTTCTTAAGAATGACAATGCCCAAGGGGAATACTACCTGACAGATGTCATTGAGATCATGAAAGGAAAGAATCTGAAAGTTGGCGCGGTCATCACGGAGTTTGATGAAACACGAGGCGTGAACTCCAGAGCTCAGCTTGCAGAAGCGGAAGCCATCCTGAGAAAGAGAATCAATGAGTTCCATATGGAAAATGGGGTAACCCTCATCGATCCCCTGACAACCTACATTGGTGCGGATGTTGTCATAGGAAATGACACCATCATTTATCCCAATAACACACTGGAAGGGAAGACCGTCCTTGGCAAAGGAGTTCTTCTTCATCCAAACAACCGCATTGAGGATTCAGTGATTGAAGATGAGGTGACCATTGCCTCTTCTGTGATTCTGTGTTCCAAAGTGGGAAAGAAAACTACAGTAGGGCCATTCGCCTATATCAGACCGGATTCCGTCATAGGAGAGCACGTCAAGGTCGGAGATTTTGTGGAGATCAAGAAATCTACCATCGGCAATGGAACGAAGATTTCCCACCTGACCTATATTGGTGATGCAGAGGTAGGAGAACATGTGAACTTCGGCTGTGGCACCGTTGTGGTGAACTATGACGGCAAGAACAAATATAAGACTGTAGTGGAAGACCATGCGTTTATCGGATGCAACACAAACCTTGTGGCTCCTGTGACGGTGCATGAAGGTGCATTTACAGCTGCCGGTTCCACCATCACAGAGAATGTCCCCAAAGAAGGCCTGGGTATTGCAAGAGCAAAACAGGTCAACAAAGAAGGCTGGGTTCAAAAAAGAAAAGAAAGCGGTAAATATTAGGAGGATAAAAGAATGTTAAAGCAGTACAGCAATTTCAAGGTGTTTGCAGGGAGCTCCCATCCAGAGCTTGCCAAGCAGATTGCAGATATCCTGGGGGTAAAACTTGGAGACAACAAGGTAGGCACTTTCTCCGATGGTGAGATTTTCGTGGAAACCAATGAAACCGTTCGAGGATGCGATGTATTTATCGTTCAATCCACCAACAATCCTGTGAATGATAATCTCATGGAACTTCTCATCATGATTGATGCCTTCAAGAGAGCGTCCGCTGGAAGAATCAATGCAGTGGTTCCTTACTACGGCTATGCAAGACAAGACCGTAAGGCAAAGTCCAGAGATCCAATTACCGCAAAGCTTGTTGCAGACCTTCTGACCACAGCAGGTGCAGACCGGGTGCTGACCATGGACCTTCATGCGGCACAGATTCAAGGGTATTTTAATATTCCTCTGGATCATCTGCTGGGTATGCCAATCATTGCTGATTACTTCATCAAGAAAGGATTTATGGAAAATCCTGATGTTGTCATCGTCTCTCCAGACCTGGGCTCTGTTACAAGAACCAGAAAACTTGCAGAAAGACTGCATGCGCCTATGGCCATCATCGACAAGAGAAGACCCAAGGCCAATGTATCTGAAATCATGAACATCATTGGAGACATCAAGGGCAAAACCTGTATCCTCATTGATGATATGATCGATACCGCAGGAACCATCTCCAATGCGGCCAACGCGCTGATGGACCTTGGCGCTGTGGAAGTATATGCTGCCTGCACCCACGGGGTACTTTCCGGACCTGCCATTGACAGAATCAACCAGAGTGCCATCAAGGAACTGGTGATGCTGGATACCATCGCACAGCCAAAGAGAGATGACATGGAAAAATTCACCTGTCTGTCTGTAGCTCCACTATTTGCAGAGGCCATCAAGAGAATCACCGATGATGTGCCACTGTCCAAACTGTTTGATTAAGAAACAAAATTTATAAATAAAAGCCCCTTGCTCGTAGGATGCAAGGGGTTTTTTGTCGGGGTTCCACTTTAGTCTGATACTTTTGTCTTGCGCCTTTGTCCGAAATAGAAAGCAAGAAGGAAGAAAGCGATGCCAAAAGCAAAAAGAATCAGCATATTGGTATAAATCTTCTCATTCATGGTGTTTCCGAGGGTCGCGATGAGTTCATTGGCGGTGACATAATAGTAGGTTGGCGTGACCCTTGCCAAGGTGAGCACACCTTCGCCAAGAAGCGCCTGAGGCACAAACACTCCGCTGATGAATGAAGGTCCTAGAGAAACCACATTGCTGACAGCGGTAATGGCATTTCTGCTTTTCAGCAGGGTACCCACAAGAAAGCTCATCCCCATAGAAGTAAAGGCCAGGATGAAGGAGTTCCCTATGTGCAGCAGTGTTTTGTCATCCAGCACGGCATTTCTGTTCACCAGAAAGTAAAAAACATTGAGAAGCACAAAGGTCAGGAGCGTAAAGACCCCTAAAGACAGCACTTTCTGGAGCTGTATGGAAGACTTTCTTAAAGGAGAGACTTCTGTACGCCTTCGCAGAGGAAGATCACGCCAAAGAAGCATGATGATGCTGGTGCCTAGGACCAGGATCGATACCATGGAATAGGACATGTAGTTATAGTAAAATCTCGTATAGCTGCTGGGCTTTTCTCCACCATAGGTTTCCACCTGTACGGGGGTTTTCAATGAAAGTGTGGCTTTTGTCTTTTCCAGCACATCCGAAAGAGAGGCATCCGGAAGGCTTTCTCTATAGACTCTTGCGGTGTTGAAAAAATTCTCTATGGAAAGATCCGTGTAGATGTTCGTGATGGCATCTGGCAGTGTCTCTTTTACAATGGGGAGAGGTTCTCCATTTAGAAAACTATCCGTGAACCCTTCCGGGATTCTGATGACGTAGGTGACAATGCGAAAATACAGGGCATCTGCTAGAGTCTTTTCCTCATCCTTCACCGTTACTAGATAGGCATTCTCTTTTAGATACTCTTCAAAACTCCTTGTCAGAGGGGTATCCTCTTCCAGAAAGAGAGCCACTGGGGTTTTTACGGTTTCAAAGGAAGCATACTCTGCTTCCTGCTCTGAGGAGTTTGAGGCAAAGAGCAAGGAAAGACCCAGGAAAATGCCAAGATAGATGAGGATGGAAGGCGCATTTCTCTTTAATACTTTCATGCTGACGTTAAATACTTGCATAGCGGCGCCTCCTTAAAGATAGATAAGTGCCCAGTCCAAAGACGACGGTCATCACAAGAAGAAGGGCGAGGTTCTGGAAGTATCTGCCCATGTCTGTGAAATAGTAAAGAGAGTAGAAAGAATCCGTGATGAGGTTTACTGGATTCAGGTAGGCAAGCACCGGGACTTTATCATAAACGATGTATTTCATCTGAGCATACATCATGCCAGCCAGGAAAGAGCCCCCCATGGTCACAGCCACAATGACTGCAGCTTTTATGTTCTCATTTTTCTTCACGAGACTGCTGATGAAGGAGCCAAAAGTGATGCCTGTGAGGGTGCCGGCAAAGGCTGTAAGCACAATGTAAAAAGCCCGTTCTCCAAAGTCGATGCCGAGGACGTAGGAGAGAAACAGGAGCAAAATGGACGTGTTCACAAGAAGCACCGTATAGGACGCCAGGGAGCTGGCCGCAAAAGCCTTGAGCTTGTGTACAGGAGCCACCTGGATTCTTGCTGCCCGCATGCTGATGTTTGCCTCGATGTCTGTGATTTCATCGCTGCCGAAGAATGCGCCGTACATACAAGCCATGGCGATGAGGGAATAGAAATAATTGAGGATCTGACTGGGTGGCGCTGTGCTCTTTTCTTTTTCAATGGTATAGGTCACGGACTCTCCCAAAGCTTTCACGAAGCTCTCCATGGATTCAGGGTTTACCATAGAGATGCTTTTGATCATCGAGAAGCGCTGGTTCACCTGGTCCAGGAAAAGACGCAGGATATTCTGGGAGAGGCCGGAGGTTTTTACGGTCATGGCGATGGGATCCCCCGCCAGAAAATAACCGTAGATGTCTCCACTTCCAAGGAGTGCTTCTGCTTCTTCCAAGGATACCTCGCGGTATGTCAAAAGGGGCTCCTGGCCACTGGAAACTTCCTTTAGAACCTCTTGAAAGAAGCTGTTTTCCTGGTAGGCAGCGTCCGCCACTACGGCGGTAGCGATGGGGTCAAAGGCTTCTGCACGGTCCAGGTTCTGGAAGGCCAGATGGAAAAACACAGAGAGGAGAATGGGGAAAGCAAGGGTCCAGAAAATCATCTCCTTTGTCCGGAGAAGCTTTTTCAGCCTGTATTTATAAACATGCATAAACATTTCCATCACCTCAATCCCGGAGTTCTTTTCCGGTGATTTCCAGGAACACGTCGTTTAGAGTGGGCATCTCTGAATGGATATTGTTGTAGGGAATCTGCTCTGCTTTTAAAAATGCCAGAATGCTCTCTAGTGTTCCATTTTCCTCAGAGGCCCTTAGGGTGACAAAGCTTCCGCTTTTCTTCACTTCCGTCACATGAGGCAGAGAGGAGAGGTTTCGCAGCTGCTCGTCATCTATGGTAGAAGCATCGAAGGAAATCTTACTGCCCAGATGGATCATGGATTTCAGTTCTTCCTTGGTACCTGTGGCAATGGCTTCCCCTTTATCGATGATCATGATTCTGGAACAGATGGTTTCCACCTCCTCCATATAGTGGGAGGTGTAGACGATGGTGGAGCCTTCCTTGTTCAGTTTTAAAATCCCTTCCAGGATACTGTTTCTGCTTTGAGGGTCTACAGCCACGGTGGGTTCATCCAGAAAAATGAGCTTTGGCTTATGGGCGATACCACAGGCGATGTTCAGCCTCCGGAGAAGTCCCCCGGAAAGTTTTTTTGGCAAAAACTTTCTGAACTCCTGAAGTCCTGTGAAGTCCAGTGCCTCTTCCACCAGTTTTTTTCTTTCTGCTTTATCCGAGACATAAAGACCGCAGAAGTAATCGATATTCTCGTACACAGTGAGTTCGTGGAAAACCGCCACTTCCTGCATGACAACGCCGATGTCCTTTTTAAGATCATAAGCATCGGGCTGCATCTCCTTGCCAAAGATCCGGATGCTCCCTTCCTCAAAATCTAAAAGAGACAGCATACAGTTGATGGCTGTTGTTTTTCCGCTGCCGTTGGGGCCGAGAAGTCCAAAGACTTCCCCCTCTTCGATATGAAAAGAGAGGCTATTTACGGCCACAAGAGGACCGTAGCTTTTTTTCAGATTGGACACTTCAATTATCATTAGGCTCACCTCAGTCTGTTAATTTTTCAACTATTATATCGTATTCATGTGTATTCCACATTAAAAACAGGTAAAAATATGCAAAAATCAGAACATGGATATCCTCATGAACCGGATGTTCATGACAGTGATAAAGGATGCCCCTTGAATGTTAATACATTAGAATAAGTATAATCTGTTAATATTCAGGGGGATAACGTGAAATAATTATGAAGAGCGAGATTTTAAGCCCTTTTTATACTATCATAGAGTTAGATTGATTCACATGAGCTGAATCTAAAGGAGAAAGGGGAATGTAACATGGAAGGTAAAATTGGTAAAATTCTGGTAGTCGATGACGATGAGAACATCAGCGAAGTCCTTAAAATGTATCTCCAAAGCTCAGGATATGATATCCGTGTAGCAGCAGATGGAAAAGCAGCCCAGGAAGTGTTTGTGGATTACAAACCGGATCTGGTGCTTCTGGATATCATGCTGCCCTATATAGATGGTGTGGATGTTCTAAAATGGATTAGAAAAGACTATGACACTCCAGTGATTATGCTTACGGCTAAGGGAGACACCTTTGACAAGGTTCTGGGCCTTGAACTGGGAGCGGATGACTATATGGTGAAGCCCTTTGAGCCAAAGGAAGTTGTGGCCAGAGTAAAAGCGGTCATGAGAAGATTCAACACAGACGGCGGCGGAAAAGAAGTGCTCAATTTCCCGGAACTGAACATCGATGTCAATTCCTACAATGTGGTCTATAAAGGCCAGGATGTGAAAATGCCACCGAAGGAGTTCGAGCTGCTTTATCATCTGGCTTCCAATAAGAACCGTGTATTTACCAGAGAGCAGCTTCTCTGTGAGGTATGGGGATATGACTATCCAGGAGATTCCAGAACAGTGGACGTGCACATCAAGCGTCTTCGTGAGAAGCTTCACGGTGGACCGAACTGGCAGCTGGAGACCGTATGGGGCGTTGGCTATAAGTTTGAAGTCAAATAGTAGGGAGTAATAACTATGAAAAACAGTTCTCTTGTAACAAAACTCGTTGCAACCTTTGCCATGGTTGTAACTGTAGGGTATGTTCTGATAGCTGTTGTTCTTTCACTATGGTTCCAAAATTATTTTCTGGAAAAGAACAGGGCGGACCTGGAGGAGACAGCAATTCTTGCCTCTTCCAGTGTCCCTTTATATCTTAATAAGGAAATTGATGATACGGAGCTCATGCGAAACCTGTCTCTCGTGAAAGGTGTTGAAAAAGGGGATATTCTCCTGGTGGACGCTTCCGGGTATATTTTCTTTGTGACCAATGAGGCTTATGAAAGTCTCATGTTCACAAGATTCAGTTTTCCTGACAGGGACCGGCTGGTAGAGGGCAATTCTATTGAAATCAATGGGGAGATGAACCCCGTCACAAAAGAGGAGATGTCTCTTTATATCAAGCCTATTCAGAACAATGGCGTTTATCAGGGAGCGATTGTGGTGTATACACCCTTGAAGTCCATAGAAGCACCTCTACGTGAGATTTATCTCAGAATTTGGAGTATCACAGCGTTTGCTGTGATTTTGTCAATTATATTCATTTATTATCTTGCCCAAAGGATGCTGTTCAGGCCTCTGGCAGAGCTGAACACCATCGCCAGGAAGATTTCAAAGGGTGAAGTGACGCAAAGAGTTCTTGTGACTTCTTCTGATGAAATCGGCCAGCTTTCAGAATCGTTCAATTCCATGGCGGAGTCTCTCGAGGAAACGGATAAGAACCGTCGTGACTTCCTGTCCAATATATCCCATGAGCTGAGATCTCCTATCACATCTATCCGTGGGTTCATCGCAGGGATTCTGGATGGAATCATCCCCATGGACAAGGAGAAGTATTACCTGAAGATTGTCTATGATGAGATCCAGAGGCTCACACGTCTTGTGAATGATCTTCTTGATCTTTCAGCCATGGAATCGGGAAAATTCTCTTTCAAGCTGACAGAGCTGGACATCAATGAGATTGTGAAGGTGTGCATCACCCGGTTTGAAACAAAGATTGATGATAAGGCGCTTAAAGTGAATGTCACCCTGGAGGGAGACCACCTTTATGCCGCCGGGGATAGAGACCGCCTCATCCAAGTCATGACGAACCTTATTGACAACTCCATCAAGCATTGCCCGGATAATGGGAACATCAGAGTTCAGACCAGGACCAAAGGAAAGAAGGTCCTTGTCAGTGTCTATAATGATGGAAATGCCATTCCGGACCACGATATCAAAAATATCTGGGACCGATTCTACAAAGGGGATAAATCCAGGACCAATAAAGTGTCCACAGGACTTGGACTTCCTATTGTCAGAAACATCATCACGCAGTTTGGTGAAGATATCTGGGTGGAGAACAAACAGCAAGGGGTTCAGTTCACATTTACCCTCAGCATGACCTAGGAGTGTAAAACATGGAAGATAAAAACAATCTGGACAGAGACAATAAAATAGAGAATAACGGACAGAAGGACCATGCGAAATCTGGAGAGATCCGGTACCGTTTGGACCAGAAATCAAGAATCAAGAATGGAGCCTTCCAACTGATTACGCTGTTCATTGTGGTCATTGTGACCTCAGTGACCACAGCAACCTATGTGTCCAGAAAAATTCAGGAGAATCCTCTGGTCATTGATGACAACAGCAATTTTTCCCAGATGATCCGTAAGTCCCTGGATAATTTTGGGAATGCCTTTTACGACCGAACCCGGATCAGGGAGATCTACAAGGAAGTGTCCCTTTCCTTGGTTGGTGTAGCCAATAATCCGGAGCTCTTCTACGGAGACAGTTATGAAGGCGTCTATACGGGCGTTGTGATGAACTCTGAAGGATACATACTTGTGCCCTATGATGTGACAAATCTGACGGATTCAGAAATTTTTATCAGAACAGACCGTGACAATGACAGAATCTATCAGGCTGAGGTTGTCGGGCGAGATACCGCTTCCGGCCTGGCTGTACTTCAGGTGGAAGGGTTAGGTTTAAGACCACCAAAGTTTTCCGATTCCAGTACAGTGAAAGTGGCCCAGTCGGTCATCGCCATGGGCAATCCCTTCGGAGACAGTGATCGGGGGACATTGACCTTTGGTGTGGTGTCCACTGTGAATAAAGCGTATCCCATCCTTTCTTATGACAACCGGGATGTGAAGGTGTTCGGCATCGAAACAGATGCCAAAGTAACGCCGGGCAACAGCGGAGGAGTGCTTCTTAATATGAACGGAGAAGTGGTGGGCTTCAACAGCTTGAGGCTTTCCAGCTCATCCAGAAGCGGTCTTGGCGCAGCCATCACGGCCAATGAGGCAAGAAATATTGCAAGATCCCTCATCAATTCAGGAGAAGACCTGGTTCCCTTCATTGGGGTCTATGGGGACCTTGTTCCTGAAGTGGAAGGGGAAGAGAGCGGATTCTATGTGCAGAGAATTGCACCAGAAGGCACTGCTGACCGTGCGGGTCTAAGACCCACCGACATCATTCTCAGCATAGACAATCTGCCCATCGAAACCAGCACCACCATAGAAGAGTACATCAAAACCAGAAAAGTGGGGGATGTTGTAAAAATCCGTTTCAGAAGGGTTTCAGAAATCATTGAAGTGGAAGCCACCCTATACGGGACCAGTGTGGACTAAAGAGGACGTGAAGTTCTCTTTTTTTTATGGATCTGACTGCTGCAGGTGTTCTACATGGAAGTTCAGATTCCTGGAGTAAGGTTTTTGTAAACAAAAAGTGGATAAAATAGTATAATGTATAGGATATGAAAAAGAACCGTTTTTTAGCGTGATAAAGGAGGAGCTGGGTGATGCATTTGATCGTTGGCCTTGGCAATCCAGGAAAAGAATATGAGAAGACCAGACATAACGCAGGATTTATGGTCCTGGATGAACTGGCTAAGAAGCTGAATGTTCAGTTTGATAAAAATAAATTCAGAGGCAAGGTGGCAGAAGGAAGAATCGGCACAAAGAAAGTGATTCTTCTGAAACCGCAGACTTTTATGAACCTCTCTGGGGAGAGCATCGTGGAAGCGGCTGATTTTTATAAGATTCCCAATGAAGAAGTACTGGTGATTTTTGATGATGTGAGCCTTGATGTGGGGAAACTGAGAATCCGGAAAAAAGGAAGCGCAGGAGGTCATAATGGCATCAAAAGCACCATCCTTCATCTGGCATCAGAAGACTTCCCCAGAATTAAAGTGGGCGTTGGAGCCCCGAAGCATGATCTCGTCCATCATGTGCTCGGAAAGTTTCAGGAGGATGAAGAAGAGAAGATGGAGAAAACCATCTCTGCGGCCGTGGATGCAGTGCATGCTATCCTGGATCATGGGATCGATTCAGCCATCAGTGAGTATAACGGGTTTAGAGCGGAGTAGGTGAATAATGTGAGATTAGAAGGACTAAGACAGAGGCTTTATGAGGATGGTTCGTTCAAAGAGCTCCGTAAAAGTATCAAAGAGAGGAAGTTCCCAGTAGGAGTATTTGGTGTATCAGAGTCCGCAAGGGCTTACCTCATTTCTACACTCTTCGGAAAGGAAAAAGACAGCATTTTCATTTTCACATCCAAGGATATGGATGCGAAGAATCTTTATGAGGATCTTCTTCTTTATGAGAATGAGGTGTATTATTTCCCAGCAAAGGATCTGGTGTTCTATAACATTGATGCCATCTCCGGAGACCTCCGGTGGGAGCGTTTAAAGGTCATGAAAGCGCTCCAGAACGGCAAGAAGAAAATCGTTGTCACCACCATTGATGCGCTGACTGCGAAATATGCGCCCTATGAGTATTTCAGAGCCTATCATTTTTCCTTGGAAAAGGGTATGGAGATTGATCTCAAAGAAGTGGGCAAAAGACTCCAAAGCTCTGGATATGTAAGAGTGGAGCTGGTAGAGGGTAAAGGAGAATATGCACTGAGGGGGGGCATTTTGGATGTCTTCCCACCTGACAGCGCCCAGCCGTACCGTGTGGAGCTTTTTGGAGATGAGATTGATTCTATCAGAACCTTTCATCCGGAAAACCAGAGAAGCATCGAGCAGGTGCCGTCCTTTGAGATCTTTCCAGCAAAAGAGCTCATTCTTACAGAGGAGCGGATGAAAGAAGGAGCGGAGCGTATTGAAAAAGAGTTTCAGGATATCCTGAAGGATAAGAAGAAGCGCAAGGCCTATGACAACGAAGCTTTTGAAAAGCTGAAGAGTCATGTTTCGAGCAATCTGGAATATCTCAAGGAAGGCGTGTTCTTTGAAAACATTGATGCCTATCTGCCCTTCTTTTTTGAAAACCCATCCAGCTTTTTCGATTTCATGGGAGAGGCCAAAATCATTGTGGATGACACAGCGCATTCACTAGGAAAGCTGGAGTCTGTCTATCAGGAGTTTCAGGAGGATTATGATGCATTTCTTCACCGTGGAGAGATTATGCCTTCCCAAGGCAGTCTCATGCTGGAGAAAGACCTGCTCCTGGAGACTTTAAAAAACAAAGACGTGATCACACTGAACCAGTTCCAGAAGACGGAGCGGTTTTTGCCCCCAAGAAGCCTTGTGAATTTCAATCAGATTACCATCTACAATTATCAGGGACAGCTGGATCTTCTCATTGATGACATCAAAGACCGAAAACGAAGAGGATACAAAGTGGTGATCCTTGCGGGTACAAGACCTAGAGGAGAAAGACTTGTAGATATATTGAGAGACAAGGACATTGAGTCTGTCTATAAGGATACTTTAAGCACCCTGGATTATTCTGATGTTATCATAACCTTCGGAAACCAGCTCCGTGGATTTGAGTTTCCAGACATCAGGCTTTCTCTGATTTCGGACAAGGAAGTGTTTGGTGAGGCCAAAAGAAAGAAGCGGAAAGCGCCGAAAAAGGGCAAGGGTCTCACAAAAATCCAGAGCTTCACAGAGCTGAGAAAGGGCGATTACGTGGTTCATGTGAATCATGGCATCGGGGTTTTTCTTGGCATCAAACAGCTGGAGTCCTCGGGTCTTGTCCGGGATTATATAGAAATCTCCTATGACAAGAACGATAAGCTCTTTATCCCGGTGGAGCAGCTGGATATGATCCAGCGCTACATCGGTACAGAAGGAAAACAGCCCAAAATCAATAAGCTGGGTGGCCAGGAGTGGAGCAAAGCCAAAGCCAAGGTAAAACGCTCTGTGGACGAGATTGCGGAAGACCTGGTGAAGCTCTATGCAGAGCGGGAAAAGGTCAAAGGCTATCCGTTCACGCCAGACACTGAATGGCAAAGACAGTTTGAGGATGAGTTTGCTTATGATGAGACAGAAGATCAGCTGCGCTCCTCAGAGGAAATCAAAAGAGATATGGAACGGGAGCGGGTCATGGACCGTCTTCTTTGTGGAGACGTAGGTTATGGAAAAACAGAAGTGGCCATGAGAGCGGCGTTTAAAGCGGTGATGGACTCAAAACAAGTAGCGGTGCTGGTCCCTACCACCATCCTTGCGGAGCAGCATTATCACTCTTTCAGGAACCGTTTTAAGGGGTTCCCCATCAAGATTGATATGATCTCCAGATTTAGGGGTCCAAAAGAGCAGAAGGAAACCATGCGGCGGGTGAAAGAAGGAAATGTGGACATCATCATCGGAACCCATAAGATCCTTTCAAAAGACCTGCAGTTTAAAGACCTGGGTCTTCTCATTGTGGATGAGGAGCAGAGGTTTGGTGTAGCCCATAAAGAAAAGCTGAAATCCGCCAAGAAGAATGTGGACGTCTTGACTTTATCTGCAACACCGATTCCAAGAACGCTTCATATGTCTTTATCCGGAATCCGGGACATTTCTCTGATTGAAACTCCGCCGGAAGAGCGGTATCCCATTCAGACCTATGTGGTGGAGTTCAATGAGCAGCTGGTCCGTGATGCAATCTTAAGAGAAAAGGCCAGAAACGGGCAGGTGTACTTTGTCCACAACAGAGTGGATGACATTCATGTGATGCACAGTTATCTCCAGAAGCTTGTTCCTGAAGTGATATTTGATGTGGCTCATGGTCAGATGAATGAAAGAGAGCTGGAGAATGCCATGAAGAATTTCATGGACGGACATACCGATGTCCTCATCAGCACCACCATCATTGAAACAGGCATGGACATTCAGAACGTCAATACCATCATTGTGGACCATGCGGACAAGCTTGGACTTTCTCAGCTTTACCAGCTCCGTGGAAGAGTAGGCAGAACCAACAGAATCGCTTATGCCTACCTGACCTATAAGAAAGACAAGGTGCTCACAGAAATTGCGGAGAAGCGGCTAAGAGCCCTGAAGGATTTCACAGAACTGGGGTCCGGCTTTAAAATTGCCATGCGGGATCTGGAAATAAGAGGCGCGGGCAATCTCATGGGGAAAGCCCAGCATGGGCAGATGTCTGTGGTGGGGTATGATCTTTATGTGAAAATGCTGGATACCGCCATCAAAATGCTCACAGGGGAGATTCAGGAGGAAAAAGTCGATACCACCATCGACATCCGTGTGGATGCCTATATACCTTCCAGTTATATCAGCGATGAGATGCATAAAATTGAGGTCTACAAAAGAATTGCATCCATGGAGAGTGAAGAAGACTACGAAGACATTAAGGAAGAGCTGCTGGACAGGTTCAGCGACATTCCGGATTCACTCTACAATCTGATGGATATCGCCAGGTTGAAGTTCTATGCCAATAGAGCAGGGGTTCTTGAACTTAAGGACCGCATGAAAGATATCCTGGTGACTTTTGTCAGCTCTGAAAAGCTCACAGAAGAAAAAGTATCACATCTGATGAAAAAATACAGCAAACGTGTGGAGTTTATCAGAAGCACCCCCGGTTTTTCTGTGAAAAACCTGGAAAAAGACCGGGATGAAACCATCATGTTCCTGACAAAAATGATGAAAGAGCTCAGTACGCTCTAAAAGTTGCAAAAGTGGCTTAAAGACTATATAATTATGAAATGTGTCACACCATTGTAACAAAGAAAAGATATGATGAGTCTGGAACTGAAATCGAGAGTAAAAGAGAGGGAAAAAACTTGATCACTTTAAAGAAAAAAGTAGTTACGGTCCTTGCGGCTTCCGTATTGACTGCAGTCCTTGCGGGATGCGGCCTTGTGGAGGAAACACAGGAATCCATTGATGCCACTGTCCTTGCAAAAGTAGGAGATGTGGAGATCACCCAGAAAGATGTGGATACTGAAGCGAAATCCTACATCGACAGCCTGAAGGTACAGTATGGAGAAGAAATTCTCGAACAGGAAGAAGGAAAGCAGGTCATCAAGGATCTGAAGGTGGATATTCTGAACAGTCTTGTGGAGATGAGAATCCTAGACAAGAAGATTGAAGAATCCGGTATGGAGACTGATACAGAAGAGATCACCAAGGCAGTGACAGAAAGAATTGACCAGGTGAAGAAGACCTATGGCGATGATGAAAAGTATCTGGCAGCTCTGGAAGAAGCTGGATTCAATGAAGAGACCTATAAGACTTTTGTGCAGGAAGACATTGTCAGAAGCAAGTACTATGAGAGCATCGTGGCAGACGTGACCGTCTCCGACGAGGACATCGAAAAGTACTATGAGGACAATAAGAAGAACTATGTGACACCAGCAGGTGCCAATATCTATCATATTTACTTCGGTAACGATGATGAAGCTAAGGCTAAGGGCGAAGAAGTTCTGAAGCTCATCAAGGAAGAAGGCAAAGATTTTGCTGAGATGGCAGAAGAGTACGGAAAAGATCTTTCTGCAGAGGCCGGCGGACTTCTTGGATACTATGGCTATGAGAACACAGAGCTTTATGCTGATTTCATGGACCATGTGAAGAAGCTGAAGGAAGATGAAATCTCTGACGTTGTGAAGTCCACAGCTGGATATCACATCATTAAAGTAGATGGCATTCAAGCAGAAGAAGTGCAGAAGCCGCTGGAGGATGTGAAGGAAACCATCACTTCCACACTTACAGCAAACAAAAAGAGCGAGAAGTATCTTTCCACCATGGAAGAATGGAAGAAAGAGCTGAATGTCAAAGTTTATGAGGATAAAATCCGTTAATCGGATCCATGTGCCCGGGAGAAATCCCGGGTTTTTTTCTTTTTTAGTACCCAATCGGGGGCTGTGCTATAATAAAACTAAGTTTAGTAGTTGAGGTGAAATTATGATTCATATTGTTGGTCTCGGACCAGGACAGAGCGATGCACTTACCTTGGGCGCGTTAAAAGCGCTGAAAAGCCATTCGGTATTTCTCAGAACAGAAAAACATCCCACGGTCTCTTTCTTGGTGGAGGAAGGGATTTCCTATGAAGCTTTTGATTCTGTCTATGAAAAATCGGAGACTTTTGATGAGGTGTACAGCACCATAGCAGACCTTCTGAGCAGTAAAGGGGAGAAGGAAACCTTTGTCTATGGAGTTCCTGGGCATCCGCTGGTGGCGGAGAAGTCTGTTCTTCTGCTTATTGAAAAATGCAAAGAGAAAGGCATTCCCTATGAGATCCACCCCGCGGTGAGCTTTGTGGATGCGGTTTTTGAAGCTTTGGAAGTGGATCCCATCAATGGATTCCGCATCGTGGATGCGTTGGGCATTGAAGAAGAGGTGCCGGACTATCACAAAGGTACGCTCATCACTCAGGTGTTTTCTCCATATATCGCCAGTAGGGTGAAGATTGCTCTCAATGCCTATTTGAATGATGAGGATGAAATCATCTATATACGAGCTGCGGGTACGGAGGAGGAAGTCATCAGAAGGATTCCACTTTATGAGCTGGACCGCCAAAGAGATGCGGATGATCTGACCAGTGTTTATGTGCCGCCCATGGAAGGAAGATACAGCTTTTATGACTTCATGAACATTGTGAAAAGGTTACGGGATAAGGATAGCGGATGCCCCTGGGATAAAGAGCAGACCCATGAGTCCTTGAAGCCCTATCTCATTGAGGAGAGCTATGAGGCTTTGGAAGCCATTGATCTTGAAGACTTTGATGCGCTTCGGGAAGAGCTTGGAGATGTGATGCTACAGGTGCTGCTCCACAGTGCCATCTCGGAAGAGGAAGGAGAGTTCAACATTCACGAAGTGATGAAGGTGGTTTCTGAAAAAATGATCTACCGTCATCCTCATGTATTCCAGAAAGACAGGGATATGACTTCAGATGAGGTGCTGATCCAGTGGGAGGCCTTAAAGAAGAAAGAAAAAGGGGAAGAGACTTTAAGTGATTCTCTCCGGGCCATATCTAAATATTATCCAGGCCTGTCCAGAGCTGAAAAAATCCAGAAGAAAGCACGGAAATACGGATTTGACTGGGATGACATCAAAGATGTGTTCCTGAAAGTAGAGGAAGAGCTTCTTGAAATCCGGCAGGCATTGATGGATCAGGATGAGAAACATGTGAAGAAAGAGCTTGGGGATCTGCTGTTTGCGGTGGTGAATCTTGCAAGGTTCCTTCAGGCGGATCCTGAAATCACCATCAATGAAACATCCGATAAATTCATTAGGAGAATTACCCGGATGGAGGAGCTCTTAGAGGCTGATCTGAAGGTCTTTCAGGATCTTTCACTGAAAGAACTGGATGAATACTGGGAAAAAGCAAAAAAAGAAGAAAAATTCTAAAAAAAATGCTTTAAAATAAAGGGTTTCAGAGTTTTCTGTAGAATAATAACTGTAGATTCCATTATTAAACAATATTAAGGAGGAATTTATTGTGAACAAAGCTGAATTAATCGCTGCATTGGCTGAATCTACCAGTTTTACCAAGAAAGACTCTGAGGCTTTCCTGAAGGCTTTTCTTGACACTGTGGTAGGAACTCTTGAGAAGGGTGAAAAAGTTCAACTCGTTGGATTTGGTACCTTCGAAGTAAGAGAAAGAAAAGAAAGAGTTGGAAGAAACCCAAGAACCAAGGAAGAGATTAAGATTCCTGCATCCAAGGTTCCAGTTTTCAAGCCTGGTAAAGACTTCAAGGAAAAAGTAAACGTAGTTCCTAAGAAGAAGAAGGCTGCTCCTAAGAAGAAGAAATAAGTAGTCATGATAGGAAGGGTAGAAGAATTTCTTCTGCCCTCTTATTTTTTTATACTATATAATGGTCTAAGTTACTGAAATATCAAAGTTTTGCTTCACATTAGTTCCATCAAAATATATAATATACACAATGGATGAACTTATAAAAATATTTCAAGCATTGTGACGACTGAGGTGATCATATTGAGACTAGATAAATATCTGAAGGTATCCAGAATTATAAAAAGAAGGACTGTGGCAAAGGAAGCCTGCGACGGAAAAAGAGTATCCATCAACGGTAAGATTGCAAAAGCAGGCACAGAAGTCAAAGAAGGAGACATCATTGAAATTGCGTATAAGGATAAGAGCATCAAAGCAAAGATCCTGAACATTGCAGAACATGTAAGAAAAGACGATGCTTCCAAGATGTACGAAATCCTGGAAGGGGAAGAAGATACAGACGAAGAGGAGTAAAAATCCTTTCCGACGCTAGGAGGATTGCCATGAGATGGGGGAAAGTTCTAATCAGATTGCTTCTGATCCTTTTTGTAGGGGTCATCTCCTTGACTGTGTATAAACAGCAGGTGATGATGGCACACATCAGGGAAAATATGAAAGAAGAATCCGTTAAGCTGGAAAAGGTCATGGAAGAGAATGAAAAACTGGCAAATATAGTGGACAGCATAGGCACTGAAGATTATACTATAAGGAGTGCCAGAACGAGACTTGGTCTTTTGAGACCAGGAGAAGTACCGGTAATTGACTCGTCAGTCAACTGATTGGGTTAGTACATATATTTTTTTAATTTTAAGGAGGATTCTTATTAACATGACCTTAGAGGTAGGAAACATTGTAGAAGGAACTGTCGTAAATATCACGAACTTTGGCGCTTTTATTGATCTGAGCGGTAAAACCGGGCTCGTGCACATATCCGAGGTGGCTGACACCTACGTGAAGGATATCAAAGAATTTATCAAAGAAGGCGACAAGGTACAGGTCAAAGTTTTAGGAATTGACGATAACGGCAAAATCAGCTTATCCATCAAACAGGGTGTCCAGATTGCTCCTAAGAGAAGCAGCAGACCAGCTGAGGTGGAGTGGAGTGCGCCTGAAAAGAAGAAGCCGGCTTCCAACAATTTTGAAGACATCATGTCCAAATTCATGAAGGAAAGTGAAGAAGTGATGTCTGATTACAAAAAGAAACAGGAAGTCAGAACAAAGAGCAGAAGAAGCTAAGTGATGGCTCTCAATACATTTCGCTGAAGACGCTTTAATGCCCAGATTTCTGGGCATTATTTTTTACTTTTGTTGTTGACAAGGCATTTACCATGCTATATAATTAATTTTGTCGCGAAGATAAGGCGGCATCAAATGTGGCGGAATAGCTCAGCTGGCTAGAGCATTCGGTTCATACCCGAAGGGTCGTAGGTTCAAGTCCTATTTCCGCTACCATTTTTATTTATACGCTGGAGTGGCGAAACTGGCAGACGCACAGGACTTAAAATCCTGCGGTGGCGACACCGTACCGGTTCGATTCCGGTCTTCAGCACCAAGTTATTGAATATCGCGGGGTGGAGCAGTTGGCAGCTCGTCGGGCTCATAACCCGAAGGTCGCAGGTTCAAGTCCTGCCCCCGCTACCATTAATTACAGTCTAACGATGTTAGGCTGTTTTTTTCATGTTATGAACATCACTTGACAAAAACTTCACGAAAGTGAAAAGATTTTATGTTAAACTATTTCCGAAAAATGGAAGGAGAGATTAAAATGACAGAAACAAAATATGCCATTGAAGTCAGAGAGCAGCACTTTCAGCCTGTCATGAGTGTCCGAACAATTTCTTCCGTAAGTAAGCTTCCACAGCTCATCGGTGAAACCTATGAAAGAATCATGCTGTTTCTGAAAGAGATGGATGTGAACCCCGCGGGGCCTCCTTTTGTCTGCTACTATAATCTGGATATGGAGCATTTGGATGTGGAGATTGGTTTTCCTGTAGAAGATGTGCTTCCTGGTGAAGGAGATTTGTGCCCTTCAGAGATGGTTCAGGGGAATATGGTGTCCTGTATGTACAAAGGACCCTATGAGAAAATGAGTGCAGTTTATGACGAAATGAATGCCTATATGAGTCTCCATGGGTACAAGGCAAAAGGAATGGCTTATGAGATCTACTATAACTCTCCCATGGATGTGAAGAGTGCAGAAGATTTATTGACAAGAATTGAGCTTCCTATAGAATAAAATATAGCAGATTTATATGATCTAAGAGCTGAAAATACCGATCACGGAAATGATCGGTATTTTTTGAATGTTTTCTCCATTCTTATGTTACAATATCTCTAATAAACGTTATTGGAGGAGTTATGAAAGTAATGATCGTAGGCGCGGGTAAGCTTGGCGTAAAGCTTGCTGAAGCTATGACCGTAGAAAATATGGATGTTACTCTGGTAGACAGTGATGCAAAAGTTATTGAGAAGATCAATGAGCATTTGGATGTGCTGACGGTTGTGGCCAGTGGAATCAGCATCACCATGCTGAAGGAAATGAATATAGAGGAATATGATATTATTGTTGCCTGTACAGAGAATGATGAGACCAATGCAGTGATCTGCACCTTTGCAAAAAAGCTGGGCTGTAATCAGACCATTGCAAGAATCAGAAATCCGGAATATACAGAGCAGCTTACTTTCGTACGTCATGAACTGGGGATAGATCTTATCATGAATCCGGATCTTGCCACTGCAACGTCCATTTCAAAGTATCTGCTTAAAAATATCATGTTCTATTCCGGAGATTTTGCAGATGGCCGCGTAAAGATGATTGATTTCAAGTGTTCCTATAAGAGCACTTTTGTTGGCAAAAAGCTTTTTGAGTTGGAAGATTTTGACAAGCTCATCATCACAGCGATTTCAAGAGAGGGCGAACTGATTATTCCAAACGGAAATACAGAGATTGCAGCGGATGATGTGGTCCATATTATTGGAAAAGAAGAGGATCTTCTGAAGCTCAGCAAAAAGCATAAACTGATCACTCCGGACACTCATGTGGATAATGTGATGATCATCGGTGGCGGTAATGTGGGATACTACCTGGCAAAAGAGCTTTCGAAAGCCCGTATTGGTGTTACCCTCATTGAGCAGGACAGAGTCCGTGCGCTGAAACTTGCGGAAACATTGGAGCACGTGCTGATCATTCATGGGGATGGAACAGATGTGAACATACTGGAGGAAGAGAACATCGACCAGATGGATGCGTTCATTGGATCCACCGGGTATGACGAGCAGAATCTTCTCATGGCCCTTATGGCAAAGCAGTATGGTGTCAAAAAGTGCATCGCGAAGGTGAGCCGAAGAAACTATACCAAAATCATCGATAAACTGGATATTGACGCAGCGCTGAATCCTGTGAACATCACTGCATCCAATATTCTGAAGTTTGTGCGTGGCGGAAAAGTCCTTTCTGTTTCTCTGCTCCTGGGGGGCGATGGAGAAGTGACAGAGATCATTGCGACACCGGATATGCCATACCTTGGGAAACCGCTGAAGGATCTGCACCTGCCGAAAGGGATCATCATTGGTGCCATTGTACACAATGGGGAAGTGATTATTCCAAAGGGGTCCTCCGTGATTCGTCCCAATGACCGTATCGTTGTCTTCTCCTTGGCGGAGGACACAGAGAACTTAAAGAAACTGTTTATTCCAGGAAAGAGAGGACTATTTAGTGAACTATGGAATCGTGATAAAGGTGCTAGGGAGTATTCTGCTGATTGAAGCCCTTCTTATGTCCCCTTCTATCTTTATTTCTTATGCTTATGGCGGGGATGCTCATCATCCCTTCATCTGGACCATTGTGGTCATGGTGATACTGGGTATCCTCATGGCAAAGTTAAGACGGAAAAATGATCACCATATCCGGGCAAAGGACGGCATCGTCATTGTTGCCTTGGGCTGGGTGATGATCTCCCTGTTCGGTGCCATACCTTTATGGACATCGGGGAGCGTCCCTACTTATATTGATGCCGTGTTCGAAATCGTATCTGGATTTACCACCACAGGAGCCTCTGTCATTGCCAATGTGGACGGCCTCGATAAAGGCATCCTCTTCTGGCGCTCCATGACCCACTGGATCGGTGGGATGGGGATTCTTGTGTTTACCCTGGCGCTTCTTCCAGCCCTTGGCGTAGGAAGCCTCCAGATTTTCAAGGCGGAGTCTCCGGGCCCCGTGGCCGGGAAAATTGTGCCCCGTATGAAAGATACCGCGAGGGTTCTTTATATCTCCTATATTCTTCTGACCGCCATGCAGGTGCTGTTTCTACTACTCGGAGGGGTAAGTCTTCTGGACGCCTTTGTCATTACCTTCGGTACAGTGGGGACGGGAGGTTTCGGTCCGAGAAATGACAGTCTGGCAAGCTATAGCCCTTATGTTCAGGTGGTGACAGGCATCTTCATGGTGCTGTCCGGCGTGAATTTTTCTTTGTACTTCCTGTTCTTCCGAAAGAAATACAAAGACTTTCTTGAGGACCGTGAGCTTCGGCTGTATCTCTTTTTTGTGGGAAGTTCCGTGGTGCTGATTGCATGGAATCTTTTTATGACCTTTGGTGGAGATGCTCTGGTGAGGCTCCGGGAATCTTTTTTCCAGGTTTCATCCATCATGACCACCACAGGATTCAGCACAGTGGACTTTGACGTATGGCCCACCTTCAGCAAAATGATTCTCTTTTTTCTGATGTTTGTGGGAGGGTCTGCTGGATCCACTGCCGGTGGAATGAAAGTCATCCGAATTATGATTGTGCTGAAACTCATCAAAAGAGAGGTGTCAAAGATTTTTCACCCTCGGGCACTGATTCCCATCAAGGTGGGCGGAAAAATTGTCTCCAATGAGATCATTGCGAGGATCAACAGTTTCACAGCCATTCACCTGGTGATCTTCACCATAGGATCTCTTGTGGTTTCACTCGAAGGAGGCACCATGGAGAGCTCCATGTCTGCGGTGGCCGCAACGCTGAATAACATCGGCCCTGGGTTTGGTGCTGTGGGACCTACAGTGACTTTTGCACACTACTCGGACTTTACAAAAATCTTTCTCTCTTTGGTGATGCTTCTAGGCAGACTGGAGCATTTCACCATCATTGCCCTTCTTGTGCCCAAGTCATGGACCAAGGAGAGCTGATCAAACAAATCGCATTTCAGGCAGGCTTCATGAAGAGAGCCTGCTTTTGAACTTTTGGGGGTAGGTATTGATGAACGTGAGATTTCTTCATAGCCATGAAGTGGAGAAAGCGTTTCTTCTGATTCGTGAAGTGTTTCTTCAAACGGAGTCAAGAGGACTTTCTCAACGTGCAGTGGACAGCTTCCTGAAAATGCAGACCAGAGATGCTTTTCAGCAAATTCTGTCCGATGAGAAAACTGTTTTTCTGGGGGCTTTTGATGAGGATTTGGCTCTTGTTGGCGTTCTTTGTGCAGAAGGATTCTTTCTTACCCATCTCTACGTACAAAGAAGAGGTGAAGGGATTGGGAAAGCCCTCTTTACGTACTATGAGGAGATTCTGAAAAGCCGGATGGAAGAGGGAGAAGTCATCAGGCTCAATGCCACGCTGTCTTCAATGCCCTTTTATGAAGCCCTGGGGTTTACGCTGAAAGAGGAGGTCCAGGAGATCTATGGCATTTCCTTTGTGCCCATGGAGAAAAAACTTAAAAAAGACCTCTATTAAGAAGATAGAAAAAGAACGCAGCAGGACGAAATCCTTGCTGCGTTCTTTTTGCTTCTTATTATGACAGCCAAAGAGCGGCTAAAAGTGCTGCGGTGGCAATCCCCAGGGAGACCTGGCCCAGTTTCACATACTGGTTCACCTTCTGGAACTCCATGAGATTTCTTTCTTTCTTCGGTACCTTTTTCAGTTTCACGTAAGTGAAAAAGCTGAGAACAGAGATGCCGAAGGAAACAGCAGCGGTGATAAAGAGCAGAGCTCTTAGCATTTCTTTCAGTTCCATGATATACCTCTTTCATAAGCATCAGGTTCCATAAGTGGAGGATGCATTTTTTCTTCAAAAATCAGTATATCATATACGCCCGTAGAGTATTCTAAAAAATGGATTATTTTCGTAAAAATGCAAGATAATCCGCTACGAATTTTTCAGGCTCCTCAATCTGAGGGCTGTGACCCGAGTTTTCAAATACAGCTTCTACAAAGCGGCCGCCATTTTTCTGATATTCCTCAAAGACGCTTCTTGTCTGGGAAACCATAGGCTGTGGAGGGTAAACCTCCAGTCCAGGCCAGCCTGGGAGAATGCCCAGCTGCCCAAGGAATCCCACATCGCTGTAGGACTGATCAGAGACAATCTTGTCCTGAACGCCTCTAAACCAGATTACAGGGGGTTTTACAGGAAGGTTACTGATGCCGGACAAATTGACATATTTCGGGCTCATGGTGTTGCCGATGCCTGTTGTGCCAGGGCCTAGGAAGGGCCACTCTGGGGCGGGCTGAGAGCTTCCAGGATAGAACCCTTCCCCAATCTCCATGAGAAACATGGAGTCCACAAAGAGGTTCTTCATTTCTTCTGAAAGGGTAAAGGTGGGAGCGAAGAGACCCTTCAGTACATTAGGGGCGGAAGTGGGATCATTGAGATCCTTATTTTTAGTTCTGAGATTTTCTACGAACTGCTGGTTCACAAAACCACCACCGGTACCAGCATGAGATGCTGTGGTGATGGTTCCGTCTGCATCTTTTGTACCAGAGAATCCGTAAGGGGATAGTGGATTGATGAGTCCAAGACTTCTTACCTCTTCCGGGTAGTCCAGCGTATACTGCATGGCAACACCGCCACCCATGGACCAGCCGATGATATGAGGATTTTTGATGGAGAGAGCATCCACAAAGCTTCTGATATCTTCAGACCAGGTTTTCATGCCTAGTGTGGAATCGATGGGAAGCTTTTCTGTATAGCCGTAGCCTCGTAAGTCTGGAGCGTAAATATGGAAATGCTCTTCCAGGATCTCCATGGTAGGCACATAGAAGAGGCTGGAGGAGGTGTTTCCGTGGAGGAGAAGAAGAGGCTCTTTCTCTTCATTCCCTGCTTCCAGGTAGGAGATTTTCAGCCTGCTTGTCTGAATGTCTTTCTTGGGATAAGTCTTCATTACTGCTAAACCGTCCTTTCATGGGTTATTTATGGGTATTCTATCGCAAGTGCAATAGTTTTGTAAACAGTTACGGCGAAAAGAGAACTCTATAGCCCTCTTCTCAAAGGAAAGGAAAGGCCTATGAAGGCCTTTCCCGGTAGTTTCTGATTTCTTTTGTGAGGAGCGGAAGGATTTCCAAAGCATTGCCGACAAGTCCGATGTTTGCTACCTGGAAAATCGGTGCATCCGGATCTTTATTGATGGCGATGATGTAATCTGATTTTTCCATACCTGCCAGATGCTGTACAGCGCCAGAAATGCCGCAGGCAATATAGACTTTAGGTTTTACAGTTTTTCCAGTCTGTCCTACCTGGTAGTCCTTTTCGATTCTGCCTTCATCCACAGCGGCTCTGGAGCCTGCCACTTCAGCACCGATCATATCAGCACACTCCCGCAGAAGATCAAATCTGTCGCCAACGCCTCTTCCGCCGGAGATGAGGATATCTGCCTTGGCGATGTCCACGGCCATGTGGTCCTTCTTCAGCACTTCCAGAATGCTTACAGGATCTTTCAGTCCATCAAGGCTTACATCCTGCATGGACACTTTTCCGGTAAGAGCGGTATTCCTCTGCATTTTATCCATGACGCCAGGTCTTATGGTAGTCATCTGGGGTCTTTTGGTCTCATTGATGATGGTGCCAAAAAGATTTCCGCCAAAGGCCGGTCTTGTGACATAAAGGAGGGAAGAGTCTGGATTTTCCGGATCAAACTCCAGCTTTGTTGCATCTGCTGTAAGTCCGGTATCACATCTGGCGGCCAGTCTTGGTGCCAGGTCTCTGCCTAAAACTGTTGCAGGTATGAGGAAAATATCAGGTTTTCTTTCCTCAATCATCTGATGGAGAAGATGGGTATAGTGAAGTGTACTGTATTCATTGAGTTTCTTGTGGTGGAGATATACCGTTTCATCTGCACCGCGGGCGGCAAGCTCAAAAAGGAGATCTTCACTTACTTCTCCCAGAAGAACGGCAACCACCTGATAGTTGAGAGAGGGTCTGTCTTCTTTCAGTCTCCTGGCTTCTCCAAGAAGTTCTAAACTCGCTTCGTGTATTTTATTCTCTTCATGTTCGATGAATACATAAAGATCTTTATAGTCCTGTATGTTCATTCTACTTCCTCCTACTTTCCGATAAACTGGTTCTCTAGAAGCACGTCCAGAATTTTTGCCGCAGCCAGTTTTGGCTCTAAAGTCAGCACATCTGAATTTTTATGGACTTCCTTGGTGAAGGTCTTCTTTACTTTTGTGGGGGAGCCCTTGAGGCCAATGTCCTTCTGTTCCAGCTGCAGGTGCTCATTGGTGATGACCGTCACAGGTTTATCAAAAGCCTTCATGATTTCACGTACATGCATATAGCGTGGTTTTGCAATGGAACTGAGTGTGGTGATGAGGCAAGGCATCTCAGACTCCAGGATTTCATAGCGGTTTTCCAGCGCTTTGCGTACTCTGATCTTCTCTTCTGAGATGGAGAGAATCTCATCCACATAGGTAATCTGTGGCAGGTTCAGCTTTTCGGCGGTTTGAGGACCTACCTGGGCGGTGTCGCCATCGATGGCCTGTCTGCCTGCAATAATCAGATCATAAGGAATCGTTGCCAGGTAAGCACCCAGGGTATTGGAAGTTGCCCAGGTGTCAGCACCGCCAAACTTTCCATCACTGATGAGCACACACTCATCGGCGCCGAGGGCGTAAAGTTCTCTCAGCATAGATTCTGCCTGGGGAGGCCCCATGGTCACGCAAGTCACTTTAGCGCCTTGTCTGTCCTTGATCTGAAGAGCTGCTTCAAGACCGGCCAGATCATCTGGATTGGTGATGGTGGGGACACCGGCTCTGATGAGCGTGCCCTTTTCCTTGTCTATCTTCATTTCTGTGGTATCTGGAACTTGCTTTAAAAGTACTACAATATTCATCATTTCTCTCCTTTACTTCAGTAAAGATGCTGCGATGACCATCTTCTGAACTTCAGATGTGCCTTCGTAGATCTCGGTGATTTTTGCGTCACGGAACATTCTTTCCAGAGGATATTCTCTGGTATAACCGTAACCGCCCAGAAGCTGGAGGGAGATTCTTGTGCTTTCCATGGAAATGTCAGAGGCGTAAAGCTTTGCCATGGCAGCTTCTGTGGAATAAGGCTTTCCCTCATCCTTCAGAACAGCAGCACGGTATGTAAGAAGCCTTGCAGCATCAATTTTCGTCTGAAGATCTGCAATCTGGAACTGTGAGTTCTGGAAAGCAGAAAGGGGTTTTCCGAACTGTTTACGCTCTTTGATGTACTTGATGGCTTCATCCAGAGCGCCCTGGGCAATACCAAGAGCTTGCGCTGCGATACCGATTCTTCCACCATCCAGGGTCTTCATGGCGATGCCGAATCCTTTTCCTTCCTGACCCAGAAGATTCTCCGCGGGCAGCATGAGATCTGTAAAGATCAGCTCCGTGGTGGAGCTTCCTTTGATGCCCAGTTTATGTTCTGTCTTTCCGATGGAAAAACCTTCCATGCCTTTTTCTACAATGAAGGCAGAGATGCCACGGGTGCCTTTCTGCTTATCGGTCATGGCAAAGATGATGAAGGTGTCCGCAAATCCGCCATTGGTGATGAAGATCTTGGAGCCGTTGATTCTATAGAAATCTCCTTCCTTCACTGCTGTGGTCTGCTGCATGGCAGCATCGGACCCGGCATTGGGTTCTGTCAGGCCAAATGCGCCAAGTTTTTCACCGGAAGCCAAAGGAAGCAGATATTTTTCTTTTTGCGCTTCTGTACCGAAGGCGAGAAGGGGAGCGCAGGCCAATGAAGTGTGAGCGGATACAATGACGCCTGTGGTGGCGCAATGCTTGGAAAGCTCTTCTACGGCCATGATATAGGTCAGGTTGTCACCGCCTGAGCCCCCATAATTCTCAGGGACTGGTATGCCCAGCATTCCTATGTTTGCCATTTTTTCTACAGTTTCCACTGGGAATCGCTCCAGCTCATCAACTTCCTGTGCCAAAGGTTTCACTTCATTCAGGGAGAATTCTTTAAATAATTTCAGAGAAAGGGCTTGTTTCTTGCTTAGTTCAAAATTCATACGGTCCTCCTATTTTGGTGGCATGACGGTAGCGGTGCCTTTCACCACAACGTCTCCATGCTGGTTGTATGCAATGGTATCCAGTTTGACGATATTTTTCTCTTCGATAATCTCTGATACAGTCACCACAGCTTTAATGGTATCCTGAAACCGCACTGGCTTCGTGAATTTTAAGTCCTGTCCAAGATAAATGGTGCCTGGTCCTGGAAGAAGAGTGCCAAGAACTGTTGAAAAATAAGAGGCAGTGAGCATGCCATGGACAATTCTTCCCTTGAACATGGTTTCTTTCGCATAGGTCTCATTGAAATGTGCGGGATTCAGATCACCGGAAATACCGCCAAATAGAACAACGTCTGTTTCTGTGACGGTTCTTTCGTAGGATTCCTGATCACCGATTCTCATATCGTGAATGGTTTTTCCTTTCATCGTAACCTCCATATGATAATTTAATAACGAAAGGTTCGCGTGTAATTGTTTAACATGATGAACCTTTCATGTTTAATTCTATTATATTCCTTCGTTTAGAAAATACAATAGATTTGGAGAAAGTTTTGTTATTAATTTAACGAAAATGAATTTTGAACTTGGAAGACAAGGAAACAAGCCTTTCAAGAAATAATACAACCACTTTTATTATACAGGATGTTTTCAGGGCACTCCATGGTAAAAGCGAACATTTCTGTCAATCCTGACAAAAATTAACTTGTAGATGAAATAACAAAAAGAAAACAGCAAATGGACAAGTATTGACATGTTGGCAATTTCATCACAATAAATGGCGAAAGTGTAAGAGATCTGTGTACTCCTTACGGATGATTGCATGTGTTGGAAATACGAAAACAACTTGGCTTTCAAGGTCAAAAATGTGTATTAATACAATACAATTTATGATAATAAAATAACAAAACACAAGAAACCTAAATGACAACCTTTTCATTTGTTTACATCTAAATCAACGATTTATCAGATAAAAGCTTATTTTATTAAATAAATTATAGAACTGTTCACTATTTTTAAACGGATAATTAATTATGTCTTTGTTTTGTTAAATTGATTGACTTTGCAAACCTTATCATTTATTCTGAACATGAAGATTGATTCATGTTTCATATCTTGGTATTTGATTCTCTGTTTATGCACAGTAGAGGGTCAAATGAAACGATATGAAATAGGGAAAATAATGGAGGTAGAAAAATGAGATTACAAGACAAAGTTGCAGTAATTACAGGTGGTGCTCGTGGGCTTGGACAGGCCATGGCTGAGCTTTTTGTGAAGGAAGGTGCTAAAGTCATTGCTGCGGATATGGGCGACTTAGCTTATGAGAATCCAAATGTGGAAGGCTATAAGCTGAATGTTGCAGATGGTGAAGCTTGTAAGGCATTTGTGGATTATGTTACAGAGAAGTATGGTAAAATTGATATTCTTGTGAACAACGCTGGAATCACAAGAGATGCCCTCACAAGAAAAATGACCGATGAGATGTGGGATCTGGTGATAGACGTGAATCTGAAGGGGGTATTCAATCTCACAAGACACGTAGGACCACAGATGCAGGCAAACGGCAAGGGATCCATCATCAACATCTCTTCTGTAGTAGGAGAATTCGGAAACATCGGACAGGCTAACTATGCTGCGACAAAAGCAGGTGTCATTGGAATGACAAAGACCTGGGCCAAGGAATTTGCTATGAAGGGTGCACAGGTAAGAGTCAATGCCATCTCTCCTGGCTACACCATGACAGATATCCTGAAGACTGTTCCACAGGATCTTCTGGACAAATTTGCTGCACAGACCATGCTTGGAAGACTGGCTCAGCCTGAGGAAATTGCAAACGCTGCACTGTTCCTGGCTTCCGATGAATCTTCTTACGTAACAGGTCACAATCTGTCTGTCAACGGAGGCATGAGACTGTAAGGAGGTTTAGCATGACGAATGTAGGAATTGTAGGAACTGGGATTTATATTCCAGAATCCTTTATGACGGGGAAGGAAATCTCTGAGAAAACCATGGGTGTCTGGTCTGAAGAGGCTGTGGTGGACAAGCTTGGCATCAGAAAGAAACCGATCCCTGGAGCACAGGACGGCACACAGGAAATGGGGGCTCTGGCAGCGCTGGATGCACTGAAGAATACTGGCACCGATCCTCTGGATATTGATGTGATTCTCTGTGTCGGAGAAGAGTGGAAAGAGTATCCACTGACGACATCAGCGCTGTATATCCAGGACAGAATCGGCGCAGTGAATGCCTGGGGCATAGACCTTGCCAACAGATGCTGCACCACTGTATCTACGATGAAGATTGCAAAGGATATGCTCATGAACGATGACTCCATCAACACCATCCTCATTGCAGGCGGATACAGAAATGGAGACTTTGTAGACTACAGCGACAAAAATATGTCTATGATGTTCAATCTGGGGGCTGGCGGCGGTGCCATCATCCTCAAGAAAAATTATGGTAAGAACCTTCTTCTGGGATCCCACATCATTGCAGACGGATCTTTGGCCCGAACTGCCGGAGTGGAGATCGGAGGCACTTGCAATCCGATCACTCCTGAAAACAGAGACGAGGCTTATAAGAGTCTGAGACTCATGGATGCCAAGAAGATGAAAGACAGACTGAATGAGGTATCGATGCCCAACTGGTACAAGTGCATCGACGAATCATTAAGAAAATCAGATCTTGAAAGAAAGGATATTGACTATCTGGCAATTCTTCATATGAAGAGATCCGGCCACGTGGCCATGCTGAATGAACTGGGGCTTAGGGAAGACCAGTCCATCTATCTGGAAGATTATGGACATATCGGACAGGTGGATCAGATTCTGTCTCTGCACCTGGCTCTCCAGGAAGGAAAGGTTCAGGACGGAAGCGTTGTAAGCATGGTGGCAGCAGGAATCGGCTATGTGTGGGCTGCCAATGTCATTAAATGGGGTGAAAGCTAATTGAGTACTTTCATACAAATTATTCTTAGAAGTTTGGAAACAGGAAGCATCTATGCACTTGCTGCGTTAGGTATCATCATCATCTACAGAACCTCCTATACCACGAACTTTGCTCAGGGAGCCGTGGCCATGTTCAATACCTTTGTGGTGACCTTCCTCTTCAATAAGTTCGGACTGCCTCTATGGCTGGCGGTCATCGGTGGGATCTTAAGTGCTATCCTCATGGGATTTCTCATCGATGTGCTGATCTTAAGACATACGAAAAATGTGTCTCCGGTGGCAAAGCAGATTATTACGCTAGGCCTCATCATGATTGTCCTTGGACTTGCACCCATCTTCTTTGGGGTGGATCCGCTGAGACTTCCAAGACTCATTGAATCAGGAGATCTTTCCCTTCTTGGGGCATCTATCTCCTATAATGGGCTTTTCAATATTGCTTTGGGCTTGGCCATCATGCTTCTGATGTTTTATATCCTGCAGAAGACAAAATGGGGACTTGCCATCAGGACCACAGCTTCCAATGAATATGTGGCAAGGCTCATGGGGGTTCCTACAAAGAATGTCACCATGGCAGCCTGGGGAGTTGCGGGAGTTCTGGGTGTCATAGCTGGTGTCATGACTGCGCCAATGACTTCAGTTACGCTGAATCTCATGGATGAAGTACAGATCACAGCCCTGGTTGCTTGTGTTCTTGGTGGATTCCAAACCTTCCACGGACCGGTTATAGGTGCGTATATCATGGGTATCGTAAGAAACCTCTTGCTGTTTTATGTGTCCTCCGTTTGGGGCGGACAGATTCTCTATATTCTGATCCTGGTGTTCATTGTCTTCAGACCATATGGACTCATCGGGAAAAAGATTGTGAAGAAGGTGTAGGATGAAGAGTATGACGAAAGAGAAAAACATTTTAAAGAAATATCCGATTCTAGGCCTGATTCTTTTTGGCGCTGTTCTGGCTCTGGTTCCACCTCTGGCGGAAGCAGGAGTCTTAAAGAATGGATACATCACCACCATCGGTGGGACACTCATTTATGCCATTGCAGCTCTTGGACTCAATATCCTTCTGGGGTGGT
Organism: Proteiniclasticum sp.; assembly: GCF_003514505.1. Taxonomy (GTDB): domain Bacteria; phylum Bacillota; class Clostridia; order Clostridiales; family Clostridiaceae; genus Proteiniclasticum. Next base: position 194,676 of record NZ_DOPX01000016.1, read on the forward strand.
CCGGACTGATCTCTCTGGGTACAGCTGGATTTATGGGACTGGCTTCCTATATCTCTGCTTACCTGACCATAGACCTGGAGCTTCCTTTTGAAGCGGCATTTATCCTGGCGGTCCTGATTCCAACACTTCTTGGCATCTTGGTTGGACTGGTTTCCCTGAAGATTGAAGGACTGTACCTGGCCATAGCAACCTTGGCTGTGTCAGAGGTTCTTAGAAAGACCTTTGAAGAGCTGGTGCCATTTACTGGCGGATTCAGTGGAAAATCTGCGGATTATCCAACGCTCCTTGGTGTATTCGAACTCGACAGAACAACAACGTATTACTTCATCGTGGCCATTCTGGTCATTGTGATGATCCTTACTTATAACATGATGAACGGAAAGCTTGGACGTGCTTTGAACGCCATGAGAGGTTCTGAAGCAGCGGCTCAGGCCATGGGTGTGAATCTTCTTACCCACAGACTCATCGCATTCGCACTGGCTACTGTATTTGCCAGTATTGCAGGGGTACTCTATGTGCACTTCATTAAATTCTCCTATCCCAGCACCTGGATCCTGAAGCTTTCCTTGGACTTCCTGGCCATCATCATCATAGGCGGTTTAAGGTCCATCTACGGAACAGTACTTGGGGCATTCATCGTCTTTGCAGTACCAGACCTCTTCCTGAAGCAGATTCCTTATTTTGAGAATCTGTCCTACGTACTGAATGGACTTCTGATCATCGTGGTCATCATCTTCTATCCGAACGGACTGGTGGGGATTGGCTATGACATCAAGAAACTCTTCAGAAAACTGAGAAAAGGAGGAAAGAAAGATGAGTAAGATGGAGAACCGTGTACTGAGTGTCGAGGGACTTTCCATTGCCTTTGGCGGGCTGAAAGCTGTTGACAATCTTTCTTTCGATATCAAAGAAAAAGAAATCTTCGGGCTGATTGGACCTAATGGAGCAGGAAAGACCACTGTGTTCAACTGCATCACACAGTTCTATAAGCCGAATACTGGAGAAATCCTGTTTAGAGGGCACGGCGATCAGGTAACAGAACTGACGACAAAGCCTGTACATGACATCATCAAGCTGGGACTGGTCAGAACCTTCCAGAATGTAGAGCTCATCAGAGAGCTCAGCATCATCGACAATGTGCTCATCGGAGGTCATATCGACTTCAAGGCGAATACATTCTCTCAGGCGCTGAGACTGCCAAAGGCGAGAAAAGAAGAGAAGCAGTACAGGGAAGAAGCTGAGAAAATCCTTGAAAACTTAGGCATTCTCGACAGAAAGGATATGCTTGTCGGAGGTCAACCATACGGAATCCTGAAGAAGGTGGAGATGGCAAGAACTCTTATGGCAAGGCCTAAACTCATCATTCTGGATGAACCTGCTGCAGGGCTTAATGACAGTGAAACCCTGGAACTTGCGAAACTGATCAAGAAGATCAGAGATGAGTTCAACTGTGCCATCCTTCTGGTGGAACATGATATGAGACTTGTGATGGATATCTGTGACCGCATTTGCGCCATCAACTTCGGAAAACTCCTGACCATCGGCACCCCTAAGGAGATACAGCAAAATCCTGCTGTCCAGTCAGCATATTTAGGAGTGGAGTAGTATGAGTGATAAGAAAATAGCATTACAGATCAAAAATCTCAAAGTGAGCTACGGTGCCATTCAAGCACTGAAAGGCATTGACCTTACGGTATATGAGGGAGATGTAGTGGCGATTCTCGGAGCCAATGGAGCAGGAAAGACCACGACGCTCAAGAAAATATCCGGAATCATCGAAAGTGAAGGTGGATCCATAGAGCTCTATGGTCAGGACATCACGAAGATGGAACCTGAAAAGATTGCAAGACTTGGTATTTCCATGTCTCCTGAGGGAAGAGCGGTATTTAGAGATCTTACAGTTGAAGAGAATCTGAAAGCGGGTGCTTTTACTGTAAAGGACAAAGCGACCATTCAGAAGAATTTTGACAGAGTATACAGATACTTCCCAGTGCTGAAGGAAAGAAAGAACCAAGTATCCTCCACCTTATCCGGCGGAGAACAGCAGATGCTGGCCATCGGAAGAGCTCTTATGAGCAGTCCAAAAGTGCTTCTTCTGGATGAGCCTTCCTTAGGTCTTGCACCACTTATTGTGCAGGATATCATGAACATCGTGAAGGAAATCAAGGAAGAGGGTACCACCGTCATCATCGTGGAGCAGAATGCTGCACAGACACTGAAAATTGCAGATTACGGGTACGTCATTGAGCTGGGCCTTGTGAACACTCATGGGAAAGCCAGCGATCTTGCCAATGATCCTAAACTTGTGGAAGCCTACCTGGGCAAACACTAATCTTATATTTAAGGTACTTTTGTACTTAAATAAACAACATACAACATACCAGAACCTAAACAACACAACATACCAACCCAAGTTACCATTATTAAGTTTAAAACAATGAATCATCATTGTAATTTAAGGAGGAACACTACATGAAAAAAATCGTTGCTATGCTGGCATCCCTAGCAATAGTTGCATCTTTTGCGGCTTGTGGCGCAAAGGAAGAGACCCCAGAAACCCCAGGAACTGAAACACCTGGTACCGAAACTCCATCAGAAGAGCCAGAAGATGAAGAACCAGCTCAGGGTGTATTCGATGATCGAATCGTCGTTGGTAACTCTGCTGCCACATCCGGAAACTATGCTCCTGTTGGTGTACCATTCAACGCTGGTATCGAAGCTTACTTCAAGATGATCAATGAAGCAGGTGGCGTGAACGGAAGAAAGATTGAATTCAAGCATATTGATGATGAATTTGATCCAGTGAAGGGTAAGGCTGCTCTTTCCACACTGGTTGAAGATGAAAAGATCTTCGCTCTTGTTGGACACTTTGGCACACCAGTAGTTGGCGCAACCATCGAAGACGTGAAGGAATATGGAATTCCAGCAGTTTATTTTGCAACAGGTATCGGTCAGCTATACAATGACAAGGCTGAAGGCAAAGACAGAGGAATCTTCCCTGTACAGCCAATCTACAAGACTGAAGGACAGATCATGGTAGCAAGAGCTGTAGGTGACTTCGAAGCGAAGAAGATTGGTGTAATCTACACCAACGACGATGCTGGTAAGGATCTTTATGCTGGTGTAGAGGCAAAAGCGAAGGAACTTGGCGTAGAAATCGTTGCAGAGCAGGTAGCTGCTGGTGCAACAGACGTTTCTTCCGCAGTGACTTCCATCAAGAATGCCAATGTAGATTTCATCATCGGTGCTGCAATTCAGGCAACCATTCCTACCATCGTGAAGGAACTGGCTGCTCAGAACGTAAACAAAGATGTCATCACCACCTACGTGAATGTATCCCCAGTCATCTCTGAAGCTGTCATCAATGAAATCAACGGCAAGTTTGATGTATACGGACTGGGCTGGGTTGACCTTGTAGAAAACGCAGACAACCTTGCAGCATTTGCTGAATGGGCTCCAGACTACGCTACTAACGTATATGCAATGACTGGATGGATCGCTGGACACTTCTTTGTAGAAGGTCTGAAGAGAGTAGAAGGAACCGTTACATGGGACAAGTACATGGATGCACTGGAAAGCGCTCCAATCAAGAACCCATTTGGTGGAGAAATCAACTATGCAGACGGTCTGAGAGCAGGTACACAGGAAATGAACCTGTCCAAGGTTGGTCTGGTGGAAAATGCACCAGGTTGGGTGCCAGTAGACGGACTTCAGTCCATGGATTCCCTTCTAGGAAAATAGAGTAAAGTCACATAGACGATATGATTTCCTAAAAGATGCAAACATTTTAAAATCCCCTATCATCAAAGTTTTAAATATCCTATTCTAGTAACAGGAAACCTGTATCAAAGGGAAAACATAATGGTCATAAAGGGCAGGTGAAGACCTGCCCTTTTTTAAAAAAATAAATCAGGAGGCGCCTAATTATGTCCTATAAAGAAAAAGTGATCAGTCTGGAACAGGCATTAGCTATGATCCAATCCGATATGAATGTAGTAACAGGTCTTGGTGCGGGAGAAGCTCAGCTTATTATGAATAATATCCACACCATCGCAGACAGAGTGAAGAATGTCACCATCACCAATTGCCTTTCCATGGCCAGTGGGGAATTTCTAAAAGAAGAATACGTAGATGCATTCAACATCGACGGATGGTTCTTCTCCCCACCACTGCGTAGAGCATTCAAAAATGGAAATGTATCGTTTATACCAAATCATCTCCATCTGGCAGGATGGAAGAGACTGGACCATGTGAAGCCTGATATTTTTGTCGGTACCGCTTCCATGCCCGATGAGCATGGATTCATCTCTCTATCCACTTCCAATACCTATGAATCCCAGATGATTGAGAATGCAGGGATTGTGATTCTGGAGATCAACCCCAATTATCCAAGAACCTTTGGGGATGTGGAGATTCATTATTCGGACATTGATTATTTCATTGAAGCGGATTATAAGGTGCCTTCACTTCCAGACACAGTACCCAATGAGAAGGACCTGAAAATTGGGGCGTACATTGCAGACCTCATCCATGATGGTGATACGCTGCAGCTGGGCATCGGCGGTATCCCCAACGCCGTGGCATCTGCGCTGAAGGGAAAGAAGGATCTTGGCATCCATACGGAGATGATGACCTCTGGCATGGTGGAGCTCATTGAATGCGGTGCTGTGACAGGAAAGAAGAAGACGCTTCATAAAGGCAAGCATGTGGCGACCTTTGCTCTAGGCAATCAGAAGCTTTATGACTTCATCAACAACAATCCTTCTGTCATGATTCTCAACGGAAAGTATGTCAATGATCCTGCGGTCATCGGACTCAATGACAACATGGTTTCCATCAATACCGCCTTGGAAGTGGATCTCACCGGCCAGGTGTGCTCAGAGTCCATTGGACATATTCAGTTCTCTGGTACAGGTGGACAGTCGGACACAGCTGTTGGGGCTCAGAATGCCAAGAATGGCCGAAGCTTCATTGCCCTTTACTCCACAGCCATGGTAAAAAATCCAGTAACTGGTGAAAGAGAAGAGAAATCAAAGATTGTGCCATTCCTGAAACCAGGAGCCATTGTGACCCTTTCCAGAAACGATGTGGATATGGTCGTTACAGAATATGGCATCGCTCATCTTCGTGGCACCAATGTCCGAGAAAGAATCGAAAGACTCATTGCCATTGCACACCCTGATTTCAGAGATGAGATCCTCAAGGAAGCACATGAGCTGGGCCTGATTTTTGATAAGTAGGTGAAGAAATGGCATTTTTTGAATTTCAGGGGAAAAACGTATATTATGAAACCCATGGTGAAGGAAAACCCCTGATTCTCCTCAATGGCATCATGATGTCCACAAAGAGCTGGGGCATCTTCAAAGATGCCTTCAGTGCAAACAACAGACTGATCCTTCTGGATTTTCTGGATCAGGGACAGTCTGATAAAGTAGTAGAAGAGTACACCCAAGATCTCCAGGTGGAAGTGCTCAATGCGCTCATCAAAGAGCTGAACTACGATAAAGTGAATCTTCTTGGTATCTCCTATGGTGGAGAAGTTGCACTAAGATTCATCACAAAGTATGAGGGTCTGGTGGACAGACTTGTGCTGTTCAATACGTCCCACAGAACCAGCCCTTGGCTGAAAGACATCGGAGATGCGTGGAACTTAAGTAGAGACAATGCACTGGATTACTACCTCACTACCATTCCTGTGATTTATTCCCCTGAGTTTTACAACCGGAACAGGGAATGGATGGAGAACCGGAAGAAACTTCTTACAGCCACTGTATTCAGTGACAAAAACTTTATGGACGCCATGGTGCGCCTGACAAGAAGCGCAGAGACCCATGATGTGACAGAGGATCTGAAAGACATCAGAACCAGAACACTCATTGTGAGCAGCGAGAATGACTTCATCACGCCGAAAGAGGAACAGGAAGCCCTTCATAAACTTCTTGTGAACTCTGACTATGTGATGCTGCCAAAAACAGGACACGGCTCCATGTATGAAAGACCAGCACTTTTTACCGCGCTGACTCTAGGTTATATCAATGCTTCCGATTTAGAAATGACAGTACTATAATCTTTTGAGAATGATAGTGTTTCATAATTGTTCCTGTTGTGATAAAATCGAAATGATATAATTTGAAGAGACCAGTCAAAGACCCAAAAGAGTAAGACTGGCAGTTAGGAGATACTTTGGAAGAGTTTGTAAATTTACCAAAAACCAAAAGAGGACAGAAGACTTTAGATAATATCGTCCGTGCGGCTGAGGAGCTTTTCTTTGAGAAGGGCTACCATGCCACTTCCATCATCGATATTACCAACGAAGCCAATATTGCTCTGGGCACCTTCTATATTTATTTTAAGGACAAATACAGTCTGTATAAATTTCTGCTTTTAAGTTACAGCCACGATATCAGAAAAGCCATTGCTTTGGATATCAAGCCAAGCCATACAAGATTCGAAGCGGAAAAAATAGGTCTGAAGGCGTTTTTGGTGTATATCAGAGACCATAAACATGTCTACAATATCATCTGGGAGTCACTCTACATCGACAAGACACTGTTTATTGAGTACTATGAGGACTTTGCAGGACGGTATGCCACAGGTCTTGTGAAAGCCCAGGAAAAAGGAGAAGTCGTGGATGTGGACACCACGATCCTCAGCTATTTCCTCATGGGGGTTTCAAACTTCATTGGACTGAAATATGTGATGTTTGATGAAGACAAGGATGACAATCTGGATGAAGTGGTGGAAAAAGTCATGGATATCCTGGAAGCAGGCATGTTCCTCAATAAGAAATCAAAGAACTAGAAATAAGGAGAAGGATCTATCAACACGATGGATCCTTCTCCTTTATTAATGGAAATCTTCAGTTCATCGAAATTTGTATCAGGTAAAGAATCATGAGATGTACCGGATAAGCCGCATAAAAGCCGTATTGGATCAGTCTGCTTCCAAGGCCTGGTTTGCCATTATAGAGCATGATTGGAATCACAGCAAATATGGCGTACATCTGAATGGAGCCCGAGAGAAAAGACGTTGCAGTGCCTATTGCCAGCAGTATATAGATCTCTTTCAGACCATGAGGCATGCTCCTTGCAAAGTAGAAAATGAGAATATAGAGGATGCCGAGAATGGTGTAGTCGGTGTTCAGAAGTGTTGCCAGCACCGCGGCACCTACAAAACCAGCAATAGAAACCAGAGGGATTTTATACCGGAAGCTTTCTGAGATCCAAATTCCCGAAAGCCCAAGAAACAGAGTGAAGAATATATTCTGATGGCTGCCATTCAAACCGCCAAAGAACGCATAATCAAAGGGAAGCTCTGAGATCAGGGCGAAAATGAAAAGCCTTGCTGCATACTTTTCTCTGCTCTTTGTGTGAAAGAAGCCTTCCACCAGAAGGAAACAGTAAATGGGAAAGGCGAGACGGCCTATGATCCGATAGAGATCTTGTCCACTAAAGAAAATAGCACCTGTATGGTCAATGATCATGGTAATCAGGGCAATCAGTTTCAAATGCATGGAATTTAGCAGTTTCATCATTCCACCTCCACTTCATATTATAGAGGTTTCTCACGCCGACTGAAACAGAATCTTTGTGATGAAAGCAATCTGGCTGAAAGCATATCAAAAAAAAGCAGCCATCGGTTATTCACCAATGGCTGGATAGAGATTCAGGATACTTTTTTGGGGAACCAGGGAAAGAACTTGCTGGTTCTTCTGGCATAGGCTTTAAAGTCTTCTCTGTCCTTATATTTCTTTTCCAGGAGTGGCACTCCAGAAACAAAGAGGAGGAGAAGGGTCATGAGGATGGGACTGAACACAAAGGGCAGATCCTTCAGACCTGAATAGGAAATCAGGTAGAAACCGAACCACATGGCAGATTCTCCAAAATAGTTCGGATGCCTGGTCAGAGCCCAGAGTCCGGTGGTCATGAGTTTACCTTTATTCGCAGGATCTTTTTTGAAGTTTTTCAGCTGTGCATCCCCTACGGCTTCGAAGAAAAATCCAATGGCGAAGAGGGCAATTCCCACATAGTTCAGAAGACTCAGGGAAGAAACATCAGAGCTGTTTCCTCTGATAAGAGGAAGACCCACCAGATAGGAGAGTACTCCCTGAAGAAGGAATACATTGGCGTAAGCCTTCAGCCTTGGCAGTTTTGTGCCCCATCTTTTTCTCATATTCACATAACGGTAATCCTCAGGCTTGTTCCAGTTCCGAAGTGTGATGTAATAAAAGAGCCGGAGGGACCAAAGGGCCACTACTGCGGTTAAGAGATTCTGACGAAGTCCTGGGTTTTCAGCGGTGATCAGGGTGTAAAGTGCAATCAGCAGAAAAGAAGGACCCCAGAAACTGTCCACGATGGAATTGTTCTCCAGGTACTGTGCAAGAATAAAAAGTAATGTAAAAAATACCAGCAGCATCAATGCTGTGCCTACATAGGGATTCATAGAAGATCTCCTTTCTCGCGCATGTATGATAATGCTACAGAACCTACACCGGCGCTCATGCCTACGATGGTTGAAATGTTCATGATGTATAGGGGTTCAAATCCCAAATACTCCTGACATTTGGCCTTCATGGCCAAAGCCCGCTTTTCGTCGTTGGCGTGGACAATACTGTAGCGTGTGATTGCGCTTTCTTCATGGTCTTTTTTCATAATATCTATGATTTTCTGAGTATTTGCCTTCTCACTGAAGGCTTTGGCGGCAATGGAGCCTTTTCCCTCCGAGTCTAAAGAGACCACGGGTTTCAGGTTCATGATTTTACCGGCAAATCCTGTGACTTTACTGAGCCTGCCGGATCGTACCATATACGTCAGCGTGTTCACGCTGACGAGGATTTTTGTCTGATCCCGTAAAGCTTCAATGGTTTCTACGATCTTTTCAAAGGGTTTTCCTTCTTTTATCAGTTCTGAAGCCTTCATCACAAGAAGACCCTCGGCGGCGGAGTTCTGCTTGGAGTCCACCACATAAATTTTCTTTCCTTCAGTTCTCAGCTTTTCTGCAGCTTTTTCAAAGACGTTGTGGGTGCCGCTCTGTACTTTTGCCACGGTGATCACAAGGATCTCGTCATAATGTGCGGCAATACTGCCTAAGAAGGCTTCCACAGTCTTCGGATTAGGCTGAGCTGATTTTGGATATTCTGAAGCTTCATCCAGAAGAGGATAAAATACATCCGGCGTCATGGTGACTTTGTCCAGATAAGTTGTGCCTTCAAACACAAGGTTCAAGGGCAGCATATGAACCTGCTCCTCATCCAGATAGGATAGAGGAAGATCCGCGATGGAATCGGTGACCAGGGCGATGGGATATTTTCTCTTATAGGCTGCTTCATTCTGGCGGATCATATCGTCGGCCTTCTGCTGCAGGATGGTCCCTTTTGTTTTCAGTTTCTGGAAGAAATCCACAGGAGAATTGGTGTGAATGTGGATTTTCACTTTATTGGGGTTCCCTGCAACGATGAGAGAATCGCCCAATGAGGAGAGTTCCGCCCGAAGTGCATCTAAATCAAGGTTTTCTCCTGAAATCAGTGCTTCTGTGCAGTATCTCTCGTGAATCTCGTCATGGTCATGACCAGGATACTCTGTGAAATCGATGGTCTCCTTTGAAAGATTCTGATCGGATTTGAAGAGTCCTGTACTTAAGAAAGATGCAAAACCTTCCAGAAAGCACACAAAACCCTTTGCTCCTGAATCCACGACCTTTGCGTCTTCCAATACCTTCAGTTTCTCCGGGGTATGCTTCAGAGAAGTCATGGCATCGTTGACGGAAGAGGAAAGGAGCTCATGAAAGTCTTTTGCATGGTCTTTGTACCGGTGAATGGCTGAAGCCCAATCTTTGATCACCGTAATGATGGTACCCTCCACGGGGTTCGCAATGGCATGATAGGCATGAGGCACAGCACCGTTGACCATTTCTGAGAATCCGGACATGGTGATGGATTCTTCTTTGGGAAGGCTCATGAAGATTCCGTTGATGTACTGCGCCATGATGATACCGGAGTTTCCGCGGGCACCGGTAAGGGCTGCATCCGCGATGGAGTTCATGGTATCTTTCACAGTGGGTTTGATCTGGGCTTCCTGAAGAATGGAATGCATCGTGTGGGCGAGATTGCTCCCTGTGTCTCCATCAGAGACGGGGAACACATTGATTTCATTTAGGATTCTTTTGTTCCGGATGACTTCTTGGGCCCCGGAGAGAAAAGAATAGTAAAGTTTTTCGCTGTCCAGATACTGAATACTCATAAAGATTTCTCCTTTGACTGTTACATTTTTAAAAGGCTGGTGGCTACAAAGTAGGTGATCCCTGAGGTTGCTGCATTTAAGAAAGTACCCCAGATGAGATCAATAATTGTGATGTTCAGTGGCCAGTCTTTTAATGTGGCTAGATTGGTAAGATCATAGGTTCCGTAGGTGATGAGTCCAAAGAAGGCACCAAGGGTAATGGCATACATGAGATCGCCCTTTTCAATAGCAGGCATAATGACAAAGAAAACAAGGCCTGCAATGAAGAGAAAATAAAAGACCAGTGCTGCGGCCCAGTTGACATTTGGTGCCATGAGATGTCCCAGATACTCCTTATAGAGCTTCTTGGAAATGACTCCCAGCCAGACAATGTCCACAAGAAAGAAGATGACTAAGGTCAGGGCATAGACTTTCAAAAACTGCATGATGATACCTCCTGTCTATTGTTACTATTATTGTACTTTATTCAAGGGCGCTAAGGTTGAACAATCTATTATATTTTCAAGCTTGGCTTGATATTACAGGCTTTTTTTCCTTATAGAGGACTGGAGATGTGCCAAAGAAAATATGCTTTTTCATGGCTTCTTCTTCCAGAAGGTGAAGCTCATGGACCAAGGTGTCTTCAAAGACACCATCTTTAGGATCCTTGATCTCAGAAAGAGGGTGATGGGTCTTCTTCAGCTGATTGGTGTAGTTTTTCCAAAGACTTCCGCGTATTTTTTCTGGTGTGGAAGGGTACTGGAGAAGAGAAAGGATCTTTCCGCGAAACTCTTCTAGAACCTCTATACCTGCATCAGACTGAAGAGCGGCAATGTCCCGTCCCAATTGCCTTGCGTCCACATTCTTGAGCTCCTGGCAAAGAAATTTCAGGATATACCAGCTTTCAAAAAGGCTCTGACGGTGGGGCAGTGGAACACTTTTCATCCAGTGGTAAGCAAGGATTCTTCTTTTGAGGTCCCATAGCTTGAGTGGATCCTCGAAAGTAGATATAGGAACAAAATAGGCTTCATCCAGCTCCTTAACCTCACCAAGGACAAAGGGTGGGGAAGTTTCACTGTTTTTATCCAGGATAAGGATTGAAATGCCTTCTAATCCTTCTGAAGAAAGTTTGGTTCTATGAAGTTCATAATCACAATCTGTGATGCCCAGGGGTGCTTTGTCATGAACGATGACATTGATTTTATCCATTCGAATCCTCCCCCTGTTTCAGTGCATCCACATTGTTCACATAAGTACCGATACTGAATTTTCTTTCAAGGCCTTTGTCGTTCATATACCGGACTTTTCCAAATACCGCCCGTTCTTTCCAGGCTCTGTCGTGCTTTCCGAAGCACCAGGCAATGCCCGCATAGCCATTGGGATCACGGCCATCTAGACTGTATCTGTTGTTAAGATAAACAAGGATGTCATAGGCTTCTTCCGGTGAAGATGTCCATTCGATGACTTTCTTTCCCCAGTACATTCTCATGTAGCCATGCATTTTTCCTTTTACCACCATTTCACTTTGAGCAGCATTCCAGTAAGGGTCGTGGGTTTTTGCCTGTTCTAGCTCTTCCTTTGTGTAAAGATAGGGCCGTGGATCGTTTTTATGGGAGAGAAGTGTTTCTCTTGCAAAAGAAGAGATGGACCCAAAGGTGTCATACTGCGGATTATACTCTACAAAGTTCATGGCCAGTTCCCGTCTTACAATGAGTTCATCTACCATTGAGGCTCTGTTTTCTGAAGGAGCCTGAGGTAGCGAAAGGTAGATCTCCAAGGGGGAAATCTGCCCGAAGTGAAGATAGGGAGAAAGGTTCGAAGCGGCATCCACAGCAGGATCATTTCTCAAAGAGGCAAAGTTCGTATATTTTTCCTGGAGGAACCTCTGAAGGTGCTTTTTAGCTTCGGAGTATCCCCCACGGAAATAGTGAGAGACTGGAAAAACGCTCCGATCTATGTCCAGGGCAGCTAGGATTTCGGCAAGGTTCTCAAAGGCCATCTCTTCCACAGGAAATGCTCCTGTATATTCTGGGAAATCATAAGACGGAAACTTCATGGGGTGCGTAAATTCTGGAAGCAGCCGTTCGATTTTTCTTCGGATGGTTGCAGCGGCATATTCCTCTTTCTGGGAGACCGTGTCCACGGGAACCACCACATTGGATTCCACCTGGATGAAAGGACAAGAAACCTTTTCTTTGATCCGGCTCCTAAACTCACGCTCAATCCGAAGATATCCTCTGTCTGTCACAAGAACTGCGGCATTTTCAGAAAGCTTCCAAGCGCCAATCTCAGGAGAGTTATGGACCACCACAAAACGGATTCCTTTTTTGGAAAGCTCTCTTTTTACTTCCAGAAGCCCCTCCACCATGAACTGATAGTGACGCAGTGCTGCATCAGGGAAGTGGTCCATGAGTCCAAAATACACCACAAGAGGAAGAGAAAGGCGTTCTGATTCAAGAAGCGCATATAAAAATGCAGGGTTGTAGTGAAGCCTTTGTGAGGCTTGCATCCAGTACAGCACATAGTCTCCGTTTGTTTCTTTTACCTCGTTGAGGCGCTTTATCCGCTCCTTATGAATCATGTTTCAATCTTCCTTCCTTCTATAGTTAAACGTCCATACCAATACGTCCGTCTTTGATTTCGATGATACGGTCTGCTTTTTCTGCAATTCTTCGATCATGGGTGATGATCACAAAGGTGGTGTTAAATTTCTTGTTGATGTCTCTTAACAGATTATAGATGGTTTCCGTGGTGTCAGAATCGAGATTTCCCGTGGGCTCATCCGCAAGGATGATCTTTGGGTTGTTCATGAGCGCCCTTGCAATGGCTGTTCTCTGCTGCTGACCTCCGGACATGTTGGTGGCCAGATTGTTCTTTACTTTTTCAAGACCCACCAGGTTCATCAGCTCGTGGGCTCTTTTTTCCGCTTCCTTTGTCACTTTCCCATGCAGAATCTTATAAGGCATCAGAACATTTTCAAAGGCTGTGAATTCAGGGAGCAGGTAGTGGAACTGGAAAATGAATCCCATGGTTTCATTTCGAAGAACCGCCAGCTCTTCCTTGTTCATCTGGTCCGTTCTTTTTCCGCCGATATACACTTCTCCATTGGAGGGCTTATCCAGGGTGCCCACGATGTTCAGGAGGGTGCTCTTACCGGAGCCGGATTGTCCGATGATGGAGTTGAAAGTTCCTTCTCTGATCTCTAGGTTCAAATCATAGAGTACCTGGGTCTTTACTGCAGTTCCGTATATTTTATTGATGTTTTTCAGTTCAATTACATTATTAGGCATTTCTGATCACCTCTATTGGACTTAGTTTGCTGGAGGTTCTTGCAGGGATAAGGGCAGCAATGACAGAAGCTGCCACAGCAATCACTGCAGAGAATGTAATAAAGACGGGGTCGATGAATAGTGGCACTACAGGAGTTCCATCGGGATTCAGGGCAAACTTTGTGAAGGTGAAGGCCAGAAGAAGGCCTAGAGCTACACCCAGTATTGCGCCAAGTACCCCCAGGAGGAGTCCCTGGAAGAGAAAAATGAGACTGGAGTCTTTATCTTTAATGCCCATGGCTTTCAATATACCAATCTGCTTGGATTTCTGCACCACAGTGATGGCCAGGATACTGGCAATGCCAAGGAGCACAGAGATCATGACGAAGACTTGGATCATGATGCTGGATACGCTTTGTCCGTTGAGACCGCTTAAAAGATCTTCATTCTGGGCTTTCCAGTTATCTACTATTAAGGTCTCGGAGGTTTCTCTCTCTTTGATGGAATCAGCCACCGTATCCGCTAAAAAGACATCTTTCAGCTGCATGTTGATGCTGGTGACCTGATCGTCATAGGAGAAGATACTCTGAGCCGTTTCAAGGTTTGTGATGGTCCAGGACTTGTTTAAAGAAGCGACACCTAAGTTGAAGAATCCGGTGACTGTAACAGTTGAAGTGTCTCCAAAGTTTGCCAGAAGCTCAATCTTATCGCCGATGGAGATGCCGGCTTCCTCTTTGAGGTCCACACCGAGGAGCACTTCACCTTCCTTTTCAGGAAGAGCTCCATCCACAAGGCTTTCTTTGATATTGAAGATTTTGTCTGCATCATCAATGTTGAATCCCCGAAGAAGGATGCTGTAGGTCTCCTCATCTTTTGAAATCAGTGCGGGACCGTCTGCAGCCACGGAAAGGTTGATGACTTCTTCCTCATTTTCAGAAATTCTTTCCACGATTTCTTCATAGTCTGCAATGAGTTTTTCTTCATTATTCGAGGTTAAAGTGATTTGAGGCTGGTTGCCGATGGTGGTATCCACCAGAGATTTCTGAAGGCCTTGAATCAGGGAACCGATGAAAATCTGAACCGAAACACCAATGGCGATACCAAGGGCAATGAGTATGGTCTGTCCTTTACTGGACTTTAAAAATCGGGTTGCGATTTGAAATGCTAGTTTCATTTTATGTCCCCTCCAGAGATGGAAATAATGTCATGGAATGTTGTCATATAATAGTCAGCACCGAGGCTTTCTCTCTTCTCGCCAAGTTTTGAGATGGCGTAGCCGCCTGCGATGATTTTGGTCTCTTTACTTGCTTCCCGGATCTTTGCGATGGTGTTTCTTGCAGAAACCAAGTGATACGGATTGGTGATGCTTAAAGCGATGTAGTCCAGTTTTTGGGATTTCAGTCCTGCCACGAAGACTTCTTTCGGGGTATTGCTGCCCACAAAGACTGCGTTGTAGCCAAGCATGGTGAAGTAGTCTGTGATCATTCTTGCACCCAGTTCGTGATGTTCGTCCTGAGGACAAACCACAGCCACCGTTTTAGGACTGGTGACACCGTATTTTTCTTCCCGCTCCTTCATCACATAAGGGAAGCAGTTTTCCACAATGGTGCGGATGATGGAGGTCCTGACGTGTTCTTTCCAAATATCCTGCTCTTCGTTTCCTGTACTCTTCATTGTATTTAAGGATGGAGCAAGGATTTCTTCATAGACTTCCATAAGACTGTACGTTCCCTGTTTTAGAAGGGACAGGATATATGTAAGGGCTTCATTTCTGTTTTCTTGTTCCAGCAGTTGGGTAAATTCTTCTAAATGCTGATTCATAACACACCTCTTGTTCAATTAGTTATTTCTTACAACAATAATATACCACGTAATGAAATATTGCAAACAATTGAATTGAATAACTTGCAGTCTATCACAAAACGTGATTTAATGTATTTAAATAAGTAAGAAAACAATAATTAACACGTATTGTGTGTTGGAACAAAGTGAAAGGAGGGTTGGTACACAAGGGTTTCGGTGTACCATAAAGCATGAGCAAAGAGTTTTCATCCCGTATTAAAGAATTGAGAAAAAAATATGGTATGACCCAGAAGGATGCCGCATCTGCTTTGGGCATCGGACAGACCACCATTGCGAACTACGAGAATGGCACAAGAGTTCCAGATCTTTCTAAAGTATCGGAGATTGCCGATCTCTACAAAGTATCTGTAGATTATCTTTTAGGCAGAGATGATCAGTATGTGAGAAAAGAAGCGGAGAACAAAGAAGCAGAGGATTCCAAAGATTATCCCTATGAGCTTTATATGAAAAGCCTTCTGGAAGGGGATAAGAAGATGGTGCGGAAGATTCTTCTCCATCTGCTGAAGAAAGGTGTTCCATCCAAAGTGATTTATCATGATTACATCGAGCGTTCACTGAAAGAAACAGGGGAGCTCTGGGAAAAGGGAGAAATGCCCATCTGGAAAGAGCATTTTATTTCAGAGATCTCCCTGGAGAATATGGCGCTGGTGAAAAGAAGAAAGTTCCAGGAAGGGGACGGAGAAAGACCGATTCTACTTCTGACGCCAGGAGCGGAGCAGCATCATATCGGATTGAAAATGGTAGGAGATATTCTCGAGTCCAATGGACACAATGTCATGTATCTTGGGAATATGATTCCCACGGATAATATTGTCCAGGCGATTAAGGACAAAAAGCCTTATGCCATCATACTTTCCGTCACCATGCCCTATCACATTGATTCAGCGAAGCTTCTCATTGATGTCATCAAACAGAAGTTTGGGACCAAGACCCCCACCATTATTATTGGAGGAAGAGCTTTTCTCAATGTAGGGAATGTGGCTACAGAAACGGGGGCGGATGTATACTGTCAGAGCGTGGAAGAAGTGGAAAGAAATCTGAAGAGAATATAAGGCAAAAACAACTATAAAAAAAGATTAAAAGGCAGACCCCTCAATAAACGGAGGAATCTGCCTTTTTTAGGTTATTTGACTATAAAAGCAGGGCTTCTTTTGCTACACTAGATAAAAAGCATATGAAAAATGAGGTGATCTATGTGGAATATGACGTAAGCAGTATACTGTTTGCTTTTATGCTCACGGTATTTGCAGGTCTTGCAACGGGTGTAGGAAGCCTTATGGCCTTTTATACAAAACAGACCAACAAAAAATTCTTGTCCGCTGCTCTTGGTTTTTCTGCAGGAGTCATGATCTATGTCTCCATGATTGAGATTTTCGTAAAAGCGAAAGATTCTCTGCAGGCAGTTCACGGATCTGAGAAAGGGTATCTGTATACTACTGTGGCATTTTTCGGGGGAATCTTTATCATCGCCCTCATAGACAAACTGGTGCCAAAGGCGGAGAATCCCCACGAGATGAGGGATATTGAAGATCTCGAAGAGGCGAAGAAAGCCAGAGAAAACCATAGCCTTATGAGAATGGGGATGTTTTCGGCTTTGGCCATTGCCACCCATAATTTTCCGGAAGGGCTCGCCACATTCATTGGTGCCCTGGAAGACCCGGCCATGGGAATCAGTATTGCCGTGGCCATTGCCATCCATAACATCCCAGAAGGGATTGCAGTTTCTGTGCCCATCTATCATGCCACAGGCAGCAGAAGACGGGCGTTCAAGTATTCCTTTTTATCAGGACTCTCTGAGCCGGTGGGGGCCATCATTGGTTATTTCCTGCTGCGGAATTACCTTTCGGAATCCATGTTTGGTATTATCTTTGCCATTGTGGCAGGGATCATGGTTTATATTTCTCTTGATGAGCTTTTGCCCACAGCTGAGAAATATGGAGAACACCATATTGCCATTTATGGACTCATCTCTGGCATGATGGTCATGGCAGCAAGCCTTGTGATGTTTGGGGGAGCCTAGTTTTTAGAGAAAGAACCGGATTTCTTCATTTCAAATGAAGGCATCCGGTTCTTTTTATTCAGTAGCTCCTCTATATCGAAAGAAAAAAGAGCTTTCTCCAAATGCTATGGAAAAAGCTCTTATGGTCGGAGTGACAAGACTTGAACTTGCGACCTCTAGACCCCCAGTCTAGCACGCTACCATCTGCGCTACACCCCGATGAACATTACTAATTATAGCCTAAGGTAGAAAAACATTCAAGGGATTGTGACGGAATCCCCAAGAGAAATTTGTGGTAATCATTGCGAGGTATTGTAATCTTTGGAGCAATGTCATATGATTATAATTGAATATGATAATATGAAGGAGGCGAAAGAATCTGGATGTGTTAAAGATCACAAAGGCTTTGGGAGACCAAAACCGGTTGAGAATATTACATCTTTTGTCAGAAGGGGAACTATGTGCCTGCGAACTGGAAGGGATCCTTTCCATGAGCCAGTCCAATGTTTCCAGGCACTTGGCGAAGCTGAATGAAGCCCTTGTGACAGATTTCAGGAAGGACGCCAAGTACAGTTACTACAGGCTGAAAAGGGAGACGTTGAACGCCTATCCGTTTATAACCTCTATGATTGAATCTTTGAAAGAGGAAAAGCTTTATGAGGAGGATCGGAAGAGACTTCAAGAGTATAGAGTGAAAAACTATAATTGTGAGTCTCTGAAAGAAAATGTGCTGCTGTTTATGAATGAAGAGAGGATTGTTTAATATGAATGAAAACTGCGAAATCAAAATCTATGAAAAAGCATTGTGCTGTGAATCTGGCGTCTGTGGTCCTTCGGTGGATCCGGAGCTTCTAAGAATCACCACCGTTATAAGGGGGCTGAATAAAAAAGGATTTGGAGCAAGACGCTACAATCTATCTATGCATCCCATGGAGTTTGCGAAGAATACAGCTTTGACGCAGCTTATGAAGGAAAAAGGAATGGGCGTGCTTCCTGTTACACTATTGAATGGAGAGATTGTGAAGACAGGCCAGTATCCAAGCACTGAGGAGCTTTCCACATGGACTGGAGTTCAAAAAGAAGACCTTGAAGGCAGCAATGACAAGCTGCTGACCCTATAGGGTGCCGTTATGAGAGTATACAATCCGAAAGACCTGCAATCCTATCAGTATGTTTTTTTCACAGGCAAGGGGGGAGTCGGCAAAACTTCTGCAGCTTCGGCTTCAGCAGTGGCTTTGGCTGAGATTGGAAAGAAGGTTCTTCTGGTAAGTACGGATCCCGCCTCAAATCTTCAGGATCTTTTTGAGCTCAAAGCTTCCAATGAGAAGACAGAAGTGGAGAGTGTGAAAAATCTGTACCTGATGAATCTTGATCCGATTGTATCTGCTGAAAGGTACAAGGAATCTGTAGTAGCTCCTTACCGGGGCATCTTGCCAGACGTTGCTATCCAGAACATGGAGGAGCAGCTTTCTGGATCCTGCACTGTGGAAGTGGCTGCATTCAATGAGTTCACCACGCTTCTGGCAGATAAAACGATCCAGGAAGAGTTTGATCACATTCTGTTTGATACAGCACCAACGGGTCATACGTTAAGAATGCTGGAGCTGCCCTCTGCCTGGACCAGTTTTCTGGACCAAAACACCTCAGGGGCATCCTGTTTAGGGCAGCTGTCAGGGCTCACAGAAAGCAGGGAGGTCTATAAAGGAGCGGTAGAAGTATTAAAGGACAAGAAAAAGACAAGGATGGTGCTGGTCACAAGACCGGACAGAGCACCACTTCTGGAGGCTTCCCGAGCATCGAAAGAACTGAAGGAGCTTGGCGTCAGAAATCAGCTTCTTCTCGTCAATGGGCTCATCACAGAGGAACGTCCAGAAGGTGTCCTGGAGATGATGAAGCTGAAGCAGGAGCACGCTTGGCATGAGAAACCAGAAGAACTTGAGAATATGGAAACTTTCTATATTCCCCTAAGGTCTTATGCTATGGATTCAGTGGAAAACATCAGAAGAATGCTTACAAGCACTTCAGGAAGGTATGTGAACGAAGAACATGAAGCTCATTCTTCCATGGATTTTCAGCTGCTGCTGGAAGAGATCCGAAAAGACGGCACCAGAGTTCTCTTTACCATGGGGAAAGGAGGAGTTGGAAAGACAACTGTAGCTTCGGCTATGGCGATGTATTTTGCAAAAAATGGAGTGAAAGTGCATCTGACAACAACAGATCCAGCGAATCATCTGACGGAAACGGTTGATGCATCGGAGAACTTGAAGGTTTCCTTTATCGATGAAGAAGAAGAGCTTAGGCGATATAAAGAAGAGGTCCTGAAAAAAGCGGAGGGAGCTTCAAAAGAAGATCTTGCTTATATAGAAGAAGACCTTCGAAGTCCCTGTACCCAGGAGATTGCCATTTTCAGGAAGTTTGCAGAGATTGTTCATGGAAGCGGAGAAGAGCTTCTGATTATTGACACAGCACCAACGGGGCATACTTTGCTCCTTTTGGACAGCACAGAGAGTTACCATAAAGAAGTAGAGAGAAGCCAGGGAGAAATTCCGGAAGCGGTAAGAACACTTCTGCCCAGACTTAGAAATAAGAAAGAGACCAAAGTGTTCATTGTATCACTTCCTGAACCCACTCCATTTTATGAAGCGAAGAGGTTGAAGGAAGACCTCATTAGAGCAGGAATTCATGTGGACAGCTGGATTCTCAATCAGACGCTAGAGCAGCTCTCTGATCACTCCCTTTTTGTCCGAGAGAAACAGAAAGAAGAGCGTAAATGGGCCAATCGGGTCTACGAAGAGATGGAAGGACGTTTTGTGATGATTCCATGGAGTAAAGAGGAACTAAAGGGAGAATCGCTCTTAAGTCTGATTCCTTAGAAACTTCATTGAACTTTGCTCTGAGCATTTCGTCGGCCTAATTCATAATGTTCACAGTTTTTTTCTAAAGTCTTCATGAGCGTCTCAGAAGATGTTTGTATAATGTAACTACAAATCAACTGGAAAGGGGATGGTGAACATGTTGGAAGCAAAAGATGCATATTGCGTGAACTGTGAAAAAATCACTTATTTCATTCCTGTAGAGGGAGGCTATGAATGTCAGAGCTGTAAATCTCTGAACACCATGCGGGGCATGAAAGACATCCATGAGGATCCGTCCCAGAAAGCGGACACAGTGGTGGATCTCAATCTACCGGAAGATATTTTTTGAAGAACTGAGAAAGAGAGGCAGGGAGAAATCCTTGCCTTTTCAATTGATATGAAAGAAAAAAGAAGGTAAACTAGTAAGAGTAGCAAAATAAGTCCTTGGGAGTATGAAATGCTGACAAATAAATTTCGGGAAACACTCATGAAAGAAGAAATCATTGTACAAGGAGACAAGATACTTGTTGCCTTTTCGGGCGGGATAGATTCTGTCGCGCTTTTAAACCTTCTTCTCGAAGTGAGAGAGTCTTTTGGATTAAGGCTAGGAGCTGCTCATCTCAATCACGGTTATAGAGAGAATGCGGATGCCGATGAGGCCTTCTGCAGAAGTTTTTGTGAAGAAAAGGAAGTACCATTTTTCTCCAGAAAAATGGATGTGGAAGCCTATGCGAAAGCGGAGAAGGTTTCCTTTGAAATGGCCGGAAGAACACTCCGATATGCCTTCTTTGAAGAAGTGATGAAGGAAAAAGGATTCTCAAAATGTGCCACCGCCCATCATTTGGATGATCAGGTGGAGACGGTTTTTCTGAATCTTATGAGAGGCACGGGATTAAAAGGCCTTACGGGGATCTCTCCCCTTCGTGGCCGTTATGTGAGACCGCTGCTTTCCTATAAGAAGAGTGAGCTTTTGGCGTATCTTGAAAAGAATCAGATTTCATTCCGTCATGACCATACCAACGATGAAGTGGAGTATCAGAGAAACCGGATCAGAAATGAAGTGCTGCCTTATCTGGAAAAGCACTTCAATGCAGACGTTTCAGAAAGCATCTCCAGGATGACAGGGCTTCTTGTGGAAGATCTGAAATTCATTGAAGGGGAAGTGGAAAAGGCAAAAGAGCTTTTCCTCCAGGAAGCAGGTGACCAGGTTCGGTTTTCTAAAAAGGTGAAGGATCTTCCATATGCCATTTCCTCCAGGCTTCTCATGGAGGCAGTCCAAAGGGTGAAAGGAAATCTCAGGGATATTGAAGAGGTCCATATCAGAGATCTTCTTCAGCTATTTCTGAAGGAGACAGGAAAAAAACTGGATATCAAAGAAGGAATACAGGGAAGAAATGACTATGGAGACCTCCTGATTGAAATAAAAAAAGAAAAGACAGAAAGGGAAAATTCGATGCTGCACGAAGTGCTGAGTATACCAGGAACCTATCATGTAAAAGGCCAGAAAATCACACTCCGTTATATTGAACGGGAAGAGATGAAAAAAGACAAACAGCTCCGGTTCTTCAATGGGGATCTCATCAATGGGGAAATCCTTGTGAGACACAGAGATGAGGGGGACCGGATGAGACCTTTCGGTATGAATGGATACCGGAAGCTGAAGAATATTCTCATTGACAGGAAGGTCAGCCGGGAGGACCGGGAAGAGCTTCTGGTGTTCCAGTATGAAAAAGACATCATCTACATTGGTCACATGATGATCAGTGAAGACTATAAAGTACGAGAGAAAACAGAGAGAATCCTGGAAATCGGGATATTTGAGGAGGAAATGAAATGATTGCAAATGATGTGAAGGATATCCTGATCAGTCGGGAAGCTTTGGCGGACAAATGTAAAGAACTGGGTGCGAAAATCAGTAAAGACTATGAAGGCAAGGAACTTGTTCTTGTGGGAATTCTCAAGGGCTCTGTGGTGTTTATGACAGATCTTATGAAAGAAATCACCATACCCTGCAATATCGAATTCATGGAAGTATCCAGCTATGGGTCTGGAGCAGAAAGCTCAGGCGTCGTAAAAATCATCAAGGATCTGGATGAGGACGTCACGGGGAAACACATCCTCATCGTAGAAGATATCATAGATACAGGACTCACCCTAAGCTATCTTGTAGAATACCTGAAAGCAAGAAAAGCAGCAGGAACGGACATTGTGTGCCTGCTCAATAAAAAGGAAAGAAGAGTAAGAGATATCCCTGTGACCTATGTAGGATTTGAAGTGCCGGATGAGTTTATCATTGGCTATGGCATCGACTATGCGGAAAAGTACAGAAATCTTCCATACGTAGCGTCTCTCAAGGATGAAGTTTACAAAAAATAGGCAAAAAAATAATGTTAAGTTTAAGGTTTATGGAGTATAATAAGTAGCATACAATTTAATTGAGGCTTCTGCTTCATAATACAAAGTAACAGAGGAAAGGAGCGGGTAATTCAGTTTACCTGATAATACGATGAATACGACTAAAAGAGGACCAAATCTTTTCAGCTTCATCGCTGTGATCATGCTGCTTGTCATTGCTATGATCTATTTCAGCGATTTGGATGCGCAAAAAAATTCCATATCATTCAATGAGTTCACCACGGCTTATTCTGAAAACAAGGTAAAAGAGATCAATGTAGCTTCTGATGGCATGACCATCCGGGGCGTAATGACCGATGACACCATTTTCACAACGGTAGCAGCACCAGAAAGACTGGCACAGTTTTTAAATGAAAACAATAATGAGGCTGTTGTGGAACGCTATGCCCCAAGATCTGATTTCTCCATCTGGACGGTGATTACACCGCTGCTTCTATTGGGTGGTGTGGTGTTCTTCATCTTCTTTATGAACAAGCAGAACCAGAATATGGGCTCCAGCAACCGGAATGCCATGAATTTCGGTAAAAGCAGAGCCAAAATGGCAAACCCGGACAATAAAACCGTCACATTTAAAGATGTGGCTGGAGCAGAAGAAGAAAAATTTGAACTTCAGGAAGTGGTGGAGTTTTTAAGAAACCCCAAGAAGTATCTTGAAGTTGGCGCTAGAATTCCTAAGGGGATTTTGCTTGTAGGACCTCCAGGAACCGGTAAAACCCTTCTTGCAAAGGCAGCAGCCGGAGAAGCTGGGGTACCGTTCTTCAGTATTTCAGGTTCAGACTTTGTTGAAATGTTTGTCGGTGTCGGAGCTTCCCGAGTGCGTGACATGTTTGAACAGGCTAAGAAAAATGCACCATGTATCATTTTCATCAATGAAGGCATCATCATGGTGGCAGCCACCAACAGACCGGATATCCTTGACAATGCACTCCTAAGACCAGGCCGTTTCGACAGACAGATTGCGGTAGGGTATCCCGATGCTAAGGGCAGAGAAGAGATTCTCAAGGTTCATGTACGCAAGAAGCCTCTTGGAGAAGATGTGAATCTGGAAGCCCTGGCGAAGATGACCAGCGGATTTACAGGCGCAGATCTTGAAAATCTCACCAATGAAGCGGCACTTCTTGCGGTGCGTGCCAATAAAAAGTTCATCACCATGCGTGAACTGGATGAAGCCATCACCAGAGTCATTGCTGGAACAGAAAAGAAATCCAGAGTGGTTTCTGACCATGAAAGAAGACTTACTGCGTATCATGAGGCCGGGCATGCCATCATCGGCAGAGTCCTCCCCAATATGGATCCAGTCCATCAGATCAGCATCATTCCAAGAGGGATGGCAGGTGGATACACCATGCATATGCCGACGGAAGACCGCTCTTATATGAGTAAATCCAGAATGATGGACAGCATGGTTGCGCTACTAGGTGGACGTGTGGCGGAGTCCCTGGTTCTGAAGGATATTTCCACAGGAGCCAAAAATGACATCGACCGCGTTTCCAGAATCGCAAGAGCCATGGTTACTGAATATGGTATGAGTGAAAAGGTGGGGACTATTTCCTTTGGAGAAGATCAGGAAGTGTTCCTGGGACGTGATTTTTCAAAGTCTAAGAACTTCTCTGAGAAGATGGGAGAACTCATCGATGATGAAGTGAAAGAGCTGGTGGATAACTCCTATAAGAGAGCAGAAGAGATTCTGAAAGAGAACATCGACAAGCTCCATCTTCTTGCTGAAAAACTTCTGGAATTTGAGAAGATTGAAGCAGAAGAGTTTGAAGAACTCTTCACCACTGGGAACATCACCAAACGTACCCATGGAGAGATGCCTTTGGAGAAGAAGAATGACTCTGTAAAAAAAGCAGAGAAAGAGATCTCCAAAGAAGAAGATACCAAAGAAGAGAACTTTACAGGCAATCCTCTGACAGAGGCTTGAAAACAGGTGTAGTTCAAGCTGAAACAGAGCAGTCAGAAAAGGCAGTGAAGCTGCCTTTTCTTTTGGGAATTTATGTAAATGATTACAGAAACTTCACCTTTCCATGTTTCGGGAATGGAGAAGGGGTGCTATAATTAAATGGATTGGAGGTGTTCATTTGACAGAAAAACTCATTGGACTGGAAAAAGAATTTAGACGGTCTGTAGAAGAAAAAGATACCGCTGAGATGTTAGGATCCGGAGATTTACCGGTATACGGCACACCGGGACTCATTGCTTTCATGGAATATGGGGCGAAGGAATGCCTTGCGCCATATCTATCTTCGGAAGAGACCACGGTGGGCATTTCTATGGAAATGAAACATGTGAGAGCCAGCCTTGTTGGTGCAGACGTCTTGCTGAAGGTAAAGATTACGGAGGCATCTGGGAAGAAAGTGAAGTTTCATCTCTTGGCCTTTGAAAAGGAACATCTTCTGGGAGAAGCGCATCATGAGAGAGTTCTTGTGAACCGGCAGAAGTTCATGGATAAATTGCATAACTCTTAAATTAATATATAGAACTGGGAGGTACATATTGTTGAAAACCGATATTCAAATCGCTCAAGAATCCACCATGCTCCACATCAGAGATGTGGCAGGGAAGATAGGTCTTTCTGAGGATGACCTGGACCTTTATGGCAAGTATAAAGCCAAGATCTCTTTGGATGTGCTGAAGAGAAACAAGGACAAGGAAGATGCCAAGCTAATTCTTGTCACTGCCATCAATCCCACTCCTGCAGGGGAAGGAAAGTCCACCGTGACCGTAGGACTTGGTCAGGCGCTGAACAGAATCGGCAAGAAGACAGTCATTGCATTGCGTGAACCATCTTTAGGCCCCGTTTTTGGTGTAAAAGGCGGAGCTGCAGGTGGAGGATACAGCCAGGTTGTTCCCATGGAAGACATCAATCTTCATTTTACTGGAGATATGCACGCCATCACCACCACGAACAACCTCTTGGCAGCAGCCATCGACAACCATATTCATCAGGGAAATGCGCTGAACCTGGATATCCGAAGAATTCTTTTCAAGAGAGTCATGGATATGAACGACAGATCCTTAAGACAGGTGAATGTAGGACTTGGCGGAAAGCCAAACGGATTCCCGAGAGAAGACGGATTTATGATCACCGTTGCTTCTGAAGTCATGGCCATTCTTTGTCTTGCCACTTCTTTGGAAGACCTGAAAGAAAGAATGGGTGAGATCATGATTGGTTATAATCTTCAGGGAGAGCCGGTATTTGCCAAAGACCTGAAAGTGCAGGGAGCCATGGCGCTTCTCATGAAAGATGCCATCATGCCAAACCTTGTCCAGACCCTGGAAAACACACCCGCCATCATCCATGGTGGACCTTTTGCGAATATTGCCCATGGCTGCAACAGCATCCTGGCCACTCAGACCGCACTGAAGCTTGGAGACTATGTAGTAACAGAAGCTGGATTTGGTGCGGATCTTGGCGCAGAGAAGTTCCTGGACATCAAGTGCAGATTCGGTGGGCTGAACCCAAGTGCTGTGGTCATCGTGGCCACGGTAAGAGCCCTGAAACATCACGGCGGTGTTCTGAAAGCAGATCTTTCCACACCTAATGTGGATGCGCTGAAAAAAGGAATTGTGAACCTGGAGAAACAGATTGAGAACATCAGAAAGTTCAATCTGGAGCCTGTGGTTGCCATCAACAGATTCATGTCCGATTCCGTGGAGGAGCTTCAGTTCATTGAAGAGTTCCTAAACAATATCCACGTGAATGTGGCTCTTACGGAAGTATGGGAAAAGGGCGGAGAAGGCGGAGAGGCTCTTGCGCATAAAGTTGTGGAAGTTGCTGAAAAATCCGGAACCTATAAACCGCTGTATGACGTGGAAAAATCCATCAAAGAAAAGATAGAGACCATTGTAAAAGAGATTTATGGTGGAAGCTCTGTGGCTTACAGCGCACAGGCTGAGAAAACCATCAAAGAGATTGAAGCCATGGGACTCCATAAAAAACCCATCTGCATGGCCAAGACCCAGTACTCTTTATCCGATAATCCGAAGCTTCTGGGGGCACCCAAGAACTTTGAAGTGAAAGTCAATGAAGTGAAACTCAGTAACGGCGCAGGCTTTATTGTATGCCTCACCGGTGACATCATGACCATGCCGGGCCTTCCAAAGGTACCTGCAGCAAATCTCATGGACATCGACGAAGAAGGAAATATTGTGGGGCTGTTCTAGAGGATAAAAATGGCGGTGATTCCAAAGAATCACCGCTTATTTTGTTAGGGTGCTGTTTTTTCGCGCTTCTTTTCTGAACTCTGCAGGAGTGCGCCCCAGCTTTTTCTTGAAGGTCTGGGTAAAATAGGACTGAGAATTGAAGCCTACGATGTTTGAAATCTGTGAGATGGTGTGATGTGTAGTTTCCAGAAGGTGTTTGGATTCCTCAATTCTTTTGTCTATGAGATAATGGATAGGCGTCGTATCAAAGTGCTTTTTGAACACATGGACCAGATAGTATTTATCAAGATAGGTCTCATTGGCCAAAGTGTCCAGGGTGATGGGCTCTGAGTAGTGGATGTCAATATAGTTCTTGATGTAGGTGCATTCTTTGGTGGTGTTTTTCTGTGGTGCGAGCCTCAAAGGTGCTTTGGTCCTTCGAACCAGATTAAGGAGCAGGATGTTCAGGTAGTTCTGGCAGATGTACTCATAAGCATCCTCCTTCTTTTCCACCTCACTGATGAGAGACTGGAATACGGTCAGGATTTCTTCCCGGTACTTGCGGTAATTATGAAAACTGTAAAGACTCTCTTCCTGAGAATGGCCTGTCTCCTGAAGGGATAAAGAGAGCCCGTCGATGCCCAGCACAATATACTCCAATGGATTCGCATCCTTGGAGGACTCTGTATGCACTACATTGGCGTTGACTATGACAAGGTCATCCTCCACCACATGGAAGGTTTTGTCTTCAATGAGAAAGTTCCCGGATCCTTTCACCACATAGAAAAGTTCTGTGAAGGGATGACTGTGCATGGTGGAGTGCCAGTCTTTTTCGTAGCGTGCCTTGGAGACATAGATGAGACTGGCGGAAATCCGTTCGTTGTTGTGGTTGATGATCTTATAGACAATATTGGACAAACTGGCAGCTCCTTTCCTCTGGACATGTAATCCTTTTACCTTATTATAAAACAATTATCTGATATAGCAATATAATGATAATTCATCACAAGATAATGATACTAAAAACGTTTACCGAAATTTATACTAAAGATAACAAGTTGCGTAGAGCAATGATTAACTAGGAGGGTCCCATGAAGAAAATTTTAGCACTTCTTATGTCCATTACCCTGGTCGTTGGCCTTTCAGCCTGCGGTCAGAAAACTGAAGATGATCCTGTTACTCCAGGAGGTACAGAAACACCATCAGAAACCCCTGGCGAAACCGAAGAAAGAACCCTGAAGATTGCGGGTCTAGAGGGAGGATACGGAAAAGAGCATTGGATGGCCGTTGCCGAGAAGTTTGAGGCAAACAATCCTGGCGTTACTGTGGAACTGACACTGGAAAAGAACATCGAAGATGTTCTGAGACCTCAGATTCAGGCCATGAATGTACCGGATCTTATGTATATCTCTGTAGGCCGTGAAGGTATGATGACAGAAACTCTCATCAAAGAAAATGCTGTTGTGGATATCACAGATGTGCTCTCCATGAAAGTTCCTGGAGAAGAAGTCACCGTTGGTGAAAAAATCATCCCAGGCTTTACCGATACGCTGATCACCAATCCTTATGGAGATGGCAAGACTTACCTGGCACCTCTTTTCTATGGACCAACAGGACTGTTCTATAACAGCGGTCTGGTGGGAGAAGGAAAGACCTATGCCCTTCCAGAAACCTTTGAAGAGCTTTTTGCACTGAATGAGACAGCAAAAGCCAATGGAAGCTCCCTGTTCACCTATCCTACCACAGGATACTTTGATGCGTTCTTCTATGCACTGGTCAATGAGGTGGGTGGTGCTGACTTCTTCAACAAGGCCATGACCTTTGATGTGGAAACCTGGAACAGCGATACCATGAAAGAAGTTTTCGCTATCGTTGGTGAACTTGTTTCCTACAATCATCCTGACACAGTGGCCCAGGCAAACAATGAAGGATTCACCAAGAACCAGCAGCTGATTCTGGACAACAAAGCACTGTTTATTCCAAACGGTACCTGGCTGCCAGGAGAAATGGAAAAAGCACCAAGAGCAGAAGGCTTTGAGTGGGGATTCACCGCACTGCCAGCAGTGGAAAAGGGTGGAGACCGCTACTCCTATACATTCTTTGAACAGATGTACATTCCTGAAGGTGCAAAAGAAGCAGATCTTGCAAAAGAGTTCATTGCGTACATGTACTCAGATGAAGCAGCAAAGATCATCTATGAGAAGTCCGGTGCAGTTATGCCTGTGACTACAGCCTCCTCCTTCATGACGGATGAGGATCCAAACAAGCTTTACTATTCTGTATATGACGATGGAGCAAAGGCAGCCATGGGCGGTTTCCAGTCTGCGCCAGCAGTGGAAGGTGTAGATCTTGTGAGCAGCACCGGAATTCTCTTTGGCACCATCAATTCTGTAGCCACAGGAGATAAGACAGTGGATACATGGCATCAGGAAGTTGTGGATGCAGTGACCAAAATCAGTGCAGCAATGAACAACTAATGAGTTGATTTTACGGATGACCACGGTGGAAGAAAACTCTTCCACCGTTCATTTTTGAAAGGGGTGATATGAATGAAAGACAGAGCAAAGAAAAGATTCATCGCTGCCTGCATTGCGCCGGCCTTGATCCTTGTTCTTGTATTTATGGCGTATCCTACGCTGAATGTCTTCATCATGTCTTTATACAAATGGGGAGGTCTCTCGAGAAACAAGACCTTCGTTGGACTGAATAATTTTCTTCTACTCACAAAGGACACCAATTTTATACGGTCCCTGCAGAACACCCTGATGATCATTGTCCTTGTCACCATGGTGACGCTTTCTGTGGCCATGATCTTCGCCTCTATTCTTGTGCGGGAAAAGATCAAAGGGCAGAATTTTTTCAGAATTGTGTTCTACATACCGAATATCCTGTCAGTGGTGGTAATTTCTTCCATCTTCTCGGCCATCTATGACCCCAGTATGGGACTTCTCAATGGACTATTAAGAGGCATCCGTGGAGAGGGATTTGAGAACATCCAGTGGCTGGGCAATCAGAAAATCGTGCTCTATGCCATCATCGTGGCCATGATCTGGCAGGCGGTGGGCTACTACATGGTCATGTACATGGCCAGTATGAGCAGCATCCCGGTCCATCTTTACGAAGCGGCAGATATTGAGGGCGCTGGCAAAGTCAAGCAGTTCTTCAACATCACCTTGCCTCTCGTGTGGGATACGGTGAGGACCACCTTGACCTTTTATGTCATCAGCTCCATCAATCTGAGTTTTCTTTTTGTGAAGGTGATGACCTCCGGAGGACCTGACGGTGCCTCCAATGTAATTTTGAACTATATGTACAACCAGGCGTATACCAATTCCAGTTACGGATATGGTATGTCCATTGGTGTTGTGATCTTTCTCTTTTCGTTCCTCTTGTCTCTTCTTGTGAACAAGCTGACGAAACGGGAACAGTACCAGTATTAATAGGAGGAACGGATGAAAAAGAAAAAGATCAATCTCTATAAGCTCTTCATCTATAGTGCACTGATTGCCCTTGCAGTCAGTATCATCGTTCCGGTTCTCTGGGTTTTCATGGCTTCCGTCAAAGACAATCAGGAGTTTTACGGAAATCCCTGGAGCCTGCCTAAAGCCATCCGCTGGGAGAACTTCAAAGAAGCGGTGGAGATTGCCAATATGGGAGAGTACTTCACAAACTCCATTGTGGTGACGGCCCTGGCCATTGGCATTCTTCTTCTGGTCTCTATTCCCTGTGCCTATGCTCTTGCAAGATTTGAGTTTAAAGGACGGAAAATCCTCTCGGGCATTTTTCAGGCGGGGATTTTTATCAACGTGAACTACATCGTCGTACCGATATTTCTGATGCTTCTTGATTGGGACATCGCTCTTCGGGGACGCTTTGACAGAGGATTCTTCCTGGACAACCGGTTTGTGCTGGCCCTGGTGTATGCAGCCACAGCCATTCCTTTTACTGTATATCTTCTGTCCAATTATTTCAGAACCATTCCCAAGGAGTTTGAGGAAGCGGCCAGTGTGGATGGAGCCAGCCACTTCAAAACCATGGTGTCTATTATGATACCCATGGCAAAACCCAGCATCATCACGGTGATTCTGTTCAACTTCCTGGCCTTTTGGAATGAATATATTATTGCCCTGACTCTAATGCCCAGCGGCACCAAAACGCTGCCGGTGGGACTGATCAATCTGATGCAGTCCCAAAGAGGTGCGGCAAACTATGGTCCTATGTACGCTGGTCTTGTGCTGGTGATGCTGCCGACCTTGATTCTCTATGTGCTTGTACAAAAGAAACTAACTGAAGGAATGACTGTTGGAGGAGTGAAAGGATAATATGAGTAAAACAAAAGGTCGAGTGACCTTGCCAAGTGAAACGGGGTTTTTGGAAGAAACCAAGGAAATGATGGAGCGCTGGGGCGCTGATGCCATCAGAGACAGTGACGGCACAAAGCTTTCAGAAGATCTGAAAAACCTGGATGCCAAAATCTACACAACCTATTTTGTCAGCAGAGGACATAATGATTTTTCAAGAAATCATATGGATGAAACCCAGTCCATGTATCTCATGAGCCGCCATACTTTAGCGGTGGACACCACTCTCCGCATTTCTTTTATGGACGGATATTTCCGCCAGCAGGTGACGCCGGATTACGTTCATGACCCCAAAGTCTATTGGGAAGTCATAGACCGGACCATGGATGAAGTCGTACCTTTGGAGAACTGGGAACTTTCCTTTGAAAGTGATGAGGTGATTTTGAAAGATATCACGCCTTACCATGAGTACACCGTGTCTTTCCTGGTGAAAGCCATCTGGGATCCCACCCAGATGTACAACCACATCACCAACAACTGGGGAGACAAAGAGCACGACATTCCCTTTGATGTGAGAAAGAAGCACTCCAATGAATACATCCATAGTTACATGACCAAGTGGCTGGAAGAGAATCCAAGAACGGACGTCGTAAGATTCACCACTTTCTTCTATCATTTCACTTTGGTGTTCAATGATCTTGGAAAAGAGAAGTTTGTGGACTGGTTCGGATACAGCGCCAGCATTTCTGTAGATGCTTTAGAAGCCTTTGCCAAGGAAAAGGGCTACAGACTCCGCCCAGAGCATATTGTGGACAAAGGATACTATAATACAGCTTTCCGAGTGCCCACAAAGGAGTATCTGGACTTTATTGACTTCCAGAGCGCTTATGTGGCAGACCAGGCGAAAAAACTGGTGGATGAGGTGCACAGGCACGGAAAAGAAGCCATGATGTTCCTGGGAGACAACTGGATTGGCACAGAGCCCTACGGCAAGTACTTCCCGAAAATCGGGTTAGATGCTGTGGTCGGCTCCGTAGGCGGGGGAGCAACCCTTCGGATGATTTCCGAGATTCCAGGAGTAAAGTACACGGAAGGAAGATTCCTGCCGTACTTTTTCCCGGATACCTTCCGGGAAGGCAATGATCCTACCATCGAAGCTAAAGAAAACTGGAGAATGGCCAGACGTGCCATCATGAGAAAGCCTGTGGACCGGATTGGATACGGCGGATACCTTTCTCTTGCCTATCAGTTCCCTAATTTTGTGGATTATATCGAAAAGGTTACAGATGAATTTAGAGAAATCTACGACAACATTAAAGGAAAAAAACCATACACAGGACTCAAAGTAGCGGTTCTAAATTCCTGGGGTACCCTCAGGTCCTGGCAGACCCATATGGTAGCCCATGCACTGTGGTATAAGCAGATCTACTCCTACTTGGGTATTTTGGAAGCCTTAAGTGGAGACAGCGTCGAAGTATCCTTCCTGTCTTTCGAAGATGTGAAAACCAATGGCGTGCCACAGGATGTGGACGTTATTCTCAATGCAGGGGATGCAGGAACTGCATTTTCTGGTGGAGAGGAGTGGCTGGATGAGAAGCTTGTCACCACCATCAGAAAATGGGTCCATGAAGGCGGCGGATTCATCGGGGTGGGAGAACCTTCTGCGGTGCATCATGGCGGACGATACTTCCAGCTGGCAGACATTCTTGGCGTGGACAAAGAGCTGGGCTTCAGTCTCAGCACAGACAAATACTTCCACACAGCCAAAGAGAAGCATTTCATCACAGAGGGGATAGAATCTTCACTGGACTTTGGTGAAGGCATGAAAAATATTTATGCTTTAGGAAAAGACACCGAAATTTTAAGCTACCATGACGGTCAGGTGGAGCTCTCTGCCCATGACTTCGGGAAAGGAAGAGGCATCTACATTGCAGGACTTCCCTTCAACTTTGAGAATGCAAGGCTCCTTCATAGGTCCATGTATTATGCAGCCCATAAGGAAGAGGACCTTCATAAGCTTTTTGCCGAAAATATTTATGTGGAAGTGCATGGATATCCGGAGATTGGAAGATATGCTCTGGTGAACAATACTGATATAGAGCAAGAAACTGCAGTCTATGATGAACAGGGCAGAAAGACCGTGACGGTTCTAGCGCCCCAGGAGATCAGATGGATGGAGATGGAGAAAAATGAAGAGTAAGACGATTCTTATGACAGGAGTTTTCCTGGCAGGACTGGTGCTCCTCTTTACAGGTCATAGAATACAAGGTCTGGCAGGTCTGGGGATCATGATCCTCGGCCTGGGCCTTCTTCTTGGAGATCTTTATCTTTATAACGCGGCACAACGCTAAGGAGGGGAAGGATGAACAGACAAAAGAGAGAAAAAACGCTGCTGGTTATGGCTGCGGGCATGGGCTCAAGGTTTGGCGGCCTGAAACAGCTGACCCCTGTAGGTCCATCCGGAGAGTGCATTCTGGAGTACTCCATGTTTGATGCGTTCAGACATGGATTCACAAAAGTTGTGCTGATGATCCGCAAGGAGAATCAGCATCTCTTTGAAGAAGCCTTTGCGGACAAAATGAATCCTTATGGAAAGATTGCCTATGCCTATCAGAAGAAAGAAGATGTGCCGAAGGGGATTGGTGAGGACGCTCTGTCTTCAGAACGTAAAAAACCCTGGGGAACAGGACAGGCGGTATATGCGGCACGACACGAAATCAGCGGACCTTTTATGGTCATCAATGCCGATGATTTTTACGGAGAAGAAACCTTCGAGAAGATGTCCGGTATACTGGATAGATTGGATGAAAAGCAGGGAGCGCTGGTTTCTTATGAGCTGGAGAAAACCATGAGCAGGTTCGGCAGCGTATCCCGGGGGCTCGTCACTGCGAAGGAAGACGGCATGCTTCTTCATGTGCGGGAAATCAAGGATCTTTCCTATGAGGGAGAAGACATCTGTTCTCAGGAATGTGCGGATCTGAAAGTGCTTCCCAGCCAGCCGGTATCCATGAATGTATGGGGATTTCATCCGACCATTTTCAGTCAGCTGGAGAAAGAATTCGCAGCGTTTCTCAAAACTTCAGGACAAGAACTGAAAAAAGAGTTTCTGCTGCCAGAAGCCATTCAGGCTCTTGTGGACAGGAAAGAGCTGGAGGTTCTGGTGAGAGAAAGTAAAGAAACCTGGTTGGGGATGACCTACTCGGAAGATAAACATTATGTAGCAGAAGGACTTCTTGAGAAAGTCCAAAAGGGGCAGTATCCCCGAAATCTGTGGGAGGAAGTATGAGAGAGGAACTAGAGAAGATTTTTCTTCCATTTTCAGAGGGTGGAAAAATCATAGAAATCATCAGATACGGAAAAGGACACATCAATGATACCTACCGCGTCAGTGTCCATATGGATAAAGACCTGGAAAAACGGTATATTCTCCAAAGAATCAACCGTTCCATATTCAAGGATCCTGTAGCGCTCATGGACAATATTGTAAAAGTCACAGAGTATCTGAAAGAATGTGTGGAAAAAGCAGGCGGAGATGTGGATAAAGAAG
The DNA here is from genome assembly GCF_003514505.1 of Proteiniclasticum sp. Taxonomy (GTDB): domain Bacteria; phylum Bacillota; class Clostridia; order Clostridiales; family Clostridiaceae; genus Proteiniclasticum. The sequence goes on from NZ_DOPX01000016.1 coordinate 229,288, forward strand.
TGCTCCAAGTGGTCCATACGAAAGAAGGAGCCCATCATGTGCTTCATGAAGGGGAGTTCTACAGATGTTACCGCTTCATTGAAGGAGCGAGGTCCTACGAAATTGTGGGAGGTCCTGAGGATTTCTATAAATCCGGTCAGGCCTTAGGGAAGTTTCAGAGGCTGCTTGGAGAGTTTGAGGGAGAGACACTCCATGAGACCATCAAAGATTTCCACAACACAGAGAAACGCTTTGTGGACTTTCAGAAAGCTGTAGAAGATAACACTGCCAACCGCGCAATAGAGTGTGCGGATGAGATTCAGTTCTATCTGGAGAGAGAGAAGGACACAAAGATCATCAATGGACTGCTTCGGGAAGGAAGACTTCCGGTGCGTGTTACCCATAATGACACGAAATACAACAATGTCATGATTGATGATGAGACCAGAGAAGCGGTGTGTCTTGTGGATCTCGATACCGTTATGCCGGGAGTGTCGCTTTATGATTTTGGAGATGCCATACGGTCTGGAGCCACCACAGCCTTGGAGGATGAGAAAGATCTCAGCAAGGTGCATTTTGACCTGTCTCTTTTTGAAGCCTATGTACGTGGCTACTTCAGTCAGGGAGAGTTTTTGACGGACCTTGAGATTGAATACCTCCCTTTTGCAGCAAAAATCATGACCTACGAATGCGGCATGAGATTTCTGAAGGATTATCTGGAGGGAGACATCTACTACAAGATCTCCTATCCGGAGCACAATCTTCACAGAGCCCGAAATCAGATGAAGCTTGTTTCTGATATGGAGCGGGAGTATCAGCAGATGATTGAAATAATAAGGAAATACAGAAAATAGCCTTGACTCTATGGAAGGAAGTGTACTAAGATAGACTTCTGGAAATGAAGTGCTTCCATGGCAATAGCTGCCAAAACCGCAAGTATGCTGATGACTTCTACGACGAAAATCGTAGGGGCATTGGCTTTTTTTATGCCCTGAAGAGGAATGGAGAGTGTATTTTTATGTTATTTTCATTAGCCCTGATTTTTCTGCTGGGGATGCTTCTTGGGAAGATATTTGATAAACTGGGACTCCCAAAGCTCCTGGGAATGCTTCTCACTGGAGTGCTCCTTGGACCCTATATGCTGAATTATATTGATGGGAGCATCCTGGGGATTTCTTCTGAACTGAGAAAGATTGCGCTCATCATCATTCTCACCAGGGCAGGACTTAACCTGGATCTTAAGGATCTTAGGAAGGTGGGAAGACCCGCAGTGCTTCTGTGCTTTGTTCCTGCAGTATTTGAAATCTTAGGTGTGACGCTTCTGGCGCCGAGGTTTTTGGGGCTGGGTATCCTGGATGCGCTGATCTTAGGTACGGTGGTGGCTGCGGTATCTCCGGCGGTGATTGTGCCGAGGATGCTGAAACTGATGGAGAACGGATTCGGAAGAGAGCAGAAGATCCCTCAGATGATCATGGCGGGGGCCTCTGTGGATGATGTGTTTGTCATTGTTCTTTTCACCGCTTTCACTGGATTTGCCCTCACGGGAGAAATGCATCTAGGTGAGTTTCTCAGTATTCCTGTGGCCATTGTTTTAGGGGTGGTTACAGGAGGCGCTTTGGGAACCGTTCTTTCATGGCTTTTTGTGCGGTTCCACATAAGAGACACCGGTAAGGTTCTGGTGATCCTTTCCATGGCCTTTCTTCTGGTCTCTTTGGAAGAAATGCTTCAGGGGACCGTAGGATTCTCCGGGCTGTTAGCTGTCATGGCCATGGGGATCATGCTTCAGGAAAAGAAGTATGAGGTGGCGAGGCGGCTTTCGGGAAAGTTTTCTAAGCTTTGGGTAGCAGCGGAGCTTCTTCTCTTTGTCCTTGTTGGCGCCTCTGTCAACTTGAGCCTTGTGCTCACTGCAGGTCTTCCTGCGGTCCTGCTGGTCCTCCTGGCGCTTCTTTTTAGAGTTCTAGGGGTATTCCTCAGCCTGTTAAAAACACCGCTCACAAGGAAAGAGAGAGCCTTCTCGGCCATGGCCTATCTTCCCAAAGCTACTGTTCAGGCAGCCATTGGAGGTCTGCCTCTGGCCATGGGGCTTCCATCGGGTGAGATCATCCTGACGGTGGCTGTGGTCTCCATTGTGCTCACAGCCCCTTTAGGTGCAATCCTTGTGGATCGAAGCTATGAGAAGCTTCTACAAAAAGCCCGCAAATAAAGAACCGGGGAAAAGGTTTCTGCGATCATCTTATTTACAAGACTAACTTCCACTTCACTATTTTTCTTTCTTCCAACTGGAAGTTAGTTTTAAAATTAAGGGCTCCTTGGGAATCAAGAGAAAAGATGCAAATGAGCTTGACAAAAAGGCGTTTTTTACTATAATTATAGTGTTAAAAATATTATTGCCATAAACAAGTTTGGGAAAAGCAGCTTTTCAGCTGCTTTTAAAATTACATGGGGAGTTGTCTTATGATCCTGTTAATTGACGTAGGAAATACCAACATCGTCATGGGAGTCCATGATGGTAAAAAGATTATTTCTGATTTCAGACTATCCACCAACAGCATGAAAACATCCGATGAAATCTCCATTGATGTCATCAGCCTTTTTCGGCTGAACAATCTGGAACCCAGTGCCATAGAAGGAGTCATCATCTCCTCGGTTGTGCCGAATGTCATGTACTCGTTAGAGAATATGGTGCGCAAGGTGTTCAAGGTGACACCGATTGTGGTGGGCGCTGGCGTGAAAACAGGCATCAATGTGAAAACAGACAATCCGAAGGAAGTAGGAGCAGACAGAATCGTAAACGCCGTAGCCGCTTCCGCAAAATACAAAAAGAGTCTCATCATCATTGATTTCGGTACTGCAACCACCTTCTGCTCCGTGAAAAAAGATGGAACCTATGCTGGAGGAATCATTTCTCCCGGCATCAAGATTTCCGCTGATGCTCTTTTTGAGAAAGCAGCAAAGCTGCCCCGTATTGAGCTTCTGAAGCCGGAGAAAGTCATTGGGAAGAATACTGTGGTTTCCATGCAGTCCGGCCTTGTACATGGATATATCGGCCTTGTGGAGCATCTGGTGAAGCTCATGAAGATCGAAATGATGGAAGATGGAGAAGAGGAGCCATATGTAGTGGCTACCGGAGGATTCTCCAGGCTCATGAAACAGAGCACCGACTGCATCGATGCACTGGAACCTAATCTTACCCTGGAAGGGTTGAAACTGATCTATGATAAAAATAAGAAATAAGATCCTTGAGAGTAAAGTCTTTCTGGCACCCATGGCGGGTGTCACAGATATTTCTTTCCGGGAGATTGCCATATCCATGGGGTGTTCTATGGTATACTCAGAGATGGTCAGTGCAAAAGCACTCCATTATGGAAGCCAGAATACTAAAGAGCTCCTGAGGATCTCGCCTAAGGAGAAACCCATTGCGGTGCAGCTGTTTGGCAGTGAAAAAGACATTATGGCAGAAACAGCCAGAGTATTGGATGAAAATGAGGACATCGTTCTTCTTGACATCAACATGGGATGCCCTGCGCCAAAGCTTGTGAAAAACGGAGAGGGTTCTGCTCTCATGCTGGACCCGGATAAAGCAGCCGGGATTCTCCGGGAAGTGAAGAAAGCCACTTCAAAACCTGTGACCTGCAAGTTCAGAAGAGGGTTTAAGATGGATGACGAAACAGCTCTGGACTTTGCCAAGAAGATGGAAGACGCAGGCGCAGATCTTGTTACAGTACACGGAAGATTCAGGGAGCAGTATTACTCCGGTACGTCTGACCGTGAGATCATCCGTAAAATTAAAGAAGCACTCTCTATTCCTGTGATTGGCAATGGAGACATCTTCACAGGAGAAGATGCCTTAGAAGTCCTGGAAACAGGGTGTGACGGCATCATGGTAGCAAGGGGAGCTTTAGGGAATCCCTGGATTTTTGAGGAAATCAATGCAGCTTTAGCGGGAAAACCCTATGAGCGGCCAGGATTTGAGGAAAGAATGGATATACTGATCCTCCATTATAAAAATACCTTATCCTATGAGGGAGAGCATAAAGCAGTCCGTGAGATGAGAAAACATATCGGATGGTATGTGAAAGGACTGCCAAGAAATACGGAAGTGAAGAATCTCATCAACCAGGAGACCGACCCTATAAAGGTGCTGGAAATCCTTGGGAAATATAAAGAAGAGCTTCTCCAAAATGGCTAAAATCATTGACAGGGAAGGGTAATGTCACTATAATAGAAAATCAAATAAAACAGAAGGGGATTTGAAATGAGCGAAGCAAAGAAATTTATCATGACCTATGAAGGGGTCAAAAAGCTTGAGAGCGAGCTGGAATATCTAAAGACAGTGAAACGTAAAGAAATCACTGAAAAGATCAAGGTAGCCCTGGGTTATGGAGATCTCAGCGAAAACTCTGAATACGATGAAGCAAAGAATGAACAGGCTTTCGTGGAAGGAAAGATTGTTCAGCTGGAAAATACACTCCGCAATGCATCTGTCATCGATGAGAGCGATATCTCCTCTGATGTGGTGGGCATTGGTTCAAGAGTGACCGTCTATGACTATGACTTTGAAGAGGAAGTGACCTATTCCATTGTTGGATCCACAGAAGCAGATCCGATGAACTTTAAAATTTCCAATGAATCTCCAGTGGGCAGCGCCCTTCTAGGACATAAAGTGGATGATGAAGTGGTGGTCCAGGTGCCAAACGGTATGAGCAAGTTTAAGATTTTAGAAATCGGAAGAGAGCAGGTGTAGAATTTTGACAAACGAAGAGAACCAGATCATAGAACAGGAAGAGAAGCTATCAGAACAGGAGCTGCAAAGACGTGAAAAACTGAAGGCGCTTCAGGAGGAAGGCAAAGATCCTTTTGATGTATATAAGGTGGAAGTGACCCATAATTCCAAGGAAATCAAGGAAAACCATGAGACACTGGAAGGTGTACATATCAAGACCGCTGGAAGACTCATGAGAAAGAGAGTACAGGGAAAAGCAGGTTTCTCCGATATACACGACCGTGAAGGAAAACTGCAGCTTTATGTGAAGCTGGACAACGTGGGAGAAGAGAAGCTGAAGTTCTTCAAGACTCTTGATCTTGGGGACTGGATCAGCGTAGAAGGAAATGTCTTTATCACAAAGACTGGAGAAGTGTCCCTGGAAGTCAAGAGCTTTGAGCTCATTTCCAAGGCGCTGAAGCCGCTGCCAGACAAGTGGCATGGCCTGGTGGATCCAGATATCAGATACAGACAAAGAGAAGTGGATCTTATTGTGAATCCCGATGTGAAGGAAAAGATGATCAAGAGAACCAGGATCATTTCTGCCATCAGAAATTACCTGGATGACCGAGGATATCTGGAGGTGGAAACACCAATTCTGTCCCCCATCGCCGGTGGTGCTGCAGCAAGACCTTTCGTCACCCACCACAATGCGCTGGACATCGACATGTACTTAAGAATCGCCACAGAGCTTTATCTTAAGAGACTCATCGTCGGTGGATTTGAGAAGGTGTATGATATGGGCAAGAACTTCAGAAATGAAGGAATTGACTATAAGCATAATCCAGAGTTCACCATGATCGAGCTTTACGAAGCCTACAGCGATTATAATGATATGATGGATCTCACAGAGGATCTGGTATCTTCCGTTGCCATGAAGGTCAATGGTTCCATGAAGGTGAACTATGAAGGAACAGAAATCGACCTGACCCCACCATGGAGAAGAGTCACCATGGCAGACATTGTCAAGGAAGAAACTGGCATTGACTTCAACACCATTACCTTAGAAGAAGCCCATGAGGCGGCGAAGAAGTTCCACATGCAGGATGACTTCAAGTATGACATCAAGCACACCTCCAAGGGAGATGTCTTAAATGCTATGTTTGAAAGATTCTGTGAGGACAAGCTCATTCAGCCGACCTTCATCTGTGACTATCCAGTAGAGATTTCTCCGCTGACCAAGAAGAAGAGAGGAAATGCAGAGTATACCGAACGTTTCGAAGGATTCATCTTTGGACGTGAGATCTGTAATGCCTACTCAGAGCTGAATGATCCCATTGTTCAGAGAGAGCGTTTCAGCCAGCAGGCCAAGGAAAGAGAACTGGGAGACGATGAAGCTTATATGATCGATGAAGAGTTCATGAGCGCCCTGGAGACAGGTATGCCTCCAACAGGTGGACTTGGAATCGGTGTGGACAGAATCATCATGTTCCTGACGGATGCCCATTCCATCAGAGACATCATTCTCTTCCCCACCATGAAGCCACAGGATTAAGAATTAAAAATAACCGGAAGCGGTTCTCCTTAACTGGAGAAAGCTTCCGGTTTTTAATTATTATGCTTCGATAATACTTTCATGGATAGGTAACAAAGATGGAGCTCATCTTCTCTTAACTTGTATGCGCTAGAGACCTTCGATGAATTTATATTAGTCGAGTATCTAAATGTGGAATAGTAACCGATCCATCATCTAAACCAACTAATTTTTATACTTTCAAGAAATTAAAAACATATTTGAAAACTCTAACTTTTATGCTATACTGAAAAAAGATTGAAAATTCAAACTATTATGATATATAAATAACATAATAAAATATAGAATATCTAAACTAACTCATAGTCTGCAAAAATGGCATTCCGATATCCGAACTTGATCTGAGAAAATAATTAGCTTAGTTCTAAGTATATTTATAAAAATTATATGGGATTGGAAATTATTATTAAGTTAGGTCTTGATTACCACGAACCTAGAAGATAAAACTAATATAACGTAGCATTCAGTTAACACTACGAACAATTAGTGATTGATTAATATATCAAAGCAATTTCTAAATCGAGCATAAATTTTTGATATGAAGGAGTGATTGCAATTGAAAATTGACTTGCATTGTCATACTAAAAAGACAAAACAGGGTGATGGAAAAGCGAGAAATGTAACACCTGAATTATTTAGAAAGAAAATCGAGTTGGCTGATGTAAAAATAGTTGCAATTACAAACCACAATGCATTTGATTATGAACAATATCAGATATTACAAAGTACTGTTCAAGATATCTGCCAAGTGTGGCCTGGTGTTGAAATAGATGTCATTGGTGAAAGTAGGTACCATTTGATTGTTGTCACAAAACCAGATGAAGCATTTAGATTTTCGGGTAGATGTGTTAGCCTGTTTTCGGACATAAGTCCTGACTTGTGCCAGTTGTCATTACAGGAAGTGTACGAGACGTTTAAGGATTTTGATGCGATATATATACCTCATTTTCATGACAAAAAACCGGCAATTTCTGAAGCTGATAAGCAAGAACTATTTAGAATTGTGAAAGATTCTTCCAGGGTATTTATTGAACCTAGAAATTATCGTACATTAGGTGTTCTTGCTAATAAAGATATGAGCGTTTTGATTGGTAGTGATGTTAAAGATTGGAACAAGTATGAAAGCAGTACATTTGCTGAATTAAGATTGCCTGTAGCAAGTTTTATGGAGTTTTTACTCCTAGCAAAGCGAGATAAAGCTGTTGTTGAAACTTTACTGAGTAAGAAATCACCTTTGAAAGTTTTAGGTATGCCACATCATTCAGTAAAACTACCTTTGATGATTTATCCTGATGTTAATATTATTTTTGGACAAAAGGGAACTGGAAAAACAGAAATATTGAAATCCATGTATACAGAAGTACTAGGATCTGGTAAAAAATGCAAAAAATATATTGCTTCAGAAAGAAGTGAAGACTTTTCTGAGCTTCTAAATATAAAAGATATGGAAATATCCCTAGAAAAGTTAAATACAGATTCATGTGAGTCTGAGTTTAAAGAGTTAAGTAGTTGGACTGATGATAATCCTACATCCTTTTCTAGCTATATATATTGGTATCAAACAAAAGGAAATAGTAATAACAAGAGTCGTATGAAAATTACTGAAGCTATCCATGATTTCTATCGAAAACCTAAAATGTATGACATACATGAAAATGACAAAAAAGAAATACAAAGTGTTTTAGACAAAATTAAACACATTGATTGTATAGAATATTTATTGGAAGAAGAAATTAAACAACTAGAATATTTATTAATAAAATTACATAGATCTATACAAGAAAAGAGAAAGTTTGATTTAGTAGAAAAATATGCGTCAAGATTGACAAATTTCACTATAGATAGGATAAAGGCTTTCGCAGATAGAAGTTCGGATACGATGTCAAGGCCATCTACTTCAGGGTTAAAGGAGTTTACAATAAAAAGAACAGATTTATTAAGATGTGTAAATCAAATTCTAGGTTCTATTAAAGTGCCGGATTATAATGAACGTATTCGGTTAGGTTCTTTAGAAGGCAAAGGTGAAATATATATAAATTGCAAATATAGAATGTTATGTCAAGAAGAAAGAACTAAGAATTATCCAGGATTCAATATTACATCACTAAAAGAAATTGTCAAATTACTAGAGGAAATCAAGAAACACGTTTTTGATTTTAATATTGCAACTTATGTAGAACAGTTAGTTACATTATGTAAGGAAAATAAAGTAACCTCAATAAAACCATTTGTGGGTAGATCAAAGCAGATTATTACATCAGATGGTGTTGAATATGAGCCTTCGAACGGTGAAAAAGGAATCCTCTTACTGGAACAAGTACTTTATGAAGATGCAGATATATATTTCTTGGACGAACCCGAATTAGGGATGGGTAACTCATATATTGATAGTGACATTAGACCATTAATAAGTAATCTAGCAAAACAAAGAAAGTATGTGGTTGTAGCTACGCATAATGCTAATATTGCTGTAAGAACGTTACCTTATATGTCTATTTATCGTACACATAAGAATGGAAAATATGAAACTTACTTAGGGAATCCATTTGATGATCAACTAGTTTCAATAGCTGATTCAGAAGATATAAAAAGTTGGACAGAAGAAAGTATGCATTCATTGGAAGGTGGTTACGAAGCTTTTTATGAAAGAAGGGATATATATGAAGCAAGAAATAATTAAGGCAACGTTAATTGATGGAAAAGGTGATACAGATGTTTTATCCTTTAGCATAGGCCCAAATAATTTAGAAATAGACTTAAATAGTTCAGAATGTCAAAATTCCATCAAGGAGCTATTTTCTTTGATTCTTAATGAAGCTGTTATTAACGATATTAAGATTGAATTTCATGTAGGAGATGGCTATTCAAGAGGTATGTATATTGAGGTATGCGAAGAATATATTAAAGATTTGAATCGTGAATTGGTTGAAGTTTCGCATATAATTCGCGATGAAATGTTTAGTTGGTAGTTGAAAGTACTTAAGTAAAAAAGGTTTATAATTACAGTAATCCGATTGACAAGCTTATTTAAGTATTCCTAATGAGAAGTATAATCTAACAGAAAAATATGGATCTAGTTTTAGGAAGATGAGTCAACAGATTGCATGTGAATCGCAACAAAGTTGAAACTATCAATGCCATTAGAATAAGGTTTTGAGACAGGATATATTTGATATCTAACTTCAGGCTCATATGTAAAAGAATCATTAAGTTATAATCTGAACTACTGATTTTCATGATGTGCTATATTATTTATTGAAGGAAGAGAAATGGAACAGTATAGCCTTAACCATTAATCCAGACAATAAATTACAAAAAATAACCGGAAGAGATTTCCTAAGTAGGAAGGCTTCCGGTTTTTGATTTGCACTGAAACTTATAGGAGATGGATGTTCTGTTTCATAAGATCCAGCCTCATATCTTCAGGCCAGATGCTGCTCTGCACTTCACCAATATGATATTTTCTTAAGAGGAACTGACAGATTCGAGACTGCCCGATGCCTCCGCCGATGGTCTGGGGAAGCTTTCCTTCCAGAAGGAGACTATGGTAGGTGAGTCCTTTTCGGTCTTCTTTTTTAGCTGCTTCCAGCTGATAAAGAAGGGCTTTTCTATCGACACGGATCCCCATGGAAGACAGCTCCAGAGCATCATCATGCACTTCGTTGTAGAAGATGAGATCTCCGTTTAGAGACCAGTCATCGTAGTCCGGTGCTCTTCCGTCATGGCGCTCTCCGCTGGAGAGAAGATCTCCAATGCCAATGAGAAAAAACGCTCCTGTTTCTTTTGCATAAGCCCGCTCCCGCTCTTTGGAAGTAAGTCCTGGATATTTCAGCAGAAGCTCTTCTGAAGTAATGAACGAAAGAGACTCCGGCAGCTGTGGTTTCAGATGGGGATAGGTCTTGTAGAGCAGTATTTCTGCGTCCTTAAAGATGGAGTAGATGATGGAAACCGTATCTTTTAAGGTATCCAGGGTTCTTTCTCCTTCTCCGATGATTTTTTCCCAGTCCCACTGGTCCACATAAATGCTGTGGATGGCGTCTAAGGTTTCATCGCGCCGGATGGCGTTCATGTTGGTATAGAGGCCTTCTCCTAAAGTGAACTCATAGTCCATGAGGGCTTTTCTTTTCCATTTGGCCAGGGACTGGACAATCTCCACTTCCTTGCCAGTATGGAGAATATCGAAGGAGACTGGGCGCTCGATGCCGTTCAGATCGTCATTCAGACCGTTTCCTTTTTCGATAAAAAGCGGTGCGGAGACGCGGGTCAGATGAAGACGTTCTGAGAGCTCCCGCTCAAAAAAGACTTTGATGAGCTTGATGGCTTTCTGGGTTTCTTTGATGGTCAGTGTGCTTTGATACATGGTGGTTTCCTCCCGTAAAATAAAAAATTCCTTTCCATCCCTACAATTGGGACGAAAGGAAAGGTCTTCCGCGGTACCACCCAGTTTAGCCAAATTACTTCAGCTCACTTTTAAGATACGGGCATGGTAAACGCCGATATCCGACTTCTGTAACGGGAAGGCCCGGCCGGGTCTACTAAGATTCTTCCGGCAGCTCCGAGCTGTTTTTCCACTGATCTCCTGAAGACCGGGCTCACACCTTTCCCCGGCTCTCTGAACTTTTTCAATCGTGTACTCGTCTCATCAACACTTGTTTATATTTATTATAGGAATTTTGAGAGAAGAGTCAAGCATAATTTTTATTCGATGTAAAATAACTGTCCTCAAAATGTTAAACCTCAGTATGATAAAGAAGCGTTCTGTGAGGAGCAAGAATCATCCTGAAGAAAAGTTCGGCTGGTAATTTGGAGAAAGAAACTCCTTGAAAATTTTTAAAATAAAGCCTTGCATTATTTTTTGGGCTTGGTATAATAGTCTTTGTAATGACGTTCCGCGATAGCTCAATGGTGGAGCACTCGGCTGTTAACCGATAGGTTGGAGGTTCGAGTCCTCTTCGCGGAGCCATTTTTTTTATCTAAATATCTGTGATGAGAAAGAGGAGTATTCCTTTCTGAACTTTTAGAGAGAATCCGGATGGTGCAAGGATTTAAGGCAGAAGGAAGAAGGGCGCTTTGGAGCAGAATGTGTTTGTAAGAGCAGGGCTTATGCCAAGAAGGGTGGAACCGCGGAATTATCCGTCCCTTCACGGTATAAGCTCTTTTTGATTTCAAAATTTAATTTCAAGGAGGAATCACCATGGAAAAAACAATGGATAAAATTGTAGCACTCAGCAAGGGAAGAGGGTTTGTCTACCCTGGCTCTGAACTGTACGGAGGACTTTCAAACTCCTGGGACTATGGTCCTTTGGGGGTAGAGCTGAAAAACAACATCAAGAAGGCCTGGTGGAAGAGATTCATCCAGGAAAGCCCCTATAATGTGGGACTGGATTCAGCCATCCTCATGAACCCTGAGGTATGGAAAGCTTCTGGACATGTGGACAGCTTCTCCGACCCGCTCATGGACTGTAAAGAGTGCAAGGCTCGTTTTAGAGCAGACAAACTGGTGGAAGACCACATGACAGAGCAGGGCGTAGAGTATGCTTCTGCGGACGGAAAGACAGAAGCGGAGCTGAAAGCTTACATAGACGAGCATGGCATTGTGTGTCCAAAGTGCGGGAAGAAAAACTTCACAGACATCAGAAAGTTCAATCTGATGTTCAAAACCTATCTTGGTATCACCGATGAGTCCAAGACAGAGATTTATCTTCGTCCTGAAACAGCCCAAGGTATTTTTGTGAATTTCAAGAACATCGCAAGAACAACCCGTAAGAAAGTGCCATTTGGTATTGGACAGATTGGTAAGTCCTTCAGAAATGAAATCACCCCTGGTAACTTCATCTTCAGAACCAGAGAGTTCGAGCAGATGGAGCTGGAGTTCTTCTGTAAGCCTGGTACCGATCTGGAGTGGTTTGCGTTCTGGAAGAAGTACTGCATGGAGTTCCTGCTGGATCTGGGACTCACCGAAGAGAACCTCAGAATGAGAGACCATGCACCGGAGGAGCTTTCCTTCTACAGCGTAGGCACCGCAGACATCGAATACAGATTCCCCTTCGGATGGGGAGAGCTTTGGGGCATTGCGGACAGAACAGATTATGATCTCATGCAGCATGCCACCCATGCAAAGACGGATATGATGTATATGGATCCTGTAACCAATGAAAAGTATGTGCCCTACTGTGTAGAGCCCTCTGTAGGTGTGGACAGACTGTTCCTTTCCTTCTTGTCCGACGCTTATGAAGAGGAAGAGCTGGAAGGCGGAGATGTAAGAACCGTTCTGAAGTTCCATCCTGCCATCGCACCGGTAAAAGCAGCAATTCTGCCTCTTTCAAAGAAGCTTTCTGAGAAAGCCATGGAAGTCTATGCACAGCTGTCCAAGCATTTCCAGTGTGAGTATGACGATGCGGGAAGTATTGGAAAGAGATACAGAAGACAAGATGAGATCGGTACACCCTACTGCATCACCATCGACTTTGATACTCTGGAAGATCAGACCGTGACTGTAAGAGACAGAGACACCATGGAGCAGATCCGTCTGTCCGTCTTTGATCTCATTGACTATATTGACAAGAAACTGGTATTTTAACCACAAAAAGGAGAAGAAGGCAACCACTGCCCTCTTCTTTTTTTCATGACTGAAATAATTTGCAGTTTCAGTAAAAGACTGTAGAATAATAGTTGAATACAGGAAGTACAGGAGGAAACATGAAGGACAATAAAAAAGAACGGGATCAGGAGCTTGCTCTTTCTCAGGTGAAAAAATCTGTGGATCAGGTCTATGATGGCATCATGGGCAATGCGCTGTTTATTCTTGTGAACATCCATATACTGGTTTTTCTTTTGTTTGCAGAACCGGATAATCTGGCCGTCTACTATCTTCTCATGGCGGTGGTGATGATTCCGCTATACCCTGCCTATACGGCGCTTTATGTGGCATTAAGAGGAACAGGAGAAGACAAGAGGAGCATTTATAAACGGTTTTTTGACGGGTACAGAAAACAGTTCAAAAAAACGGTTGTCCTTGGAATGCTGGGCTCTTTTTTCACAGCGTTCATGCTCTACAATAGTCTCTTTTTCAGCATCATAGACCAAAGCGGTATGAGAAGAGCTGTGGACATACTGTTGGTTTTTGTCCTGATGTTTTTACTTGGGCTGGTACCGATCATAGCGGAGGAAAAGGGCACACTGAAGGATCATCTCAAGGAAATGGGAAAAAAGCTGTTCCAGGGAGTGTTAAGAGGTGCAGCTGCACTGGTCCTACTGTTTGTCAGTGTCTATTTCGGAAGGCTCATCATTTTTCCTCTGATCATCGGGTTCTCTCTAGCTGCTTATGCGCAAAGGGTTCTTTACAAACATCAGAAAGACCGTGATTTTTCAGAGAAACAGGAAGCGAATAAAAAAACAAGGAAGTAGTTATGAAAAAGGATTTTAGTGCATTCAAAAACTTTATCAGAGACAAAAAAGTTGGGGTTGTAGGTCTTGGGGTCAGTAATGTCCCTCTCATGGAATTTCTCCTGAAGATGGGGGCCAGGGTATATGGATTTGATAGAAGTCCATTGGAGAATCTGTCACCGCTTGTGAGAGAAATGAAAGATCAGGTGGTGCTCCATCTGGGAGAGGACTATCTTAGCCATCTCACAGGTCTTCATGTGATCTTCAAAACCCCCGGAATGAGACCGGACCATCCGGCCCTTCTGGAAGCAGAAAAAGAAGGAGCGGTGGTGACCTCAGAAATGGAAGAATTTCTGAAATACACCAAAGGAAGAACCATCGGGATCACAGGAAGTGACGGGAAGACCACCACGACTACTGTAGTGGGAGAGCTTTTAAAAGCTGCAGGGCACTCTGTTTATGTGGGCGGTAATATTGGCACTCCTCTCTTCACAAAGGTGGAAGAGATCACCGAACAGGATTTTGTGGTGCTGGAGCTGTCAAGCTTCCAGCTTATGACCATGACCGTTTCACCAGAGACCGCCATTGTTACGAATCTTACACCAAATCATCTGGATGTTCATAAGGATATGGAAGAGTATGCAGAAGCGAAGAAGAATATTTTCAGATTCCAGAACAAAGAAGACCTGCTCATTCTCAATGAGGACAATGAGGTGACGAGAGGCTTCAAACCCCTGGCAGCAGGTGAAATGAGGACTTTCTCCAGCAGAGAGGAAAATACGGATGCTTACTACAAAGACGGTATGTTGTATCTTCATCATGAGCCTGTGGTTCCTTTGTCTGAAATGAAGGTGAAGGGTGTCCATAATGCAGAGAACTTCTTGGCGGCATTCCTTGCGGTGGAAAAGTGGGTGCCTGTACCGGTGATGAAAGAAGTGGCAGTAAGGTTTGAAGGGGTAAAACACCGATGCCAGTTTATCAGAGAACTGGACGATGTCAGATATTACAATGATTCCATTGCATCCAGTCCCACAAGAACGCTGGCCACCATCTCCTCTTTTGAGAAGAGAGTGAATCTTATTCTGGGCGGTTACGACAAACAGCTGGACTTTTCGCCTTTGGCAGAGAAAGCGCCTTTGTATGTGAAGGCAGCGGTGCTGGTGGGAGCTACAAAAGAGAAAATCTATCAGGCATTTATGGAGGCGGAAAAGAACCATGGTGTCAAGATCCCACTATTCTTTGCGGAGAATTTTGAGGATGCCGTGCTGAAACTGAAGGAAATCAGCGAACCGGGGGACTTTTCGCTGCTCTCTCCGGCTTGTGCAAGTTTTGATGCGTTCAAGAACTTTGAAGTCCGCGGAGACCGGTTTGTAGAACTCGTGAACAATTTCTAAAAATCTGTCGTGATAATTGTAACAATGGCAACTTTGGGGTAGAATTGTAAAGGACACAGCAACAAAAGAATCGGGTACTAATTTGCCGTTTGGCAAGCAGGAGGGTAAATCTAATGAAAACGAACATTAAAAGAATTGGAATTATGACTGGTGGTGGGGACTGTCCAGGACTGAATCCGGTCATCAGAGCAGTCACCAAAACAGCCATCAGCCAGTATGGATGGGAAGTCATCGGGATCCGTAACGGGTATAAGGGTCTTTATGATAATGACTGGGTAAAACTGGACGGAGAGTCCATTTCCGGTCTTCTGCACAAGGGTGGCACCATGCTCTACAGCTCCAACAAGGACAATCTGTTCCATTATCTGGTGGAAGAGAATGGCGAGATGGTGTACAAGGATGTATCAGATGTTGGGGTTGAGAACCTGAAGAAACTGGATATCGATGTAATGTTTATCATAGGTGGAGACGGTACACTGACCTCTGCAAGAGATTTTGCAAGAAAAGGTGTAAAGGTCATTGCCATTCCAAAGACCATCGACAACGACCTGGCATCCACTGACACAACCTTCGGTTTCAATACTGCGGTGGGTGTAGCCACAGAAGCTCTGGACAGGCTCCATACCACAGCTATGTCTCATCACAGAATCATGGTTCTGGAAGTTATGGGAAGATATGCTGGATGGATTGCGCTTCATGCGGGTATAGCTGGTGGTGCAGATGCGATTCTTCTGCCTGAGATTCCTTATGATATCCATAAGGTTGCTGAAAAGATTGAAGAAAGAAAGAAACAGGGCAAGAACTTCTCTGTCATTGTGGTTGGAGAAGGTGCAAAGCCTATTGATGGCGAAGTGGTGGTGCGTGAAGTCATTGCAGACTCACCAGACCCAATCAGACTGGGTGGCATTGGCCTGAAGGTTGCTCATGACCTGGAAAAAATCTGTGGAAATGAAGCAAGAGCTACCATTCTGGGACATCTGCAAAGAGGTGGAAGCCCATCATCATCGGACAGAATCCTCTCCACACGTTATGGTGTAGCAGCTGTTAAGCTCGCAGTGGAAGGAAAGTTTGGTAATATGGTCACCCTGAAGGGAGACACCATGTCCTATGATTCCCTGGAAAATGTTATTGGCAGAAAGTCCAAGAATGTGAATCCAAACGGGGAACTGGTAGAAATGGCAAAAGCCATTGGTATCGCTTTCGGAGACTGATTTTATAAAAGAACACAAAAGGCTTCGCTTCACAGCGGAGTCTTTTTTTGACGCTTTCATGCACACGTTTGCATGATATACTTTTTGTAAACTGTTCAAGAAAGAATCATGAGAAAAGGAAGGGAAAATGATGAGAAAAAATAAGATGATCAGAAGGACCAGTATGCTGCTGCTGATTTTATTCCTGCTGTCCCCGATATTTTCGCTGGGAGACGTGATGGATACTCGGGCTGACAATGATGTGAAGCTCACAGTCCATTATCAGAGAAAGAATCAGGATTATGAGGGGTGGAATCTTTGGCTGTGGCCGAAAGGCGGTCAGGGAGAGCAGGTGGATTTCACAGGGGAAGATGACTTCGGAAAGACCCTGGAAGTGACGAAAAGCAGTGATTCCGGATCCTTTGGATTCATTGTCCGAAAAGGCAACTGGGACGAAAAGGATGTGGACAAGGACCGGTTCATTCCCTTATCCAAAGCTCAGGATGGGGTTCTTGAGCTCTATCTGCTTGAAAAAGATGCAACCCTTTATTATACATTGGAAGAGGTGGACCTTTCCCCAAAAATCCTGAAAGCGGAGCTTACCACGATAAACAAGATCAAAGTGAACCTGTCTGTCCCTATGACGCTTCTCCATGACAGGAAGGAAGGTCTTAGCATTGTATCAGGAGATGAAGAGATGGAAATCGAAGCCATCTATTTCAGTGAAGGGGGAAGACCGGAGACGACGAGCTCTTTTGAGATTCTTCTGAAAGAACCTCTGGAACTAGGAAAATCCTATCAGGTGGCGAAAGAGGGCTATGGAGAAAAAGAGCTTCTCATGAGCGGCGTGTTCTCTACCAGTGCCTTTGAAAAAGCCTATCATTATGATGGAGACCTGGGTGCTCTTTATGAGAAAGAAGGAACCACCTTCAGGCTTTGGGCACCAACAGCGACAAAAGTAACCCTCAATCTTTTCCAGAAGGGAGATACGGTGGAGGCTTTTGACCAGGTGGAAATGGAGAAGAAAGCGCAGGGCGTTTTTGAAACGGTCATTTCTGGAGACATGCATGGCATCTATTACACCTACTCTGTAGAAAACCTGGGTCTTCTGCAGGAAGCGGTGGATCCTTATGCAAGAGCTGTGGGGGTGAATGGACAAAGAGCCATGGTCATCGACCTTACCCGTACCAATCAGGAAGGGTTTCAGGAGATAAAAAAGCCGGAGTATAAGGAGTATACAGATGCAGTCATTTACGAGCTTCATGTCCGGGACCTTTCTATCTCAGAGGATTCGGGTATTGTG
Organism: Proteiniclasticum sp.; assembly: GCF_003514505.1. Classification (GTDB taxonomy): domain Bacteria; phylum Bacillota; class Clostridia; order Clostridiales; family Clostridiaceae; genus Proteiniclasticum. Next base: position 246,836 of record NZ_DOPX01000016.1, read on the forward strand.
AATAAAGGGAAATTCCTTGGTCTGACCGAGGAGGGAACCAAAGGTCCGGGAGGCGTTTCCACGGGATTGGATCATTTGGTGGACCTGGGTATTACGCATCTTCATCTTCTGCCGTCCTTTGACTTCAGAAGTATTGATGAGACAAAACTTGAGGAGAATAACTTCAACTGGGGATATGACCCCCAGCATTTCAACGTGCCGGAAGGATCCTACTCCACAAATCCTTATGAGGGAGAAGTGAGAGTCAGGGAGTTCAAAGAAATGGTGGCAGCGCTTCATGAAAAGGACATCCGTGTAGTGATGGACGTGGTCTACAATCATACTGGAGCCTCAGGGGATTCAGACTTTTCAAAGATTGTTCCTGGATACTACTACCGTATGAATGAGGATGGAAGCTTTTCCAACGGCAGCGGAACTGGAAATGAGACGGCATCGGAACGGTCCATGATGAGAAAGTATATTGTGGACTCCGTGGTGTACTGGGCGGAAGAATACAAAGTAGATGGATTCCGTTTCGACCTCATGGCCCTTCATGACATAGAGACCATGAAAGCCGTAAGAGAAGCCTTGAATGAAGTGGATCCGACGATTCTTATTTATGGAGAAGGGTGGACCGGGGGAGATTCCCCACTGCCGGACAAGGAAAAAGCCTTAAAGAGAAACACCTGGAGAATGGAGGGCATTGCGGCATTTTCCGATGACATCCGAGATGGCATCAAAGGGCATGTGTTCACCGATGAAGACCGGGGATTTGTGAATGGTGGGGAAGCTTTGGAAGAAAGTGTGAAGTTTGGTGTTGTAGCTTCCATTGACCATCCTGAGGTCAATTATCAGGAAGTGAAATACTCCAAAGGCTTCTGGGCGAAAGAACCCAGTCAGACCATCACCTATGTGGAAGCCCATGACAATCTGACTCTTTGGGACAAACTGGCGATCTCTAATCCTGACGAAAGTGAAGAAGAGCTTAAGAAGATGCACCGCATGGCCAATGCCATCGTTCTCACCTCCCAAGGAATTCCTTTCCTTCATGCAGGCAGTGAGTTCCTAAGAACCAAGGAGGGGAATCATAACAGCTACAATGCGCCAGATGAGATCAACCGCTTTGTCTGGGCAAGAAAGGCAGAATATCAGGAGAATGTGGAGTATATGAAGGGGCTCATTAAATTAAGAAAAGAGCATCCCGCCTTCCGCATGGCGGAAGCGGAAATGGTGAGAGAGCATCTTTCCTTCCTGGAAATGCCAGAAATGTACATGGTAGGCTATAGGATAGAGGGAGCAGCACTAGGGGATTCCTTTGAAGAAGTTTTGGTGCTGATGAATGCAAATGCGGAAACCAAAACCTATACTTTGCCTGAAGGCGTTTATGATGTCTATGTGGATGGAGAAAACGCAGGCACTGAAGTGCTCCGCACAGAAAAAGAAGAGGTTGAGGTTCCGGGGAGAACACTGCTTGTGCTTTCAAAAAGTGCAGGAAGCAGCAACCCTGTTGCCGAAGGGGGCGAATCAGGTAATCCGATGTATCTGTGGGCAGCGCTTTTCCTAGGTGCTGGTCTCGTCCTGGTAATGCTTCTGGAGAGAAAGAAAAATCTGAAGAAGAGCGCATAAAATAAACATGGAACTAGAGTGGTATCTGGATGAGAACAGTACTTCTCTAGTTTTCCTTTTCAGAGAGGAAAGAAGACGGTACAATGGAAAAAATAAGCAGTAAAGGGGAAGAGCAGTGTGGAACCTCAGAATGTAATGCAGATCCGGAACGCCACAGAGGGCAATCTCAAAGGTATAAATCTGGACCTTCCAAAGAATCAGCTGATTGTGTTCACTGGTGTTTCAGGTTCCGGGAAAAGCACCCTGGCCATGGATGTGATTTACCAGGAATGTCAGAGGCAATACCTGGAGGCCATGGGGTATCAGGGAATCAAGAAACCCAAAGTAGATGTGATAGAGAATGCATCGCCTGCCATCAAGATTTCTCAGGATGCCTATCATAAAAATCCGAGATCCACCGTGGGCACCGTGACAAACCTTTACACAGATCTCAGAATGATTTTTGAAAAGCTCCATAAAAGGAGCTGTCCTCATTGTGAGGGAGAGATCTCTGCAGCAGATGCCAAGGAGAGACTGGTGAAGGTGCCCGGAGGATTTACCGTGTACATGGACTGTCCTTTGTGTGGAAAGGAAATGGAAAAACTTACCCGGAGCCATTTCTCCTATAATACAAGGGACGGAGCCTGTCCTAAATGCCAAGGACTGGGAGAAGTGCTGAAGATCCATCACCGGGGGGTCATCCATGAGGAACTTTCTCTGGAGGAAGGCGCTGTAACCTATTGGGATCATGGTTATAAGGAGTATCAGGTGAACTCTGTCAATGCGGCTTTCCGTTATTACGGAGAAAAACCCACAGGAAACAGACCTGTGTCTGAGTACAGCAAAGGAGAACAGATCCTTCTATTTTATGGTGCAGAAAGTGAAGAGGCGAAAGAGTTCTACAAAGACATTCCCCTGCCAAAGAAGGTTGCCGACGGAAGATTTGAGGGCATTCTGACGACCATCTGGAGAAGACTTCAGGATAAAGGAACCATGACCCCACAGCTGGAACCTTTTTTTGTGCGGGGAACTTGTGAAATCTGTCATGGAAATAAACTGAATGCTCTTTCTGCCGCCGTGACCGTAGAAGGGAAAACCATCCCAGAGATTTCTTCGTATTCTCTGGAAGAGCTTTACCAGTGGGTAACAGACGTTAAAGACGAGATTGAGGATTCCAGAAAGAGTATGGTGGATGTGTTTCTTCTGGATATGGAAACAAAAATCAGAAGACTTCTTCATGCGGGCATCGGGTATCTGCAGCTGGAACGCCAGACCATGACTCTCTCAGGAGGAGAAGCCCAGAGGATGAAACTGGCCTCTATACTGGATGCCACCATCAGTGGAATCATCTACCTCATGGATGAACCTACCATAGGGCTTCACCCGAAGGATACAGAAGGGATCATCGATATTCTCAAAGGTGTGAGAGACCATGGAAATACGGTCATTGCCATTGAACATGATATGGATGTGATGAGAGAAGCGGAACACATTGTAGACATGGGTCCTCTTGCAGGAAATCAGGGCGGAGAAGTTGTGGCAGCAGGTACAGTGGAGAAGCTGAAAGAAAACAAAGATTCCTTAACTGGCAGGTATCTGAGAGACCGCAGCGGATTCATAGAAAAAAAGTACAGGGAACATCGTAATGGTTATCTGGAAATAGAGAATGCAACCAAGTTCAATTTGAAGGGCATCCATGTGAAGATCCCCAGAGGAGTCATGACAGCCATTACTGGTGTTTCAGGTTCTGGGAAATCCACTCTGGTGTTTGAAGTCCTGGGGCAAGGCGATTCTAACCCAGATGCCAAGGAGAACATCGTCCGTGGTACGAAAGAAATGGATCGGATCATTTTAGTGGAGCAGTCTCCCCTCACCCGAATGAAGCGCTCTAATGTAGCGACTTTTTCAGGCATCTTCAGCGAAGTGCGCAAGCTTTTTTCAAGTCTTCAGGAAGCAAAGGAGAAAGGGCTGAAGGCCAATGATTTTTCATTTAACACCAAGGGGGGCAGATGTGAACGCTGTGAAGGACTTGGTTATATAGAGAGCAATATGCTGTTTTTTGAAAACATAGAGATTGTATGTCCTGAATGCGGCGGCAAGCAGTTTCAGGATCATGTGCTCTCTGTGGAGTATGAGGGGCGAAGCATACACGATGTGCTGAAGCTTCCTGTGGAGGAAGCCCACATCCTCTTTCAAAAGATCAAGCCCATGAAGAAGATCCTGTCTCTTCTGGAAGACGTGGGACTTGGATACTTGGAGCTGGGGCAGACGCTCACCACTTTGTCCGGAGGTGAGGGTCAAAGACTGAAACTTGCGAAGGAGCTCTTAGAGCAGAAAAGCGCAAACAATCTCTATCTCATCGACGAACCCACCGTGGGCCTGCACATGAAAGATGTAGAGCATTTTCTGCTTCTTCTTGAAAAAATGGTGGATGCAGGAAATACAGTGGTTCTTGTAGAGCACAATACCCAAGTGATGGAAGTTTGTGACTGGATCATTGATCTGGGACCTGAAGGTGGTATAAATGGCGGCAACATTCTGGCAGAAGGAACACCAAAGGAAATCAAAGTGAACCCGAAATCTGTCACCGGAAAGTATCTGTAAAACCAGAAGATCATTGTGGAAAGTCCGGGAAACCTTGTGGAAGAATCAAGGGATATCCGGACTTTTCTTCTATAAAAAGCAAATCATCCACAGTGAAGGAAAGAAAATCCACAGAATATTGCTCTTGTGGCTGTGGACAAATCAGAAACCGAGCCCGTTTTTGTGGAAAATTATTGAATTTGCCATTGTAATCATTTTTTACTTATGGTAATATATCTAAGTCAGCGCTTTCCAAGTGCTTCTTTTATTGAGAGGCCTTTGAGGAGCTGAAACAGTTCTTTGAAAATTAAAC
>NZ_DOPX01000014.1 GCF_003514505.1 Proteiniclasticum sp.
GCTCCTCGTATGAAGAGCGACCAAGGGATAAAGAAATTACAAATGATAAAGGTATTTCAATCCACGCTCCTCGTATGAAGAGCGACTATCCTTAAAGTCTGAGTAGGAACCGTAATCCGATTTCAATCCACGCTCCTCGTATGAAGAGCGACAGTAGTGCTTCAAAATCAAACACTACCAAGCAAATCAACTGATATACCCGCGAACCTCTAAAACTGTACTTTAATTACCTACCATTGGTGCATAAAGCACTATGCTCACTTATGGTTCGCGCTGACAAAATTAAAGGTAATTAGATGTCACCTCCCTCTCCATATACTCTGCCAAAGTTATTTCCACTTTTGCTATCATCGTTCTTGATACTTTATTTTAGTATAGTATATGCGTATATATCGATTTTTTCAAGATACAAATCATTAATAAACCTACAACTTATTTTATCTTCGTTAACGAGCCTTTTCCTAATGGGTGCAAGCAAAAAGAGTGAGGCAGTTTGCTGCTTCACTCTTTTTGCTCTATTCAATTTCTTCGATTACTTAATCTCTTTTCTGCCCTCAAAGGATTTTGCCAAAGTCACCTCATCCGCATACTCCAGATCACTTCCCACTGGCATACCCGAAGCGATTCGAGTCACCTTCACATCCAGAGGCTTCAGCACTCTGGAGATATACATGGCAGTGGCTTCCCCTTCTATGGTTGCATTGGTGGCCACAATAACCTCCTGGATTTCTCCGGACATTCTGCGTACCAGTTCTTTGATTTTGATGTCCTCAGGTCCTCTTCCTGCCATGGGAGAGATGCTTCCATGAAGCACATGGTACACTCCATTGAAATCACGGACTCTTTCAATGGCCATGATGTCTTTCGGCTGTTCCACCACACAGATGACGTTATGGTCTCTGTTTGGATTCCCACAGATGGCACAAGGATCTTTCTCTGTATAATTTCCGCAGATCCCGCAGTACTTCACCGTTCCTCGAGCTTTCACCAGAGCATCAGCAAACTCACGGACTTCATCCTCTGGGAGATTCAAAATATGCAGCGTCAGTCTCTGCGCTGTCTTGCTGCCAATACTGGGAAGCTTTGCAAACTCTTCAATGAGCTTCTCAATGGCCACTGGATAAAAATCCATGAATATTCCTCCTAAAAAGAAGGATGCACCTTACATGCACCCTCATCCTGTTACTTAAAATAATCCTGGCATGCCACCTGTAAGCTTGCCCATCACTTTCTCAGCATCCTCATCTGCCATCTGCATTGCAGCATTCACAGCAGAAAGTACAAGATCCTGCAGCATTTCCACATCATCTGGATCCACAACATCCTTATCAATGGTCACAGACTCCAGTCTCTTCTTGCCTGTAAGTTTTACGGATACTGCTCCGCCGCCAGCAGATGCCTCATAGATCTTAGACTCCAGTTCTTTCTGGTTCTTTTCCATATCCTTCTGCATCTTCTGCGCCTGCTTCAGCAGGTTGTTCATATTGCCTCCCATTCCTGGGAATCCCTTTGCCATAATAATACCTCCTACAATCTCTTTTCTTTTCTTACTTTACAATAACTCTGCCTCAGTTTCAAGGCCGCTATTCTTCTACAATATTGATGCCAAGCTTTTTAAGATTCTCTTCAAAATCCCCATCTTCCTGGGCTGAGGCTCTTTCTTCGCGTTCCCCTTCCACGGTAAATCGGAATTTTACCGGTTCACCTAAGATTGTCGCTGCGGCATCTTCCAAAATCTCTTTATTTTCTTTCTTCTCCAGACGCTTTTTGCTGAATGCGTATTCCTTGCCAAATCTTACCTCAATAACGCCTCGGTCACACTTCACCGGCTGCCCGACGATGATGGATGCCTGGACAATCATCTGCCTTCTGGCTTTCAGCGCTTCCATGATTTCCTTCCAGTTTCTCTTCACCATATCCAGCGTCACTTTACAGTCATCATTGAAAATCTCTTCTTCAATTCTCACTGCTGTTTTCATCACTTTAAGCTCTTCTTTTTTCTCCAGAGCTGATGGCGAGGCTGGTTTTACGGATGCAGGGCTTTGTGTCCGAGGAGCTCCTGCCTGCTCTGAAGATTCCGCCTTGACTTTAGTGAAATCTCCTCTTCTTAAGAAATCCTCAATGACGGAAAGCCTTCCCAGCATGGATTCTGAAGAAATATCAAGTTCATTCTTTGTGAGGCTGATGATGGCAAGCTCCAGATAGATTCTGGACTGCTTGCTGAACTTCGCCTGCTCTTCTGCTTTTTGGAGAAGTCTGATGATTCTCGTGATCACTTCATTGGAAGCGATGTCTCCCTGCCTTTTGATGATCTCAATGTCTTCTTTGGAGAGATCAATGACTTCTTCAGGATTCGGCATAATTTTCGCCAGCAGAATATTTCTGAAATGAAGAATAAGGTCTTTGGTGAAGCTGTAGGGGTCTTTTCCCCCATCCACCACTTCATCCAGAATCCGTATGGATTCCTTCACATCTTTACTGAGCATCGCCTCTGACAGCTTAAAAAGATTCTCCTGCCCTGAAAGACCCAGCATATCCAGCACATCCGTATACTCCAGCTTTCCATCTCCCATGCTGATGGCCTGATCCATGATGGAGAGAGCATCTCTCATGGCACCATCGGAGATTCTGGCAATAAGATCCAGGGATCTGTCTTCTGCGTAGATGCCCTTGTCCTTTGCAATCTCTCTCAGCCTTTTTGCGATTTCAGTGTACTTGATCCTCTTGAAATCAAAGCGCTGGCAACGGGAAAGGATGGTCACCGGCAACTTTTGTGGATCGGTGGTTGCCAGAATGAAGACCACATGTTCCGGTGGCTCTTCCAATGTCTTCAGGAAGGCATTCACTGCTCCCGTGGAGAGCATATGCACTTCATCGAGGATGTAGACTTTATATTTTCCTTCATGAGGAGGGTACTGCACTTCATCCACAAGATCTCTGATGTCATCCACTTTGTTGTTGGTGGCAGCATCCTGCTCCACCACATCAAGAGAAAGCCCTTGATCAATCTTCACACACATGTCACATTTATTGCAGGGTTCTCCCTCATGGAGATCCAGGCAGTTCAGTGCTTTGGCCATGATTTTCGCACAGGTGGTTTTACCTGTTCCTCTGGTTCCGCTGAAAAGATAGGCATGACCTACGCGGCTTGTTCTGATCTCGTTTTTCAGTGTCGTTGTGATGTGTTCCTGACCAATGACATCCCGAAAAACCCTTGGTCTCCACTCGCGGTATAGAGCTGTATATGCCATGACTTTTCTCACCTGCTTTCCAAATTACTTCCTCTACTATTATACATGAGTTCCAAATATTTTTCATAGATTCAGGAAAACTAACATAAGATTCTGCTGTCTCACCTTGCTACAATTTAACAAAATTGAATATTCAGTTATTTAGTGGTATGTTTGAGCTGAATAGAACAAACTGTTTTCACTGTTTATTAAGAAGGATGGGATTCTATGCTAGAGTTTCTTTTTGGCATCGTTGGAGGTACCGCTCTTTTAATGTATGGAGTAGATCTCATGGGAGAAGGACTGGAAAACATGTCCAGCTCCATGATGAAAAAGATTCTGGAGAAATTCACCGGAAAACTTTGGAAAGCTTTTTTAGCGGGAATTTTCCTCACCGCTGCTGTTCAAAGCAGTACAGCCATTTCTGTCCTTAGTGTCGGATTTGTAAACTCCGGCATCATGAGGCTCTCTCAGGCCATCGGAATCATCTATGGAGCAAACATCGGAACCACCATTACCGCTCAGTTCATGGCGCTCAGCTTCAGTTTCAACATCATCACTCTTTCACTTCCGATTTTAGCCATCGGTTATATTCTTTATGTCTCTGCACATAAAGTAAAGCTGAAAAGCCTGGGACAGGCTTTTATGGGAATTGGCTTTCTTCTTCTGGGCCTTAGGATCCTCAATGAAGGGATTCCTTATATGGAGCAAAGTGCGCTTATCAGGGATTTTTTTGAACACTATGCATCCAATGTTGTTTTAGGCATCCTTTTAGGCACCGTGACCACGGCGCTTGTCCACAGCAGTGCAGCCACTGTAGGGATTGTCATTCTTCTTGGTAACTCTGGACTCATTGACCTCAGAACCGCCATCATCCTGATGCTGGGGGACAACATCGGCACTTCCATCACGGCTCTCATCGCCTCCTTAAAAGGAAACATCAATGCCAAAAGAACTGCTTGGGGACACGCCCTTCACAATCTCATTGGGGTTCTCATCGCGCTGCCTTTCCTCAGTCTTTTCGTCTCTTTCATCGAATACTTCACTGTGAACATCCAAGGATCCGAGAGCATTCAGGTGATGATTGCAAACTCCCATACGATTTTCAATATCATCGTGGCGCTGATTTTTCTTCCACTGAACAAGTACTTTGTTCAGCTTCTGATGTTTCTCGTGAAAGAACGTACTTCAGACAAAGGGAAAGTTCAGTCCATTTTGGACCCACTGCTTCTAGATACCCCTGTGGCATCTCTTGGTGCCAGTATTAGAGAACTTACACTGACTCTTCGAAAAGTAGCGGATAACAACATAAAAGCACTAAACCACATCACCAGCGATAGGAGCATTTCTGATACATCGCCCATCCGGATCGAAATCACTCGTACTCAGAAAGAGCTGACCCTCTACATGATGGAGCTCTATAAACGTTCTCTGACGGAATCTCAGTCCATTATGATTCCAGGCATCATCAAAGGTGCCAAATATCTCGAACGCATGGGTACACTTACTGATCATCTGGAGGTTTTGGCAGTGGAAAGACTGGAAAAGGAGTGCTACTTCACGCCGGATGCCATGAATGAGGTGGATAGCCTCTCCCTTTCACTTCAGGGACTCTATGAGGAAACCTCCCGTCACCTCAGTAAGGATGTTCCATGTGATCTCCCACTGGCTACAGAATCATGGATTCATTTTGATGAACTCTTGACCAAAGCAAATAACGATCATATTAAGAGGCTGGAGAAAGACCAGTGCTCCATTGAGGCATCTCTTGTGTATCTAGAGATCCTCTCTACTCTGGAGAGAATCAAGTATTATCTCTTCCAGATCAAGAAACTGGCTTGTTATGAGTTTCAAGGATCCTCTTCTCCCTTGGAAATTCTATAAAACAAAAAGCCCTTTGCTTATCACTAAGCAAAGGGTTCTACTTTACATTTAAAACCGTGCACCCAACTCTGACAATAACCGTTCAAGCGTTACCCGAACAGTAAACTCAAAGCAGATTTGCCACGGCACACGAATAATTCTATTTATCGCTGCTACCTTCCGGTCCTGACGAGGTTCATAGACATCCATTGCGTGGGATCCACTTATCAACGTCACTTTTAAGGGTCAGACCCTGAAAGATCAAGCCTCGGTTAGGGATTACACCCTGCTGTAGCGGATTGCAGGTTACAGGGCACCGCTAACTCCCCGTCTAGCACGGTAATGGCGGAGAGGATGGGATTTGAACCCATGATCGAGTTTCCCCGATACACACTTTCCAGGCGTGCGCCTTCGACCACTCGGCCACCTCTCCACATATCAATTGCTCACGTATTCCATAAGCAACAAAGTTAATTTTAAAGGAAAAGACTACTGAAGTCAATAGTTAAAATGGATTTTTTCACAGGAACTTCATCCCCTATTGAAGAAGCGTTCTAAAATAAGATATAGGCAAAATCTCAGGGCTGTGAGATCACAGCCCTGGACTTCAGCTTTTATTTTATCTATTCCAGATCATGAAGGAACAGACCACTTCTCAGTTTAGGCTCAAACCAGGTGGATTTTGGCGGCATAACCATCCCTGCATCGGAGATGGATATGAGGTCCATGATGGTGGTTGGATACATGGAGAAGGCTACTTTCATGTCTTTCTCCACTCTTCTTTCCAGTTCTTTCAGCCCCCGGATTCCACCTACAAAATCAATTCTCTTGTCTACTCTTGGATCTTCGATCCCTAAAACTGGATGCAGCAGATGATCCTGAAGGATTTTACAGTCCAGCCTTTTTAAAGGATCCTCATCGAAAATGATATGCTCTTTGGCTTCCAGCTTATACCATCTGCCGTCCAGATACATACCAAAGGTGTGCTTCCTCTCTGGTCTGTAGGGTCCTTCCCCTTCATATGCTGTGACGGTGAAGTCTTTCTTCACAGCTTCCATGAACTGCTCACTGTCACAGCCGTTGAGGTCCTTCACCACACGGTTGTAATCCATGATTCTCAACTCATTGCTTGGGAAAATAACAGACAGGAAGTAGTTGAACTCCTCTTCTCCTGTGAACTCCTTATTCTTCTCTCTTCGCATCATACCCACTCGGACAGCGGAAGCTGCACGGTGATGCCCGTCTGCAATATAAAGAGATTCTACTTTTTCAAATCTCTTTTTCAGCTCCTCAATGATCTCTTCATCAAGAATAGCCCAGGCCGTATGCTGAACGCCGTCTTCTGCAACGAAATCATAGAGCGGTGTATGGTTTTTTTTATACTCTTCAATGATTCTTGTAATCTCTTCCTGATACACATAAGTGAGGAAGATGGGTCCTGTATGGAAGTTGGTCACGTCCACGTGGCGGATTCTGTCAGCTTCTTTTTCTGCTCTGGTGAACTCATGCTTTTTAATCACATTATTCTGGTAGTCATCAATGGATGCCAGAGATACCAGTCCCGTCTGTGGATGTCCATCCATGACCAGGGTATAGATGTACAGGGCTTTTTCTTTCTCCTGCACCAAAGTTCCCTCTTCCATGAACTTCACAATGTTCTCTCTAGCCTTGTCATAGACTCTCTGGTCATATAAGTCAATGGAAGGTGAAAGATCCACTTCTGACTTGTCCACATGGAGAAAGCTGTAAGGATTGTCTTTCACCATTTCTCTCGCTTCTTCAGAGTTCATTACATCATAGGGCAGTGCAGCTACCTTGTCTGCTAAAGTCTCATGGGGTCTTACTGCACGAAAAGGTCTTACTATCGCCATTTTTTCTCTCCTTCTCTATGCAAAGAATGTCTTGATGATGGAGATGATCTCCTCACCAATGCGCAGCTGTGCTTCTACGGTAGATGCTCCTGTATGTGGGGTCAGAGAAATCTTTTCATGGGTATAGATTCTCTCGTTCTTTGTAGGTTCTTCCTTGAACACATCCACGGCTGCCGCTGTGACTTTACCACGGTCTAAAGCATCACAAAGGGCTTCTTCATCAATGAGTCCGCCTCTGGCTGTATTCACAAGATACACGCCGTCCTTCATCTTTTCGATTTCTTCCTTGCCGATGAGATAGGGTCTGTCCGCAAGCTTTGGCATATGGAGGGAAATAAAGTCTGCTTCTTTATAAAGCTCTTCCATGGTTACATAGCGGAATGGGTCATTCTCAGGCTTATGTCCGCTTCTGTTGGTGTAGATGACCTTCATGCCAAGGGCATCTGCTCTTTTGGCCACTTCTTTGGCGATTCTGCCAAAGCCAATGAGCCCTAGTGTTTTACCGGAAAGTTCAATGCCTTCATAATGCTTCTTGTTCCACTTTCCTTCTCTCATGGTCACATTGGCACTGTGGATATGCCTTGCAATATTGAACATATGTCCTATGGCAAGTTCTGCCACAGATGCACTGGAAGCGTTGGGTGTATTTCTCACAGAAATCCCCTTTTCCTCCGCGTACTTCACATCAATGTTGTCCACGCCTACCCCGCCACGGATGACAAGTTTCAGTCTTCCAGTCTTCAGCGCTTCATCAATGAGAGGTTCCCGGATCTTTGTTGCGGATCTGACCACAACCACATCAAATTCCTTGATCTTTTCCATGAGCTCGGGCAGTTCGTAATGTTCATTGACCACTTCAAATCCGGATTCTTCTAAAGTTCTGATGGCACTGGCTTCCATGCCGTCTGCTGCTAGTATTCTTATCATGATGATATCCCCCCTATTATCTAATCTGTTTATGCGTTTTTTTCTTCAAACTCCTTCATGAAAGCAACCAGAGCTTCAACGCCTTCCATAGGCATCGCGTTGTAAATAGAAGCTCTCATGCCCCCAACAGAGCGGTGACCCTTCAGGTTTGAGAATCCTCTTTCTGCGCTTTCCTTCACGAACTTCGCATCCAGCTCTTCATTTCCTGTCATAAAGGTTACGTTCATCAGGGAACGGTTTTCTTTCACTACATTGGTCTTGAAGAGTTTGCTCTGATCCAGGTAATCATAAAGAAGTGCTGCTTTCTTTGTGTTGTGTGCTTCCATACCGGTGAGTCCACCCATGGATTCCACCCAGTCCAGTACAAGTCCTAGAATATAGATGGCATAGGTAGGTGGTGTGTTGTACATGGAGTCATTGGCTACCATTTCATCATATCTCATCATCACGGGGGTCTTGTCCAGTGGTTCGCCCACAAGATCTTCACGGATGATGACTACGGTAAGACCCGCTGGACCCATATTTTTCTGAGCTCCGGCATAGATGACGCCATACTTAGACACATCTACTGGCTTGGACAGAATACAGGATGACATATCGGATACAATGGGCACTCCATGGGTTTCTGGCAGATAGTTGTACGTGGTTCCGAAAATGGTGTTGTTCTCACAGATATGGAGATAATCCGCATCAGGAGAAAGATTCAGCTCCTCTTGAGTTGGGATATGGCTGAAGTTGTCTGCCTTGCTTGTGCCTGCAAGGTGCGCTTCCCCATACTTCTGTGCTTCTTTATAGGCTTTTCCGGAGAAGCTTCCAGATACGATATAATCCGCTTTCCTGTTCTTGGTCATGAGATTCATCGGAATCATGGAGAACTGGAGCGTTGCTCCTCCCTGAAGGAAGAGTACCTTATAGTTGTCTGGAATACCCATAACCTCTCTGAGTTTTCTTTCTGTGTCCTTGATGATCTTGTCATAGACTTTGCTTCTATGGCTCATTTCCATGACAGACATACCGGAGTTGTTGTAATCAAGCATCTCACTGGCTGCTTTTTCCAGTACCGAAACGGGCAGCATGGATGGACCTGCGGAGAAATTAAAAATTCTTGACAATGTGATCGCTCCTTTTATTTTCATACTTTGTTCATGGCTTTCTACTTTCATTATGTCATCTAAAAAAATATTGGTAAACCAAATTTTGCTGTCCAAAAACAGTACATTTTTAAATTCATAGAAAAGAGAATCCTGTGAAAAAAAACTCTGAATATAACCTTGTAATCATTTTCACTCTACTGAATTGGTTCTTTTATTTTTTCGAGATTCACATTGGAACCCCTGGGAATCTCATTCTTTCTCGAAGCTCAAATGTCTTCCACCAGAAGAAGTTCCTCGTCTTCCCCCAATAATTCATCCTCAATGTACACCTTGTCCACATAAGGCGAGGTCATGGCATTCAGCATACCGCCATATTTCACGTAAAACTTCACGATGTCACCTACCTGATAACCCGTAGGGTCTTTGGAAAGATCCAGAATCAGATGATCTGAACTTGCCCCAAGGATGCTGAGATTCTCATTCATGGGGATCAGGCCGGAAGGATCCACATCCTGCTTGCCCAGGGCCACGATGGCTCTTCTGATGATGCCCCGGTCCTCATGTTTAGGCACATTGCCAAAAGCATCTCTGCCGATTTTCCCTTTGGGCACGGAAGGTTTATCCTTCAGCTCAATGATTTGGGTCTTCAGGATGAAGGCATCCTCACAGAGGCCATCAAACCTCTTTCCAAACGCCGTTTCTTTTCCTAAAAGAATCACTTCGCCCAGCCTTAGATTGTTGATACCAGCAGGAAATCCATTTTCCTCTTCCACCAGATACACACTGGAAGAGCTTCCTCCTGAAACGATGTCCAGAGTCAGCTCATACTTCATGCGCATTTCTTCTGAAATATCCACCAGTCTCTGCAGGGTGGTCTGTTCCGGAATAACGCCGCCAAAACAGGTTAGATTCACGCCAAACCCCCGGATCTCCACACCCTCGATCTCTACGGCTTCCTTCACAAAATGCTCCACTTTCTGGGAGCGGATGCCTTCTCTGTAATCTCCAAGATCCACCATGATGATGACTTTATGAACAGTGCCGAGATTTTTTGCCGCAACACCCAGTGCTTTCAGTGTCTCAATCTCAGAGTTCAGACTGTAGTCGCTGTAACGCACCACATCTTCCGCTTCACTCATCATGGGCAGGCGAAGAAGCACTTTCTGCCTCGGAAGATACTTCAATTTCTTCAAGTTCTTGATTCTGGCATCGGCGATATACTCGAGTCCTCCCCGAAGCATGGCCTCGGCTATTCTAGGTTCTGCGGTGAATCCTTTGGTCACAGCCATGATGCTGATGCCATGGGGCTTGAAGATCTCATGGATTTTTCTGGCATTGCTTTCAATTTTCTTTAAGTGTATTTCCATACATGGATACATGTTATGCATCCTCCCTTCCATAAAGGCCGAGACTCTTCAGCATGAGTTTTTTCGCACTTTCTTTGTACTCCAGAGAAAGGACACCCAGTGATGCCAGAAGATAGTCCCGATCCAGAAGCACTTCCGCTTCCTTCTTTGGAAAGAGTTTCTGCCCTCTTCCCTGTTCATGAATTCCTGCAAGGATCTTTTCTGCTCCCTGAAGCCTGGTCAGTGCACCGCCAGTTCCAATGATGTACTTGATCTCCGTGAGATCTTTTCCTTCCGCCACAGATTTTCTTCCGGAGGATTCACCAAAAAGATTTCTCACAGCACCTGCATGCCGGTCCACAGAGGTGTATACCGCTTCTTCTGTGAGGCGCAGGATGATCCGCTTCTCTTTTTCTGTTTTGGGGATGGGGGGAAGATTAAGAAGGTCCTCATCTTCCACAGAAAGCTCCATCTTAAGCTTATCTATACCGATTCTCTCCATGAGATTTTTCCGGTTCACATAAACGCCCAGATCCCCTTCCACAGTTCTTTTAGCCTCAGGTTCCGGTGCCAGAAGGATTCTTGAGATCTCCTCAGATCCCTGGGTCACCGAATGCACATCCGTGGTGGCTCCGCCCACATCAATGATCATTACATCGCCTAACACTTCTTTCAGCACCTTGGCACTTTCCATCACCGCACCTGGTGTAGGCAAGATTCTGCCGGAGACCAGCTCGTGAACTTTGTCCATGCCTTTGGCATGGATGATATGTTCCTCGAAAACCTCCTGGATGACCTTTCTTGCAGGCTCCACAGACAGCACATCCACCTGGGGATATACATTATCTGTGATATAAACTTTCCCTGGATACTCTTTGAACAGCTCCATGATGTCCTCTTGGTTGTCCACATTTCCTGCATAGACAATGGGCATCGCAAGAGGCAGCTGGGCAATCTTTTCTGCATTATAAAGTGCTGTGTCCCGCTCCCCGTGGTCCAGACCTCCTGCAATCATGAGAATGCTGGGCTTCAGCTCCTCAATCTTTCGAAGATCCGATGGCTTCAGCCTTCCTGAGGTAACAAGACGCACAATGGCGCCAGCCCCCAGGGCAGCCTCTTTAGAGGCTTTTACGGTCATATCATGGACCAGACCATGGACGCTCATCTTGAGGCCCCCCGCCGCACTGGAGGTGGCGAGAAATGTATCATAGGTCAGATCTTCCACGCCCAGGTTCTTTTTCAGGTCCTCCAGGGCAAAAAGGAGGCCTAAGGTAACATCTCCTTCCTCCACCGTGGTGACGCCCTGACCTTGTCCAAGGAAAGAAGGCTTCTCTGTATGGATGTTCTGAAAGGCATTCACCACCGTGGTGGTGCTGCCGATTTCTGCCACCAGCACATCTACATGCATCTACTTCCTCCTCCTTTTTCTTTACTCTTCTCCACGCATCTCTCTTCTCTTTTTCACTAGGAACGTGGCCACATGGGCACCCTTGGTGCCTCGGCCAAAGCCCATATCAAGGCCGGACTCCACAGCCATCTCCTGAATAATCTGGGTGCCACCTCCCAGAATGATGAGTTTGTCCCGGACACCCTTTTCAACAGCAGTGTCACAGAGTTTCTTGAGGTTTTTATAATGTATGTTGTCATGGCTGATGATGGTGCTGGCGAGGATCGCCTCTGCATTGGACTCTATGGCCGCATCCACCAGTTTTTCCACGGGCACAGAGGTGCCAAGATAGATGCTTTCAATGCCGTATTTCTCGATGCCGCCATGCTTGATGTCAATGATTTCCCGAAGCCCTACAGAATGCTCATCGTTGCCCAAGGTTCCAGCCACAATCTTCATAGGATACGCTTCAATGTCCTTTCGGATCTCCTCATCACTTAAGATCTCTGGTTTCTTCTGAATGGTCAGGTCTTTGGCATTCAAGGAGAAGGGAACTCTTCCTTTGATTTCCACCAAAGTGCCCTCTGCTTCCTGGAGCACTTCCTTATGAACCACTTCCACATCCAGAAGCCCCATTTTCTTGCCGATTTCTACAGCAGCAGCCTCAGCGGTCATCTCATCCACAGGAAGCATCATGGTCTGAAGTATTACGCCATCTCCAGCCCATTCCACTTCTGGTTTTATATGTTCTCTTGTAAAGTACTTTCTGTTTTCCTCCAGTCTCTTCTCCACATTGTCCTCAGGATCCAGTTCATCAATATAAACAATCTTCTCCCGGATCTCCAAAGTGTCTCCACCGATGGCATCGGAGGGTTTCTCAAGACCTTCTGGTACACAGTTGTATCCGAAGAAGGCACTGACCGGGGCAAAATAGTCTTCCTCTTTTTCAAAGACAGTGTCCGCCGCAAGGCCTCCATCCATCTTTCTCACAATGCCGTCTCCATTTCTCTCTGGATAGTATCCGGAATCCACAAAGAATCCATCTTCCACGGCTTTAAAATACCCGCCGGCCTCCAGGATCTCTTCCATGAAGAGCACTGCTCTTTCTTTAATCTCCCGGACCTTCTCCGGCAGGAAGCCTTCTTTTTTCAGCTCCACCATGGATAACAGTCCGTCCATCCCCTGGAAAGCCTGCTTGGCTGTAGAGATGGCCGCGATATTGTTGTAGTTCCAAGGCACATTTCTTCCCTCATCCGGTGTGATGGTGGACTGGATGTCAGCGCCGGTCAGCTCTGAAATGAGAAGATTCAGCACATGGGTCACCGTGGCTTCTCTGGTGTCAGACTCCATATATTTTGTATTCTGCTGCGCTCTCATGCGGTACTCGGAAAAAAATTCCCGAAGGGCCACCGCATAGGGCAGATCCAGCGTCAGGGACGGAGCCGGAGGCGCTGTGGGCGGTACGGTGCTGAGGCAGATATTTTCTTTCTTCATCCCGGATTTCACAGAAAACACCGAATTCAAGCCATGCTGCACCATGAGCTCCGGAAGCACTTTATAGGCTTCTCTTGCCGTGGCGTTGGCATTATGGGCACCATCAATCTGGGCCATATCCGCAAAGGCCATGACAGATTTTGCATATCCTGCATCCACGAAGGACCGGATCATATTGATGTTTCTGTAGAGCACATTGTACTGTGGATCCTGATGAGCACCATTGACCCCTTCCTCTGCAAACATCACGGCAATTTCAGGTCCTGCCACACCAGACACATAGGAATGGTAGTTGATCTCTCTTCCCACTTCCTCTTCAATGAGATCCAACGCTTTTCTCTGGGCCCTCACTTGCTTCCTGGTGATGGGAATCCCGCCGATGCCCTGTGGTGTTCCTTCGATGAGGCCATCATAGTGACTCTGGCCGGCAGTACGGATGACCATGATGTGGTCCGCTCCATGCCAGGCTGCCATTCTCATTCTTCGGATGTCATCCTCAAAACGGCCTGAGGCAATCTCGGTGGTGATCACAGGTCTTGGCTGAGGGTCAATGTTTCCGAAGTATTTTGCTGAAGGAAGGCTTTCACTTTGCGCAAGAGGCTTACTCATCTCCTTGTAAGTAAATTCGCCCATCTTAAGATTTTCCACAGGCTCTCTCCAGTGCCAGCCCCGTCTTTTGGGTGCATAGTGCTGAAGATCCTTCAGAATTTCTTCCACATGGAGCTTTTCATTCTTCACAAGCTTCATCTTCTGTCCCCCTTAAATACATCTTTCGCGATATCCAGATGCTTTCCTTCTGCCATTTCTCTGCCCACAGTAAGGTAGTCTTTTTCCAGTCTCTCAGACACCTTCAGCACCACGTTTCCAGCGCCTTTTCCCATGAGTCCGAGATCCAGCACGTGGTTCACAAGATCCATGGCCTCCAAACTGGAAAAGCCCATCCTAAGAAGCACTGACCGCTCTACGGAAGGGGTGGTGCTTTTCTTGGAAAGCTCGATCATGGGGTCCACAATCTGCTCCGCCAGTGAGAAAAAACGGTTTTTCAGCTCCTCATCACTGAGTCCTTCCAGATGTTTTCTCCGCTCCATATAGTCATCGGTTCTTTTTATTGCCATACATATTTCTCCTATCTTTATGCTAGATTACCAGGGTGCATCCAAGCAGCTGAAGCTCCAGCTTCACAAACTCATAGGAAGTCCTGGTTTCCTCCATGAGATAAAAAATGTCCAGTTCTGTCACAAGATTTATTTTCTTTGCCGCCACATAATTCTTAATGAGGGATTTTTTCAGTTTTTCCATGCTTACGGGACGAAGCCTGATGTCTTCTGGTCCTTTTGGCAGGATGATATTCTTTCCGGGCACTTCTTTCTCCGGATCACCGAAAAAGAGCTCAATGCCCCGCTCCTTGGCAAAGGAAAGCTGAGAAAGAGGATGCTTTCCTGCTCCGGTGTACTCCGTCTCCTGCACCACCAGAATATCGGTCTCCTTCATTTCTCTTGCCATGGCAAAGGCTGCCGTGAGCGAAGTATTCCCTGCTGGACCACGCTCGATCCCTTCCAGCTGGGCCAGTGCTTCTGTCATGTAGAACACCTCGCCCTGCTTCACCAGATAGTACTCATCCATATAGCGGAGGGGTCTCGCTGCGCTTCTTGGCACATCAGACCGGTCCGGGAAGGTGGTGAAAGGCATGCCAAAACCTGTATGGCCTGTGGTGAAAGATTTTTTGTTGAAATCCACATCCGAAGCCATATGAAGCCCTGTAAGGTCCACACTGACACCTACAACCTTGGTTTCCTTTGCCCCTGCCGCCTTTAATCCTCTGGCTGTTCCCGTGAGGTTTCCTCCTCCTGCATGGGTGGCCAGAACCACTTCCGGATATTTTCCGTACTTTTCATAAACTTCTTCTGCTATCTCATAGCCCAGGGTTTCCACTCCACGGATCCCAAAGGAAGAGTATAAAGAAGCATTGAAATATCCTGTCTCTTCTAAAATGGAAAGGAAGGTGTAGAAAAGTTCTGGCCCCACGGTAAGAGATAGTACTTCCGCACCCAAAGCCTCACATTTTCTTCTTTTCTCCAGGATCTCCGGCTGACCGATGCCTTGGGAGTCATAGCATTCCTGAACCACGATGCATTTCAGGCCAAGTTTTGCTGCCTGAGATGCCACCGCAGCGCCATAATTTCCAGAAGTAGCAGTGACAACACCCTGATAGCCCAGCTTCTTTGCCATATAGACGGACAAAGAGGCTCTTCGGTCTTTGTAGCTGCCCGATGGGTTGGCGGCTTCATCTTTTATGAGAATTCTTGCACCATAGCCTTCTTTGGAGAATTTTCTCGCCAGGGCCGTGAGATTCTTCAGCTCCACCAGTGGCGTATGCCCTACAGAAACCTCTTCCTGGATTTTTCTTACTTCCTCTATAGATACATCCACATCTTCCATCATGGCATCATAGTCAAAGGCCAGCTGGGAAAGCTCATACTTTTCGTAGTCCACCCCCAGGGCTTTCTTCATGATCTCATTTTTTCTCCCCATGACCGCTTCGTAGCTCATGTCTCTATTCATGATCCACCTCCAGCATTTTTCTTAAGTCTCTGCCGATGGCAAGAAGCTCCGGTATGAAGGTCTCTCCATAGGTATGGGTATAGGTGGGATTCTCTGATAGAAGCGTACCTTCCACGATTCTTCCTGTGAGGGTTTCAATCTTCACCCTCTCTCCAGCCTCTGCGTCTTCCAGAAGATATCCTTTCATGCGCATCTCCAGAGGCACTTTCTTCGTTTCTTCCGGAATCATGCCTGTACGCTCTTCCGGCTTTAATATGATGTCATGGATTTCCACCCATGTGCCTTGTTTCATCTTTCTTCCCTTCTTTCTATTTCAAATGGTTTGTGAAATCATCCATGATGGCATGGGTGACTGGAAGATCGGCCATGGTGAGAAGTCCGCTTCTTGCGTTCAGCACATGGGGAATCACATTGACTGCTGCTGCAATGGTGCCGATGCCGCCTGGCACTTCTGGTTTGATTACCATGGACACGTCAGGGTCTCCATGAATTTCAATGTAGTCTCCTGTTTCGATGTGCTCAAGATCTGGACGCACCTGCTGAGGATGTTCTAGCGTAATCACAGGTTTTCCGTCTTTCAGGGCCACAGCTGTATGGTTGCATCCTGCCACCATGCCTGCTTTGACAAAGACATCTTTGGTCTTTCGGTCCACGGTGGTCATGATGGGTTCTCTGGATTGCACAATCTCATCATAGGTGAGACCTATGGACTTTGCGATCATGGGAATGGACTGCAAAAACCCCACATGTCCATATACAGAACCGTCTTCCACCCCTTGAAGGAAGGCTTCTCTGCTAAGACCTACCCCCTGCTCTTCCATGACCGTCTTTCCAAAAGGAGACAGGTCATTCACGCGTCTTGCGTAGATGTGGTCCACTCTTCGCACCCCTAGGGACAGCTGAAGAATCAAAGTATCCAGCACAAAGCCAGGATTGACGCCCGTACCCAGCACCGTGACACCCGCTTTTTTTGCCATTTCATCAATTTCCCTGGAAAGCTCCGGTTCTGTCACAAAAGGAAACGCCATTTCCTCTGCAATGGTCACCACCTGTATGTTCTTCTTTGTGAGAAGCCTGATTTCTTCCACCACACCTTTCACAAAGGAATGAATGGCCAAGATGCAAAGATCCGGCTTCACCAGATCAAGCAGCGCTTCCGGATCGTTCATCACCGGAATGCCTAGCTTTTCACTACCTAAAAAAATACCTAAATCTGTGGTTTCTCCCACTCTTTTTTCAATGGCACCCACCACTTCAATGCCTTCCTTGGCGAAAAGCATGTCTACCATACCTCTGCCCATATTTCCAAGACCCCATTGAACCACTCTGATTTTTTCCATGATTATTCCTCCCTCATGCAGGATTTCATTGCACATCAGTTAAGAATGTGGAGTTCACAGGAACTCCACGATGATTTCAATTTATATTTATGTATTGTTATGAATTAATATCATTATTAACTATGTGATATACCGTTTATGCAATGTAAACCTTTTTATTCATCCAATTATAGAATAACAAATTAAAGCCTCTTTTGTAACCCCCCTGTGCACATGTCTGGTCTATGTTCCACAGGAGAAGGAGATTTCCTGATTTTTCCCCACTGTGCTCTATCACACTTTGAAACATTTAGAAAATGGACAGACATTTTTAAACAAAAGGTCACCAATGAAAAGGTTTTTTCCAGTACAATGAGGGTACTAAAGAATAAAGGAGAATCCCATGGAGATTTCAGAACTCATTGGTTTTTTCACAAAACTGGATACACATATTACAGATCTCATTGAGTACTTTGGCATTGGTGCTTACCTGATCCTGTTTTTCATTATATTTCTGGAAACAGGTGCAGTGATTCTGGCCATTCTGCCTGGGGACTCTTTGCTTGTGGGCGCTGGTGCCTTTGCCTCAACAGATGATCTCAATGTGGTTGCGCTTCTGGTGGGCTTCTATGTGGCTACGCTCCTTGGTGATATGCTGAACTACAAGATTGGTAAGTATCTGGGGGAAAAGTACCACAGAAGTCGTTTTGAAGACCGTTCTCTTTTTAAGTTCATCAACAAAGAGAATTTTGACAAGGTCCATCACTTCTTCACCCACAAAGGAAGAAGGGCCTTTCTCATTTCTAGGTTTATTCCCATAGCCAGGACCCTTACTCCTTTCATCGCTGGCTTTACGAATGTAAATTTCCTGGACATCTCCTTCTTCATGTTCATTGGAAATGCCATGTGGACTGTTCTTTATGTCATGATCGGATTCTTTGTGGGCAATATGGAATTTCTTGAAGGGAACTTCATTTATCTTATGGGGATTGTCTTTCTCATCTCCATGATTCCAGCTGGCGTTTTCTTTTTCCGAAGCCGATTTCTTAAAAAGCAAAATCTGTAAAACTGATTAAAAACGAGGAACCTCTATCACATGAGGTTCCTCGTTTTTAAACTCGTCTTTTCTCCATTCTCCGCTGCTGGCTTCAGATGGGTTCTGAGAAGGGAAAGCATCCACTCTATTGCCATTCTCCGTAAAGTCCTTTAAGATTAAATAGATAAGAAAAGCCCTATCTCTTCTTAATTACAAAGTAAAAGAAGTTACCTGCCTACGAAACATCTTCTAAGAGAATCCTAGGCGGATTTGACTTGATAAAAGAGAAACGGATTTATCTCATGAAGGCATACTAAAGTTTAGGAAAGCGGATCTTGAGGCACTTTCTAAAAAAGCCCTTCATGAATTCTATGTATCTTGAACTGATATGAAATGGAGGCTGAACTGTCATGAAAGATATCGAAATTGTACCTTTTCCCCCTTCCGGATACCATCCTCTTGTGGATTTTGAGTCCTGGAGAGTCGCAGTTTTAAGACCCTGTGAAGATCTTCTTCCGGAAAACCTCAACCATCTGCAGAAGCATCTCTATACCGATGAAGTATTTGTGCTGCTGAGTGGCAAATGCGCCCTGTACACTGCAGGCTGCGAAGAAATCCCCGGTGCTATCGTAAAGACCGAGATGAGACTGCATGAGGTCTATAATGTGAAGAAGGGGGTATGGCATACCCATACGCTCTGCGAGGATGCAGAAGTTCTGATCATCGAAAACCAGGACACTGGAGATGAGAACTCTCCAAAGTACCCCCTGTCCAAGGACATGCACAATAGAATCCTGGAACTGGAAAAAGAATAACAAAAGGAGTTTTGGAACCACATGTCCAGCATGTGCTCCAAAACTCCTTTCATTTTCAGTCTCTTATCTTAGAATCGTATCCGAAAGATTCGGTACATGATCAAATTCGATCTTCTCCCCATCTAAAGTGAAATGAACGCCATCCACCCAAACTCCACCATATTCTCTCTGGAGGAAGGTTTCAGTTAACGCTGTTTCTGTCATATTTCCACCAGTTGACCCCTGGAAGTAATCATAGATCCAGCTCTTGGCACCCACTTCTCCGGACCCTTCAATAAGGTCCACATAAAGGATGTTTTTTCCATCCTCTTCCTTGATTTCCAGAGCCTTCATGGTCAGTCCACCAAAGACTTCCTCTCCAAGCTTGTCCGCAAGCATCTGCATTTTGGTTAAAAGAGGTTCATCCGTCTTCACCACAACACTGATTACTTGTGTCATTGTGCCGTCTTCCTCAGCGCCAAAAACAGGAAGCTCCTCTTCCTCTTCTTCAATGAGTTCTCCAGAACCGGAAGCTTTCAGCTCTTCAATCTCCACCTTCAGTGCTTCATTCTCTTCCTTCAGCGCCGCGTTATCCGCTTCAAGAGAAACAATCTTCTCCTCCAGCTGCTTCACGGTATCCTCATTCACTCCAGCAGATCCGTTTTCTTTATTACCACATGCAGCCAACAGTGTCAGGGACATCAGTATGGCAACAATCTTCAGCATGTTCTTTTTCATCAGTACTCCTCCCTCTCGTCTCAAATTGTCTCTGTACCTATATTATAACAAAATTCCATCTGTAGATATGACAATTTGTTAAATTCACAAATCATGAATGCACTAAAGCACTCATGGACTGACCCTTTTATGAGGATGGTGCAGTCTTCCCTGATTTGCTTAAAGAAAACTTAGGTTTCCTGTGATATAATGGAACAAAATTTAAAATGAAAGAGGTACCTATTATGGATCCAGTTGCATTCAGATTATTTGGTACACCGATCATGTGGTACGGTGTGCTCATTACCATAGGCGTTCTTGTCGCCTTCGTTGTCGTTTACTTTAATGCCAAGAGAAGTGCCGGAAAAGTCAGCTTTGATGATGTGACAGATGCTTTTCTCTATGCGTTCCCCTTGGCGCTCATTGGCGCTAGAGTCTATTATGTCATCTTTGAGCTGGACCAGTATGACACCTTTATGGAAATGCTGGATTTCCGAAGTGGTGGCCTTGCCATTCATGGAGGTCTCATCGGAGCAGCCCTAGGTGTGTTCATTTATAAGCTCATCAAAAAGAAGAATATGGCGCAAATACTCGATATGGCCGATGCGGCAGCACCTGCCATCATTCTTGCCCAAGCCATTGGCAGATGGGGAAACTTCATGAAC
This sequence comes from Proteiniclasticum sp., assembly GCF_003514505.1. Classification (GTDB taxonomy): domain Bacteria; phylum Bacillota; class Clostridia; order Clostridiales; family Clostridiaceae; genus Proteiniclasticum. The sequence continues at coordinate 20,306 of NZ_DOPX01000014.1, forward strand.
CAGGAAGCCCATGGTGGTCCTGTGACAGAAGCGTTTATTTCGAAGTTCCCGGAGTTTATCCAAAATGGCATGCTCATTAACGGCACCTATTATCACCCCACATTCCTCTATGAATCCATCTGGAATGTGCTGGTTTTTATCGTGCTGATGATCTGGTTCGGTAAAAAGAAAGAAAAGGAGCACGGCATCATTCTCTATGCCTACATGATTCTTTACTCCATCGGCCGCTTCTATATTGAAGGCTTAAGAACAGACAGTCTGATGTTTCTCGGCATGAGACAGGCGCAGCTCATTTCTCTCGTGGCCATCTTCTTTGGCGTCATCATGATCTATGTCACCAAGAAGCGGGCAAGAAACGCATAAACTCTTACTATCAATGGATCCGGAATCTTCCGGGTCCTTTTTGTTTTCTTCAGATTTATTTTCACAATATTCAGATATATATTCTGGTTATTTCACAAGAAGGTGCTACACTGAAGGCAGGAAGACTCCTTAAAAATAATATGAGAAGAAGGGTTTGAAATGAGGTTCAGAAAAATACAGAAAGCCGCTCTCTTCCTTTGTTTCTCTGTGATTCTCTTCAGCTGCGGCACCTCTCAAAAAAGCACCGTCCTTTCCGGAAACACCAGTGGCAATCTAGCGAATGGAGGCATTCTGGTTGGTGATGGAGATACCATCTATTTCAATCATTTCGGTGATCATAACAAGCTCTACAAGATGGATCAGAGCGGTGATGGCCTCATCCCTGTCAGTGATGAAATTGCTTATTCTCTTAACATTTCCGGAGACTTTTTGTACTTTCTCAGCGGAACAGAAAATAATGCCATTGTGACGATGAAGAAAGACGGGAGTGAGCGCTCTGTGCTCTCGAATGAGAAGGCATTGAGTCTCCAGTGCAGCGGCGACTTCCTTTATTTCATCTCCATGGGCGAAGATACCAATCCAGAAAAAACTTTTACGCTCCATCGGATGAATAGAAGTGGTGAAGAGATGACCAGAATTCTTGATGACAAAATCCAGCAGTTTTTTGTTTCCGGAAATAGACTCTATTACATCCGCCAGGAGGACCGTAGTCTCTATGTTTCAGATCAAGATGGCCAAGATCCTGTGAAGCTTCATGAAGGATCGGTGATAAATTTCATTCTTTATAAAGACAAACTCTACTTCGTGGATGGGTCTGAGGAAAAAAATCAGCTCTTTGTGATGAATCGGGACGGAAAAGACCTGAAACGCCTTACGGAGGAAAAGCTCTCATCCTTCCACATCTCCAATGATGTCATCTACTATGGCAATACCACCGAAAAGGCCACCATGCTGGAGCTGAAAAAAATGAACCTGGATGGTAGCAGTAAAGAAGTCGTGGAAGAATTGCCGGTGATTTCCATTCTGTCCCATGATTCCTGGCTGTGTCTTCTTTCCATGAATTTCAGTTCTTTTTCCATCAAGGAGACTCTGCGAGATACCGACACTGAAAAAGAAATGGTCTTTGAATATATCAATCCTCCTGCTGAATCAGCTTTGGCGGTCTATGACGCAGGAGCGGAGGTCACAGTGGATCAGCTTAAAGTAAAGGTACAGGATGTGTATGTCACCAATATCCTCAAAAATGAGGACCCAAATTATGAATCCACCATATTTGATTCTGTGACCGATGGCACCTTCGTCTTTCTCACGATAAACGCGGAAAATCTTGGGGAGGAACCTCTGGAGCTCTATGAGACTTTGGGACATATTCTGGACATCAATGAAGCATATCCTTCCATTTACTGGTATACTTTTTATGAGGTGGAGGAAGAGCTGCTAAGTGGTGAAAAGAAGTATGCAATGCCTGAAAGTTTTCTTCAGTCTATGGTCCTGCAGCCCAAAGAATCCAAAACACTTCAGCTCTATGCAGAGCTTTACGACGTAGGAAATCCAATCTATCTCTATATCAAAGACCCTGTAAATCCTAACAGCACCCATGCCCTTGAAGTGAACCTGCCAGAGTATGTGCGGGTCCACAGCTTTGAATCTGCATTAAAGCTCATAGAAAAAACCTTCCCTGGAAATGAGATCATGATGCAGAACGGAATCGGATTCATAAAACCTGGTACGGAAGAAGAAGCCATGTTTTATGCTTTTGAAGTAAGAAGAAAAGAACTCTCTTCTTCAGAATACTACTTTGTTGAGAGAGACACAGGGGATATCTACATTGGGGAACCAGATCCTTCTTTCCCTGATTTTACAGCAGTACCAAAGGAGCTTTGGAAAAAACCATAAGGTGGTGGCAAATAATCATGAGAGAATGGCATAATGAACCTGCATCGGATCTTCAGAAAAAGAAGATTCTCTCATTGATGAGCCGCTATCCTCAATACAAGCTACTAGTAAACCTGGATGTTCTGAAAAAAGGACAAGCCCATAGCCTCATTGATCTACTTCTGGAGAAGAACCTGGATTTTCTACTGGAGAAGCGAATTTTAGGCAAAGATCCCTCTAAGATCAAAGCAGAACGACCAAAAGAAAAGCAGATATATAGAATTTCAGAAGGGAATGATCTCGCTGCCTATTCTGTTTTCCGAAATAAGGTGAAAGGGAAACTCCTTCAGTATGAACTCCATGGCAGTGACATTGTATTTCAGATTATTGAAGTGCTTGGAGAGATTCCGGACGATATCTTAAAATCTACCGATCTTAAAGTGGAGAAACTTGAGGAAGCGTAAGGAGAGCACAAAATTAAGGATTAAATTAATTTTAGGGAGATAAGGATGAAATAATGTGAGGCTGTTAGTTCAAACACTCACGATCTCCTTATTTCCCTTCATTGACTTCAAACCCCGAATATATTACAATAACTATTGTTCAAGCCTTCATAGTTAAATGGATATAACAAGCCCCTCCTAAGGGCTAGTTGTGGGTTCGATTCCCGCTGAGGGTACCATTTTATTTTCATCATTTAAGGAATATTACACCCATAAAAAATAGGGGCGCTGTATACTCCATTGCACAAGCAATGATTATACAGCGCCCTTTACGTTCTATAGCCATCCATTATTATGTTTGTAATGCACCATTCATGAGCACTTCCACATCATGAGTAAATCCATCATCCATTAGCGCAATAGAGTTCTCAGCTTCTAGGTTGCCATCCAGATAGATTTCACAGACTCCAGTCTGTAAACCGTTCGGATTTTTGAATTTAATCTCATATATCGTTTGGTGATACCTATAACGCACACAATACTCAAGCCACTTTCCGGGTATGCTGGGACTGAAAATCAGTTTGTCACCTTGTCTGTAAATACCAAGTATATTCTCCAAACCAGCTTTATACATCCACCCTGCAGATCCTGTATACCAGGTCCATCCGCCTCGTCCCACATGAGGATACTCACTGTATACATCTGCAGCCATCACATACGGCTCCGTCTTATATGTCATCAGTCCTTCCTCAGTTCGGGTATGATGGATTGGATTGAGAAGCTTAAACAGATTCCACGCTTTCTCACCTTCTCCTAACCTAGCGAACGCCGCCACTGTCCATGCAGCTGCATGGGTGTATTGACCACCATTCTCCCTTATCCCAGGAAGATATCCTTTAATGTAGCCTGGATTGCTGTTTCCACTGTCAAAAGGAGGTGTCAATAGCTTCACAACCCCTTCGTTTTCCATGACGAGATAATTTTCAAGAGATTGCATTGCTTTTACTGATCTATCCCTATCGCCAGCTCCAGAAAGCACGGACCAAGATTGAGCTAGTGAATCTATTTTACATTCAGTGTTGATCGCGGAACCTAACGGCGTGCCATCATCAAAGAACGCTCTGAGGTACCAGCTGCCGTCCCAGGCGCTGCTTTCTATAGCATCCTTCAAGTCCGCTGCAATGTGCGTGAATTCGTCTGCAATTAGAGCATCCCCCATTTCTCTTGCGATTGGTATAAATTTCTGAAGCGTATCAAAAAGAAACCATCCAAGCCATACACTTTCTCCTTTCCCGTCTATTCCTATATTATTCATGCCATCGTTCCAGTCTCCGCTTCGCATGAGGGGCAACTTATGCACTCCGAACCTCATGGCATTTTTCAGTGCTCTTAAACAATGATCATACAGAGAATATTTATCTGTGGATATTCGCGGCTGGCAATATCGTTCATTCTCATGATCCTCTAAAGGATCTTCCTCCAGATAGGGTGCCATACTATCCAATATCCCAAAGTCTCCCGTAATACTGATATATTCTGCAGTTACATAGGGAAGCCATAGAAAATCATCTGATATCCGTGTTCTGGTCCCTTTACCAGAAGGTTCATGCCACCAATGCAGTACGTCCCCCTCTTCAAACTGATGTCCTGCATGTCTAATAATCTGCTCCTTTGCTATAGCTGGCCAAGTTGCCGCCAAAGCCAGTGTGTCTTGAAGCTGATCTCTGAAACCATATGCGCCACCAGCTTGATAAAATCCAGAACGAGCATATAACCTGCAAGAGATCACCTGATACTGAAGCCATCCGTTCAGCATAATGTTCATGGCGCTATCTGGTGTCGATACTTCAATAGCACCGAGCTTTTCATGCCAGAAGCTCTTCACCTGGTCCAAAGCCTCCTTTGCATTCAGTAAATTCTTGTATTTGACAGCGAGTTCATCAGCTTGTTCCCGGTTGTTTCCGATACCCATAACAAAAACAAATTCCTTCGTTTCCTTAGGTTCCAACCTTATTTCTATCTGCATGGCACCACAAGGGTTAAAGCCAGCACCTGTTTCTCCGCTGAGTCCAGGGCTCACCAAAGCATCTGGTGATAATATGCCTCCTCTTCCAAAGAACTCCTTTCTGTCTCCAGTAACGGTCCTATCCTCATGAGAAGTGTCAATAAAGCAAACTTTACCTGCGAACTCTCTGTTATAAGGGTTTTCAATTAGAAGGGAACCACCCGATGTCTGAGAGCTGACCAGATGCATCTCTGTTTCCTCTGTGCTTACACCTAGTAAAGGCTTCATGTAAAAAGTCACGGTAATGATTTTAGGTGTCAGATTTTCATTTTGAAAACGAAGCATGCTGATTTTTACAGGATCATTCACAGGGACAAATTGTACAAGCTCTTGATCTAATCCGTGGCTTTTGTGCAGGAACTTTGAATATCCAAACCCATGTTCTATGGTATACGGCTCTTCTTCCCTTATGGGGAGTGATGCCCCAGACCATAAATTTCCAGACTCATCCCCTATATAAAAGATCTCTGATGGCTCATCACCGACTGCGTCATTAGACCACTTTGAAATTTTAAATTCTCTGCTGTTATCACTCCACGTGTATCCTCCGCCAGACTCCGACACGATAAATCCAAAGTTTGGGTTTGCAATCACATTGACCCACGGCAAAGGAGTCCTCTTTCCATGTTCAAGCCTAATCACATAGCTTTTCCCATTTTCTCCAAAGCCTCCAAGTCCATTGTAAAATAGAAGCTCCTCATGGTCTTCCGTTTCAAAATTCGAAACCAGCATGGGTATCTCATTTTGAAACTTTCTAGAATTTCTTACTTCAGTACGGTTACCAAGTTCAGTTGTACTTGTACTTTTCTCTCCTAATGCCTTCATAATGAAAGAACTGTACTGCTTTCTCATCTTCCCTCGACTTCCTTCAAAGATCATCCTGGCGTTGGCATAGAAGAAATCAATCTCCTCCGATGTCATATCGCTGGATTTCAATATAAAAACATCCCGATGCAGATTCATAAAATCCTGAGTCTGTGTACTGTAGACAGCTTCTGTAATCAGCGCGTAAAGAGGATTGATATAACTGTATTCTTCTTTGCATAAAATGACCAGATCCACTTTAAGATCTTTTACTCTCCAATACTCGTGAGCCTTCAAGAGCTCATGGAGAAGCTCCACATCATCGGTTTTGTCCATTGTAAGTAATACCATAGGCCTATCTCCGGAGATACCATATCGCCAAAATGTCGGCTGTCCCAAATGACTGCTCTTGATTTTCTCTTCATAAATTCTTCGCCTAGGACTGATAAAGAGAATGTCTGAGATCATATCCTGATAAAGCTCCATATCATGGGCTTTTATGTTAAGATACTTCGCTTCCACCTGACTTCTTGTCAGTGCGAATCTGAAGGAAGCATCACAAGCTTCAGCGTTACCGTATTTTACTACCAGTTCCATCAAAGCTTCCCTGCTCTCTGCAGTAACAGTAACAAAGAAAATTCTGGCCATCTCTCCCGGTTTAATGCGAATACTGGTCCTCAAGCTGAAGATCGGATCCAGAACAGATCCCACCGTATTGGAAAGAGGCTTTCCTCTTTCTATGACTTCTGGGTTTCCTGTGTGATGATTTCTTCCTATAAACTTCAGCCTATCTGTTTCGTACTCGATCTCACTGACAGTTTCTCCTTCTATTACTGGTATACTGGCAATCCAAAGCTTTCTGTCCTGTTCGCTCCTTCTTCTTCTGTTTGCCAGAAGCACCTTATGCTCATGATCATATTCTGTTCTGATGAAAAGGTTGCTGAAGGCCGGGTGTGCAACATCACTGCCGTGTGATGCACCTACAAGTTCAATGTAGCTGGTGAGCTGAATGATACATGGAGACCCTCCATTGTTCTTTAGTTTCAGCCTTCTGACCTCAGCGTTATCTCCAGATCCCACAACAATCTCCGTCAACGTTTCAATCTCTCCGTCAGTTCTTTTATAAGAAGCCTTATCTGCAGTGAAAATCACTTCATATTTCTCAGGTGTTTTGTTTAGTGGCGCATAGGCTGATGACCAGACTTGGTCTGTTTCAATATTTTTTAAATAGAAGAAAGTGCCATAGTTTTCTGTGATTGGATCTTCTCTCCACCTTGAAATATCAACGTCCTTTGTCCTGCTGTATCCAGTGCCCTGATCCGTAAGTCCAACAAAATAGTTTCCATTAGAAAGGATATGCACCTTCGGCAAATCAAAATCAGGCGAGCTGAACTCCCTGTATGAAATCTCCTCGTTGTATATTTTCACCTTTGATACTGGGATTTTCTCTTTGCTTCCTTTTGTGAATATAAAGTTTTGAGGCACCTTTTCCTGCAGAAGCAGTCTGGCTGACTTCACAAAAGGATTTTCGCCAAACCTCTTCTGCATAATGTCATCGTTGAGATAATTATTCAATGCCATGAGACTCATCCCTTGGTGATGGGCCATATAACTCCTGATGATTTTTTTATGGGCTCCCGGTTCAAGATGGTCAAGGGTATAATCCAAAGCTTCATAATATCCGTAGCTTCCTTCCATCCCTTCTGCCTTTAAATGAGTTAAATTCTTATATGCCTCTTCAGGGAAAACCAAGAGTGCAAGGACTGTAGCATAAGGTGCAATGACATTATCTTCAGCCAAACCTCTTTTTAACCCAAGCCATGGTACACCAATGGCTTTATACTGATAATCCAGATTGATGTCAATGACGCCAAATGCAGATTCTGAACTTCCCCAAGGTACTTGTCTCTGTTTCCCGTACTTTATCTGACTTTTTACAGCAAAAGAATAGGTTTCATCCAGCAGAGTATTCTTATAGCTACGCATGATAAGCAGTGGCATCAGATACTCAAACATCGTGCCACTCCATGAGACAAGGCCTTTGAACCGGTCGACCACCGTAAGGGATCTCCCAAGCATAAACCAATGAGTAGGTGGCACCTCACCTCTTGCTATGGCTAAGTAGCTCGTCTGTCTTGCTTCAGAAGCAAGAAGATCGTAATAGGAGTTCGTCAACCTCATTTCTTCCACATTGTATCCAATATAGAACAAATGCCTTCGCTCGCTGTATAGGGACTTGAACATCGTGCCTTCGGACAGCTCTGATATTCTTAAGATCAGCTTTTCATAGCGTTCTATGAATTCCGTGGTGAACTGAATGGATTTTATTGCCGCCTCCTTTACTTCATTCAACCAATCAAGAATTCCTTCCATTGATTCCAAATCACTTTCACAAAGTTCATCCAGCAACTGATCACAGCAATCCACTATGCGTTTTCCAAGTTCAGGAAGGTCATGTAAAGGGGTATTGGTTCCAATGAGAACCATAAGCTTTGCAAAAACTGGATTCATTTCAACATGGGTAACTTGACTATTCGATAGGGATGATGCCATGACCCAAGGCATGAACAGCTCCATTTCCTTCAGCAGTGAGTCTCCCTGATGCCGAAGCTTCAATGCCCACTCCTTCCGGGATGATTCAGATTGATGTGAAATCTCAGTGAATCTCTTAAGCGCTCTGAACCAAGCCGTCGGTTCAATGACTTCCTGCTTTTCAAAAGAGCTTATGGTCAGTACTGCCTGAGGAAGTTCTCTATGCTCTTCCATTCCTGCTATGACGGTATCTGTGATACCACGCGCATATGATGAATCAAGGAGAGGCTTTTCCATGTAATCCTGAAGTCCTTCTATTAATGTAATCAGATAACAAACCAGATTTCCGCTGTCAACAGTAGATACATACATGGGTCTCATGGGTTTTAGAGTTCTCGTATCGTACCAGTTGTATAGGTGTCCATTCCATTTCTCCATTTTCTCTATGGTGGTGATGGTTTTAGAAATCCTCTCTATTGCTTCCTTGAGGCCTATATACCCCATGTCTCTTGCCGTAAGTGAAGCCATCAGCCCCAATCCAATATTCGTTGGAGATGTTTTATGGGCAATGCCTCGATAGGGTTCTTCCTGAAAATTATCCGGAGCCAGATCATGGTTTCCTGCATTGGAAAACTCCTCGAAATATCTCCAGGTTTTTCTAGAAGTTTTTCTCAGTTCCAGTAAAGCCTCATTGTTCAGTCTGGTTAATTTATTATTTTCATCCCTGCTGATGAGGTAAGCAATAACAGGTGAACTGAGCCAGACCACTGCTAATAATGAACTTAAAAAGAGATTTTCAGGTTTGAAATAATAAGTAAGTATTACTATGATCAATCCGGAAGTTGCACTTGCCCCCATGGATCTTATATAGCTTTCCAGAGAATTCGGCTGTGCTTTGTCCGCATCTGAAGATGTGACCCATTCGAGCAGATTTTTCTTGGTGAAAAACACTCTTGCAAGTGTTACGGTGATAGCATTTACTGCCTTCACTGCTTGATACGGGAGTAACATGATGCTGAGTAAAAACTGAAATACGGATGCTTTTATACCAAAAAATCCTGGTAAATATCTTTTTATGGTATCAGGTCTGAGACCCTCTCTGAAGATTCTAGCCATGAGTGAAAGCCCCAGAGGTGTACCCAAAGCCAGAATACCAAGACTGAACCAAAAAACACCCGATCCTGGGAGTAAAGTGAATCCAACAATGAAAAGAAACATCACCGAAGGAGCCATCAGGCTTCTTCTCAGATTATCTATGATCTTCCATTTTGAAACTACTGATAAAGGATTGGATATGGTTGAATGATCCATTGTATGTAAACTTCGGAAAAGCCATGGTACCAGCTGCCAGTCTCCTCTGATCCATCTGTGCAGTCTTGCCATGAAAGAATTATATTTTGATGGATATGAGTCTATCAGCTCAAGATCTGAGACCAAGGCCGCTCTAACAAAGGATCCTTCCAGAAGGTCATGACTCAGTATTGCATTTTCAGGCAAAGTTCCCTTTAATACCGTCTGGAACACTCTAAGATCATAGATGCCCTTTCCGGTAAATATTCCTTCACCAAACAGATCCTGATAAACATCAGATATGGCACTGGCGTATGGATCCAAACCTTCTTGACCTGTATAGATCCTTGAAAAAACGGATCTGTTTGAGCTGTCACTATCAAAAGATATTCTTGGCTGCATCAAGCCATATCCTTTGGTAACAATGCCTTTTTCTTTGTCAATCACTGGACTGTTCAGCGGATGTGCCATTGTCCCAATCATTTTTTTTGCCATCCCTAAAGGAAGCACCGTATCTGCATCAAGTGTGATGACGTATCTGATATCATTGTCTGGAAGAAATTTATTGGAACTGTAGGAAAAGCTTGTGTCTGTAGAGCCCAGCAGGAGTTCATTAAACTCCATCAAAGCACCTCTTTTTCTTTCCCAGCCCGTCCAGGTTTGATCTATTTCGTTCAATATCCTATCTCTATTATAGAAGTAAAAAATATCTTTCTCACCATTTGAGTATTTGCCGTTCAGCTCCATTATTCTTAATGACGCTTCCTCTATGATGCTTTCATCACTATCGATGGTCTCATAATCAGAGTCTTTGAACGCACCAATTAATGCAAAAAATACGTTCTTTTCCCTGTTTCCAAGATAGTGGTTCTCCATATTCTCCATAAGCTCCCGCACCCTCTTCCTATCGGGGATGATTGCTGGAATTACGACTATGGTCCGCATACTATCTGGAACTCCTTCTTTAAGCTCAAGTCTTGGGAATACTGCAGGCTTTTTTACTCTGTTCACAATCCAGTTGGCTATGGATATGACGATATCAGAAACAGGAATAATGACCGCAATCGCTGTGAGAACCATGATTAAAATATCATTGGAATCTGCATGGGTCCTCGAGTATGAGACTGCCATCAGTGTCAATAGAATTGTGAACGATACAATAGAGAGCATATAAATCGCACCCTGGCTTTCGACAAACCTTCTTCTGATTCTGGTGAAGTATTTAATATGCCTTTCCTGTCTTTCTTCAAGCAAGGAGAGCCCATCTCCGATGATATAATATCCAATATGTCTGGTATGATTCATGTTGTCAGAATCAGCACTGGCAGCATTTTCAGAAGAGAAAGCTCTTCTGGCCAGGTACAGAGCCTCTTTTCCAATATAGAGCTCAGAAACCCCAAACATTTTAGCAATATGCTCCACCGTATTCTTGTAATAGAAACGTGATTGAATATCCATACGACTATATGTGCCATCAGGATCCTGTGCTAGTATTTTTTCCAGATTGCTGGCAGCATCAAATAACTCTGTCCAGTTCATCCCTGAAAGGTACTTGAGACTTATAATGCAATTTCCAATCCCCACCGTACTGATCGCCTGAGCATTGTGCTCCTTCTGGGCTAAGAGTTCTGCTGAAGTATCAAACCTCCCTAGAACCCCATCTATATAACGCAGGACATCAGAATAGCTTTTTCCAGATCTTCTCAGTCTATAGAAGAGATGTTCCACAAAAGAGGAATTAGGTGTCTCTATCATACTGCTGACGGCTTTGTTGCCTTTCTCAAATAACGCGCTGATTTCGTCGGAGGTCATATGGTCCAATAAAGCCCACTCCTCAACCATTTCATCTGCAAGATTCCACTGCTTTTTTGTTTCTATGATATCCTCACATATCATCCTGATATTTTCCAGGAGTGCTAGCTTTAACATAGCTGGCATTGCATAAATCTCACGTTCCAAAAGTACATTATGAGACTGATATGCTTCCAAATACTGGAGCAGGACCTCCTCCTCGATACGGCCTTGTGTATGGCTGACCAGCTCCATCATAAGTACTGAGATTCGTGTAACATTTTGATATGGACCTTTTCTTAAGACCGGAAGCTCAAAATAGCTTTTCTTAGACATGTTTCTTCGAAGTCCATTCACCTGTTCTTCCAGCACATAAAAATTATCAAGCAGCCACTCAGCAGCAGGAGGTACTGAGTTTTTTTTAGTCACTTCCGCATTCAGTTCCATATAAGTCTGTTGGATGTATTTAAAATTGTCATTCATTCGGGAAATAGGCCAGTTCCGTTTGCTTCTTTGTGGTACCACGGAATGCTCCAATGACATGCTTTTTGCATGTTCCACCAGTTCCTCGACGCTGAGGGAGGCATCTCTGATCTTTATATTCCTTACTCTTCTAATTCTGTACAATACGCCAAGAAAAACCAAAACCACCAGAACCAAAGCACCTAGGATAACTCTATAGTCTATATCAAGTCTGATCAATCGGACTACCTCCTTAGGATTTTCAAGATAAAAAAAGTCGCCTTTCGTAAAAAGCGACTTTAGCTGCATGTACCTGTTGATTTAATTTTTAACCACGAGTTCTTTTTATTATTTTAATTATACTTTAATTTATTATAAAAGTCAATGTTCTATTCTTCTTTAATATACTTATGAGCATTTATTGTCTAATAATTTTAATTTTATTGTATTATTTTTAAAATAGTTTAGAAGTTCAGACATTCAAAACTCAATCTTTATATCAATATTTGATTGTCACTTGAATTTCATTCTATCACGTAACTATTAAACATATTTCTTCATCTCATCTATGGTTTCCACGACCAGTTGCCTCATGAGCTCTCTCACTGATAAAATTTCAGACACCCGGTAGGCATTAGCACCTGCAAAAACAAGGCCTTCTTCTCCATGAACTGAGTGCATGAGTGCGTCTGAAATGCAGTAGGGAGTAGTCTTTGGATCACAGGGTATGAGGCAGTTATAGCATCTTTTTACAGGTATCCTGCCTGCGTCCAGTTTATCGGTAAAAGTATTTCTGATGGCCCTTCCCGGCATGCCCACTGGGCTGTTCACCAGTCTGATGTCTTCCTTTTTTGCATTCACATAAGCCATTTTGAACTCAAGATCCGCGTCGCATTCCTCTGTTGCTACAAACCGGGTCCCCATCTGTACGCCTGATGCGCCGAGTTTCAGGTACTCTGCAATATCTTTGCCGTCATAAATACCTCCAGCCACAACCACAGGAATCTTCACCTGGTATTTTTCTTCAAAAGGCTTCAGTTCTTCCAGCACTTCTTTCAGGATGTCCTTCAGATCCATATAGCTTCCGCTTTCCATGACTTCCTTCTTAAACCCTAAGTGTCCTCCTGCCATTGGCCCCTCCACTATGAAAAGATCCGCAGGAATCCCGAACTTCTTATCATAAACCTTCGATATCAGCTTCGCTGCTTTTCCAGAAGACACCACTGGAGCAATCTTTGTTTTTGTCCCCTTGACCATTTCTGGAAGCTCCAGCGGAAGACCCGCTCCAGTGACAATGAGATCAATGCCTTCCTCCACAGCGGTTTTTATGAGTTCGTCATAAGCAGTCATAGCAGCCAGAAGATTCACGCCGATGATTCCCTCAGGTGCAATGTCTCTTGCCTTTCTGATTTCTGCCCTTAACGCTCTTTTATTGGCTTCCAGATTGTTCTTTAGAAAATCCTCTTCCCGATAGCCAATCTGGACTCCCGAGATGATGCCGATACCACCTTCTTTCGCCACGGCTCCCGCCAGTGAAGAAAGTGAAATCCCTATCCCCATACCACCTTGTATAATAGGCCACTTAGGCAATAGATTTCCGATTTTTAGATGATTTAAAAGTTCCAATAGTTGTTTCCTCCCATAATTCGATTCATTCCCATTATACAGAGGTATACTTTGATACTCAAAATATTAAGATAGAATTAAGAAAATCGGGAAGGAACTTGTCCGGTCCTACACTTCTTTTTCTTTCTGATGGAACGCATCAGAACTCTTTTTAAGGCGAGATGAAGATGGGCAAGTTTGGGGGATAATACGTGAAATATCCCATCATGAGAGACAGCGAGATTACAATGAATATTCCCGTAGCTGCATAAATCCATCGTGGCTTGGAAACTCTATAGACATGAATGGCCAGAAGCTGTGCAACAGGGATGCTGACCATAGAGGAGAAGTTCACCCAGGAAGCTTCCACTTCAAAGGCGCCGGCCCACACATAATACCAGACCACAATAATAGAAACACCAAAGATCACACTGATGGCCATGGCCTGATGCCATCTTCTGAAGGAAAGCTTCTTTCTTTCTTTGTACACCAAATAGCCACCTGTCCACCAGAGCACCGTTGGCCAGTAGACCATTTTCAGATGCTCCCAGATGCTCTCGTTCACTGGAGCAATGAGACTGACAAAAAAGTTCTCGCCAGACCATTCATAGGCAAAATGAAGCGGTCCAGCAATCATCACAATCACAAAGATCCCTAGAATATGATAAGACCTGACAAACCTCATGACCCTTATTTCCCCCATATCTCCATACATCATTTCCACTCCTTTTGTCTCCATCGCTACATATACTATAGAACAAAGATGCGTACTGGATTTCACAGAATTATTATGGTTTTATTACATTTTCAAAGGACATCCATTAATGAACGAACAATCTTATATAGCACCTAAACTTTTACTCTACTGTAACCCATTCATTTATGAGTGGTGTATGATGAATAAAAAAGAGAAGCAGGAGGAATATCTTATGAAAAAAAACAGGATGCCCCAATCAATTGGACTACTGCTCAGTATATGTCTCGTATTATCCTTTGCTGGCTGCAAAAAAGCCGTTTCGGCTGAAGGCGGAAACCTCCTCGATGATCTAAAAAAAGAAACGGTGGAGAAAAGCAGTTCGTTCACAAAAGAATCTACGATGCCAGCGCTGACCTTCTCCTTCAATCTCTTTACTAAGAATCTTCTATGTGAAAACACGCTGATTTCGCCTCTATCCGTACTGACTTCCCTTGGAATGACCGCCAATGGCGCAAAGAGTGATACGCTTTCCCAGATGGAGGAAGTCTTTGGCATGGATCGGCAATCACTCAATCAGCTGCTGTACTTTTATACATCAAAACTTCCACAAAAGGATAAGCTGAAGGTCCATATGGCAAATTCCATATGGTTTCGGGATGGAGACCGGTTTCAGATCCGCCCTGAATTTCTTCAGACCACAATAAACTACTGTGATGCCGGAATCTACCGTTCTCCTTTTGATGACAGCACAGTGAAGGACATCAACAGCTGGGTTCGGGAGCGTACAGACGGTCAAATCCCGGAAATCCTTAATGAAATCTCCAGTGACACTGTCATGTACCTTATCAATGCGCTCTCCTTTGATGCAGAGTGGGAAACCATCTATAAAGAAAATGAGGTGCGTCAAGAATCTTTTCATGCGGATGACGGAACTCTCCAGAATGCCGATATGATGTATTCACAAGAGCAGCTCTACCTGGAAGATGGAGATGCAAAAGGATTCATCAAGAAGTATGCAGATGGAAACTACGCCTTTGCGGCAATCTTACCACCAGAGGACCTTCATCTCTCAGCCTATCTTTCAGACCTTACACCAGATAAACTGCGTGAGATTCTGGAGAACCCCATAGAAACCTCAGTTCAGACCATGATGCCAAAGTTCACCACAGAGTATTCAGTGGAAATGTCCGATATTTTAAAGAGCATGGGGATGGAACACGCTTTTGATGAAGATCTTGCGGATCTATCCGGACTGGGTTCTGCAGGTGGAAATCTCTATATCAACAGAGTCCTCCATAAAGCAAAGATTGAAGTCCATGAAAGGGGCACAAAAGCTGGTGCTGCTACCGCGGTGGAAATAAACGAAAAATCTGCAGCAATTGATCCTCCAAAAACAGTCTTCCTAGACAGACCTTTCTTCTATATCGTTTTTGACACAGAAAGTTACCTGCCGCTCTTTTTGGGCACCACCCTCTATGTCAAATAGACAGTTCGGGAACCTGATCTTCACTCAGGTTCCTTTCATTTATCAAAAAATTCATGTGGATTTAAACTTCCTGTGTTAGAGTAGATAGAACTTATATAGAATGTTAGAAACGGAGTGTGATCCTATGCATGAAAATTCCCCGGCACTTCTCCTCACCTTATCAGGTTCAGGAAGCGCTTTAGAAACCCTCATTAAGCTTGGTATACTGATTCTCATAGCTCTCATCATCTATTACCTCTTTCAAATCGGCAATAAGCATGTAGACGAGAAAAAGAAGCTCCGGTATGGTATCCCGCAGCTGAAACTAACCTTCTTTGTCTTGTTAGGAATTGGTGTGCTCTGGTGGATCCTAAACAATCAGGATCTTCTTGTCCCCATCATCGTGCCTTTTGTGGTGGCCGGTGTTCTTGCCTATGCCTTCAATCCGCTGGTCAAGAAGCTCATGACGCTGAAGCTTTCAAGAACCCTCTCCACTGCCATCATTTTTATCGGTATCATTCTGGCTGTCGTAGGATTTTCCCTGGTCTTCTTCCCGATGATTGTAAAAGAAGTGAACAGTCTGGTTTCCATGCTGCCTGACCTTAGCCAGAACTGGTATGAAAAGTTCATGGCCTGGTATGAAAAAAGCATTGGCACCAATCCCAATATGCCGACAACCTTTGAAGGTGTCCTGGAGTATCTTAATATCGAAGTAGATGCCATTACCGACTGGCTCTTCCGTTCTTCAGGCACTCTGTTCTCGAAGATCGGTTCCTTTGCTTCCAGTCTTGTCCATCTGGTGACCATTCCTGTGATCATGTTCTATTTCATGAAAGATGGCGATAAGATTGCAAAGGGTGCTAAAAAGATGGTGCTTCCTAGATGGAGAAGCTGGCTCTTCCCTCTCTCAGAAAAAATTGATGGGGTTCTTGGGGGCTTCATCCGGGGACAGCTTCTGGTTGCATTTTTTATTGGAGTGCTCAGCTCCATCGCCTTACTGATTTTAGGCGTTGAATACTGGCTCATCCTTGGCATGCTGGCTGGCATAGGAGATCTTATTCCCTATATCGGACCTTTCCTGGGTGCAGTTCCTGCTGTCTTCATTGCTTTAACCACCGATCCTTGGAAAGCCCTTTGGGTCATCGTCGCTTTCCTCATCATTCAGCAGCTGGAAGGAAACCTCATTTCACCAAAGATTGTCGGTCACAGTGTTGGTCTTCATCCAGCCCTGATCATCTTTGTGCTTCTTGTGGGTGGTGCCCTTTGGGGCCTTGTGGGACTTCTCGTTGCTGTACCTCTGGCAGGAGTCATTAAAGTACTTCTGGAGGCCATTCTCGATTGGTTCAAAAAACATTATCCTTCTATTTTTGAAGCTTCATAATGAAGAAAGCTCCTGGAAAAATCCGGGAGCTTTTCTTTTTGCCTGTGATTCTATAAAAGTCTACGTGGGTCTTTTAGTGGATCTTCTGGATCCACTTCTTTTTCATTTAGATCAAGGCCCGGATCTCCTCTTCGGATACCATCCTTCTCATAGTCTTCCTCCTCATAAAAGCTTAAAACCGCTTTTTCCTTGCGGACTTCATCCTCATCCACTTCATACTGCCCCAGCACCGTTGCCAAAACATTATAGAACTCTATAGTTTTGTTTCATTCCCCATTCATCGTGTCCGATTTTGCCTAGGCTACTTTCGTTTGATATAACACTCCAAGGGCGTAAATTCCCATACAACGCATGGTACATATTAACAGCTATCTTTCAGGTGATTAGGCCGCTAATCCATATCGAGAGAGATTTATGCTGGCGTTATAATCCCTATCTATAACGCAACCACATTCCTCACATATATAGTTCCTTTCTGATAGTGAAAGTCTTGATTTTACATGCCCACAATCACTACATGTCTTTGACGATGGGTACCATGTATCAACCTCTACAAATTCTATCCCATTAAACTCACACTTATACTTCATCTGCCTTCTGAACTCGTATAAGCCTTGCCTCCCAATAGCCTTTGCTAAGTGTCTATTACTCATCATACCTCTAATATTAAGAGTCTCCATAACAACTCGAGATGGTTTGGTTTTCACGATCTCACTTGTCGTCTGGTGCAAATAGTTACTTCTTATATTACTAATTTCCCTATGAAGCAGCTTAATCTGCTTCTCCAGTTTCACTATGTTACTGGTTTTTACGAACTTTCCTCCGATCTTATTCATCTCATATTTCCTGGACACCTGACGCTGTAACCTGCGTAGCTTCTTCTCCTTCTTCCTCATCTCTTTACTTTTGTTTATATTCTTATATACCTTTCCATTAGAACATACTGCCAGGTCTTTAATCCCAACATCAATACCTAAGCTCTCACCAGTCAATTCTAACTCAGGCTTTTCCATTTCTACCCCAACAGCTACATACCAGTATTTCCCATCATAGGAAACTCTGGGGCTACTGTACTTCTTCCCCAATGGAATCTGATTTTTCTTTATACTTACCCAACCAACCTTCTCTAATAATACACTGCTATCCCTGAATTTAATTTTCATATTGTCATTGTAAAATGAAGGCTTTGACCTTTTTCTACTCTTAAACTTCGGTTTTTCAGATACCTTCTTAAAGTACCTCTTGTAAGCATCACAGGCATCTTTTACAGCCTGCTTTGCTACATTGTTTGAAACCTCACTTAACCACCTGTACTCCTCTTCCTTCTTCATCTGAGTAATCTCTTTCCTCAATTCATTGTCAGAAATGAATTTATTTCCATTGTTATAGTTTTCTTCTTGTCTCGCTAGAGTCCAATTATACACAAACCTAGCAGTGCCAGCAGATCTCCATAAGGCCTTCTCCTGCTCTTCACTAGGAAATAGCCTCACTTTCCTCCCCAGTATCATTCTCTAACAACTCCTTCATCATCTTCTTTTTGCTTAGATGAACTCACCCTGTAGTATCCTATTATCCTTCTATTTTTAACTTTAATACCGATTATGCTTAAAAAATGATTTAGCTGTTCCTGAAAATAGTATCTGTACCCAGTTGGAGCTATATGGTGTGGTTTAAACAAGTCTTTTTTACCCCATTCTCTTAATGTTTGAGCATTTTTACCTATGAGCTCTGCAAATTCACCAATCGTATACTACTTCATATAATCACCTTTCTTCTAGCATAACTTAAACATTGAAGTAATTAAATATATTAAATAGATTTATAGAAACTCTTGTAATGTTATAGTCACTGTTATTCTGCCTCCCGTAAATTAAGGCTTCTCCCATCAGCGATGGGTCCAGCAGCAAGAACAGGTCCTCCTCATGGTGCAGCAATGGCTCCCATGCCGAGGAAAAATTCTTCTGTCGTGGAAACTCCATCTTTTTTACGATCCTCCATGGGAAGCTCCTCGATGACGCCCTTGGGTATCTTCTTCTTCAATGGATCGATCCACTCCCCTTCTTTCAAGAGCACTAAGATCTCATGTTCCAGAAAACCATACTTCTTCAGCCTCCGGATGGCTTTCAACGCCTGTTCTTTTGTTTCAAATATACCTGCAACTCTATTCATCTCTTTTCCTCCACACATTTTTTATTGTGTTATAAACGTGTATAGAGAACGACTGAAAACGGAGGATAACCATTTCATCAACAGAGGGAAAAGATTTGGAAAAAGGACTATACACAGCTTCACAGACCATTCATGAAGTGAATCTTTCTTTGAATTCTTTATGAAAGCAGTTTACCAAAAAGAAAAGAGAGTTCTTATTTGAGAACTCCCTGAAAACATCTATTTTACGATGAGCACGTCCTGCGCAGGATCTACCAGCCCGGAGGTGATGATTTTCATCTCGTGAACCTGATCCATGTTGGTCACCACCACTTCTATGATGCTGGATTTGGCTTCCTTCTTCACAAGATCCCAGTCCACTTCCATGAGAGGTGTTCCGATCTCCACTTTCTGACCGATTTCAGCCAGTCTTCTGAATCCTCTACCTTCCATTTTCACGGTATCGATGCCGATGTGCAGAAGAACTTCCAGTCCGCTTTCTGTGATGAAAGCCAATGCATGATTGGTGTCAAAAATATGAGCAATCTCTCCACGGACCGGTGAAACAACGGTTCCTTCATGTGGATCTATGGCGAAGCCGTCACCAATCATCTTTTCTGCGAAAAGAGCATCCGGAACTTCAGTAAGATCCAGCACCTTACCCTTCACAGGAGAAGCCATGATGGTTTCAATAATAGAAGCACCCTGCTCATGGTCTTCATCCTTACTTTCAGTCCCCACAACCTTCACCGCTTCAGGATTATCCATGATGACCTTGATTTCATCTTTCAGTGCTTCCGCTTCTGTGCCGAAAATGACCTGAATTCCGCTCTGTCCCACTTCCAAGACTCCTGGAGAGCCTAGAGCTTTGAGACGATTTTTGTCTACTTTCTTGGTGTCAAAAACTTCCAGTCTGAGCCTTGTGATACAAGCATCGATTGCCTTGATGTTATTTGTATTTCCTAAAGCCTTCAGTACTTCTACTGCTTTCTCTGTGACAGGAACTGCTTCTTTCTGAGTTTCGTCGGTGTCTCTACCTGGAGTCTTCAGATCCAGCTTCTTGATGAGGAAGTAGAACGCTGCGAAGTAGAGCGCTCCAATGACAAGGCCTACTGGAAGAAGCATCCATGGATTTCCAGCATTTCCTGTGGTGATGCTGACCACATAGTCAATGAGAGATGAGGTGAAGGTTTCTGTGAGTCTTACACCAAAGAGGTTCATCAGAAGTCCACCCACAAAGGCCAAGGAGATATGCGCGATGTAAAGCACTGGAGCAACAAACATAAAGGCAAACTCAATGGGTTCTGTGATACCCGTAATGATGGAAGTAAGAGCTGCAGTCAGCATCACGCCTCCAATGGCTTTCTTGTTCTTTGGCAGTGCTCTCAAGTAGATGGCAAGTGCTGCCGCTGGCAGACCAAAGATTTTTAAAGGATATTCAGCCGCTGTGATGGCTCCTGCAGTAGGGTCTCCAGCAAAGAATCTGGCAATCTCTCCCACATAAGTCTGTCCATCTGCTGCCACATAGGTGCCAAACTGTGTGGTGAACGGAGTCTTGAACACATGATGCAGTCCTGTTGGAATCAGCGCTCTATTACCGAAGGCATAAATCGCACCCCCTAAACGGAATCCAAAGATTTCTGCATCTATCGCCATCTGTCCAAGGGCATTGATGCCATTCTGGATAGGTGGCCATACAAATCCCAGGGCAACGCCGAGAAGAATGGAAACTACGACCATGATGATGGGCACCAGTCTTTTGCCTTCAAAGAAGCCAAGAACAGGATGAAGTTTCGTTTTAAAGTATCTCTGGTAGATTTTTGCTGCAATGATACCAATGATGATTCCGCTGAAGACCCCCATATTGATCGGATCTGCAAGGTTCTGAGCTGCAGACATGATGTCCAGCACTTTGATCAGAACCACATATCCTACAACGGCTGCAAGACCGGAAACGGCTTCTCCTGCTGTGAATCCTATGGCTACACCAACGGCAAAAATAAGGGGCAGGTTTTCAAATACAATAAGGCCGCCGCTGAAAAGCACCTTCACAAACACATCCAGCACAGGACTGTTTGCTAAAGTCTCCGCACCCGCCAGCTGCTCGATGATACGGGATAGTGCGACCATGAGTCCTGCCGCTGGCAGTACAGACACCGGAAGCATCAGTGATTTTCCGACTTTCTGCAAGATCGCAAAGAATCCGCCGGATTTTTTCTTGGTTTTCATAAGATTTTCCTCCTTTAACTTTTGAAAACGGGATATCGCTTGGAATAAAAAAAGCATGAGCTCATACAGAAAGTAAAGGCCAAATAGACTTTGGTCTTCTTTCTTTGTATCAACTCATGCCTGATCGAATCAGTTACACGGAACTATTTTTTACTATGATTTAATTTATATAAGTGCAGGGCGATATACCCGATTTCGTTTTCAGGAACTACTATACCAATATTTTTCTTCAAAAGCAAGCCTATATTTTCCGAGATTTTATACTCGAAGGGAAAATCTTTTTTCATTTTGTCCAAAAGAAGATTCTCAATGGTTTCATTTTTTACACAGCGCTCAATGAGGCCCCGGAGATGTGAAACCAGTCTGACACTGTCAAAGGAGTTCTCTTCTAAAGTGAGTCCCAGCTTATCCTCAATGTACGGAACCACCTGGCTGATGGCCTTCACATAAGACAAAGAATCGGACTTTTTCCCACCCATCCGTCCCCCATGGATGTGGAACGTGATAAAGCCTATCTCACTTTCAGGAATCTCAATATTCATCTGCTCTTTGAGAATTTCCACCGCTTTTTCCGCAATGGCAAACTCCTTTTTATAAAGCATCCTGGTCTCCAGAAGAAAAGGATTCACAATTTCAATGCCTTCCCGGATCCTTGAAAGGGCGAAGTTGATGTGATCGATGAGTCCAAAATGGATGTTCACATGGAGCGTTTCTCCAAGCTCCTTCTCAGCCATAGACACAATCTCTTCCACAATCCTTACAATCTTCTCGTCAGTGGTTTCTAGGAGGTGCTCGTACTGATTCTTATTGGTCTCATCCACCTGGATGAACACATTCTCGATGAGATTCGACTCCAAAAGAATGGACCCTTTTTTCTTGTTGAATCCAATACCCTTCCCAATGAGGATATACTCGTTCTGACCAAGGCTCACCAGAACCGCATTGTTGTTGAATGTCTTTTTGACCAGATAACTCTTCATAGACCTCACCTCCTTTTCAATACACTGATTCTACAGAAGAGGGAATCCCATTGTCAATCATTCATGTAAATGTTTCCGAATCTCTTACTCTTCTTTATTCAGATCCTTGCTGTTTTTCTCCTCCGTCAGAACTCCCGGTTCTCCATACTGGGCTGTATTTACCGGCAGCCCCTTCGCCTCCAGCTTCAGTTCCACATATTCCTTTACAATGGAGTATACCAGCACAAATATGGGCACACCCACAATGAGACCCATGACCCCTAAAAACTTTCCAGCCACGAGAATAGAGAATAGAATCCAGAAGGAGGAGATGCCAAGGGACTCTCCCAGAATCTTCGGTCCGATGTAATTCCCATCCAGCTGCTGCAGAAGGAAAATGAACAGAAGGAACCACAGGGCTTTCACAGGAGAGACAAACAGTATGATGATGAAGGATGGAATGGCTCCAATGAAAGGTCCAAAAAATGGAATGATATTGGTGACACCGATGATGAAGCTCACAAGCTCTGTATAAGGCATCTTAAAGAGGCTCAGACAGACAAACGCAATGATTCCGATGATAAGAGAATCCAGGACTTTGCCCACAAGAAACTTACTGAAAATCGTTTGGGTTCGTGTGAGAAGCTTTATGGTCTTTTCCGCATGTCTTGGTGCAAGAACGCCGTACAGGACTTTCTTGCCTGTGGCTAGGAACTTTCTTTTATCACTGAGAAGATACAGGGATACCACAATACCCAGGAACACATTCCAGATGGAAGTGGCAGTGCTTCTGATGAATCCCACCGTTGCAGGGAGGATCTCTTTCACAAGATTGTTGAGCGATACGCTCAGCTCATCCCAGCGCTGCTGCAGGAACGTAACCACTCTTGGATCCAGGGTATATCGCTCATTGAGATCCTCAATGAGATTACTGATGTTCGTGATATATTTCGGCAGTTCCATGACAAGACCTGTAATACTCGCCACAAGCTGTGGCAGAATGAATGCCAGAAACAGCGCAATAAAAGCAGCGGCTGCAAAGTATCCTAGAATCAGTGAAAGAACTTCTTTCCTTCTACGGAGCTCCGGCTTGCCAAGAGCTGTTTTACTCAGCCATTTATCTGCAAATACCACTAGAAAATTGATGACATAGGCAATGACAAACCCATAGATAAACGGATAAAGAATAGACATATAACGGCCTATGGCATTCAGGAATCCATCCAGTCCCGACATAATGAGAAAAAAGAGAATTGAGGATGCGATGACAAGAAAGGCATAGACAGCTATGGTTGAATATTTTCTGTTCCAGTCGATTTTCACTCTGATCGGCCTCCAAACACATAATATATAAATTATACCGTACTTTTCCATGATTTTGCTTAAGGATACTGAAGATTCACTCAGACAGCTAAAAAAAAGAGCCAAAAAGAAGATACACTTCTTTTCAGCTCTTTCATCTCTTCTTACTTATTTCTGTTCAGAAGTACCCAAAGAATATAATTGTTCAGAGATCTGAAATCTTTTTCTGCTTCCTTAGCCAGTTCTTCTTTCAGTTCCACAGGCATAGTGAACAGAATCTTTGTCTTTTCATCCTTATTTTTCATCACGCATTCTCCTTTATATAATTATTGATTTCGTCCATTTCAGTGAAATCTATTTCCCGTAATTCATTATACTATAGATATCATGAAATGTTAAGAGTACATCACATAATGTTATAGTGTTTCTTGAAATATTTATAAGTCTATCTCAACCGACAAAACATTATACCAAGGAAACCCCATCTATAGCAATACTTATTTTTGTGGCATCACTCCCATTGTTTTGTGAAAAATTTAATATCCAGGTATCATATTCCGTCAATACAACGAAGTGAATAGGCCTCTTAAATCCATGTAGCACATACAAAATAGATGTTTTATACACGCGTGTTCACATTTGAAGCCATGTATTTTCTATCTCTTAGACATTCAAACCAAATGAAAAAGGTCTGTTCTCAAATCATGAGAACAGACCTTCCATAGAACTATGAAACTTTTTTCTTGAGTACTGTAAGCAGAAGACCACCTACCACAGAACCAGCTGCTATCGCCACCATATACATGGGAAGGTTCCCGACAGCATTAGGTATTGGAAGTACAAAGATCCCACCATGAGGTACGGCAAGGGTAGCGCTGAATATCATCGACAGTGCACCTGCAACGGCTGACCCTGCCATTAAGGAAGGAATCACACGGATGGGGTCCGCTGCCGCAAAGGGGATGGCCCCTTCTGTAATAAAAGATGCACCCAAAGCCCAGTTCACTTTACCGGCCTGTCGTTCTTCCTGGGTATACTTGTTCTTTGCAATGACCGTAGAAAGCGCGATGGCCAGTGGTGGCACCATACCGGCTGCCATAACAGCCGCCATGACCTCAGAAGGCTGTCCCTGAGCTATGGTCGCAGCTCCAAAGGCATAGGCCGCCTTATTGATGGGCCCACCCATGTCCGCAGCCATCATCACACCAATGATTCCCCCTAAAAGGATCTTGTTGGTACCACTCATGCCATTGAGCCAGGAGAGTAAGCCATCATTGATGGACTTCACAGGGCCTCCTAGAATAAAGATCATGACGAGGCCTACAAAAAGTGTGGAGAGAACAGGTAAGATAAGTACAGGCATAAGACCTTCAAAACTCTTTGGAAGTCGTATTGCTTTTTTCAGAAGAACGACCGTGTATCCTGCGATGAACCCGGCGATGAGACCTCCCAAGAATCCGGACTGCACCGTATTGGCAATCATTCCGCCCACCATACCAGGAACAATACCAGGTCTGTCGGCTATGGAGTATGCAATGTATCCGGCAAGAATTGGGACCATAAGGCCAAAGGCGGATCCACCAATCTGCATCAGTGCCCAGGCAAGGGTTTCTTCTTCGTCAGCTGCATGAATACCAAAGGCAAAGGAGAAGGCAATGAGCAGTCCTCCAGCCACAACAAAGGGAATCATAAAGGAAACACCTGTCATGAGATGTTTGTACACACCAGTCTTTTTCTTCTCCGCTCCACTGGACTGATACTCTCTCACGTCCGCAGCTGCAGGTTTCGCCTCCAGCGCTTTGGTTATCAGGCCTTTTGCATCTTTGATCGCATCTTTCACAGACGCTTCCACCATAGGCATTCCTTGAAATCTGTCCTTGTCCACATTGGTGTCCACGGCCAGAATCACTGCGTCCGCCTCTCTAAGATCTTTTTCTGTGATGACATTTTCTGCTCCTACAGAACCCTGGGTCTCCACCTTGATTTCATGCCCCATCTCTTTAGCAGCAATCTGAAGAGCCTCTGCAGCCATATAGGTGTGGGCAATTCCTGTAGGACAGGATGTTACAGCAACTAGTTTCATCGTTTCTCCTCCTCAAAAATATATATATAAGTGCAATTAGGAACCGAAGACAGAGATAAACTCCTCAAAACTTTCAGCCTTCATGAGCTTTTCCCGAACATCTGAATGCATGAGATTCCTGGAGATTTCACTGAGTGCCCGCAGATGAAGGTCACTGGACTCCACTGGAACTGCAATGAGAAAAAAGAGATGGGCAGGTTTGTCATCCATGCTCTCATAGTCTACCCCTGTTTTGCTCTTACCGAAAACCATGGCAGGTTCGAGAACAGCATCACTTTTCCCATGGGGAATGGCAATGCCCATACCGATCCCGGTGGAGAACTCTTCTTCTCTCTTTAGCACAGCTTCTTTGAACCTTTCAGGATCAGATACTTTTCCGTCAGCTGCCAAAAGGGCGATGAGCTCATCAATGGCTCCCATCTTATCTTTGGCTTTCAGATCAAATGTGACACGGTTTTTCGAAAACATCTCTTTTGTATTCATTTGTTCCACTCCTTTATTTTTCTCTCTGCCTCTTTTAGATGTGCATAAATTTCTTCTTTTGTCGCAGCCTGGGTTCCTTCTTTCATCACCGCTGCTGCT
This sequence comes from Proteiniclasticum sp., assembly GCF_003514505.1. Taxonomy (GTDB): domain Bacteria; phylum Bacillota; class Clostridia; order Clostridiales; family Clostridiaceae; genus Proteiniclasticum. The sequence continues at coordinate 46,382 of NZ_DOPX01000014.1, forward strand.
CCACTGGCCTGGGCAAAGGTCAGCATCTCTTTGGGACTCATGTTCATTTCCAGCCCAAAGGTCAGTGCCGCCACCATGGCATCTCCAGCTCCTACTGTACTTCTCACAGGAACCTTCAAGCCCTCTGCCACATATGTATGAGCACCTGTAAGTAAAATACTGCCTTCTGCTCCTCTGGATATCAGCACCAGCTGAATTCCTTTTTGCACCAGCTTTTTTCCTTCCTGGATCATCTCATCCACACTCAATGATTCTTTTCCAACAATTCCCGCCAGTTCTTTCTCATTAGGCTTTACCAAAAACGGTATTTCCTGAATGGCCTGAACCAGAGCTTCTCCTTCTGCATCCACAAGGACACGTGCTCCTTTTTCTTTGGCCATTTTGGTAAGGATTCCATAGATCTCTTTCGGTACACCCTGGCTGACTCCACCAGAGAGCACCACCAGGTCTCCTTCTTTCACCAGAGCATGGTATCTTTCATAAAAGTCAGAGAGCTCTTCAGGAAGAATCTCTGGACCAGGCTCATTGAAATCTGTGTATTCTTTTCTCTCTTCGTCAACCACCTTGATATTCGTTCTTGTACTTCCGGTGACGCTCTGAAACTCATCTGTGATGCCAATGCTCTTCAGTTCTTTTCTGAAGACCTCCTCCAGGATGCCCCCAAGAAAACCTGTAGCAGCTGAGATCATCCCCAGCTCCTTCAGAACCTTTGAAACATTGATGCCCTTTCCCCCCATGTCATTTCTTGTGGTGTCCACCCGATTGACCTCTCCCATGGATACTTTCTTCAGCACCAGAGTCTTGTCCAGAGCCGGATTCAAGGTTACGGTAATGATCATTTTATGGCGCCTCCTTCTTATCTTCTGATTTCTATCCCTTGACTTTCATAAATTGCAGCCAGCTCCTCTTCCAGGTCTCCTGCTGTGATGACTGCAGTGATTTCTTTCAGTGGAGCGATGACAGCCAGACTCACCTGCTGAAATTTTGATGCATCCAGCACTGCATACACTCTTGTCGCAGATGAAACCATGCTCTTCTTGGTCATGGCCTCTACAAAGTTCGGCGTCGTGATGCCTTCCTCTAAAGTGATTCCATTGGCTCCGATAAATGCCATATCTGCTTTGAAACCTCTCAGCATATTTTCTGCCAGGGTGCCCACCATGGCTCTGGTGTTTCCTCTTAACACACCACCAGTCAGAATCAGTTCAATGCCTTCTATCCCGCTGAGTTCTTCTGCAATATCCAGTCCGTTGGTGATGACGGTGAGTTTCTTATGGTGGATTCTTTTTGCAATCTCTAGGGTTGTGGTTCCTGTATCCAGGATTACGCTGTCCCCATCTTCCAATAGGGAAGCTGCCAATTCTCCAATGCGTTCTTTTTCGGTAAAGTGTGCTTCTTTCTTTTCCTGAAAGCTCTGCTCATAGCTTTTTCTCTGAACACCTACGGCTCCTCCATGGGTTCTTTTCAGAAGATTCTTCTCTTCCAGTTCCTGAAGATCTCTTCTGATGGTGGATTCAGATACCTCAAAACGTTCTGCCAGCTCCAGCACCTTAACACTTCTTCCATTCTCTACCATCTGCACAATCTTGCTTTGTCTTTCTTCTGCAAACATAATCTTCCATCCTTTGCTCATTTATTATTATTTGTGATTGATTATGCTCGTTATGATTATTTTATATGCGTGTTTATGATTAGTCAATACGTTTTCATCGAAAATTCCAAAATATTTTCTCCTCATTCACGCATAAACGAGCAAATTCTTTCATTTCTTTCATTCTATCACAGGTTCACTTTTCTCCAAAGAAAAAGCACCGGTCTTCCGATGCTTCTATGTCTATTCTGTTTCCCGATTCCCGCGGAAAATCTTTTTTGCGCTTCCCTTGGCTGCCTTCGCGAAGGCTTTGACAACTTTCCCTGAATTTTCTCTTACAATACTGCCCATGAGAGACACCGCTTCCAGGGTAGCGCTTCTGCGCACCTCTTTCTTATCTGCTTTCACAAGGCTCTCTGAATATTTTTTCGCCATGGCGCCCACCCGAAGATAAAGAAAAGTGTTCATGGATCCTTCCGTAATAGAATTCACCAAAAGATTGGTCACATAGACCGTGCCAGGCAGAAGGCTGCCCAGGCTTCCGCCTAGGATCCCTGCAAGGACAGGCTCCAGCTGCTCATCCAGTAGATCTAGATCCTCAATGGATCTTGCCAGCATCACCGTGCCGAAAACATTGCTGTAAAGATAAATAAGTTCTCTTGCTGTCGGCTTCTGGTAGTAGATCCTAGCCACCTGGTAAATCATTTTCGTGAGGCTCACCATCATGAAAAGACCGTCCAAAGACCCATTCTGGGAGATGGCAGTGGTCAGAAATACGGAGGATGCCCCTTCCCGTATTTTTTTATCAGCCTCCAGTCTCAAGATGCCCTGAGCTCTTATGACATCCTCCAGGATCTGATTTTCCTCTCCAAAGACAAACCCGGATTCGAGAAGTGCTGGATTTTTTCTCATCCTTTCTTTCAGATGAAGAAGATATCTTCTGTATTCTTCCCCTTCAGTACTTTCCGGAAACTGAGGTTTCCTTCTTAAAGAAAGAAAGAGAGAAAGTGGAACGCCCAAAAGGATCCCAAAGAGCAGGATCACAAGGACCAAAGCAGTGTACCCGATATAAGGGTGTATGCTGTATGCATTCCGGTAAAGTGCTCCCGTTTCATTGAAAAGGACCAAAAGAAAAAGAAGAAAAAGCGCAAGTGAAAGGAAGGTCAGTCCTTTTTTCAAACTGCTCCACAAGTCTTCCAATGTATCACATCCTCACTATTTTCTTTCAGTATAATCTAATCTCTGCCTTTTTCACAATAAATGGAAAAACAAGAAGAAGATCCCCAAAAAAGAAGAAGGATGAACGTGCCATCCTCCTTTTCTTAAGCCTTATTAACTACATCTTCTCATATTCTTTTTCAAAGGTTTTGGTGCTTCTCACAGTATCCAGCGGCCTTACAAGACGCTCAATCGCTTCTCTCTGCCCCTCAAAGTAAGGTGGAAGCGACAGCTTTTCTCCTACGGTTTCATAAGGCTCATCCTGCAAGAACCCAGGTCCGTCTGTGGCAAGCTCAAAGAGGATCCCACGGTCCACACTGGCATAGAGGGAACCAAAATAGAATCTCTCCACAAATCCGGAGTTTCTCAGTCCAAATCCCTGATACCGTTCAATCCATTGCTCCAGCTCTTTTTTATCCTCTACCCGGAAGGCCACATGGTGTACCGTACCATAGCCTTGTCTTGCAAAACCGGATTTTTTATCCTCTTCCACAATGACGCTGGCTCCATTTCCACCTTCACCCATTTCAAAGAGATGGAAAGCCTCTTCAGCAGCAATCTCTCTCATCATGTAGACCTGCTCCAGAACCTGCTTGAAATAGCTGTACTCTGGAATTCTGATAAAGATCGGACCAAGTCCTGTGATGGCATACTCCAGTGGAATGGGCCCTTTTTCCCAGGGTGTTCCTGATGGAACTCCTTCATACTTCTCATCAGAAATGAGCATATACTTCTGATCGTCAAAATCTGAGAAATAGAGGACTTTCTTTCCGAAGAACTCTGTGATCCCTTCATGAGAAACCTTCAGCCTGCTAAACCTGCTTGCCCAATACTTCAGAGCCTCGTCAGTCGGAACTCTAAAAGAGGTCCTCGCGATCTCATTTGTTCCGTGGGTTCCTTTGGAAATCCCTGGGAAATCAAAGAACGTCATATCTGTTCCTGCACTCCCCTTATCGTCTGCAAAAAACAGATGGTAGGTCTGGATGTCATCCTGATTCACGGTTTTTTTCACCAGCCTAAGTCCTAGAGTATAGGTGAAAAACTCATAGATTTTTTCTGCGCTGCTGGTGATGGCGGTGACGTGGTGTATTCCTTTTAACTGATTCATTGTTCATTCCTCCAAATTATCATTTTAATCACATATTGTCATATTATTCTTTACTCTGGTCTTTCCAAATGGATCGTCTCTCCCAAAGTGCTGTAGTTTGCTCCTGCAAGCCTCGCCACAGGATCATACGCATCCATTCGGATTCTTCCTTCGTCATGGATCTCCTCGGAAAGATGCGCATAAACCACTTTACCAAGAAGAAGATCCGCAGTGGTTTTTCCATCTTCTTTTATCTCCAGATGGTCATAGAGTATACATTCCATCCGGACCTTGGCCTCCGAAACTCCTGGCACGGAAATTTTCCTGCTCTTCTTGATACTGAGACCTGTTTTCTCGATCTCGCTTTCTTCCGGCGGCAGAGAAGCGGCGCTCCCATTCACTGCAGTGAGATTCGTCTTATCCACACCATGAACCACAAACTCTTTCTGGCACAGAATATTTCTGGCCGTATCCTTCATAACTCCGTTTTTTCTTTGAATGGAAAGAGAAATCAAAGGCGGTACCGTGGATACAATACTGAAATAGCTGAAAGGTGCTCCGTTAAGCACTCCTTTCTCCGATAGGGAAGTCACAAAAGCAATGGGCCTAGGCACTATGGTGCCTGTGAATAGCTTGTATACCTCCCGCTCCGATAGAGTGCTCAAGTCTTTTTCAATCATTTTGTCACCTTCTCTCTCAGCGGTATGAGGTGTTTCGTGAGCTCTTCTCTTCTTTTCTCATACTGTACTGGCAGTTTCAGAGTCTCGCCCAGAGAGGAAAGAGGTTCATCCACTGAAAAACCAGGGGTATCTGTGGCAATCTCAAATAGGATTCCTCCACCTTCTCTAAAATAGATGGCGTTGAAGTAGTTTCTGTCCTTCACTTCGGTCACATAATGCCCCTTATCCGCCACATGACTTTGCCAGGAAAGATGGTCCTCGTCGTCCTGGGCTCGAAAGGCGATGTGATGCACTGTCCCTACAGAAAACTCTCCCCGCTCATAACTTCTCTTGTCCACATCGATGATGTTTCCAAGATCCGCTTCACTTCTGAACCTCACATAGATCTCATCTTCTTCACCTTTCTCATACCCCATGGTTTCTGAAAGGGCTCTCATGGTCTTCTCTGGGGCTACGGATAAAAGCACAGCACCTGAAAACCCGAGAATCCCTACGCTGGCATCCTGTGATCTCTGAGGCAGCTTTTTTTCCGTTAACTCCAGATGGAGTCCATGAACATCCTGAAATCCAAGATACCGTTCGCCAAATCTTTCGGTATAGTCAGAAGAGATCCCAAATGCTTTCAGTCTCTCTTCCCAGTAGGATAAGGATCCTTCGGGCACCGCATAGACCGTGGTTCCGACCTGTCCCCCGCCTCTTCTTCCTTTTCTAGCACCAGGCCAGGGGAAGAAGGTGATGATGGTACCGGGATCTGCCGTTTCATTTCCAAAATAAAGATGATATGTACCAGGATCATCAAAGTTCACCGTCTGCTTCACCAGTCTAAGACCCAGCACCGTCTCATAAAAATGAAGATTCTCCCTGGGGTCCCCAACGATGGCGGTGATGTGATGGATTCCTTTTGTTTTTTTCATAGTGCTCACTCCATTAATTCAAACTCGTATATCTCTAATTCGAGATATTATGGTAAATTTTTTTATACTTCTTTTGCATGAAACCCCAGCTTTTTCAATTGGGTTAACAGCACTTCCTTCTCTTCCAGCGGAAGGCCTCCCATGATTCTTGCAATGGTTTCCTGATGCTGTGGAAATATATCATCCATAAACCTCTTTCCTTCCTCTGTGATTGACGCAAAGGTAATTCTTCGGTCTTCAGGTGAAGGCACTCGCTTTAAGAAATTCTTCTTCTCCAGCTTATCCACCACATAAGTGATGCTGCTGCTGGAAATAAGAACTTTTTCTCCTATCTTCTGGATGGGCTGATCTCCTTTGCTGTAGATAAACTCCAGTACTGCGAACTCCGTGGTGTTCAGTCCATAACTTCTTATGTCTTTCTCCACACTTTTCTTGATGGCATCCAGGGTTCTGGTGAGTACCACAAAGAGTTTCATGGATATCTCTTCCTCTTTTCTTGTCGCTATGCCCATATGGATCCCCCTTTTTATCTTCAATTCATTTATCTTTTATTCGAGATAATTGTACCCAATTTGATAGATTCTGTCAAACGTTTTTTTCACAATAAGAAAATATGAACAACAAAAAGAGCTCAGCAAAGGCCAAGCTCTTCTTACGTACTAGTGATGATCACTGAGCAGCGTATTCTATTTATTTCGCAAGTTTCATGAGGTTTTCGTCTTCTCCCACGCTGTCCATACCGTAAATACATAGTACCCGGTCAAATCCATTCTCTTCCAGATAATCAGAAAGAGGAAGATTAAAGTAGCGAAGATCCAGATAATGGACTTCCTTGAAGGTATCCACCAGAAATGGCGACATGGCGTTGGCATTGCTGTCTTTCAGCACCAGCACCTTCTCGTCGTAGAGCGCATCTTCATTTCTGATTTCAATGAGGGGATCATTTCCGTTTAAGTAAGCTGCATACTTGTCTCTCGTGCTGAGCCTTTCCTCAAAGATGATCCGGTCCTCCTGGACTTCTGTAGCCGGATAATACACCTTCAGGTCAGTTCCCTCTGCTTCATAATAGATAAAGGGTTCGCTGCCTGCGATGTTTCCCCTGAACTTTGAATAGAAAGTTCCTTGGAATCCTTCCACCAGAACAGGTTCATAGGACGCAAGCTTTACAGGCTGAAGATCCATGCTCTCCATGAGCGCTTTGTACCCTTCATAGGCTCCCCGCTGAGTCCAGTGGTGATCTGTTCTGAAATATATACCTTCTTCCCGGTGAGGCAAAAGCACCTCGATGCCATGGGGTGCTCCAGTGGACGAAAGGTTCTTCATAATCTCTTCGTAATATCTTTCCTCCTTCAATGGGGTGTAATGCTTGGGAAGATTCTCCGTCAGCACCAGCTGGGAGGGAGGAACAATGAAGATGCCTATGGGCAGACTGCTTTCATCGTTTAAAGCGATCAGAGCATCCAGATTCTTTTTGAAGATGGTTTCCTTATAGTTTTTTGGCTTGCCAAAAAGGTATCCGTCTTTCCCATAGTAGATGCCATTATTTTCTTTCTTCTGAAGCAGGACCTCAAGATCCGACTTCAGATTGATGAAGTTCTCCCTCAGCGGAAACTGATCCTGGACAAAGGCTTCCAGACGCTCTGCCAGAACGCCGGATTTCAGAAGATCTTTGTCGATCTTCACCGTGGACGCCAGATATCTGTTTTCAAGATCCGAGAAAATCCGACGTGGAAGCAGAATATTGCCGATGAGGGGCACAAACAGAAGACCCAACAGGATGATGAGATATATTCTTTTGTTTTTTATCATAGCAATCTCCTAAAATCTGAAATAGAGGAACGGATTATATGCTCCATCCACGATGTAAGCCAGACAAAGAATAAATAGAACCCCTTCCAGTGCTGCAAAAATCACCTGGCTTCCTTTCTTCATCTTAAGCTTCCTGTAGGCTCTGTAAGGGTATGGAGTTGAGGCCACAACAAGAAGAAGCAGCAACAGACTGTATCGGGACGCATAAAAAGGAAACAGGCTGTCGCTGAAGGCATTCTGGAAAAGCATCGCTTTCAGGTACCCAAAAAGGTGCGAAAGGTCCTCCAGAGCGAACACCGCAAAACTGAGCCCCAGAATGGTCAGGGTATAGATGCGTCTTACTGCGGAGTTTGCTTTAGAAAGCACCTCCAGAAGAAATGTCTTCTCAAAAAGAAGAACAACCGCAAAAATCGCTCCCCACAACAGATAATTCCAGGCAGCACCATGCCAGAATCCTGTCAGGAGCCATACGATGGCGATGTTTCTAAGCGTCTTCACCTTCCCTTTGCGGTTTCCGCCCAAGGGAATATAGACGTACTCCCGGAACCAGCTGCCAAGGCTCATATGCCATCTGCGCCAAAACTCTGTAATACTCTGAGACGTAAGAGGATAATTGAAATTCTCCAGAAAGTCAAACCCAAAAATCTTTCCAAGCCCGATGGCCATATCGGAATAGCCGCTGAAATCAAAATAGATCTGAAAGATAAAGGCTGCCGCACCAAGCCAAGCGGTGACAAAGGACAGATCACCCACGGGGATCGACTTCACCTCTTCCCATAGCAGGCCGATACTGTTGGCAAGAAGAACTTTTTTGCCAAGGCCGAAGATAAACCGTTCGATCCCTTCTCTTAGGGTACGTTCTGTGATCTCTCGGTTCATGAGCTGCTTCTCCACGTCCTTATAAATGACAATGGGACCTGCGATGAGCTGGGGAAACATAGACACATAAGCGCCAAAGGTGATGAGATTCTTCTGAGCTTTCGTGTTGCCACGATACACATCAATGCTGTAAGACATGGTCTGAAACGTAAAGAAAGAGATGCCCACAGGAAGAGCGACTCTCAAAAGCGGGATCTCCCATCCGAACACAGCATTCATGTTGGTCAGGAAAAAATCCCCATACTTAAAAAAGCCCAAAAGTCCCAAATTGAGCGTTATAGAAAGTATAAGAAAAAATCTGGTCAGCACCTTATTTTCACGGAACTTCTCAATCATCAGTCCATTGGTGTAGTCGATGAGGATGGACAGAATCATCATGGTAATGTAGATGGGCTCTCCAAAACCATAGAAGATGAGACTGACCAGAAGCAGCAGCCCATTTCTGGCTCTTTTCGGTACAGTGTAGTAAAGCAGTAGGGTGATGGGCAGAAAGTAAAAAATAAAAGTGATACTGGAAAAAACCATCAGGAGCTCCTTATTTCTGTGAAAAAAAGCCTATACTCCCATATAAGCTTTTTTCTTCATTCATTCTCTATATTTTATTTGAAGAAATCCTGGAAGATTTCTTTGGCATCCGCTGAGTTTTCATGGATGATGAAAATTGCATACTTGCCGTTGGATTCCGCATAATAGTTCTTAGCGTTCTCATACTGGTCGGGAAGATACTGCTCAAAGCTCTTCTGAACATCTCCCGCTCTTTTTTCAATGGCCGCCATGACTTTCTCCATGTCTTTCACATCTTTCACTTTGAACACGGAGTGTTCCTGGGTCGTGACGTTCATCATTGGCACGTTGGCATCATATTCTTCCAGAATGGATGCGTCCAGTCCATAAAACTGCTGAAGGGTTTCAGCGTCCAGCTTGATCATAGAGCCATACTCCAATTTTTCTGTGACCTTCTGGGTGATTTCCTCCACCTTCACATTCACTTCTTCGTTTCCAGGTGTTTCTTCTGTTTTTTCTCCGCAGGCTGTCAGCCCAAGTACCATTATACTGGCTAAAACCAGTCCCAGTAATCTCTTTTTCATAAGATCCTCCAATATTTATTTATTCTTCTAGATACAAGATGTATTATACGGTGTCCTCTTCCATCCATGGGTTACAATGCCGTAACATCAAAGTGACAAAATTCTTTCCTGAAAATATTCCATAGGCTATGTTATACTATTTTCATAGTAAAAAAGACAAAGGAGTGTGTAACAGTGAAAGTTGGTTTTATTGGGCTTGGTATCATGGGTAAACCCATGGCGATAAATCTCATGAAGGCAGGTCACAGCCTCAAGGTCTACAACCGTTCTAAAGCAACCGTAAAGGAACTTGTGGCGTTGGGTGCAGAAGAGGCTTTATCCCATGGAGATGCGGCCGTAGGCGTGGACGCCCTCATTACAATGCTTCCAGACTCTCCAGATGTCAAATCTGTCATGATCGGCGAAGATGGGGTCGTGAACTACGCAAAAAAAGGACTTCTTTATATCGATATGAGCTCTATCCTTCCGGAGGTTTCCAAAGAAGTAGGCAATACCCTGAAAGAAAAAGGAATTGATATGCTGGATGCACCAGTATCTGGAGGCGATCTTGGCGCCATTGCCGGAACCTTGGCCATCATGGCAGGCGGTGAAGAAAGCGTCTTTCAAAGAGCCCTGCCGCTGTTTAAGGCCATGGGCAGCTCCTATGTCCTGGTGGGACCTCTTGGCAGCGGAAATACCACAAAGCTCACAAACAATATGATTGTGGCAGGAAATATTGCCATCCTTTCAGAAGCGCTGATGCTTTGCAAAGAGTCCGGTACAGACCTTACAAAAGTACTGGATGCCATCCGGGGAGGATCAGCTGGTTCTGCTGTTCTTGAAACTAAATCTCCGAAGATTCTAAAGAAAGACTATAAGCCTGGCTTTAAGATTGATCTTCACATCAAGGACCTGAAAAACGCACAGATTACTGGTGAGAAACTGGAGCTTCATATGCCCATTACAGATCTTGCCTCTTCTATGTATGAGACCCTAAGCAAGGAAGGTTTTGGCGACCTGGACCACAGCGCTCTCTTTACCTATTTTGAGAATAAGCATCATGAGAAGAATTCCTGATTCCTGGACGCAAACATTGGGCTCCAAGAAACATGCAGTGATGTTTCTGCTGCTTCTTGGATTCTTCACCGGAATGAGCTTTCTTTCAGAATCCTATGGGACCGGAAGCATCTGTCTCATCTATAACACCACCGGGGTTCCATGTCCTACCTGCGGGATGACCAGGTCTTACCTTGCACTGCTGCATGGGGATCTAAGCAGTGCATTTTTGTATCATCCTTTGTTTTTTCTGGTACCCGTTCTCTTCTATGCCTTTCTATACCAGAAAAAGAAACTGATGGTTGGACTTTTTTTCCTTTTTGTTCTTGTATACATATACCGTATGATTGTTTATTTCCCACATACAGAACCCATGCTCTATCATAGGCACTCCTTGTGGGGACGAATAATAAATTTATTGGGGAAGGTGTTTTAATTTGAAAAGAAATGTCGTCACTGCTATTATTTTCAGTATTCTTACCTGCGGAATCTATTCCATCATCTGGACCGTTTCTCTGAACAACGATGTACAGCGGATGAATGGGGATGAGGAAGACGGACTTTCTGTTCTCCTGCTCAGTATTCTCACCTGCGGAATCTACTTTCTCATCTGGAACTACCGAATGGGACAGCGGATTGAAAAAGCTGGGGGAAGAAATGAGGGCATCATCTACCTGCTTTTGGCAGTATTCCAGCTGAGTCTTGTTTCACTAGCCTTGATGCAGGTGGCTTACAATGACCTTCTGGACAGGGGTACTGGAGCCGGCAGCAGCTACTAATTGAGAAGCGTGGAGGAATTCTCCGCGCTTTTTCTCAGTCTATATAAAGGAGAACATTATGCGAATCTTTATTGATGCGGATGGATGTCCAGTGGTAAATGAAACCATTCGTCTGGCACAAAAATTGAATATCCCTGTTACTGTTGTGAAAAATTACGCCCATGAGCTGCAAAGCGAGTATGCAGAGATTGTCACCGTGGACATCTCAAGGGATGCCGCAGATTTCTACATCGCTAACCATCTGAAACATGAGGATGTACTGATTACCCAGGACTATGGCCTTGCGGCTCTTGCTTTATCGAAAAAATGTAAAATCCTGACTCAGAACGGACTTCTCATCACGGACCACAATATCATGAGGCTTCTGGATGCCAGGCATGTGAACCAGAAAATGAGGCAGACCAAAAAGATTTACACAAAGCACAAAAAAAGAACGGCTGAAGATGATGAACTCTTCAAATCCGCTCTGTTCAAGCTCCTGCAAGAAAACTAATTGCCTAAATTGCAGCTGAGGTTGATGTCCACCCGAAGATCATCATGACCCAAAAGCTCGCTGAACCGGTCAAAAAGAGCTCTTCTTAACGGCTCGTCCTCTTCCTGATTCACATGGGCTTTGTCAAAGAAAATCCCGGTGATTTTATCATTTCGGATATCCACACTGAACTTCCCTTTAAAGTCCTTGTAGGCTTCCCGCAGGTTATTCAGCACATCTTCCGTAGCATACATCAGATAGCGTTCCATCTGATAGGGTTTGATCTCTTCCTCATGGATGTGATTGTCTTTCAAAAAGCTGAAGTATCCTTCTTTGAACAGATCATTCATCGGTATCTCCAGAAGATAGTTGATTTTTACGACTGTACTCAATATTCTCACCTCTCCTATCATTTTAGCATGGAAATCTGAATGCCTCATGAATGACCTTTGAACCCTTTGTTTAGTTTATTGTCAATCTTATATTGAAAGGACTGAGTTCTATGATACGTTTTGGTACAGTTGGCACAGGTTTTATCACCGAAGCCTTCATCAAAGGCGCACACAAAAGCGGGGTTATGGAGCTATCCGCCCTCTACTCCAGAGATGAAGAAAAAGCCCGGAAGTTTCTTGATTCTATAGGTCTGAAGGTCCCGGTCTTTACCTCTTTAGAGGAGATGGCCTCCTCTCCGCTCATTGATGCTGCTTATATTGCAAGCCCCAATGCCATGCACGGCCCACAGGCAAAGATCTTTCTTTTGCATGGCAAACATGTGCTGGTGGAAAAGGCCGCCGCATCCAACAAGAAAGAACTGCAGGAAGTCCTGGACCTTGCAGAAAAAAATCACCTGGTCTTCATGGAAGCCATGAAATCGCTGACCATGCCAGCCTATGTGCTCCTGAAAGAGCTGCTGCAAGAGATTGGTCAGGTTCGGAAATACATCGGCAACTACTGCCAGTACTCCTCAAGATATGACAGACATAAAGCTGGTGAATTTGTGAATACCTTTCAGAAAGAGTTTTCCAATGGTTCCCTTCTGGATATTGGCATCTATCCTCTCTACATTGCAGTGGACCTTTTTGGAAGACCTGAGAAGATCTGTGCCCAGGCCACACTCCTTCCAGATGGAGGGGTGGATGGCTCCGGTTCCATTTTACTGTCCTATAAAGATATGGAAGCAGTGATTCTGCACTCCAAGATCAGTCATTCTTACCTGCCTTCCGAAATCCAAGGGGAAAAAGGCAGTATCCTCATCGACCGTATTGGAAGCCCCACAGAACTGACCCTCATCAGACGGTCCGGCGAAAAAGAAGTCTTCCGGCCTGAAACCTACGAAGAGGATATGGCCTATGAGGCACTGGAGTTTTCAGAAACCATCCGAAGGGGGGCGTCGTTCTCCTCAGTGAACAACAAGACCTTGGCACTGACCGTCCATGAAATCATGGATGAAGCAAGAAATCAGATCGGCCTTGTGTATCCCAGGGATCTGATCTGATCCAAACAAAAAAATCCCTATCAGAAAATGAAGTTCTCATTTTCTCATAGGGATTTTTCTGATGACACTCTTATACGAGAATAGCTGCAAAGACAGAGCCCAGCATACCCAGAAGGATTACAGCCGCAATGATCTTTGCCATAAGATCTCTTTTTTTGTACATTCTATTCCACCTCTTTTCTTATTCTATAAAGGTCACATTGGGTCTTCTATAATAAACAAATTGAGTGGAGGGCGCGGATGGAGAAAATTTATCTCCGTTGAGATCTTGATTGTTCCTCTTCAGAACGTTATTAAATGAGATCACAACTCTCCCTTCCGGAAGTCCTTCTGCTTTATATTGAACTCCTCCTGCATGGATAAAGACTTTATCCCCGTCAATTTCCCCAAGATAGATGCCGATATTATTCACTTTGCTGCCCTCAGGAATGATGGTAAATCCTAAATCTCCAGGCTGAAGCTCGTTCTCCATAATGGAAGTGGAGTTCTCCCAGATTTTTGTTGCCAGAGGACCTGCACTGCTGCTGCCCGCACTGAGTGCTTTTCCGCTGAGGTTATAATATACCCAGTCCACAAATGCAGCGGAGCCTAAGGGTCCTTCTGGTTTCCCGAGGTTCAGCGACTCCTGTCCCAAGGAATAGGGATGATTGATCATTGTTTGAGAAAGAGCGACGAGGCCTTTTCTTGAGACTGCTCCGTCTTCACTGAGAACTTCCACATACTCGCTGCTCCCCTCGTACTGAACCCGATGATCAAAGAAGAGCTCAAATAGGCCCTTCTGGTCCATAACAAAAATTGCCGCAACCAAAAATGCCATTACGAGAAGCCCCACCCACAATCTTCGTTTGCGGCGATTCCTCTTTCGTACTTCCTGTATTCTTTTCACCCGCTCATTGCCATGAAACTTCAGACGGTCTTCCACTATCTTCACCTGTACCTTACTTTACCACTGGATCCTATTAGAGCAAATTAAAAAAACCTGATTGCTCAGGTTCTATTCTACAGCGGATTTATTAACTTGTCTTTAAACTACTCTTGTGAACTTTTGAATTTTGGTCTGAAGATAATCATCCAGAGGACCACCAGGACAAGGAATGTGCTAAGTGCGGCAAGTAAAGCCTGAACATACACTTCCTGAGCGCTGAAAGAAGCTTGCTTCAGTTCCTCAGAAGCCATGACCACCTGAGAGGAAGCTTCTACCGAGCTAAGCAGTATTCCTGATATATATGCAACCCATCCCAAGGGGCTCACCTCCGTTTCTTGTTCCCATCTTAGCAAAATTTTTCTGCTTTTTTGTTAACGAAGGTTAAACATTCACAAAACGCCCCATAAACATTATGAGAACAGCTTTTGTCTGCACGGATAGAGGGTCCGGTCCGTCCTTGGTTTTTTTCGGTTCTTTGTGGCTGCAAGATGGTACTCCACCTGACAGAAAAGCTGCCTTTTTGAGCTTTTGTTCACCAGCACTGCATCAGCGTGTCGATCCTGACAGGCTTCACCATTCTTTCTGTAAATCACCATCCGCTTCCGGATGCTCTCCTTGGTATCTCCCCTATGGGCCATTCTTCTTCGAAGATCCCTTGGACCGCTGGCGATGTAGAAGATTTTCACCTTTTCGCCGTACATCTTCTTGAAAGCAAGTGCTCCATGGATCTCAATCACTGCAAACACGTCTCCCAGCTTTGTTTTATCTTCCACTTCCTTCTCAGATACCCCATACCAGTTCCCCGCATAGGCACTTGCTTCTACCTTCTTGGTCTGCTGAAAAGTTACTTCATCCACAAAATGGTAAGAAACGCCCTGGACTTCACCAGGACGGGGAAGTCTTGTAGTATGCGAAACCAGTTCTTTCATGCCTTTTTCCCTCAGATACTCCCCCACCAGTGTTTTTCCTGAACCTGAAGGCCCCATGACAATATAAATCAAGAGCTCTTCCCCCTTTATAAATCTTGAATGATTGTGAACACGTACAGTTCCTGATGACTGCAGTACAAAGACCATTTTTATTTTTCATCGGTTTTTGCTATAATGTGTTATTAAGAACTAGTATATCAAATTTTAAAAAATTAGGAGTTGATTTTTTTGGACCCGAGTTCGTGGCAGATTATTTTATTGGTGATTCTTGTGATTTTATCTGGATTCTTCTCCTCTGCTGAAACTGCTTTTACCGCAGCAAACCGTCTGAAGTTAAGACATATGGCAGAAGAAGGAAGTAAAAGTGCAAAAAGAGCGCTGAGACTGATTGAAAATCCATCCAAGCTCATCAGCGCACTGCTCATCGGTAACAATATCGTGAATATTTTTGCCTCCTCTCTGGCAACCCTTGTTGCCATTGATTTGTACGGCATTAGCGCTACCGGTATTGCCACCTCAATTTTGACCATTGTCATCATCATATTCGGTGAGATCACACCAAAATCATTTGCTACACAACATGCAGAAAAAGTATCTATGATGTTCTCTAAACCAGTGGGCATCCTCATGACCCTTCTTACCCCTTTTGTTATTATTTTTTACAGCATCTCCTCCTGGATCATCAGACTCTTTGGTGGAGATATCAGCCAGAGTCATCCTCTGGTCACAGAAGAAGAGCTGAAAACCATGGTGGATGTGGGCAGCGAAGAAGGGGTTTTTGAACAGGAAGAAAAGGAAATGCTTCATAATATCTTTGATTTTGGAGATCTGCAGGTCCGGGACATCATGGTTCAGCGAGTGGACATCACTGCTCTGGATGTGGATGCTACCTACGAAGAAGTTCTGGAGATTGTGAAGGATGAGCAATTTTCAAGATTTCCGGTTTACCGGGAGGACATCGATGACATCATCGGTATTCTTAACGTGAAGGATCTTCTGTTCCTCACCGAGGTAGAGAAACGAGGCTTCAAACTGGAGGACTACATCAGAGAACCTTACTTTGCCTATGAGTTCAAAAGAATCACAGATCTGTTCAAAGAACTGAAAAAGACCCGCACACATATCTCCATCATTCTGGATGAGTATGGCGGTACGGTAGGCATCGTCACCATCGAAGATCTTCTGGAGGAGATTGTCGGTGAGATTGATGATGAGTACGATGACGATAAAGAAACAGACATCGAAACCATCCGGAAGAATGAATATATGGTATCCGGATCTTACCGGCTGGATGAACTCAACGATCTCATCGGTACCGATATTGAATCAGAAGAGTTTGACTCCATCGGAGGTTATCTCATCGGAATCCTCGGTACTTTCCCCGCCAGTGGAGAAGTCATTGAAACAGATGGAATCCGCTTTGTGGTGGATGAAGTGGACAAAAACAGAATCAAAAAAATCCGTATGATCCTAAAGCCCAAACAAACTGAATTCTAGTATAAGAGGAAGCCTCACCGGCTTCCTTTTCATTTGAGCTGTAAAGCTTTTTTGAACTTTCTAACTTTTTGATGTAAACGTATTGACAAACTTATACGTACAGGTTATATTCGAAGTGACTCAACTTGTACGTATAAGTTAAAAATAAGGAGGATTACAATGGGAAAGTACACTGAAGATGCTAAAAAAATGCTCGAACTCATCGGTGGCAAAGAAAACATTTCGGCAGTCTCACACTGCGTGACCAGAATGAGATTTGTTCTGGTGGATCCATCCAAAGCAGACATCAAAGGGATTGAAGCCCTGAAAAGTGTAAAGGGAAGCTTTACCCAGGCTGGACAGTTCCAAGTGATCGTTGGCAATGATGTCGCAAACTTCTATAACGATTTTGCAGCGGTATCCGGCGTGGAAGGCGTATCAAAAGATGAAGCAAAACAGGCAGCCAAGGGAAACATGAACTTTGCACAGCGGCTTCTAGCGAATCTGGCTGAAATATTTGCCCCACTCATTCCTGCTCTTGTGGTCGGCGGTCTTATTTTAGGTTTTAGAAATTTCCTGGAAGCAGTGCCCATTCTTAATAATGGTCAAGATACCATCGTGTCCCAGTATCAGTTCTGGGCAGGAGTCAATCACTTCCTGTGGATCATCGGTGAAGCCATTTTCCACTTCCTGCCTGTAGGTATTACCTGGTCTGTGTCCAGAAAATTCGGTACCACTCAGATTCTCGGTATTGTATTAGGTATTACTCTGGTATCTCCTCAGCTTCTCAACGCTTATGGCGTTGCTGGCGGAGCCGAGATTCCTCAGTGGGACTTTGGATTCTTCCAGATCGATATGATCGGGTACCAGGCCCAGGTTATCCCAGCCATGCTGGCTGGGTTCACTCTGGTATACCTGGAGAAGTTCTTCAAGAAAATTGTGCCTGAATATCTTTCCATGATTCTTGTTCCTTTCTTTGCGCTGATTCCAACGGTTCTTCTTGCACACGTAGTGCTTGGTCCCATCGGCTGGGTCATCGGAGATGCCATCTCAGCAGTAGTATACGGTGGACTGACCTCCGCATTTGGATGGCTTTTTGCAAGTGTATTCGGATTCCTCTATGCACCTCTGGTCATTACAGGACTCCATCATATGACCAATGCCATCGACCTGCAGCTCATGAACGAGTTTGGCGGAACCAACCTCTGGCCAATGATTGCTCTTTCAAACATCGCCCAAGGCTCTGCAGTACTTGCCATCATCTTCCTGCATAGTGGTGACAAAGAAGAGCAGCAGATTTCTATCCCTGCAGCCATATCCTGCTACATGGGAGTTACAGAACCTGCCATGTTTGGTATCAACATCAAATACATCTATCCCTTTGTTGCTGCCATGACCGGGTCCGCTCTGGCTGCCATCGTTTCTGTCAGCTCCGGCGTAATGGCGAACTCCATCGGTGTGGGTGGTCTTCCTGGAATCCTATCCATTCAGCCTAAATATATGTTTATGTTCGGCATTGCTATGTTGATCGCGTTTGTAGTTCCAATCATACTGACCATCCTCTTCCACAAGAAGGGCATACTCAAAGGCAAAGGAATGGACCTGAAACTGAAGTATTTCTAAAAAATAAAAGGAGTGAACTCTCTTGATGAATTTTAACGACAAGGTCATCTATCAGATTTATGTGAAATCCTTTATGGATTCCAATGGCGATGGTCTTGGCGATATCGCTGGGATCACCAGCAGACTGAGCTATCTGGAGAAGCTGGGGGTAGATTACCTCTGGCTCACTCCTGTTTTTGTCTCCCCTATGAATGACAACGGCTACGATGTGGCAGACTACAGAAAAATCGATCCCTCCTTCGGTACCATGGAGGATCTGGAGAACCTGATAAAGGAAGCAAAAAAACGAGGCATGGGTATAATGCTGGACATGGTATTCAACCACACCTCCACCGCCCATGAATGGTTTCAGAAGGCTCTCCAGGGAGACCCAAAATACAAAGACTACTATATCTTCAAAAAAGGGCTAGACGGTGCTCCCCCCACAAACTGGGAATCTAAATTCGGCGGAAACGCCTGGGAATATGTGCCTCAGTTTGATGAGTACTATCTTCATCTCTTCGACAAGACCCAGGCAGATCTCAACTGGGAAAATGAGGAGGTCCGGAAAGAGCTTTATGATATTGTAAACTTCTGGCTGGACAAAGGTGTCAGCGGATTCCGGTTTGATGTGGTGAATCTCATTTCGAAACCGGAAACTTATGAAAATGATGACCTGGGTGATGGCAGACGTTTCTATACCGATGGACCTAAAATCCATCAGTTTCTGAAGGAGCTGAACCGGAAAAGTTTTGGCCAGAAAGAAGACTCTTTGACCGTTGGTGAGATGTCTTCCACGTCTCTGGAAAATTGTGTGAGATATTCGAACCCTTCCGAGAAGGAGCTCAGCATGGTGTTCAATTTCCATCATCTCAAAGTGGATTATGAAAAAGGAGACAAGTGGTCACTGAAGCCCTTTGATTTTCAGGAGCTGAAAGAAATCTTCGACCACTGGCAGACCGGCATGCAGAAGCATCAGGGAAATATGGCCCTCTTTTACAACAATCATGACCAGCCCAGAGTGGTTTCAAGATTTGGTCATGACAAGAAATACCATAAAGAATCCGCAAAAATGCTGGCCACCTCCATCCATATGCTCCGGGGTATTCCCTATATTTATCAGGGAGAAGAGTTCGGCATGACCAATGCCTATTTCACTTCCATTCACGAGTACCGGGATGTGGAAAGCACCAACTACTATGAAATCCTCCGAAAAGAAGGGCTTCCTGAAGAGCGGATCCTAGAGATTCTCCAGGCTAAGTCAAGGGATAATGGTAGAACCCCAGTACTGTGGAACGACGAGGAAGGACGTGGTTTTACAGAAGGCACTCCCTGGATTCCTTTTGCGAAGGGTCCTTCTGTCAGTGCAGAGAAAGATATGAAAGAAGAGGACTCCATCTTCGGTTATTATCAGAAGCTCATAGAGCTTAGAAAAACCAACCCAGTTATTCAGGAAGGCACCTATGAGATCCTAGAAAAAGACCATCCATCCCTCTTCTGCTATGTAAGAGCCCTGGGGGAGAAAAAGGTACTGGTGCTGAACAATTTCTATGACAAGGAAGAAGAATTCTCTCTCAATAGCCACGGTTTTCCTCCAGTAGATGAAAAGAAAGTACGTCTTTTACTGACAAACTACAATGAGCTCTGCATAAAAGATGAAAAAATCTGTCTGAGACCCTATGAATCTGTGGTAATTGGCGTTGAGCCTTAATACCTGAAGTGGTATGATGGATTGGGTGATATGTATGGCAAAGTATTCCGTATTGTACAATAAAATACAGAAGGATATCGAAGATGGACGCTTAAAACCAGGAGAACAGCTTCCCTCCGAAAAAGAACTGATGGATGAGTATGACCTCTCAAGGGACACGGTGAGAAAATCTCTCAGTCTTCTTGTCACGAACAATTACATCAGAAAGATCAAGGGGAAAGGCTCTTTTGTCCTGGAGATGAACAAGTTTGATTTTCCTGTGGCAGGTCTCATCAGCTTCAAGGAAATGGCGGCGAAAACTGGAATGACCAGCTATTCGACAGAAGTCATCCGGCTTCAGCTGCAAAAGGCTGCCACCTTTCCCACAAAAGCCTTGGATGCTCAGGAGATCCACTCCATTTGGGAGGTTATCCGAGTAAGGACCATAAACGGCAGGAGAGTCATACTGGATAAAGATTATTTTTATCAGGATGTGGTTCCAGAGCTGACAGAAGAAATCTCTTCCAACTCTATTTATGAGTATCTGGAGCAGAATCTGGGTCTTAAGATCGGTTTTGCGCAAAAGGAGATTGTCATGGAAAAAGCCACTGCAGAAGACCGCCTTTTATTGGACCTTCATGACTATGACATGGTCGCTGTGGTCAATACACTGGTCTACCTTGTGAACGGAAAACTGTTTCAGTTTACCCAATCCAGACACTGTCCGGATAAATTCAAGTTCATTGATGTGGCCAGAAGAAACACACCATAACAGAAGATAGAGAATAAGAAGATCCGAACCGGCATTTTATGAATGCCGGTTTTTTCTAGACCAGACGCAGAAGATACACTACAATAAGAACTATACAAAAGGAAAGGAGCAGCAGGATGGATCCCTTTTATGAAGAAGCATTAAAAGAAGCCCAAAAGTCCTACAGCCTCAGGGAAGTGCCTGTGGGCTGTGTCATTGTAAAAGATGGTCAGGTCATTGGTCGTGGACATAATACCATGGAAAAAGACCATGACCCTTCCTGCCATGCTGAACTCCAAGCCATAAAGGACGCAGGCAAATCCCTGAAGAACTGGCGTCTTACGGGCTGCACCCTTTATGTGACCTTAGAACCCTGCCTCATGTGTGCGGCAGCCATTAAGAAATCCAAAATCAGAAAGGTGGTCATCGGCGCCATTGAACCCCGGGAAGGAGCTTTTGGCAGTGTGCTTTCTGTCAATGATCTGCCACCTTATTATCATCATGTGGACTCCGTGTTCCTTCACGATGATGCATCACTAAAGCTCATCAAAAATTTCTTCAAGGAGCTTCGAAATGATTCAGCTATATAACAGAACAACAAAAAAACTGGAAGAAGAGAATGTACTGGGTGGGCGTTATTTGTCTCTTCTCTATGAAAAACCCTACGGAAAAGCTCTTCTTTTCTTTGTGAAAAGAAAATTCTTTTCTGCATTTTACGGTAAACTCATGAACACCAGATGGTCTAAAAAACTGATCCCCTCCTTCATGGAAAACAACGGACTGAATTCTTCAGACCTTCTGGATCCCCTTTCTTCGTTCCAGTCCTTTAATGAGTTCTTCGCCCGAAAACTGAAAAAATCTGCACGCCCTTTTGATGCAGCAGGTGACATCCTCATCAGCCCTGCTGATGCCAGGCTTCTTGTCTTTGAAAATCTCAGAAAAGATGCTGTACTGCAGGTGAAGGGGCTTACTTATGAACTGGAGGACCTCATAAAAGACAAAGACCTTGCGGATCTTTTCGACGGTGGGACAGTCCTAGTATTCAGACTCAACCCTCTAGATTATCACAGGTTTCATTTTATGGACAGCGGTACGCCAAAAGAGACGAAGTATATCGATGGGCTATACTACTCGGTGAATCCTGTGGCGCTGAAATCCATACCGAGGCTGTATATTGAAAACAAGCGTGCTTTGACACTTTTTGAAAGTATGCACTTTGGCCCTGTTCTTTATGTGGAAGTGGGTGCTACCAATGTGGGCAGCATCGTAGAGACCTATAGTCCCCACGTCTCTGTGGAGAAAGGTGCTGAAAAAGGGTACTTTAAGTTTGGAGGTTCCACTGTCATTTTATTTATTGCAAAAGATAGGGTGATGGTGGACCAGGATATTCTCGACTATTCGCGCCAGGGCATAGAAACTCGTGTGCTCTTTGGAGAGGCCATTGGAGAAAGAAAAAATTAAAGAACTGTTCACTTACTTTTTTTCTTTCCGATAGAAGTTAAGGCTAGAATTGAACTAAAAAGGTGGGATTATGTATGTATGGACTGGCTCTTGGCGGAGGTGGCTCCAGAGGTTCTTATGAAATCGGAGTTCTGAAAGCCTTACAAGAACTGAATATAGAGATTGGTGCCATTACAGGCACATCCATAGGTGCCATCAATGCTGCGGCTTATCTGATGAATGATTTTGCGCTGATGGAAGAAATCTGGATGTCTCTTAATAGAGATTCCCTCATAAAATTTGAATCACAGCTGGTCCCTGAGGTGATCCGGCAAAGAGGCTTCGACTTTGAGATTCTTCTCTCTCTTCTTCATGAGATTCTTGATGAAGAGACCATTCGAAAGCACCCCACGGATCTGGGCATTGTGACGTACAATCTGACTGCCCGGAAGCCTGTGGTGCTTTTTAAAGAAGAAATCCCCCAGGGAAAACTCATCGATTATGTGGCAGCCAGCGCAAATCACCCCAGTTTCCAGAGACTTCTTATTGATGGGGATGCTTATATTGATGGAGCAGTTTTTGACAATATTCCCGTACGGCCACTTTACGATAGAGGATATACCGAAATCATCGCAGTGAATCTCCATACTTTTGGAGACCGCAGAAACCTCAGCGGACCTTATCACCTCATCGAGATCGAGTCTGACAATCCTTTGGGATCCATTCTCTTTCCTGATCCGGAAA
This sequence comes from Proteiniclasticum sp., assembly GCF_003514505.1. Classification (GTDB taxonomy): domain Bacteria; phylum Bacillota; class Clostridia; order Clostridiales; family Clostridiaceae; genus Proteiniclasticum. The sequence continues at coordinate 68,986 of NZ_DOPX01000014.1, forward strand.
CCATCCGGAATAATATGACCTACGGCTATCTCGACACACTCCGAGCTTTCAAAAAGCTTTACGGTGCGACCTATTACTTTGAACATCTGGATGATTTTGCCCTTCTTTCCTCTCTCAATGCGGAAGAAGTCAAAGCCCTCAAAGAAACCATTCATCCATTTTTCCTGAACAAAACCTTAGAAAAATATGAGAAGCTGCTCTTTACTGACTACTCTCTGGCTCAGGCAGCACTGGAGATCACAGCAGAAGCACTGGAGATCAGCCCGCTTAAAGTATACAGACATCAGGGCGAGCTTCTGGATGCAATATTCAGTAAAATCCAAGAAATGGTCCAGGGAGGAGACAAAATCCCATGGAAGGAAAGAGCTGTTTTTAAGGAACTCGATCCTGCCGCACTCACAGCTTTAGCTGTAACGAGTCCGAAACTTGCCATTGCCAATCTGTTTATCAAAATGATCCAAAATAGAATCTTAGGAGGTTCCTAGTGAAATTCATTGATTTAAGAAGCGATACTGTCACCCATCCTACAGAAAAAATGCGTCAGCTCATGGCATCAGCGCCTGTGGGGGATGATGTGTACGGAGACGATGAGACTGTTATAAAACTGGAAGAAGAAACAGCACGGATCCTTGGAAAGGAAGCTGCTCTTTTCGTTCCATCTGGTGTCTTTGGCAACCAGCTCTCCATCCTGACCCACACTGAAAGAACCAACGAAATCATTCTTGGTGAGAACTCCCATATCATTGCCCATGAGGCAGGCTCTGTAGCACTGATTTCAAACGTTCAGACCAGAACGCTGAAGGACGATCTGGGAGAACTGGATCCGAAAGAAGTGCAGAAAGCAGTCCGAAAAGGAGAAGACATTCATTTTCCAAAAACCGGACTCATTTGTGTGGAAACGGCGCACTCCACTGGAAACGTCGCATCACTGGAAAATCTTAAGAGCATCTCTGAGATTGCAAAGGCCTATGAGATTCCCGTTCATCTGGATGGCGCAAGGCTCTTTAATGCGGCAGCGCATCTTAAGGTGGATGCAAAGGAAATCGCCCAGTATGCAGACAGCATTTCTCTCTGTCTTTCAAAGGGTCTATGTGCACCTGTGGGCTCTGTGGTTTCAGGTTCAAAAGAATTCATTGCTAAGGCTCGCAAAAACCGAAAGATTCTAGGTGGAGGCATGAGGCAGGTGGGTATTCTCGCCGCTGCAGGTCTGGAAGCTCTGGAAATGAGGCATAGACTGAACGAGGATCATGAGAACGCCAGATATTTCGGCGAAGAGCTTCATAAAATCCCCGAAATCACGGTAAGACTTGATGAGATCAAGATCAATATGATTTTCTTCACCATCGATAAAGAAGGGTTCCAGGAATCAGATCTTGTAGAACATATGAAAGAGCATGGGATTCTCATGAACGGTAGTGATGAGGGAGTTTTCCGCTTTGTGACCCACTACTATGTCACAAGAGACAGGATAAACCAGGTTCTTCAGATCATTCGTGAATATTTTCAATAGAACTGTTTGAAAAGAAGGCTCAGTTATGGTATTATAATTGAGTCATGCAGTGGTAGCTCAGCTGGATAGAGTAACCGGCTACGAACCGGTCGGCCGGGGGTTCGAATCCCTCTCACTGCACCAATTCCAACAGTTTCAGAACTTCTGATTCTGTTGGTTTTTTATTTATAGCATCAAATTAACAGCAAGGTAAAAGGATAGCTTAATTGCTATCCTTAATAATTTAAAATATAGTTTTTTGAAACTGATAATGTGATTCAACAGCTTCTCTTAAACTTTACCTCAGCGAATCGATTTCAATATGAAAGAGAGGCATTATACATTCCTTTTGCATACAAATCTTCTTATTAGCTGCCGATAGGCATTTAAAAATACTTATGATTTATCTGAGAATTTACTTTTGACTTCTGCTCTCTCTTTTTCTGAAAGTACGCTACCTTCTTCTGCACTTCCTATATGGTACTCTACCGCCATATCCTTGGAAAAAAGCAATGATATCATATATCCCATACTTCTCATTGTGCAAAACATAAATGTAAACAACGACAAAAGCCAAAGATACAAGAGTATTTTCACAAATGTCTCAACTGTAAAACTGGTGTGTAAATACATAGCTAATGTTAGTACTACATTCGTAATACCGATTTTAATTGTGACAAATAGATATTTTTTAAATAACTCCTCGCCATCATTTTCAAATACGTATTTTACTAGTTTTGATTCATTTTTCATGCTCAAGATTACAGGCATAATTGCACCTAAAAAACCTATCACTATTGCATCGAAGCTTATCACTCCACCTAGAGCATCGTAAAGTTTTTCATTAGCAAGAAAATCTATTTCGAAACAATATAACAAGTAAACTAAAGCAATTGAGGTAATATACGGATAGAATCGTTCGAATATGTATTTAATCTTCTCCATTTCTTTTCCTCCTATTTATCAGATTTTAATGAAATCAAAATTTTCCCTTTCTTCTCTTCGTATGTTTGTATCATCTCATTCATAACATACTCGATTCCAAGTGTTTTTCGTTGCTCTAACTGAAATTGAATAATGTCGATAAAAACATCATCAAATAAGTCCACTACTTCAACATTAGTATCTTCTTCATCGCGAAGTGTTACTATCCCTCTAGTTACTATATCAGGATTACTCCTAATGTCATCAATTAACTGAATCGTTTCTTTTTTCCCAAGAAATCTTTCAGTTTTGATTATCTTTTCTTTATTATTCTCTTTAACAACTTGAACGTCCTTACCTCTTCCGACACCAATCGTTACGTTTCCAGCAACTCCTTTTAGTTTGAAAAAAGAATTAATTATACTAGCTAAAGGGCTTTTTGTTTCGGGGATTGCATTGGTTATATTGGCAAACGAAATTTCTATTTTCTTTCCATTTTGAATCAATTTATTTATGTTGTTACTATTCATTATGGGTTTTATAGTAATAAATCTATCTTTCAAAAAACTTGTTTTATTCAGTAACTCTTCTATTCTTTCGATAGATAACGAATATTTACTTCGTTGAATCATCGCAATTCCATTGGTTTCATCGTAAATTAGATTACAGTCATAGCCTAAATACTCATCCTCTTGGAGCTCTACATCTTCTGCATCCTCACCATTTTTTGATGTTTGTGGAATATTATACTCAGCTAGCCTATGGAGTCTTACTTTCCATATATCAGAAATTTCAAAATGACTTATATATTCAATCTTTGCCAAACATTTTGATAGCTCTATATGTTTTTTCAGTAATGTCTTTTTATCTATTGTGTCAGCCCAGTCGGTCATCGAAAATGCAGTCGGATTTCCCTCTCCATTTGTATAGTTATTTAATACTTGAAAATAGTTAAACTTAATATTTTTTATGTATGACATCCTAATAATCCCTCCTTCTTATTAACATGATAATACACAAAAACGTTTTCATTTGCAATGTGTGAAGGTTCAAAACTTTCTAAAAAGACTGAGACAGATATAACATTTTATTATAGAATAAAATATAAATTACGCACATATTATTTCTTTTTTCTTTATTCTATCACTGTTCATGTTTCTTCGATATTAAATATATGCCTCCAATACGATACCAGCCTCCTGATTGCTGTAAATCTTCACTTTAGCCCATCTTTCAGCTCATCCACTTTCGCACCTGTTGGAAACATCATGACGTTCAAGCCCACTGTGGCTTTTACAATCTTTCCTACAGCTTTGCTTCCTATGACGATGTGCTGATAACCACTGTTGCGTGTGTTGAGATTTTCATCGTAACTTTTGAAGCTTCGATGAGATACTCTTTTAGATAGTGAAGAAACAAGCACCAAGATAAAACCAAGTAATTTCGTCAATACTAAGTAAAGCTTTGGTGACAATCAGTTCGGCCGGGGGTTCGAATCCCTCTCACTGCACCATAGAATCCATGAAGTTTTATCTTCATGGATTTTTTGTTTTCCGTAAATCTGTTTTCTAAACATCATTTCCTGTACTTTAAATGAGAAAGATGAAGGTCCCCCTGTGGTAGAATACTCTCTAGTAGAATGATATGAAAAAGGAAGAAGACTATTGAATAAATTATGGACAAAAGACTTTAAAATCATCACCATCGGGTCCATCATCTCCATGCTGGGAAATTCTGTGGCTGGTTTTGCCATTGGACTTCTGGTGCTGGATCTGACAGACTCCACCCTCTTATTCTCACTTTTTATGGTGGTCTATAACCTGCCAAAAATCGTGGCCCCCCTTTTTGCAGGTCCCTATCTGGACCGGTTCTCCAGAAAGAAAATGATTTACACACTGGATTTTATGTCCGCCTTCATTTATGTGATCATGTTCTTTCTGCTTTATGTGAAGTGGTTCAATTACCCTGTGTTCCTATTCATTGTGCTCCTCATCGGAACCATTGACGGGGTCTATGCAGTAGCCTATGAAAGCTTTTATCCCAATCTTGTTTCGGAAGGGAATTTCTCCAAGGCATACTCCATTTCCAGTATGATTTATCCCCTGGCAAGCCTGATGCTCCCCATCGCTTCCATAGTGTATGAGAACTCAGGATCAGCGGCTCCTCTTTTTGCTTTCAATGCGGCAACCTTTTTCCTGGCAGCGATCTTTGAAACGCAAATCGGATATAAGGAAAACCACATCAAAGAAAACACAGATGATACCAAAAAAGGCTTTTCTTTTGTCTCCTACAAGGCTGACTTCAAAGAAGGTCTGGATTACATGCGTGCAGAAAAGGGACTCCTGGTCATCACCATCTACTTCTGCATCACCATGTTTGCTGGAGGCGGCCTTCATGTGCTTCACCTTCCGTTCTTCAAGAACAATCCGGAGCTTTTTTCAAACATCCCTCTGGTGAACTCCGTAACTCTCTACACCATCATCAGCAGTTTTGGTGTTCTAGGGCGGCTCATTGGTGGAATGATCCATTATAAATACCACTATCCGGTACCCAAGAAATTTCTGATTGCCCTATGCGTGTATACGAGCATTGCCTTTCTGGAAGCGTTCCAGCTCTACTTCCCAGTGGTGCTCATGGCAGTAAGCTTCTTCCTCATCGGGATTATGGGTGTCACCTCCTTTAATATCAGGATTTCTGCCACCCAGTCTTATGTGCCGGATGATAAAAGAGGCCGCTTCAACGGCACATTCCAGATGATTGTATCTGCTGGTAACATCTTAGGACAGCTTCTAGCTGGTTTTCTCGGAGAAATCTACCCAGAACGTCATGTCATCATAGGCCTCATGAGCATCAATATGCTGGCCATCTATTTCATCATGTACAGGAAACGGGAACACGTAAAAAAGATCTACAACAGAAGAGTCTAATCTTCTGCTGTAGATCTTTTCCTTTGTGGTTTCTTTATCTCTTTCAGTTCTTTTTCAATCCTTAGGATGTACTCATTCATCTTCTTCAGATCCTCTTGCAGCTCCACGGAGTTCACAACAGGCATCCCATCATGGTCCACCTCACCATAGACCTCTATGTCTATCATGGCTGTCAGAAGTTCTTCTGTCTGGTCTTTTGCTGTCCTCAGATATTTAAGAAGATCAATGATCTCATGTTCTTCGAAATGCACTTTTAATTCCCTCGTTTCTTTTTGATTCTATTCTAGCACGATTTCCCCAAGGAATCCTTCTTCGAAATATTTTAACGATGAACGGGAGCGTTTTGTGGTATATTGAAAGAAGCGATATCGGTTTTTATGGTATGGCAAAGCAATTATATTAACATCATAAAGGAGGACTTCTGGAAACAAGAAATCCAGAGATAACAGCGATGAATAAATTTAAGATTTTAACGGATTCCGCATGTGACCTACCCTTTGAACTACTGGAGCAAAATGACGTGGATGTCATCGGTCTTATTGTAAATTATAACGGGAAGGAGTATGTGGAAGACAACTGGAAAAGTGTCGACATAAGCAGCTACTATACCTCTTTAAAAGAAGGGGCTACCCCCACCACAAGCCAGATTACGCCAAACCGTTTTTATGACTATTTCAAGCCTTATCTGGAAAAAGGAATGGACATCCTCTATGTAGGATTTTCCTCCTCTCTCAGTGGCACCTTCAGTGCTGCAAATGTAGCAAAGGGTATGCTTCAGGAAGAGTTTCCGGATAGAGAGATTCTTCTCGTTGATTCCATGTGTGCTTCCGCAGGCTTTGGTCTTCTGGTGCTAAAAGCAGCAGAACTCAAAAGAGAAGGGTATGCCCCAGCGGAGATTGCACAGAAACTGGAAACCTTGAAATATAACATCAATCATATTTTTACTGTGGACGATCTCAACCACCTGAAGCGTGGGGGAAGAATCTCTGGCTTCTCTGCCACCATGGGCACCATGCTTTCCATAAAACCCATTCTCTATATGAGCAAGGAAGGAAAGCTTCTGAATATTGATAAAGTAAAAGGAAGAAAAAAATCTATCCATGCACTGGCTGAGTATCTGGAAAAAGGAAAAACAGAGGATCTGACAAAAACAGTGCTCATTGCTCATGGAAACTGCGAAGAAGATGCAGCTCTTCTTAAAAATCTCATTCTGGAAAAGAAACTTTCCGATGAAGTCACCGTGGTTCCACTGGGTATGGTCATCGGTGCCCATACCGGCGCCAATGTCATCAATATGGTCTTTTTCGGAAAAGACCGTGAAGAAACCGTAAAAAAATCATAGAATAACCCCTGGGGCTCCAACGGAATGTATCGGAGCTCCAGGGGTTTTATCCTCTCTACTTATACTTCTTCTGCATATATGCTGATGAGGTTCTTCAGAACCGCCACAGCTTTTTCCATGGATTCTACAGAAATAAACTCAAATCTTCCGTGATAGTTTTCTCCACCTGTAAAAAGGTTCGGACAGGGGAGTCCCATATAAGAAAGCTGAGCGCCATCGGTGCCTCCACGGATGGGCTTAATAATAGGTTTTACACCAGCCATCTCCATGGCTTTTTTTGCATGTTCAATGAGATACATGTGAGGCTCCACCATGGTTCTCATGTTCTTATACTGATCTTTGATCTCTACAGTAACAGTTCCCTCTCCATACTTCTCATTGAGGACAGATGCCGCTTCCATCATCTTCACCTTTCTTCCTTCGAAGGTATCCTCAAAGAAATCACGGATGATGTAGTACATAGACGTCTCCTCCACATCCCCCTCTATATCATTCAGGTGGAAGAATCCTTCATACCCTTCGGTATGCTCTGGTGTGTCCTTTCTGTCGAAAGCATCTGCGTATTCCATGGCCACAAAAATAGAGTTCTTCATCTTGTCTTTCGCTGTTCCAGGATGAACATTTCTGCCCTTCACTGTCACCTTGGCTGAGGCTGCATTGAAGTTCTCATATTCCAGCTCTCCCACAGGTCCACCATCCATGGTATAGGCAATCTCGGCACCAAAGGCCTCTACATCAAAATGATGGGGACCACGGCCAATCTCCTCATCTGGCGTAAATGCCACATGAAGATCTCCATGTGGAACTTCAGGGTTATGGAACAGATATTCCAGAACTTCCATGATCTCTGCAACTCCTGCTTTATCGTCTGCCCCAAGAAGAGTAGTTCCGTCTGTCACCAGCAGGTTTTCTCCCACATATTCTTTCAGCTGAGGAAAATCAGATTCTTTCATGACAATCTGAAGCTCCTCGTTGAGCACTATATCTCCACCTTCATAAGGAAGAATTCGAGGATTCACATTCTTTCCGCTCATATCCGGTGAGGTGTCCACATGAGCCAGCAGGCCTAGCTTCTTTAGATTTTTACCGGTATTGTTTCTTAAAAATCCGAAAAGATACCCATTCTCATCTAAAGCAGTCTCCAGCCCCAAGGCCTCCAGTTCTCTCTTCAGCTCTTCCACGAGGACTCTCTGTCCCTCAGTGGAAGGTACAGTTACACTGTTTTCGTCTGATGTGGTTTCATACTTTACGTACTTAATCAGTTTGTCTACAACGCTCATTTTACTCCCTCTTTCTTTTATATTCTTCTTATAGTATGACAGATTCCTGTTTTCTGGTCTAGAACGTCGGCTTATAGATCCGTCTTCTGTCCAGGGAGAAAATATTCTCAGATATGCTGCCAGGCTCCAGATCCCGAACCGCCAAGGTGAAATCAAACACCCGGGCATCGATCATATCAATATGGTGAAGAAGCTCTGCTTCCAGAAACATCGGTTTCACAGGACTTCCATACTCAGGCTCGTAGTGATGGGAAAGAATCATGTGCTGCAGAAGCATTCTTTTTTCTTCCGGGGTGTTCAGGCGATCACATATTCTGTCCACATTTTTGACCCCAAGGCTGATATGCCCCAGAAGATTCCCTTCCAAAGTGTATTCCTTGACAATGCCCAGCTCTGAAGAATCCATCTCATTGATTTTTTCAAGATCATGAAGAATGATCCCCGCAAAGAGAAGGTCTGTGTTCACGGCAGGATACACTTTTGAAATCTGATCCCCAAGCTTCAGCATGGTGAGAACATGGTAAAGAAGACCGGATCTTATGGCATGGTGATTTCTTTTTGCTGCTGGATAAAACATCAGTTTATCCTTCTTTTCTTCGAGGGCCATCTGAACCACCTGCTGAATATCCTGATCTCCAATTCTTTGAAGATATCCTTCGATGTCCCGGAGCATATCGGTGTTCTTAAGCGGAGCGGATTCCACGAAATCCTCCGGTATTACACCATCTTCTTCTGAAGCTTTTCTAATTCTGTCCACTTTGAACTGGTTGTTGTTCATATAGCTTGTCACAGTTCCGCGAACCTTTACCAGATCTCCTTCAGTAAAATATGTTTCAATATCTTGAGGAACTTCCCAAAGCTTCCCTGAGATCTCTCCTGTTTTATCTCCAAATATAAAGTCCAGATACTTTTTGTCGTTTGAGTTTGTTGTCTTCAAATCTACTCTTTTAATAATAAAATAACAATCCACACGATCGCCCACAGCTAAATCGCGGATTTTCTTGCTGCTAAATTCCATTTCTTTCTCCTTCAATAAAAAATAGGGTATAATTTAAGTATACACGAAAGACTGGCCGAAAACGAAAGAATCTTACCAAATCTTTATCCATGAAAGGTAGGCGGTAACATGGAAATCAACCTGCCAAAAGGCGTCCGGTACATACTGAAAGAGCTCAGCACAAATGGCCATGAGGGTTATGTAGTGGGGGGCTGTATTCGTGATGTCCTCATAGGGATCACGCCTAAAGACTATGATGTGACCACCTCTGCCACACCTGAGGAAGTCATGGCCTTATTTAAGAAAACCGTCCCCACCGGTCTGAAACACGGTACTGTGGAAGTCCATACCCATGACGGTGCTTTTGATGTGACCACCTACCGAATGGACGGTGAGTATGAAGCCCACAGGTATCCAAAAAATGTCATCTTTGTGGATGATTTGGTAGAAGATCTGAGAAGAAGAGACATCACCATCAACGCCATTGCCTATAATCCCGAGAAAGGTATTATTGACCCTTTCAACGGGACTGAGGACATCCATCGGAGGATTGTCCGGGCAGTAGGAAATCCTATTCTTCGTTTTAAGGAGGATGCGCTTCGCATCTTAAGGGCAGTGAGGCTCTCCACCACCCTTCATTTCAACATAGAAGAGAACACCCTGAAAGCCATGGTGGAAACCATGGATGGCCTCCGGTTCATCAGTGAGGAAAGAATTAGGGAGGAGCTGAATAACATTCTTCTTTCAAAGAATCCTGCCCGTGGAATCCGCATGCTTTTTGATCTGGGGATCATGAAGTATGTCCTGCCGGAACTCATGTCCATGTCTGGATTTCTTCAGCATAATCCTCATCACGATAAGGATGTCCTGGGACATACCCTGGAGGTTTTGAGCCATGTGCCTGCAGATCTTCCAGTGCGTCTTGCCGCTCTTTTCCATGACAGCGGCAAACCTTCAACTTTCACCATGGATGAGAAGGGCATCGGACATTTCTACGGCCATGAGAAGCGTTCAAGAGACATCGCCCATGATGTGCTGATGAGGCTCAAATATGATCATAAAACCATCCGTAAAGTGGAAACCCTGGTTTACTTTCATATGACCAGTACCGAAATGAAAAATGAAGTGAAGCTGAAGAAATTCATAAACAAACTGGGAGTGGAGAATCTCAACGCTCTCATTGATCTTAAGATTGCTGATTTCATAGGGAAGCCGGAAGGAAACGATGAAAAACTATATGAAATCAATAGCTTCAGAAATAGAATAGAACACATCATAAACCGTGGGGATCCTCTCACCGTAAGGGATCTTGCTGTAAACGGAAAGGATATACTTGCTCTTGGTATCCGAGAGGGACAGGAAGTAGGGCGGATCTTGGATGTGCTTCTTGAAAAAGTCCTGAAAAACCCTGATGACAATCATAAAGAACTATTACTTGAATATGCTTCTAAGGAGATTAATCGATGACAACAAATGTGACAAATACAGTTTTAACCATGCTGATTTTGGGTGTACTGGGTTTTATCCTGAAAAAAACCAAAGTCACTGATAAAAGAACAGATAAATTTATTTCTGTTCTTCTTGTAAACTTCTGTACCCCAGCGCTTATGATTCACATCACACTGACCAACTTTTCCTTATCATTTTTCAGAGAATCCTACCTTGGCATCCTTCTTGCCATGTTGACCATGATTCTAATGAACATCATTGCCTGGGGCGTTTCAAGGGCTTTATCCTTAAAAGGAGTGGAGCAGGGAGCATTTGTGTCCATGGCCACCTTCTCCAATACCATTTTTGTAGGACTTCCGCTTATTACAGGAATATTTGGAGACTCTGCTGTTCCTTATCTGATGCTGTACTATATCGCCAACACCCTGACTTTTTGGACCCTTGGCATCTATCAGATCGTGAGAAGCAATGGAAGTGCCTTCAGCAGCAAAAATATCCTGAAAATCCTCAATCCTCCTATCCTTGGGTTCATCGCAGGTATGGTGCTCCTTTACTATAACGTAACTGTCCCCACTTATCTCCTTAGCAGCATCGAGTATCTGAAAATACTTCTGACGCCTCTATCTCTCCTTTTCATGGGAAGTGTCATTGGAGATTTGAGCCTTAAAAATGCTGGAAGTCCAGTAGCCTCAGTTCTTATCCTCAGCATGAGATTTATTCTGTCTCCCATCATCTGTCTGCTCCTTCTGAAGGCTTTTCAAATGCCTGTGGAGCTCATCAAGGTGTTTATTGTCTGTGCTGGTCTTCCAGTGATGCAGAATATCTCCATCGCTGTAGGTCGTTATGGAGGAGATCCTTCATACTCTTCCTTTATGACCGCACTCTCTTCTGCAGTCTTCATTTTTATTATTCCTTTTTTCCTGAAATTATTCACTTTCATTTAGGATGACTTGCTCATCCTTTTTTTTGCACCAAAAAAGAACATATGTTGCTTTTTTATTGCCCGAAAAGAACGTATGTGCTATAATTGACTCAAATATAAGGAGGCGATATGTATGGAGCTTCTGGAAAAAATTAGAATTCTTGCAGATTCAGCGAAATATGATGTTTCCTGTTCCTCCAGTGGAAGCAGCCGTTCTGGGGTTCCTGGTGGTGTTGGCAACGCTGCTGCTGCGGGTATATGTCATAGTTTCACTTCAGATGGAAGGTGCATTTCCCTATTAAAAATTCTTATGACCAACTACTGTATCTATGACTGTGCCTATTGCCAGAACCGGATCTCCAATGATGTGGAACGTGCCGCCTTTGAACCGGATGAACTGGTCCAGCTGACCATGGGATTCTACAGGCGGAACTACATCGAAGGTCTCTTTCTAAGTTCAGGGGTGATTATGAGTCCCGATCATACCATGGAAAGAATGATACGCATTATAAAAACCCTTCGGCAGCGGGAGCGATTCAACGGATATATTCATATCAAGCTTATACCTGGGGCCAGTCCACACCTCATCCATGAGGCTGGGCTTTATGCGGACAGAGTCAGTGTGAATATTGAGCTGCCTGAGGAAGAAAGCTACAAAAGCATCACGCCTCAGAAAAACCGAATTGAGATTCTGAAACCAATGAAGCAAATCGCCACGAATATCCTTGCAAATAGCGAGGAAAGGAGAATCCTGCATAGAACTGAAGACTTTGTACCAGCAGGACAAAGCACTCAGCTCATCATTGGTGCTACACCAGCCAGCGACGGTAAAATCCTTTCACTCAGCCAGAATCTCTACAAGAGCTTTCAGCTGAAAAGAGTCTATTACTCCGCCTATGTGCCTGTCAGTACCCATGCGCTTATGCCGAAGCTTTCCCATCCTCCTCTTCTCCGGGAACATAGAATTTATCAGGCAGACTGGCTGCTCCGGTTCTACCGGTTCTCTGCAGAGGAGCTCTTGTCAGACGGAGAAAATTTTGATATGAATGTGGATCCAAAAACCCAATGGGCTCTCTCCAATATGGCTCTCTTCCCCATGGAGATCAATCGGGTCAGTTATGAAATGCTTCTACGCATACCAGGTATCGGACTCACCTCTGCCAAGCGGATTCTTCGGGCTAGAAAGCTTTCTCCCATCACCTATGATGGTCTGAAAAAAATGGGTGCTGTAATCTCAAGGGCGAAGCATTTCATTCTGATTTCTGGAAAATATTACGGAAATTTCTCTCTGAGACCAGATCTCATATATGAAGCCATCAGTGAAAAGAAAGATCAGATCCAGATGAACTTGTTTGGAGAAATCGATGAATCCCTTGGACTCCATAGTCCTGAAGAAAACCGAGTACTCACAGAGAAGGAGAAAATCAAAAAGCTTCTTCTGGAAAAGACCATCATCAAAAACTCTTTGGCAGGTGGATTATGATGAATGTCATGTTGTTTGACGGTTCAATGGAAGAGCTTCTGGTGGCCGTCTATAGGGTATATGTTGATAAACTTCCTCCTGTTCTCTTTCGGGAAGAACAGTTTACGCCCAATCTCATTGATCATCCTGTGAAAATCCAGTTTAAGGAAGAAGAATTTAATAGAGTCCGAAGCTCCATGCGTGAGAAGTTTTCTGAAGAAGCTTTGGATATCATCACCTACGGATTGAACCACAGCTCTCCTCATGCTCCTACGATGATTCTGAAATTCATCATCAAGTGCTTTGAGAATCCAAAAAATGCCTTTCGGTATCAGGACTCTTTTATCATGGAAGTCACAAGACTTTCTCGTCAGGTTTCTTTAGAAAGTCACCGTTTCATGGGGTTTGTCCGATTCAATCAGTTCGGATCGGTTTTTATGGCGAAAATCAGTCCAGATCACTACATCCTCCCCTTTATCGCAGACCATTTTGCAGAAAGATTCGGTGATATGAACTTTATCATTTATGATGAGAGAAAGCAGGAAGCCCTGTTGTGTCAAGGTGGCAGATGGATCATCCAGAAAAATTTAGCCCTGAACGAAAAACTCTTTCAGAGGGATGCTACCACGGAAGCATGGCAAACCTATTTTAAAAATATCACTATTTCCGCCAGGGAAAATCCCAATCAGCAAAAACGGTCCATGCCTGTCCGATATTGGGTGAATCTTCCAGAGACAGAATCCACATAACTGTTTTCTTATCAAAGACTTTTTATGCAAATCTGTTGAACTTATTCACTCATTTTTCTCTTTGTGTATTTTCTCTGTTTTTATTATTAAATTATAATCTTAAAAAAATAATCAGTAAATTTCACAAATTTCGCACCAGTTGTGCATGCGTGTGCGTACAGTCATACACTTTGTTCTAATGGGATTAGAGAAAATCACTTAAATATCACGTTGAAACACCTTAATCGTTTAAGGTGTTTTCATGGGTTTTGTTAAACATTGAACTAACCTTGGAAAGCAAGGAAAAACAAAGAAAAATCCAGAGCCGGGAAGTCGCTCCCGCTCTGGATTTTCCTTAGTCTCTTTCGCTTTCGGTTCGTTTCTCGGAACTAATCAGCAAATTCAATATGTAATTATTGAGTGAGCGATTATCGCCTTTAGCCTCAGAAGTTAGTTCTTCTTTGAGATCCTGAGGCAGAGTCAGCAGTATCCGAGTTTTATCTTTACCAACAGCCATATAAAAACACCCCTATCTTTATTGCGTGATAAATTATAATCTTATTATACTTCAAATTAAAAAAAATATTAAAGATAATGTTTTTAGTTTATACATATTTCTTTAGAATTTTCGACGGAGTAGAGATAACTCTCTTTTACTTTTAGACCAGTTATGGATGATAACGCCTCACTGTAATAGTCCAGCTGTTCTTTATACCGGTCGGTCAGTACCTTCGAAGCCTCTTTTTCCATAACACGGTCTGTCTTGTAATCCACAATGACAAGCTCATCATTTTCACGGAAATAGCTGTCAATGACACCCACAACCATAACTTCACTCTCGTCGAAATATAATATGAATTTCTGTTCTCTATACAGATTCCCGTCAAGTTCTGCCTTTTGCATTCTTTTTCCAAGATCACTTTCAAGGAACTGAAGAATCTTCCAAGGATTCACGGCGTAGACTTCTTCTTCCGTCATGAGTTCTCGAAGAACAAGACTTTGAAGATCATTATTGATTTCTTCCAGTGAGACACTCTGCAGTGAAATATACTGCATGGCTTTATGAAACGCGGTTCCTCTTTCGGTGGCCTTCAAGCCTCTTTCTTTCATCAGAAATCGAGGTCTTTCCAAAAACTCATCCTTGATGATGGGCTCTGTGTTCTCCGTCTCTTCACCAAGAGCCCTCAACTTCTTCAGCTCAGTCACCGAAATTTTCGATCCTCTGTTTGTCTCTTTCTCATACTTGTATTGGAAGGCAAGTCTTTGCTGTACAAGAAATGCCGAAGCAGGATCTCTGGTCTCATGCAGCGTGAAAACCCCTTCTTCTGTTCCTTCTTCCTCAATCTGATCGAGCATTACACCTTCCTTTGTGTGAACAATGAGCTGTAACGCCACATCTTTCCCGAAGGGATATCTCTCTCCATCCGCTCTATTTTCAGAAAGCTCATGATGTTTCAAGAAGATACTCATCATCCAATCCAGATAGGAAGACCCTTTTTCCACTTTTTCGGAAGACAGTCTGAATGATTCTCCTTGGGAAAGCGCGGTCCATTTTTCCATACTCTTTTCAAGATTCCTGACTTGGCCAGTAATAATGAGCTTCTCCTTTGCTCTTGTGAGTGCTACGTAGAGTATTCTCATCTCTTCTGAGAGACTTTCCAGGAGCCTTTTTCTTTTGATTCTCTCTCTGATAAAGGTTGTATTTTTGATGTTTCTTTCCATATCCACATAACTTGGACCAAATCCTAGGGACTCGTGAAGAATCATAGACTTATTCAGGTCCATCTTATTGAATCTTTTTGAAGTATGCACCAGAAAGACCACAGGAAACTCCAACCCTTTAGATTTATGAATGGACATGATTCTCACCAGGTTCTCATTTTCTCCAAGCATCTTCGCAGCGCCATAGTCCCCCGAGCTCTTCTTAAGCTTATCGATGAATCGGATGAAGTTAAAGAGCCCTTTCATGGTTGTTTCCTCAAACTGCCTGGCGCGTTGAAACAGAAGCTTCAGATTTGCTTGCCTCTCCAGTCCATCTGGCATGGCAGACACATAATCCAGATAGGATGTATCCGTATAGAGGTACCAAATAAATTCATCCAGCTTCATGAATCGGGACTTCAGCCGGTATAGCTCCAACTTTTCCATAAAATCATTCACTTTTTCTGAAAGCGCTTTTTCAAAAGATCCATTTTTTAGATTATGGAACAAAAATTCATCTTTATGAACTTTTCTGATTTCCACAAGCTCTTCCTCGCTGAAGGAAAACAGTGGACTTCTTAACACGGAAAGAAGCGGAATGTCCTGCAACGGATTGTCAATCACCTTCAGGAGCGAAAGGATGGTCCTGATCTCAATGGTGTCAAAATATCCAGTTGAGCTGTCACTGTAAGAAGGAATGTTATTCTCATGCAGTGCCTCCAAAAAGATATTTGCGGTTCTGGATGTCGCTCTCATGAGTATCACAATATCCCGGTAGGTCACTGGTCTTTTACCTTTGATCTCTTTATCGAAAACGAGAAATCCGCTTTTGATAAGCTCATTGATTCTTCCCGCTACAAGCCGCGCTTCCACTTCAATGGATTTATATACAGATAAATCCAGGTCACCTTCCTCCTCTGTGTCATCTTCTGAATCCTCCAGAGCGCTCTTCTCCTCCAGAAGCAGCAGTTCTACGGGTTCCGCTTCTTTGACCCCGGGCTCAACCCCTTCTGCTTCCTCATAGTAGGTAGCTCCATAGATGAGCGCTTCTTCTTTCGTGTACTCCAGCTCTCCGACTTTCTCACTCATGAGT
This sequence comes from Proteiniclasticum sp., assembly GCF_003514505.1. Lineage (GTDB taxonomy): Bacteria > Bacillota > Clostridia > Clostridiales > Clostridiaceae > Proteiniclasticum. The sequence goes on from NZ_DOPX01000014.1 coordinate 85,300, forward strand.
CCTTCAAAAATAAAATTCACCAGAGAAAGGATATTGTTCTGGCTTCTGAAGTTCTTATACAGCAGAATCTTCTTGCCTCTCTCATTTCCATCCTCGCTGTAGTTTTTATACTTTTCCATGAAAAGTTCAGGTTTAGCCTGACGGAAGCGGTAGATACTCTGTTTCACATCACCCACCATAAACACATTGGGCCTCTCTTCCTCTTTTCGGGAGACCATGGTGATCAGCACTTCCTGAACTTCATTGGAGTCCTGATACTCATCCACCAGCACATCTTCATACTTCTCTTTGTAAAACTTAGCCACATCAGAAGGTCCTACCTTGCCATCCTCTTCCACGGTCAGTATCTTCAGTGCCAGATGCTCAAGATCCGAAAAATCCAGAAGACTCTTTTCACGCTTTTTTCGGCTGTACTTCTCCATAAAAAGCTCAGTAAGAGCCTTCAACGCCTGAAGATGAGGGTAGATGACCTTCAGCATCGCTAGATGCTCTTCTTCCGTTTCCGAAAAATAATTCGCTTTCAGACCTTTGACTGTATCTTTCACTTCATCACGAAGGCCTTTGACCATATCAGCCAGGGTTTTATCATATCCTTTCTTTCCTCGTTTCAGTGTGGACCATTTCAATCCCTCGAGATGATCCTTGATTTCATTGAAAGAAGGTTTTTCTTTTAGTATGGAGAGCAGTTCCTCCAGAAGGATCCTGTCCTCCCGCAGGGTTTCAGCATAGGGAAAAAGCAGCGCGTCGTCTTCTGTTAAAGAAATACCCTTGTCAATATGGTTCAGATAAGGCTTAAGGGTTTCCTGGAGTTCTTCCATGAACTCTGCCACCAAGGGGATTTCTGTAAAGGATTTGCCTGACACATCAAACAAAGAAACCTTCTCTTCCAGCCACTGGTATGGCCACGGATGACTCATGATGAAGTGATAGAGAGTAAGAACCAGGTCTCCAAGCTCTTTGTCATCCCGTTTGCCGCCATAGGCATCCACAAGAGAAATGAACTCTTTGCTGCCGATCTCATAGGATTCTTCCAAAGCCTCTTCCAGAGCTTCTTCTCTCATGATGGCCCCTTCTGTTTCATCCGCAATTCTGAATCCAGGGTCAAGACCAATTTCATGAAAATGGCTTCGAATCACTTCCAGACAAAAGGAATGAATGGTCATGATGCTGCTTCTGTTTAATAAGGTCAGCTGCTTTTCAAGATTTCTGTTCCCAGGTTCTTCTTCCAGAGCTTTTATCACCGCTTCTCCGATTCTTTCTCTCATTTCCGCAGCAGCTGCATTGGTAAAAGTCATCACAAGAAGCGCATCAATATCCACCTGATCCTTGGTGATTCTCTGAATGATTCTTTCTACTAGAACCGCAGTCTTCCCTGAGCCGGCCGCTGCAGAAACAAGAAGATTTGTATTTCTTGTTTCAATGGCACTGAGCTGTTCTTTCGTCCACTGGTTACTCAACGGCATTCTCCCCTTTCTTCATTTTCTCCCATAGTTCTTCAATGGTCAGCGCCTTCAGATTTCTGTACTGATTCGCTTTTATTTTTCCATCAAACTGACAAATACTCTTATAGGTGCAGTAGGTGCATGGAATCTTATCCTTATCCTTATAGGGCTGGATAGAAATGTTCCCATCAAAGAGCTCTTTCAGAATTCTTCCAATGGTATCCAGCACATACTCACGAAGCACACCAAATTCCTGCTCTGTCAGAATGATCTCCTCATTCTTCTCTTTCCTGTTGGAGGAAGAAACCACTTCCCCCTCTTTGTTGATCTTCGCCGGTACCACCAATGAGAATGTATCAATGTCCTCATCCATGGATCGGATCACTTTGGCATCTTTAAGAAGAAGACCCTTAAGTCTTAAGTTCTCCAATACCTTTCTTTCAATTTCCTCATCTGTCATTCTGACATTTCCGGAAATCACCGGGTTGTCCATTTTAAAGTAAAGAACCGCACCTGGCACCGCCTTTTGGGACTGTAGACTTTCCCAGTTTCTGAGAACTACATCCAGGTAAACCAGCAGCTGCAGCTGAAGACCATAGAATACATCCTGGAGGGAAACATCTTTCGCAGAAGACTTGTAATCAATGATTCTGATATAAGCTTTCCCGTCCATTTCCATGACATCAATTCTGTCAATTCTTCCCCTGAGCAGTGCATCCTCTCCAGTATCAGGAATTTCGATGGATAATGCCGGCAGCTTTTCTCCATCTTTTCCGAATCCAAGTTCATTGAACATGGGTACAAACTTTCCCTTAGCGATCTGAGCCGTGATGGTTTCTACTGAGCGGTTGATGATTTTCTTCACTTTTTCGCCCATATGTTTGTATCTGGGAGAGCTTTTGTAGATTGCATTTGTTTTTTCTATCGCCTCATCAACCAGGCGATCCACAGCGCTTCTGATATAGTTCTTGTCCACGGTAGACAGATCCCTCTCCATACCCCTCAGATCTTCCGTAAACTGATCGATGACTTCATGCATCAGTGTACCCACGTCTGGTGCTGTCACCTCATGCATGACTCTATCTTTTGCCTTCAGTCCATATTGGATATAATACGCAAAAGGACAGGAGGTATACCGTTCAAGCCTTGAAACACTTAAATACAGCTGCTCACCATAGAGTTCTTTCACAGAGGTTCTGGAAAGCTTCTCCGTTACATTGGTATAAGAAAGTCCTTCTCTAGAAATCTTCAGTCGCCTGCTGAACTTCTCATGACCTTGAAACCACTGGTACACTTCACCCCAAAGAGGATTTACTTCATCCCCTTGGTAGTTTCTTCTCATCTCTTTAATGAGCTCATTAAAAGTAGCCACCTTACTTTCCACTTCCTCCAGCGTTCCGCTTTTTCTGTCCATTGGATTCACATAAGCGTTCTCCATGAGTTTGGGAAAGAGCTTTTTCATACGCCCAATGACCAGGGAGGGTCTTTGGGACTTTCCGTCCAGATCTGACCCCGGATAGGAAATAGCTAAAAAATCTCTCGGAATAGAAAATGCAGTGTACACTAAAAACTGCTCATATACAGAACGCAGTTTTGAATCCACAAGGAAGCTCAAGCCTTCCGCCTTCAGTTTCTCCAGATCATGGTCCGTAATGATTCCTTCATCAGAAACCGTTTTGGGGAAAACTCCGTCATTCACTCCAAGAATATATAGACCTCTGATGTTATCACTTTTTACCCTGGCCACATCTCCAAGAATCACCTGGTCCAAAGTCAGCGGAATGAGCGCAATTTTATGGCTGACCATGGCTTGCTGAAGAATGTCTCCATATACTTCCAATGATACTTTTTCTTTTCCGAGCACCTCCACCAGATCGTCAAAGATGGTGATCAGTCCCTTGAGTGTCTCTTCATGCTCTTTCAGAACTTCCAAATCCTTAAGGGATGAAACAAAACTCAGGGAGCGGTTCAACACACCATGCTCCTCCAGATGCTCATAAAGAGCGGCGGAAATTTCCTCTGTGGTGGACGCATTCTCCAGCTGGACTCGCAAAGGCTGATACACAGAAACTATTTTTTCTCTGATTTCGTTGGTCTTTTCTAGATACTCCGCCTTCATCTCCTCGGGCACAATATTCGGGTACGGATAAACAAAAGGTTTTTCATAGGTTCCCCCCTTTATGCCATTTGCTAGAATGTAGTTTTCCAAAAGGTCCACTTCTTCTTTCTCCAAATGAGAGAGGCCAGTTTTAAGCAGCTTGAACAGCGCATCATAGGTGAACCCTTCTTTGGCAATATCCACCAAAGCCAAAATGTACTGAGAAATAGGACTTCCATCCATTTCCCTTCTCTTATCCAAAAATACTGGTATCTCATGTTCACGGAAAACGGAGATCAGTATACTCTCATACGCATCAATATTTCTGCAAAGAATCGCTAAATCGCGGTATCTCAGTGTATCATCCTCCCGGACTCTTCTACGGATGTCCAGTGCGATCTTTTCCACCTCATCATAGCTGTTCTGGGCTTTGTAGATGGATACAGACTGAGGCACCTCATTGTAGGTTTTATTGGGATATCTGAAATACTCCCGCTCCAGATGAGCCAGCTCCTTATTCTCCCTAAATCTCAACGGTACTTCCTCTGATAGAATCAAGGGTTTTTCGATGGAGACCTGAGCTCTTTCGGCAGCCTGAAACAGTTTATCTTCCGTATCTTTTGTGATCTGAAATACATCTCCCGTTTCTTCATCCTTATCCATGGTCAGCGTCATCACAACCCGCTTTACATTCCTCATAAGATGCTCAATGAAACTCAGCTGCACAAGAGAAAAATCATTGAACTCATCAATGAACACCTCTGCATTCTTCAGAAAATCAGCCTTCTCCATGCGCTCCCCAGCAAAGGTGATTTCATCCATGGAATCCACATGACCTTTATGGACTTCTTTCTCATAAGCTTCAAAAAAAAGAAGGATATCACCAAACTTCTGAGTGAGCTCTGCATCTCCTGATGACACCACAGCTTCTCTCAGTTTTTCTGGATCCAGATTGTTACGTTTCATCTCATCCGCAAGATTTTTAGCCAGTTCCACAAACCCAGGTTTTCTTGCCACGTTACGGAAAAGAACAAGGTCTTCTTCCACATCCGTCAAAGTCTTGGTCATGAGCATACTCTTTCCTAAATCTGAAATCAGATTATGGGTAGCCCCACCTGCGTTCTGAAGGATTCTGCGGATCATGGTAGAAAAACTGTGGACTGTGACGTGAAACACATTTTCCTTACCCAGTTCTTTCAATAGCTTCTGCTCCGCACGGAACGTATACTGATCCGGCACTAGAAGAATCATGCTTCTTTCAGGGACCTCTTTCCTTCTTCTTTTGATTTCTTCGTATATTTCTTTGGTTTTGCCACTTCCTCCACGTCCGTAGATCAGTTTAAAACTCACAAAACCACCCCTTTCTCACATTTTTATCCTTTAGTCCATTATACTATAAGAGGTATCCCAAAATACGTACACAAATACACCTGTTTGGAATACATTTTAATCAGGACGTGTCCCTTCCCACTTTTCACCCTCTAGCTGATTCATCTGAGAGACGCATCTCAGATGAATCTCTGAAATACAGAATGCCCAATTTCTATTGACAGCTGGTCCTTCGCCTTGCTATAATGTGTTTTGTGGTAATTGAATATTAGATTACTTCGGTTGTGGAGAACTACTCAAGAGGCCGAAGAGGCGCCCCTGCTAAGGGCGTAGGTCGGGTAACCGGCGCGAGGGTTCAAATCCCTCGTTCTCCGCCATATTAAAGTCATGTATTAGTTTGAAACTAATACATGACTTTAATTATTTATTTTATAGTTCATGTGAACTTATCTTTTACTATCAAAGTTATGAACTGGAGAAAATAAATGAGTGATACTTACAGTATTAGACCAGCAACTGAAAAAGATGAATCAGCTATGATAACCTTGTCAAGAATCGTAGCAGAATGCTACACTCGTTCATACCTTGGCAATCAGGTTGTCGACTGGTATATAAATAGCGGCAATTGTGATGCAGATATGAGAAAAGGACTGAAGAACTCTACTGTGCTTCTTCTTGATGAAAAAATCATTGGTATTATGACTTGGCATGAGAATCAGCTGCAAGGTTTTATGATTGATCCAGACTATCATGGTACAGGTGCCGCTCAGTATTTTTGCAATCAGATCATTCCAGAGAAACTTAATTTATATAAAGAGCTCCATTTAGAATGTTTTGATAGAAATCATAGGGGCATTTCTTTTTATAAAAAGAATGGCTGGAAAGAATATGGACGTCTCAAAGATGAACTGATACATGGATTCAGAATCTTGTTTAAACTGGAAAAATGACAAATACTTCGTGTGGTTACGATCCAGCTTTAGAACTTACCTGCTGTGCAAACTCGTTAATATACCTATGAAAAAGCCACCTGTATGGAGCAGTAAATCACTCCTTCAGGTGGCTTTCAGATTTTCAGTTTAGCTCTGAGCACTCAAGAAAGCTTCAATTTCTTCCTTCGTAGGAAGTGATGGCTGTGCGCCAAGCTTTGTACAGGTAAGAGCTCCAGCAGCATTGGCAACCCTAGCTGCCTCTCTAAGATCCTTTGTTTCCACGAAGGCTTTCGCCAGCACACCTGTGAAAGCATCTCCTGCAGCAGTTGGATCTACGGCATTGATCTTGAAAGGAGGGACGATTTCATCATATTCTTCTCCATAGAGGTACGATCCATTAGCGCCCATCTTCAGCACAATATACTTAGCCCCGTTTCTTTCTTTTAGAAGCTTTGCCGCCTCTCGTGCACTTTCATGGTCCTTGGGGTAAATTCCAACCAATGCTTCTGTTTCCGTCTCATTAGGGGAAAGAATCGTTACTGGTGGGAGACCTTCCAGGTCGTACTTCTGTGCAGGACCTGCATCAAGTACCGTAATAATGCCCTTCTCATTGGCAATTTCTATTGCTCTCTTGTTTGTTTCGAAAGGAATCTCAAACTGCAGAAGTACTGCGTCAAATGGATCTTGAAATGCCTCTTCCAGCTGATCTGGAGGTGTTTTCATATTGGCACCCGGGAAAATGATCAGTCTGTTCTGGCCACTGTCTTCTAGAGTAATGGCAACAAACCCAGTGTTTGCTCCTTCTCTTTCAATGACATGGTCTGTTTTAATTCCCGCTTCCTTCCATTTGTCCAGCAGATACTGTCCATTTGCATCTTTTCCAACCGTTGAGTAGCAGGCAACCTCTGCTCCTGCTCTTCTTGCTGCGACAGCAGCATTACTGCCTTTACCACCAGGTGCATTGCTGTAATCGTGGCCCAGAACACTTTCACTTGGTTTAGGCGCTCTTTCACAGCGTAAAATCAGATCCATCATGACACTTCCAACCATCAGTATACGTGCAGACATTTTACTACCTCCTAAAAAATAAAATTCACTTTGGCTTTACAGTATCATAATGAGAAATTTCCGTCAATTTGCGGTTTTCTGTCAGTTTGAGGTGCGCCACTGATGGAAAACACCTGTCTCTCATTGGAATGCAAGCCTTCCAGAATCTCAGAGCTTTTCTGATGGTCTGCTCCCAGGTTTTGGACACAGAAATTTTATATCTTACAGTACCAACTGCCGCACGGTTCAATAAAACATAAGAGTTTGTGATTTTTCATGCAGATATTACCGCTATGATGCTCCTTGAAAACCTTTTGATTTTTTAAAATGATAATTAAAAATAAAAAACTTGCAATATTTTTTTAGGCGTTGTAAGATGACAACAATAATTTAACTGCGTTGAAAAGAAATAGTATCTTATGCAAAGCTATCAGAGAGTTTTTGGTTGGTGTGAAAAAACAGTGGCGCATTTGGGAACACATCTTTGAGCTGTACCTGCAAAATTTCTATGGAAAGAGTAGTGGGTGCCGGGAATCCTTGTCATCCGTTATCAAGACTAGAGTATGATTGTACTCGATGAGGTCAGGCGCCGTGAGGTGTTTGATGAAATAAGGTGGAACCACGAAGAGATATCGTCCTTAGTCAATTTTGACTAAGGGCTTTTTTTTCTTTCAAAGAAGTTAAATCAAAAAAAAGGAGGACACTATCATGAAAAAACTAATTCCAATTCTACTCGGACTTTTACTTCTCGCAGGTTGTGCAGGAGGCACAAAAAATGAGGATACCTTTGATGCCATGATGGAGAAAGGTGAAATCGTTGTTGGTCTTGATGATACTTTTGTACCCATGGGGTTCAGAAATCCTCAGGGTGAACTCGTTGGGTTCGATGTGGATCTTGCTAGAGAAATCTTCACAAGAATTGGACTTACTCCTAAATTCCAGCCCATTGACTGGTCTTTGAAAGAAAGTGAACTGAACAGCGGAAACATTGATGTGATTTTCAATGGATACACCATCACCGATGCCCGTAAGGAAAAGGTCAACTTCTCCACCCCCTATATGGAGAACACTCAAATCATCATCACCTTGGCCAGCTCCGATATCAAGTCTAAAGAAGACCTGAAAGGTAAGGCTGTTTCTGTACAGAAAGAGTCCAGTGCTTATGATGCGGTTTCAAAAGACACTGACATCTATGAGAACCTGAAAAATGGAGAACTCATTACTTTCGACTCCAATCTGGACCTGTTTCTTGATCTGGAAGCCGGAAGAAGCGACGCCATTGTTCTGGATGAGGTCTTTGCAAGATACGTTCTTCTCAGCAAGAATATAGAAGACTATAGAATTCTTGAGGATAATTTTGGAGAAGAAGAATATGGTATCGGCTTTAGAAAATCTGATGTGACGCTTCTTGAAAAGACCAATGAAACTTTGGCGGAACTCATAGAAGACGGAACCTTCGATGAAATCAAAAAGGTGTATATCAATGATTGACATGATCACAACCAGTTATCCTTTGCTTTTGGAGGGTCTTTCCCAGACCCTCTTCTACTTCATCACCACCATGGTCACATCCGGACTTCTTGGACTTCTCGTGGCATATCTTTATACCCTGAAGCCTCTGAAGCCAGTGTTGTCCTTCTATATCTCCGTGGTGCGAGGAACTCCGCTTCTCCTTCAGCTGATCTTCATCTATTTCGGTCTGCCTTACTTTGGCATCACACTCAGCAGAATGAACGCAGCACTTCTAGGGTTCACCTTCAATTACACCGGCTATATTGCTGAAATCCTAAGGGGCGGGATGGAGAGCATTCCGAAAGACCAGAAGGACGTGGCTTTTGTTCTTGGATTCAGCAGAAGATATACCTTCTTCCGGATTCTTCTGCCTTTGGGGATCCGAAACAGTTTTCCATCTTTAGCCAATGAAGTGCTGGTGCTCCTGAAGGACACTGCGCTGATCTACGCTCTCGGACTCAGTGAGCTGATCAAGGTCTCAAGAACTCTGGCCAATATCTATGTTTCTGGTACACCTTTCCTCATTGTAGGGCTGATTTATTTCACCTTAAGCTTCTTCTTGGAAAAAGGACTCAAGAAACTTGAAAAACGAATGAGGAGGGTTACGTTATGATATTCGAGGCAAAAAACATCAAAAAAACCTATGGAGATCTCACCGTACTGGAAAACCTGTCCTTTGAGGTGGACAAGAATGAGATTGCGGCGATTCTAGGCCCTTCAGGAATCGGAAAATCAACCCTCTTAAAGTGTATTGTTCAGCTGGAGAGCATTGACAGTGGCTCTTTTGTGCTAAATGGAGAAACACTCACAGAAAAAAACAGGACTCAAGTGGGCTTGGTCTTTCAGTCTTCCTCTCTCTTTCAGCACAAAAATGTGCTGGAGAACCTTCTGATGGCGCCACGCTATCATAAACTGTATGAAGATAAGGAACTGCTTTCCATGGCGGACAGGTATCTGCAGGATTTTGGCCTGCTCGAAAAGAAGTTTGCATACCCCTCCGAACTCTCAGGGGGCCAGAAGCAAAGAATCGCCATCATCAGAGCTCTTCTATTAAAACCTCTTCTCCTGTGTTTTGATGAACCCACCAGCAGTCTGGACCAGGAGAATAAAATGCTTCTTTTGGATATACTTCAGAAAATCAAAAAAGATCATGCGATTCTCATCGTCTCCCACGACGAGGACTTCATCGAAAAGGTTGCGGACAAAAAGATTCAGCTGCGTTAGTTTTTTTACATATCTTTCAGAAAATCAGCTATACTTGAAATAGAGAACACTCTATAAGGACGTGATGTATGTGTCTTTGATTACTTATTTTCTCTATTTCATCATTTATAGTTTTCTAGGTTGGCTTTATGAATCTATTTTATGTTCCATCACTGGAAAAAAGCTTGTGAACAGAGGGTTTCTCAACGGCCCCGTCTGCCCTGTCTATGGATTTGGTGCGCTGCTGATTGTACTGGTTTTCTACGGAAAAGAGACCAGCCTTCTTCCGCTTTTTCTGTCCAGTATGGTTCTGACCAGTGTCGTGGAGTACTTCACTGCTGTTCTTCTGGAAAAACTCTTCCACGCCAGGTGGTGGGATTATTCCGGACGTCCTTTCAATATCCATGGCCGGGTTTATCTCACTGGAGCTTTGGTTTTTGCTGCTTTATCCGTGTTCATCATAAGGTTTCTCCATCCTTTTGTGGAGTCCATGATTGGCACCTTATCCGCCAGTTCAAAAACCACCCTCTCCATTACGCTTTTCCTCATCCTTCTCATCGATCTTTTCATCACCGTCAGGCATCTTCTTCTCCTTCGTCTTCGCATCAGCGCTGTTCGGGATGAGTTTGACAGACTGGTGAAGGAAGGTGAACTGAAACTGGATGAACTGCGGCAGATCCTCCAAAGCAAACTGGAAGGTACGGTGCTGTATACCGATCGGGTGAAAGCTCTCTTTCAGAAAGGCCGCTATCAGAACAGGCGAATCTTCAATGCCTTTCCAAACCTCACCGCCTTAAAGAACAACGAGATCTTCAGCAAACTCAAAAGCAGTTTTCTGGAAAACAAGAAAAAACTGGATGACAAGATCCGCAACTTCAACAATCATCTGTGAGAAGCTCCAAAGGCTTCTCTTTTTCTTTTGATGTTCCTTCTTCAACCCCACAGAAGTCAAAGGATTCATGAACTTTGTTACGAATAAATGAACAATATACAGATTGACCGTAAATTTAATTGTATGCTATTGAATTTTGTGTTCGGTTAGTTTATAGTAAAGGCATACAGTTAATAACCGCTCCCACTACAGGGAGTTTTCTAGATAATAAAAGTAATCGTTGAAAACAAAATTGGAGGAATGAAAGAATGAAACATGAATTACCAAAACTGCCTTATGAGTACAGTGCACTGGAGCCTTATGTAGATGCAGAGACCATGGAGATCCATTACAGCAAGCATCATCAGGCTTATGTGAACAATCTGAATGCTGCTCTTGAGAAGTATCCAGAGCTGCAGGAAAAAGACATCAAGGATCTCGTTGCAGACCTTAATGCAGTTCCAGAAGATATCAGAGGCGCTGTAAGAAATAATGGTGGCGGACACCTCAATCACTCCATGTTCTGGAAGATGATGAAGAAAGCAGAAGGACAGGCTCCAGAAGGAGAACTCCTGACAGCAATCAATGAGAAGTTCGGAAGCTTTGATGAATTCAAGAGTGTATTCGCAAAGGCTGGCGCAACAAGATTTGGATCAGGTTGGGCATGGCTGGTAGTAAAGGATGGAAAGCTTGATGTAGTATCCACACCAAACCAGGACAATCCGATCACAGACGGACTTACACCAATCCTGGGACTAGACGTTTGGGAGCATGCATACTATCTGAAGTATCAGAACAGAAGACCTGAATACATCGAAAACTGGTTCAACGTAGTGAATTGGGACGAAGTTGCAAAACTTTACAGCGAAGCAAAATAAGTAACCCCTCAAATTGATATATATTTTAACTGGCCTATGATGAAAAATCCTGCTGTTCCCCCGGCAGGATTTTTTTCTGCCTATTTTTCTAAAAATGAAATACAGAATATGAAACGAAAATACAGAAGTTCCCATCCTTTCAAAACCTTCTGTCAATTTTACGGTAAGATAAGGATAACTAATGATTTCTGGAGGAGTATATGAGAAAGATTACACTAGATGAGTTCAAAAATTATACCTTTCTGTCTGGGATAGACCATGCCCAAGGCGGTAAATTTGCAGCATTTGCAGTGCACAAAGTGGACCTGGATGGCAACAAATATCTTTCCAACCTGCATCTCTACGATGTGGAAAAAAATGCAGTACGAAAACTGACTTCTTTCAACAAAGAGTCTTCTTTCAAATGGCTGAACGAAGAAGAGATTGTATTTTCAACCATTCGGGATGATAAGGATAAGGAGGACAGTGAGTCCCTCAAAGAATTCACTCAGGTATATAAAATACATATTCATGGTGGTGAAGCGGATAAATTCATCCGTTTCAACAAGAGAGTCTCCAGCTATGAGTTTCTCAAAAATGGCATGATTCTCGCATCTGTCTATTTTGACAACAATGCCAAGGATCAGCTGAACCTGGACGAAAAAGAGCTCTCTGAAGAGCTGAAGAGACTCAAAGAGGAAAAAGATTATGAAGTCCTCGAAGAGATTCCTTACTGGTCCAACGGAGGAGGTTTCACATCCAGAAAGAGAAACAGGCTCGCTTTATTTGACAGTGAAGGAAATTTCCAGAAGTATCTTTCGTCAGAATATACAGATGTGGAACTGATTAAGCTCAGCAAGGACAAAAGCCATGCTGTGATCCTTTCCTCCACATTCACAGATAAGATGCCCCTCTATAATGAACTGTCCATTTTTGACGGTGTCAATGTGCTGCCTCTAGAAACCAAAGGACTATCCCTGTCCTATGCTGATTTTCTAAGTGACACAACACTGATTCTCACCGCAACGGATATGAAATATCTGGGCATCAATGAAAACGGCAAGTTCTACAAATACGATCTGGAAAAAGGAGAACTGACACTGCTGACGAAAGACCTGGATATGTCTCTGTACAGCTCTGTAGGCAGTGACGCACGATACGGTGGAGGAAAGCAGCGCGGTGTTTATAACGGAGAGCTCTACTTCACAACAACAAAGGGAACAGATTCTCATCTGATGAAGGTGAACGGGGAAGGAGAACTTACAGAAGTGCTTGCAGAGGAAGGTTCTGTGGACTCCTTCAGCATAGAAGAAGGACATCTTCTCTATATCGGCATGAAAAATACAACACTTCAGGCACTTTATGCTATTGAAGACGGCTCCTCCAGGAAGATCACAACCTTTAATGATTGGATCCATGAAGAACTGAAACTTTCCCTCCCTGAAACACTATCCTATCCTTTAGAGGATGGCAGAACCATTGATGGTTTTGTTCTAAAACCTGCTGATTATGAAAAAGGAAAGAAGTATCCCGTACTTCTTGAAATCCATGGCGGACCCAAAACGGTCTATGGATCGGTCTTCTATCATGAGCTTCAGTATTTTGCCAGTGAAGGATACTTTGTTATTTTCTGTAATCCAAGAGGAAGTGATGGAAAAGGAAACGACTTCTCCGACATCCGAGGGCTCTACGGCGCCATTGATTACGAAGATCTCATGAACTTCACAGACCTCGCTCTGGAAACCTATGAAGACATGGATCCATCGAATCTGTTTGTCACTGGTGGTTCTTACGGGGGCTTCATGACCAACTGGATCATCGGACACACCCACAGATTCAAGGCTGCAGCTTCCCAAAGAAGCATCTCCAACTGGATCTCCATGTTCAACACCACAGACATTGGATACTACTTTGCAGATGATCAGACTGCTTCTTCTCCATGGGAAAACCACGAGAAGATGTGGGACCAGTCTCCACTGAAATATGCAGATCAGGTAAAAACACCGACCCTGTTCATTCATTCAGAAGAAGACTACAGATGCTGGCTCACGGAAGGTCTCCAGATGTTCACCGCGCTCAAATATCACGGCGTGGAATCAAGACTTTGTATGTTCCGGGGTGAGAACCATGAACTCAGCCGCTCTGGAAAACCTAAGCATAGAGTCCGAAGGCTTACGGAGATTGATGAGTGGTTCAAAAAGTTCCAGCCTAAAGAAAGCTAACGACGCATATCTCTAACACTCCTATATAGTTGAACTGGCTTCCCGGCCAGTTCATTTTTTTCATCATTGACAAACCGATCTCATTTCCCCTATAGTAATAAAAATCAGATAATTAAAGACAGGTGGTGGAGTTCTTGAATAAAAACAAATTTCGTAACCTTCTCAGAAGTGCTGATGCCAGCATCCCTTGTGATACCGTGTTTACAGGTGGAAAAGTGCTCAGCGTGTTCAGTGGAGTTCTGGAAGATGTTACATTTGCAGTGACCGATGGGATGATTGTGGGTTTTGGCGAAAGCTATGAATCCAATCACGTGGTGGACCTGAAAGGAAAAATAGTTGTACCCGGTCTCATCGATTCTCATATCCATATTGAATCCACTTTGGCTACCCCAAAGGAGTTTTCAAAAGCCGCCATCAGGCATGGCATCACAACCGTCATCATGGACCCTCATGAGATCGGAAACGTTCTTGGCACCAAGGGTTTGGATTTTATGCTGGAGTCCTCCAAAAATCTTCCTGTAACCTTTCAGATGATGCTGCCCTCCTGTGTTCCCGCAACCATCCACGAAACATCAGGTGCGATCCTTCGTGCCGAGGACCTGGCTCCTTACTATGAGGATCATCGTGTGTCAGGGCTTGCAGAAATGATGGATCTTACCGGTGTGAAGACCACTAGAGATGATGTGCTTCAAAAACTTATGGATGCAAAAAAGCACCGCAAGACTCTCGATGGACACGGGGCAGGTCTCAGTGATATGGACAATAATCTTTACCGCGTGGCGGGCATTTCAACAGATCATGAATGCACTACCGTAGAAGAAGCCAAAGACAGGCTTTCTAAAGGATTCTATGTCCATATCAGAGAAGGCTCCGTGGCGAAGAATTTTGATACGCTTTTGCCAGTGGTAAACAAAAACAACCATCACCGCTTTACTTTCTGCACCGATGACATCTATATTGATGATCTTTATGAAAACGGCAGCATTGACACCATGATCCGAAAAGCCATCGCATCTGGACTGGATCCCATAGATGCAATAAAAATGGCCACCTTAAATCCAGCCACCTGCTATCACCTGCAAGACCTTGGCGCTGTAGCTCCAGGATACCAGGCGGATTTTGTGGTCCTAAAGAACCTGGAAAGCTTCCATATTCACTCCGTGTATCAGAAGGGCCACTGTGTGTTTCAGGAAGAAGAGGTGATCTTCCCTTATAAAAATCATCCATTGCCCGCTCTTCCCCGCACAGTCACACTAAAAAAACTGACTCTGGAGGATCTTTCCATGGTATCAGGCACAGGGATTCTCCATGTGATTGAAATACTGTCCAATAGCCTTCTCACAAATCATCTGGTGCTTGAAACACCAATAAATCAGGAAGTGAACATTGGACCCATGGCAGATCTGGCAAAGCTCTTTGTCATGGAACGTCATGGAAACCATGGCAATATGGGAAAAGGCATCGTCAAAGGATTCAAAATGAAAAGCGGCGCAGTGGCCACCACCATCGCCCATGATTCCCATAATCTGGTGGCATTGGGTGTCAATGATGAGGATCTTCTCGTTGCCGTCCGAAGGATCGAAGAGATCGGTGGCGGACTGGTTCTTGTGGAGAACAAAAAAATACTGGCGGAGCTCCCCCTAGAAATCGGTGGTCTCATGTCCAGTGCGCCCTTAGAGGAAATCACAGAAAAGCTTCATAAAGTCCGAGAGATGGAGAAGATGCTCTTTGATGAGCTGGACTTCAATCCCTTCCTGACCCTATCCTTCCTCACACTCCCGGTGATCCCCACGTTGAAAATCACCGACAAAGGACTTTTTGACACAAATCAGCAGACTTTCATCACCTTTGATGAAGAGGTGCAGCAATAACTAGAGTTGATATGAGAAAAGACCTGGCACGCCAGGTCTTTTCTTTCAATGGTATTCTATTCTCTTAAATATGTAAGATCTTCTATTGAAATATCTTTTTCCAAGGACTCCGGATCTTCCATCCAGAGAAACAGCTCCTTTTCCAAAAAGCTGTAGAAACGGTCCCATGAAATGACTTTGAAGTTGTGTGGAACATCCACAAGAGATATTGCTGAAAATTCATCTTTTCCGTCTGTTTTGCGAAGCATCAGTTCTACACCCTTATAGTCCAGAACCAGGATTCTTTGGGAGCTCATATCTTTGTGATCCAAAATTCCATGTTCTCTGCAGAACTTGCAAAGATATTCAATGAGGGTCTCTCCCATACTATCGATGCTGGTGACCGAGTACCGTCCGGCAATCCATCTGTACCAAACATCATGGAGATTGATGAAATTGAAAAACTCGTCATGCTGGCTGAGAAGCCGCTTTAACGCTTTGATCTCCATCATTCTTTTTTCTTTCAACAGTTCTCTTCTTTCGTTCTCGTGTACTTCCATTTCTTTCACCTCAGGCCATTTATAATATTCTAAAAATTCTCATACCTAAGTATATCATACTTCATGAAAGATAATAATAAAAACACGATAACATTATGTGAAAGTATTGTTTCACCGCTGATGATATATATGAATGTCGAAAAAATCGCAGATTATTAAAAAAGAAGGGCCAGATCATAAAATCCTGCCCTTACTGCATACAAAAATTCTATAGTTTTTTCGCAAGTTCGACTTTTAGAGCCTTGCCTTTGATCTTTCTCTCCTGAAGTCCCTTTAAGGCTAGGGTTCCTTTCGCATTGAGAATATCAATATAGGACCCTTGGTCTTCCACGGTGATGATTCCGATATCCTCTTTAGAAATCCCTTCTATGGAGCATAGCGTTCCCACAATATCAATGGCTCTGATTTTTTTCTTTTTTCCTCCATTGATATAGAGCTTTGTAATATCCGCATGAGTACTTTTTTTCTTGGGTCTGGATCTTCTGAGATTCTTCTGGAACTCCCGGAACGCATCCTTTTCTTCCCGGAAAGGCTTATAATCCATTTCTAAAGGCTCTTCAAATGTATAGCCTACAAAGTCCTCCACCTCCCGGACTTTTCTCTCATCATATTCAGTGACAAAGTAGATGGCCTGCCCTTCTTTGAAATGCCTACCCACTCTTCCTTTTCGATGCACATAGCTTTCTTTTTCCACCGGAAAGTCATAACTGAGGGAAATTTCAAGAAAGGACACATCAATGCCTCTTGCTGCCACGTCTGTAGCAACCATATAAGGCACTTCCTTTTGTTTGAATCTTTTCATGGCCAGTTCCCGGTCTTTCTGAAGCATGCCGCCATGAATCTTCAGGGCATCCACATTGGCCTCTTCCAGCTTTTTATGGAGTTTTCCGCACTGTTCTTTGGTGTTGACGAAGATGATCATCCCTTGGGGTCTTCTTCCATAAAGAAGAGACAGGAGGGCTTTGAACTTATCCTTTTCTTCCACTTTATAATGAGTTTCCGTGATTTTCAGCTCTTCATCGGTGGTGGCCACAATGGTCTTATACCTGGGCGCCACCGATTCTGCCAAGGATTTGACCTCTTCTGTGATGGTTGCTGAAAACATCATGGTCTGTTTGATACTTGGCAGATGTCCAATGATTTCCATCATTTCATCATGAAATCCCTTATCCAGAAGCTCATCCACCTCATCAATGATGAGGGTATCGATCCGTTCACGATCTATGGTTCCTCTTTTTAAGTGATCCAGTACTCTTCCGGGAGTCCCGCTGATGGCCTGATATCTGCTCTTCATATCCAGAAGCTGCTCTTTCATAGGCTGCTTGCCGTAAAGAGCCACACAGCGGAGCTTCTTGTATCTGCCCAGTGCATCATATTCATTCTTGATCTGAATGGCCAGCTCTCTGGATGGCGCCAGAATTAGCGTATTGGCCTTCTGCTCTTCCCAGTCTGTTCTCTCGAGAACAGGCATAAGAAAGGCTATGGTCTTTCCACTTCCTGTGGAAGAAGCGCCCAGAATGTTCTCTCCCGCCAGAGCCAGCGGCGCCACTTTTTCCTGAATCTCCGTAAGCTTCAGAAATCCGAGCGTATTGACCGCCCTTAAAATCTCCTCATCCATTTTTATGTCTTTAAATTCCATTTGTTATTATCTCCTATAGCTGCCTCATGCAGCTCAATATTACCTTTCATTCTTGTATCAAAAAAGCATCCCTTCATTATATGCAATTCTCCGTTACAATGCAAACTTCTTTTCTCTCATAATCTTTCAGCGTTGGATCTTATAGGGTCCTGCACCATTTTCTATAGGCACCCCC
Organism: Proteiniclasticum sp.; assembly: GCF_003514505.1. GTDB lineage: Bacteria > Bacillota > Clostridia > Clostridiales > Clostridiaceae > Proteiniclasticum. Next base: position 103,037 of record NZ_DOPX01000014.1, read on the forward strand.
ATGGATAAAAGATCCTGTCTCCATATCTGAAAACTATTTCTATGGCCAAATTTCATAAATTCTTCAACCAAAAGATAAATGGAAGATGTTATACTATATACGTGTTTTTTTAACGCTTAGATACATAATTGAAAGAATAGACGATATAAAACGAGGAAAATAATATGAAAATAAACAGCAGTTTACTTACGATCATAAAAGGACTATTCATCGGCATCGCCAATATCATCCCAGGTGTCAGCGGAGGAACCATGGCTGTGTCTGTGGGTGCTTATGATGAACTCATCGGCGCTGTGAACCATGTGAGAAAAGACTGGAGAAAAAGTGCAAAAACCTTAGCACCTTATGTCATTGGAGCAGGGATTGGTATTGGGCTTCTCTCCTTTGTCATTGAAGGGGCCATGGCGACATATCCTCTTGCCACCGCATGTCTTTTCCTGGGACTCATACTAGGAGGAGTACCAACATTATGGAATAAAGCAAAATCCTATAAAGTTTCATGGCCTGAAGTCCTGTCCTTTATCATCATGGCTGGGACCATTGTCTTCATGACCTTCACTAAAACCTCCGATGCGGCATCCGGTCCATTTTCGCTGGATCCCGTTTCCCTGTTCCTGCTCTTCGTGGTAGGAATCATCGCTGCCGCCACCATGGTGATCCCTGGGGTCAGCGGTTCTCTTGTGCTCATACTCCTGGGTTATTACAACAGAATTTTAGAAACCCTCTCTTCATTCATAAGAGGTGTGCTTTCTTTAAATCTCCAGTCTGCATTAGACAACTTTCTGCCGCTCCTGCCCTTTGGTATTGGAGTGCTGCTTGGTATAGGACTTGTGGCAAAACTCATTGAGTGGCTCTTTGAGAAGTTTCCGTCCATCACTTATGCAGGAATCATCGGTCTTGTAGCCGCATCACCTGTGGCAATCTTCCATGAAATCTCTTTGGCATCTATAACACCCATGATGATACTTACTGCAGCCATAGCATTGACCATAGGTTTTTACATCTCCATGAAGCTTGGAGAGAAATAATTATAAAATTAATCCATACTAAAACACCTGATTTCAACTTGTTCGAAATCAGGTGTTTTCTACTATGAAAAGCCCTACATGAGGCAGGGTCATCCTATCAAGTCTCACTGAAGACTTGATAAAAAAGCTCTCATTCTGGATACGCTTCTCAGATCCTCCATACAGAAATCTTTTCTGTCAATTCTTCTTCCCAGCCGAACCTCAAGATACATAATCAGATTCACCATGGACAGGGAATCCAGAAGCCCGTTATCCAGAAGATCCATATCCTCTTCCAGCTCCATTATATCCAATCCAAAAATCTCAAGCAGTGCATCCGTTACGATTTCATTTCCTTCCACTTTCTTCACCCCTCGTTGTTTACTTACCTTACGAATATAACTTCTCATGATGAAGCCTCATGGCATACCGGTCAATTTTCCCACTGCTGTTTTTGGGAAAGACATCCATTTCTATGATTTTCTGTGGAATCATATACGAAGGAAGCCTCTCTTTCAGTCCTTTCCTGATGTCCAAAAACAGCTTCGACCGGTTCTCATACTTTGAAGTAAGGGTCACATAGGCCACAAGAAACTTCACCGTACCTTCCTGATCCACAACAGGCCTAACCACGCTCTGATGTATCCATTCTTCCTCATTGAGTGCGCTCTCCACTTCCTCCAGCTCCACGCGATATCCACCAATTTTGACTCTGTTGTCCAATCTTCCAAGATAATAATAAAGCCCTTCTTTTTTCATCATAAGATCTTTGGTCCGAAATCCTCTCCTCCCAGAATCTGTCACAAAAAAGGCTCGGTTCGTTTCCTCCGCCAGTTTGTAATAACCATCACAGAGTCTACTGGAGAGGATAACCAGTTCGCCTTTTTCTCCCTCAGACACCGGATTTCCTTCTTCATCAACAAGCACTGCCTCTATAGAAGGAACTGCTTTTCCAAGAGGAATCCTCTCTTCCGTAAGTTCTTCTACTGCTTCCTTTGTCAGTGTGCAGCCAATGGCTACCGTGGTCAGCTCTGTCGAGGCATACTGAATCTTCACTGTGATCTTCGGAAACCTTCTAAACACTTCCTTCACAAGCTCTTTTCCGCAGACCTCTCCTGCTAAGGCGATGGACTTCACCTTCGGAAGATAGAGTGCAGAAAACCTCTCATCCATCAGAAGCATACTGCAGGATGTGGCAATGAATCCCAGATACTCCGGTTGAATCTTAAGATAGAGATCCAGAAGCTTCCCAGGGTCTTTCTGATAGTCGGATGGGACCGCATAAAGCGTTGATCCCATGAGAACCATAGTTCGATAGACATGCTGCATATGGGCTGAAAACATATAGGAGAAGTTGTTCATGACCTTTTCTTGATGTCCCCCAATATAAAACTCCTCCGGTGCAAGAAAAAGATTTTCCAGATCCCCCAGGGCATTCATCACGCCTTTCGGATTTCCGGTACTTCCGGAAGTATAAAGCAGCGCCATCATTTCTCCATAGGAAAGCCAGGACTCTTCTGAAACCTTCTCCTTCCTGTACTCATATATAATCTCCAGAAGCTCTAATTCTTTGATCACAGGGACTTCGTCTTGGCTTAAATCTTCCTCCGAAAATGAAATCACCAAGGAAGCCTCTGAATCTTTCAAGATAAAGAGAGCTCTTTCCTTTGGTAAGGATGACGTAATGGGCACATACGCTCTCCCTGATTTCAGGCAGGCAAACATCACCGAGAGATACTCGTTCTCCTTATCGCCGATGATCATGACCTTTGCTTTTGGCTCCAGTGTATTTAAGAAGTATGAAGCCAGGGCATCCGAACGCTCCTGAAGCATCCGAAAAGTCATCCTATTGCCATGGATATCAACGGCACATACATCACTGGACTGTGCTCTTTTTCTCAGCATCTCCAAGATCATACGATGTTCCCTCCTTCTCCTCGAGAAACTCCTTCAGCAGAAAGCCTGAATGATCCAGAACATCCCGGATGAGGTAACGATAAGATACCAGAAGATTTTTGATGTTCTCCTCCTGGAATCTTTTTTTCTGATACCGGAGTTCAAAACAAATCTCATGGTTTTTCGGCATATCAAAAATTGCCGCATAAAGCTGAGAGACATTGGTATTGGACCAGAACATTCTTCCCTTGGGATAGCTTTCCTGGAACACAGCTTCATAATCCATATAGGAGAAAAGTATCCAATTGAAGTTGAAGTTGAGACCATGGGAAAGACATAATCCGTATGATAGAGGGGTCACATCCAGTGTGCTGAACCGGATATGGCGGAGCATCTCCAGATTCTCCTCGTAGTTTCTTTTCGCAAAGGACGCAAATGTTTCTTCCGGGTTCACTTCAATGAGAAGCGGTGGGGAGTTCATCATGCATCCCATGGTCTGCCTGCTTCTGCCATCCATTCTTCCATAGTTCAATGTACCGAAGGTGAAGGTGGTATTCCCTTGAATCCTGTATATAAGAAGCGCTGCCATGGACTCCAAGAGACTTGGCATAGAAACCTGCAGCTCTTTCTTAAGACTGGTGAGCCCTTCATAAAGGTCTCCCCGTAGAAGAATAGATTTTGAATCGCAGTCAATCTTCATGGATCTTTTCCCTCCCGGGAACGAGAAATCCCGTCTCATTCTGAGCTTTTCCCTCCAGTAGGTCTGATCTTCTTTAAATGCTTTGCTTTGTCGGTACTCTTTCTCTTTCTCTACAAACTCTCTGTAGGAGCTGCTGCTTGCAGGAGGCACAGGCAGCTTCTCCTCATAGCACCGGTTCAGCATACGGATTTCTTTCGCCAGAAGCTTCATGCTGTAACCATCGGTGAGAAAGTGATGCATCTGAATCCATAAAGTCAGATCCCCCGACGCTCTTCTCAGCACTTTGATGGAGTAGAGCTGATCTTTCAGAAGCCGGATCCCCCGGTCCTTTTCATTTTGAAGCCAGCTCTCATATTCTTCTTCGGTGTAAAAGGGGACTACTTCAAACTTCTCCGGCTGAAAAGATCGGATGTATTGACGCCAGTGCCACGGGAAACGGTATACAGGCACCAGGCGGAAACAGTCATTTCTCGAAATAAGATCATTCCCGATCCTCTGAAGCCTCTCCACTGTGCCCCCTTTCCATTCAAAAGCACAGGTCAGCGTATTCAGTTTCGACAGATTCTTAAAATCAGTCTGGGAAATCATCCCTAGAATCAGTGTGTATTGTGCCATGGAAAGTGAAAACAGATCTTCCATAAACGTGTATCCCCCTAGATAAACAGAAAAGCAAACGGAATCCAAAGAGCAAGGAGTAGGGCCCAGATGGTGGATACAATGGTTCCTGCTGTAAAGAGCTCTTTCATTTTATAGGATCCTTTGGCATAGGAAACCATGACCACAGGATCAAAAGGAATGAGGAGAACGCAGCTGGCCATGGCTGCCACAATAAAACTGATCATTCTGGGATCATATCCATAGGAAACTGAAAGAACCGCAAAGCTTGAAGCATAAAGAACCACAATGGCCGATGCAGTGGGTATAAGAAGATGTGTCCAGTTTACCAGCAGGGCAATGATCAGGAGAAAAACCGGGAGCACTGTATTGGTGAAATACGGCGATATGGCCGTCACAAGAAAAGCAGTCACCCCTGTTTCCACTAGAGCTGCACCTACGGACAATATGGCGCTGCAGATGAGAATGGTATCCCATCCACATTCCCTGGAATATTCCTTCCACGTGAGCATATCCAAGCCCGGAAGAAAAAAGACCGTGAGTGTCAGTACAGAAACCATCGTCACATTAAGCCAGGGGACCCAGGAGGTCATCACCCAGAGAACAAACGTTACGAGAAGAATCATCAGTGCATTTTTGTCATAGCTCGAGAGCTTCTCGTGATTGTGCATCTCCTTCAGGACTTTTTCCATGACTCCGCCTTCCAAAGGCTTCACCTTAAAAAACAGAGTCAGTATGGGCACAGAGAGGAAAATAAGGACCAAAGCCAATGGAATTCCCAGAAGCATCCATTCTGTAAATAGGACCTTCTGTCCCGTAGCTTCCTCCACCAAAGTAATGGCCAGTACATTCAGTGAGCTTCCGGCAGGAGTCATCATCCCTCCAAAAACAGCCCCAAAAGGCACAGACATCATCATCGCTTTTCCCAAAGGACTCTTCTCCATATCCTCTCCCATGGCATGAAGCACTCTGGCAGCAAGGCCTGTCATAATGACTGCGCAGGGCACGTTGGAAACCACAGAGGAAATGAGCGCAGTGCCCAGCATAAAGGCACCCACCACATAAAGAGGGCGCCCCTGGGACTTTGCCAGGAGAAAAACAGCAAGCCTTTCTGGGATTGAGGATTTTAGTAAAACCATGGAGATGCCATAACAGGCCATGAGAAAAAGAAAGAGCGTGGTCATGGCATTTTTCAGGGACTGATCAAAAGTGACCACACCAAGAAGCGGAAGCAAAACCAAAAGAAGCGGTGCAACAATTCCAGGCGGTATAGGCTCTGTAATGAGCATCAGAAGAGCAGCGGCAAGGATGGCGATACCTCGGACAGGTGCCGTAGAAAGAGTACCTGCATCAGAAACAAGAAGCGCAGCAGCTATCATGAGCACAGTTCCAATGACCCCAACAATTCTTTTCTTTTCTGCTTTCATACAATCCCGCCTACTGTTTATTCTTGGAATGGAAACATATTATATCTTGTAAGAAAATTTTACGTTTTATGTCGTTTGATGTCAAATATTTAACGACCAATAAACAATAGAAGATATTAATTTTAAATTAAAATAAAAATAGTTGTATTCATAAATTATTCAGTTGTGAATATTTGTGATTCCATACGATTCATGGCGTTTTTTTCTTGTAGCTATTCTATTCTCTTCAACTGTATAATAAATTATCAAACACTATAAAGGAGATCTGCCATGAAGGTAGTACTTCGAAAAGTAATTCTACTGATTCTACTGGGTCTACTGATTACTCCCCTGACATCCAATACTCCCAGAGATACGAAGAAGGTAAAGGAAACAGTACAGGAACACACGGAAGCTTCTCCCAATGCAGCTGTCTCTTCCGGGTCCTTCTTGTCTGCTGAGGCCTCCAGGGGCACTTCCGCGATGTATAGGGAGTCTGATTATGAGAAAATCAAAACCCGGTTTCTTCAAGCTGTAGCAGCCTATGAAGACACGGTTTCCTTGGAGGAGTTTCATCTTTCCAGCAGCCAAGCCTTTGAAATCTACTATAGGCTTTATAATGAGACACCTCATTTTTTCTATCTCAGCTACAGTACCTCAGCACTGATCAGCGAGGATAATGAGGTCCTTCAGTTGAACCTGGATTACTATTATCCAAAGTCCATGATTCCGGTCATGGAAAAGGAGCTGAAGGAAAAGATTACCCTGTTTCTCTCAGAGCTTGAGGAAGGCTGGACCGACTTTGAAAAAGCACTTTATGTCTATGACAAGCTGATTCTGGAAACCAGTTATACCCCTGGTGAAAAGGACTCCCTCTATTCTGTCTATGGTGTGTTTTTAGAAAACCAAGCAGTCTGTCAGGGGTATGCATCCGCATATACGCTCATCATGAGGGATTATCTCGGAATCGAGACCCACTACATCTATTCAAAAGAGATGAATCACGCCTGGAACCTGATCCGTTTGAATGGACAGTACTATCATGTGGACGCCACCTGGGGCGACCCCCAGCCCGATGAGCCAGGCAGAGTGAATCACAGGTTCTTTCTTCTTAGCGATGACGCCATGAGAAACGTAGAGCCCGTTCATAAAAACTGGATCTCTCCTTATCCAGCCACAGACGCTATGTATGATGAATCCTCTTATAAAACCATCCAAACGGGTCTGATTCCCACAGAACAGGAATGGCTCGGTATCGATGGAGATGGCGCTCTACTCTTCTATAATTTTGAAAGAGGTGTTTTCCGTTATGGAAATCGCCTGACCAGATTGTGGTCTCCCATAGAGGATGTGATGGGCCACTATGCCAAAAATTACAGCACACTCCTAAAAGCCCAGAACATCATCTATTTTCATGACCACGCCTCCATTTACTCCATGGATCCCCTCACAAATAAAACCATAAAGATCTTCACCAAGAGCCCACAGGATGGTTTCATATACGGGATCTCTGCTAAAGGCTCTGATCTGACTTACTATCTGAAAAAGGAACTGGATCAGGAGGAGTACCTCTTAAAAACTCTCGATCTTAGGCCATTCTCTTTCACCACGGGTACTGAGAAGCGCTACTCTTTGAGGCTTCAGTGGATGGCAAGGTCTCTTCTCATGAACTGATGAATCTTCTGATCTGCAAAAGAAAAACGCCAGTGATCATTCACTGACGTTTTTTCTTTGGAGCTACTAGCCAGAATCGAACCGGCGACCTGCTGAATACGAATCCGAAACTTTACTTGTTATATCTTAGTATCACTTCCCGTAACCCATTAGGATATGTAACGATAAATCCATATGGATTCATGAAACTTTCTCGCAGTGGATACTGTGACTGGAAGAAACGGAAGGAAGAAGGAAAAGATGTATGCTGATGAGATCAAAGAAATCTATGATAAGAGCAACGGAACCTATGAGGGTGATCGTGTGTCAAGAATGTGATGCATCTGGACCTAAATCTTAAGGAGCAAAGGAAAATTATAAGAAAATTCTTTAAATTAAGCTTTTAGTAAGTCTTTGAAGTTACAATTATTTTATGAAATAAAATATAAAATGAATTTAGAACCTTAGAGTAGTTACCACTTGAATCGACATCTGTATTTATTGGCTTAACATCAAATGAAGTCATGCATTTTTTACAATGACACAAGCTTTATATAGAATGCTAACAACTATTGCTTAATAAGGAAAAGTAGTCCAGCTACGGACTAGAATCTATGTAAGTAGATTTGTCTCCTAACGGTTTGTCGTTCCATAGACCCGTAATCCGCTCCAATTTAGAAAAAAAAAGAAAGGTGTAGAGATGTTAGAGCTTAAAAATATAAGAAAATCCTATCGTACAAAAGATTTTGTCCAGAATGCCTTAAATAAAGTTTCCGTATCATTTAGAGAAAATGAGTTTGTTTCAATATTAGGAGCATCGGGGTCTGGTAAAACCACCATGTTAAATATTATTGGAGGACTTGACCGTTATGATGAAGGTGACTTAATCATTGAAGGCATTTCTACTAAGAAATATAAGTCTGCTGATTGGGATGCATATCGAAACAGTCGTGTCGGTTTTATTTTTCAAAGTTACAACCTCATACCCCATCAAACCGCTTTAGCAAACGTTGAGCTAGCCCTGACATTAAGTGGGGTATCGGCAAATGAGCGGAGAAAACGGGCCATTGAAGCATTGGAAGAAGTGGGTCTAGGCGACCATATCCACAAGAGACCGACACAGTTATCTGGTGGACAAATGCAAAGAGTGGCTATCGCACGAGCCTTGATCAATGACCCGGAAATCATACTAGCGGATGAACCCACAGGTGCACTTGATAGTACAACTGCTGACCAGGTGATGGACCTCTTAGTTGACATTGCAAAAGATAGACTCATCATCATGGTTACCCATAACCCAGAGCTGGCAGATAAGTATACTAATCGTATTATCCAGTTAAAAGATGGAATAATTATCGGCGATACAAATCCTTATACAATTAAGACTAAGGATGCATCCTTAGTGGCTAAAGCCACTAAGACGAAAATGTCTTTTTTAACAGCGGTTTCACTTTCTGTTAGTAACTTGCTGACAAAAAAAGGTCGAACAATTATCACAGCCATCGCAGGCTCCATCGGAATTCTTGGAATAGCTTCCATACTCGCTTTAGCCAGTGGCATCAATAATTATATTGATAGCGTTGAGGAAGAAACAATGAGCGCTTTCCCTCTAAGTATCGACTCTTCAGGGATTGATATCACAAGTTTTTTAGGTGGCGAAGGAAATGCTGACGAAAACACAACAGAAGGAACTTCTGAAACCATTCCAGAGCCTGCTATAGATGAGCAAACCCAAGAAGTTGAAAGACCAGTAGATGAAGTTCCCATTTTAAATACGGTGACGTCACTTTTTTCCTTTCAAAATAAAAATGATTTAAGAAGCTTTAAAGAACATTTAGAAACGAATCAAAGCGAAATTGATCCCTACGTTAAAAACATTCAATACAAATATGGGATTACACCCCAAATTTATTTAGAGAATGAAGCTGATGCTGTTCGACAAGTAAATCCTGATACTGTTCTTTCTCAATTTAATTTTGGTAGTCCGGCTGGACTGGATTTAATCTCAGGGGCCGGTGATTTTGGAAGGCAAAACTTTAACGAACTCCCTGGTGATATTTCACTATTTGAAGACCAATACGATGTCCTTGTAGGGAAATGGGCCACAGAAATCAATGAAATCGTGGTTGTCTTAACAGATAGCGGTTCACTCACTGATACAACCATGTACGCATTAGGCCTCAAAGATCGAGAAGATTTAAAAAATATGTTTGAGAATTTCGTCAATGACGAAAATATCGAAGTGGAAGTAGATAAGAAAGATAAAATTAATTTTCAGGAAATAATGGATGTGACCTTTAAATTAGTGAATCCAGCTGAAAAGTACACTTATGATGACAATTTTAACCTTTGGGTTGATCGGTCAGAGGATAAGAAATATATGGATGCTGTGATTGAATCTGCCCTGGAGTTAGAGGTTGTTGGAATCGTAAGAGCTAAGCCGGATACGAATAACCCTGTCCTCTCTTCAGGACTCCACTATTCTAGTGAACTAACTCAGTATTTAATTACAGAAGCTGCCCGCTATGATATCGTGCAGCAACAGATAGAAGACAAAGAATTAAATGTCTTTACTGGGAAACGTTTCGATGATGAACAAGAATTCGCTCCAAGTGAAGTCTTCAACTTAGAAGATTTCATTACTGTGGATCAAGAAATGATTCAAAACGCCTTTAGCTTTGATCAGTCGGCACTTAATATTAACTTCTCCAATTTCAATATCAATGTGGATGCGTCGGACTTACCTGCTTTACAATTAGATGTGCTTGCTGAAAGTATTGCAACACAAGTTGATGTACCTGTAGAAGAGATCCAAGTCATTTTAGTGTCAGTACTCCAAGACTTTGTAGCGACTCAAAATGAGCAGCAAGTTACAGAACTCGAGGACTGGGTTGCTAACTTTGAAGTATACATTGAAAGTGAAGAAGTACAAGCTCAGCTGATTCAAGACTTCGAAAAGGTTAACAGCAATGCAAATATTACGCAAACCTTAATTGATATTGTACAGAATTACTTTACAACCTACATCAGTACCAGCTTCAATCAATTACTCGGTAAGGTGCAAGCTGATGTTACTAGACAGTTCCAAGCAGAAATTGGGAACATAGCTGGTAATATTCAAAATGCTGTAAATTTTGATACCAACGCATTGACAGATGCTTTCCAATTTAACATTGAGGAAGATGAATTCTTTAATCTGATTAGTAGTTTTGGCCAACGTGAACAAATTAGCCAAAGTTCGAACTTAAATCTCTTAGGTTATCGTGATTTGGATGATCCTACTACAATTAATTTGTATCCAAAAGATTTTACCACCAAAGAAAGTGTTGTGAAATTCATCGAAGACTATAATACAGAAAAGATAAATGCAGGCGAAGTGGATAAAGTTGTTAATTATACTGACTTAATCGCTGCAATCTTATCCTCTGTGACAACGATTATTGATACGATTTCATATGCTCTCGTGGCCTTTGTTTCAATTTCATTGGTGGTTTCATCAATTATGATTGGTGTAATTACTTATGTATCCGTACTGGAGCGAATCAAAGAAATTGGAATTTTGCGAGCAATTGGCGCAAGTAAAAAAGATATTCGACGGGTATTTAATGCCGAGACGTTAATCATTGGTTTTGCTGCTGGGACTTTTGGGATATTAGTCACTTATGGAATCAGCATTATTGCAAATATTATCGTCTATAATCAATTTAATATTCCAAACATCGCAAATTTACAACCTACAGCAGTAGGAGTTTTAATTGGCATTAGTATGTTCTTAGCCTTTGTTTCAGGTTTAATTCCTTCTTCATCTGCTGCCAATAAAGATCCAGTAGAAGCTTTGAGAAGTGAATAACTACACACTGAAATACGAACCGAAAAACCTATACTCTAATTTTAAGGTGCTAAAAAGGAGCCGTAACAAAAATAGATAATCTAGTTTTGTTACGGCTTTTTTTCATTATTATTGATATTCATAGGATATTCATAGGTTTACAAAAACTCAAAAATATGAACGCGAGTCCAGTAGCGTTGTTTTATGGGCATGACAACTAAGCCTTACCATTACTGTTGGAAAGAGAAAATCCTCTTCCTTCAATCCAAAATCACAAATATAATTCCTAAGTAACTTACTAAGAGGATTCGTTAACGGTATGAACTGGGCTGACTATTCTGGAACTTATAAACTCATTATATAGCTCCTCAATGCTAATAACTCCTCTGGCGTTTCTCCTGCAAATCTTCTTCATTAAAACATCACTCCTTAATATCTTAAATCAGCTGATTTACTTTTTTCCCTAATAAAAAAAAGCAATGACTTGAATCATCAAAATCATTGCAATTACTAGTTTGGAGCTACTAGGCGGAATCGAACCGCCGACCTGCTGATTACGAATCAGCTGCTCTACCGACTGAGCCATAGTAGCAAACCTGTATCATCGATACCTATATATCTTAAGGGATTCAGAAAAATTTTGCAATGGTCTGAAGAAAAAAGCATGCTGCAAACCAGAGATTCTGATCACAGCATGCTCTTCTTCTAATCTAAAGCAATCTCCATAAGGTTCAGCCTGTCCATGAGCTCCTTCGTTTCCATCATAGAAACCGCATCATGAACATAGGTCTTGAAGGTGCGGATGCCTTCTCTTTCTTTCATTCTTTCTTCCGCCATCTCTGAAGCTACGCCCATGACAGCGCACCCAACAGTGGCGCTTAAGAAGTAGTCCTCTGTGAGACCTGAATAGGTCGCCATGATGGCAGCCACAGAAGATCCAGCTCCACAGATTTTCTTCAGTTTAGCATCTCCATTGGATACTTTGGCCATTCTCTTTCCATCGGTGATAATGTCTGTTTTCCCTGTCATCACCACCACTGTACCCAGCTTTTCTGCAAGCTCGATACAGTATTTCTCGGCTCCATTTTCATCTTCAAAAGAGTCGATTCCCTTGTTTTTGGTATCATACCCTAGAATAAACTTGATTTCACCAAGGTTCCCTTTGAGAATATCCACCTTTACCTCTTTGAGAAGATGCTCAATGGCATACTTTCTGAAAGAGGAGGCAGTGATGGCTGCAGGGTCCAGAATCACAGGCACATGGACTCTATTGGCAGTTTTTCCTGTCAAAGTCATAATGTCCAGATACTCCCTGTTGATGGTGCCAAAGTTCATGACCACCGCTTGGGACTTAGAATATTCCACCATTTCATGAGCTTCCGAGATTTCATCCGTCAGCACCGGTGAACCTCCGGAATGAATGCACATATCCACCAAATCCAGTACGGTCACATAATTGGTCAGAAAACAGACCAGAGGATATTTCTCCTCGAATTTCTGTGCGTAGAGCTTCTCTACATGATTTCTCAGATTCATTTAAAACTCCTTAAACCGCAATGTCTTCCGCTGCAACATCTACAATATTCGCTCTTTCTCTTACAGCATCGTTGCTGAGAATGGAAAGAGTATCCAAAAGATGATGCTTGTAGGTATAGTATCCTTCGCCTTTTTCTACCATGGTATCCGCAATCTCACCAGCAATGCCCATGATGATGACACCAGTCATGGCGCTGTAGAAGTAATCCTTTGTAACACCACTGAAAGTACCCACAAGAGCGCCGATGGTGCATCCGGTTCCGATGACCTTAGGCAGGTTCTTGGAGCCGTTCTTGATTCGTACAACCCTTGTGCCGTCGCTGATGACATCTTCAATGCCAGTCATGGCAACCACACAGTTGTATTTTTTCGCCAGAGCAACCACATACTTTTCTGCTTCGCTTTCATCCTCATTGGAGTCTACGCCCTTGGAAGTAGTCTCCACACCAAGGCATGCCTTCACTTCCGCCAGATTTCCTTTGATGACAGAAATCTTCAGCTCCTCCAGCATTCTTCTGATGGATGCGGAGCGGAAAGGTGTCGCACCTGCTGCAACAGGATCCAGTATGATTGGAATGTTAAGCTCTGTCGCTTTCTTCCCTGCTTCAATCATAGCATTGACCTGCTTATTGGTTACGGTTCCGATGTTGAACACCAAAGCATCTACCTTCGCATACTCCACTACCTCAGCCGCATCGATAGGATCATCTGTCATAACAGGAGTTCCTCCGAAATAAGATGTGATACTGGTCAGTTCATTGGCTGTCACATAATTAATAAGAAAGTCCACTAGGGGGTTCTTTTTCTTTGCTTCATCCATAAGATGAATGATCTGATCTATATGGCTCATTTTCATTTCCTCCGAAATTTTCGTTTTTCATAGTGCAACCTCTGCACGAGAGCACATTATATAGAACCTCCCTCCTGAAAATCAATCTCGTCTCAAAAAAATCACATAGTTTTTAAACTAACTTCATCACTTTCTCTCCATATTTGTTTTTTTATGGAGTCTTCAGGGAATTCTTATCCTTATTTTTGTGCAAACTGCCTGAACCTCAACCCGAAAAGATCCCCTTTATTTTTTCATAATAGAAACACCTGACCTGAATCATTGACAAAATATAAAATCTCATCTATTAGTTAATTTTTTAACATAATTTGATACAAAACCCGCATAAAAATCAATTTATATGCAAATATTACTTTCTGTAAATTGATTTCTATTTGCTGAATATTTCATTGTTTTTGCTACATTTGTTAAAATGAAACCGTTTAATTTTAATTTTGTCATAATATCGATATATATTTAACAAAATTATGAGGAATCCCATTGACGATACAGTTTTCTGGTGGTATCCTTGTATTGTCAATAATTTAACAAAGGATGTGGATGTAATGACACCAATCACCACCGTAGAAGAACTCCAGATTGCCATGGAAGATCTCAGAAAGCAGCAGCAACTCTATGCAACTTACACCCAGGAACAAGTGGATGAGATTTTCAGACAGGCTGCACTGGCTGCCAATAATCATAGAATCCCTTTAGCCAAAATGGCCGTAGAAGAAACCGGTATGGGCATAGTAGAAGATAAGGTAATCAAAAATCACTTTGCCTCTGAATATATTTATAACCAGTACAGAAACGATAAAACCTGTGGAGTCATCGAAGAGGATCTTTCCTTTGGTATCCAGAAAGTGGCTGAACCTATCGGCGTGGTCGCTGCCGTAATACCAACAACGAATCCTACTTCAACCACCATTTTCAAAGCTCTTTTGGCTTTAAAGACAAGAAATGCCATCATCTTCTCCCCACATCCCAGAGCTAAGAACTCCACCATCGCAGCAGCAAAGGTCATTCTTGATGCCGCAGTGAAAGCTGGTGCTCCCGAAGGCATCATCCGATGGATTGATGCTCCATCTCTGGCCATGACACAGACAGTCATGTCATCTTCTGATATCATTCTTGCCACAGGGGGACCTGGCATGGTGAAAGCGGCTTACTCTTCAGGTAAACCTGCCATCGGCGTAGGTGCTGGAAACACACCTGCCATCATCGATGAGACTGCTCACATCAAAATGGCCGTAAGCTCCATCCTTCTTTCCAAGACCTTTGATAACGGAGTCATCTGTGCTTCCGAACAGTCCATCATTGTCATAGACAGTGTTTACGACGAAGTGAAAAAGGAACTATCAGATCGTGGTGCCTATCTTCTGAGTTCTGAAGAAACCGAGGCAGTAAGAAAGGTGATTCTCAAAAACGGTGCTCTCAATGCTGATATTGTAGGACAAAGCGCGTATAAAATCGCAGCTCTTGCAGGTCTTGAAATTCCTGAAAACAGCAAGGTGCTCATCGGTGAAGTGGAAGAGATCACAGAGGAAGAGCCTTTCGCTCACGAAAAACTGTCTCCTGTTCTTGGTATGTACCGAGCTTCCACCTTCGAGGATGCTCTTAACCAGGCAGATGCTCTTGTGAAGCTGGGTGGATTTGGACACACATCGGTGCTCTATACCGATCAGATCCGTTCCAAGGATCGTATGGATGCTTTTGGAAGACGCATGAAAACCGGAAGAACCATCATCAATATGCCTTCCTCCCAGGGAGCCATCGGAGATATTTACAATTTCAGACTTGCACCTTCTCTAACGCTGGGATGCGGAAGCTGGGGCGGAAACTCTGTCAGTGAGAATGTTGGAGTAAAGCACCTTCTGAATATCAAAACCGTTGCTGAGAGGAGAGAGAATATGCTGTGGTTCAGAGTTCCCCAAAAAATCTATTTTAAATATGGTGCCTTGGAGGTAGCTCTTCGGGAACTAGGTGAGCTGAAAAAAAAGAAGGCCTATATCGTAACAGATAAAGTTCTCTACAACCTGGGGTACTGCAATCAGATGATTAAAGTCCTGGAGGAACAAGGGGTTGATTTCAAGATCTTCATGGACGTAGAACCAGATCCAACCTTAAGAACCGCTAGAAAAGGCGCTGAAGAAATGCTCAGTTATCAGCCTGACGTCATCATCGCACTAGGTGGAGGCTCTCCCATGGATGCAGCCAAGATCATGTGGACCCTTTATGAGCATCCAGAAGTGCGGTTTGAAGATCTTGCCATGAGATTCATGGACATCAGAAAGAGAATCTATCCATTCCCTAAGCTGGGTGAGAAGGCCACTTTCATTGCAGTGCCTACCACTTCTGGTACGGGTTCTGAGGTGACTCCTTTTGCAGTTATCACCGATGAAGTCACAGGGATCAAGTATCCTTTAGCAGATTATGAACTGACGCCGCACATGGCCATCATTGACACAGAGCTTATGATGAACATCCCTAAAGGACTCACAGCCGCTTCCGGGTTTGATGCTCTGGTTCATGCCATAGAAGCCTATGTTTCAGTGCTGGCGTCTGAGTATACCAACGGTCTTGCTTTAGAAGCCATCCGTTTGATCTTCAAGTATCTGCCTCTATGCTATACAGAAGGACAAACCAATGAAAAGGCACGTGAGAAGATGGCTCATGCTTCCACCATGGCTGGTATGGCTTTTGCCAACGCATTCCTTGGGGTATGTCATTCCATGGCCCATAAGCTGGGCGCTTTCCATCATATTCCTCATGGACTTGCCAACGCACTGCTCATCAACGAGGTGGTTAAGTTTAACGCAGAGGAAAGCCCAACCAAAATGGCTGCTTTCCCTCAGTACAAATATCCAAATATCACCTACCGTTATGCAAGAATTGCCGATTATCTTCAGTTAGGTGGAACCACGGATGAAGAAAAAGTGGAGCTTCTCCTGAATGCATTAGACAACCTGAAAGAACAGCTGGAAATGCCAAAAACCATTGAATCCATGGGAATTTCTGAAAGCAAATTCTTGGAGTCCTTGGATGAAATGTCACACCTGGCCTTTGACGATCAGTGTACTGGTGCAAACCCAAGATATCCCCTTATTTCTGAGATCAAGGAAATGTATCTGAATGCATTCCACGGAAAGTAATAGAGTATAAAATGAAGGTGCCGTCACAAAACTAGATAGAGTTTTGTGACGGCTTTTTTGCTGGATTATGGACATTCATAGGCATCACCCCTATCATCCACCAATATCTCTATATTTCTTCCATGCCTATCTATGTTATTGATCAAGTAGTCGAGGACGAACATCCTATAAACCTCGTCTTGGATCCCTATCTCACGGGAAAATTCAAGAGGCGGTATCTCACCTATGCCACGTACTCTTGAATTATAAAGATCTTCAAACACCATAATGCCCTCATTTCTGAGGTTAAAGTCATCGCTCTCGCACAATACTGTCTCAAACTCCTTATTGGTGAACCTCACCGTAGCTAGCACCAATCGATACTCTACACAATCTATACGGAGTATCTTTGCTACTCTGCTGGCTATAACCTCACTAATGCTCTGGATTCCGTATATCCCGACATCTGCACTATAAGCAGAGAGTTTGTAATACTTTCCTCCAATCTTTTCCTTCGGAAACACCCCCGAAGTAGCACCATGTCTCCAGTCTCCCCATGTAATATAACTATAATCGATTATTTGATTAGCCATCTCTCACCTCACATAGTTATTGAATCTCAATTAATCACATATTATACTAGGTATATTACCACGTAAAAATTTAAGCTTCAAATAGTATATATTAAATAAATATATTCGAGGTGACATATTGTTATTTTTGACTATTATAGATGATGATATTATACGAAACCATCTAGAAACAATGTTTATACTGTATTCAAAAGAACTCGTTTACGCTTCGCATTCGATACTCAATGATCTCTATGAAGCTGAAGATGTAGTTCAGTCTGCATTAATTAAGATCTCTAACCATATTGATGAGAATACCGATATTAAATCAAGAAAAACAAAAGGTCTGTTAGTGCTTATTGTAAGAAGACTCTCATATAATATATATAATCAACGAAAACGCAGGAATGAGATCAGTATAGATACAATAGATCAATCATTATTTGACAATAATTTATTTAATCCAGAGTTAAATATTCTTCGTTCAGAAGATAGAAAAAAAATTTCAAGTATAATGAATAAGTTAAATTCAAGTTATATCGATATCTTAACTTTAAAGTACACTTATGATTATACTGATTGTGAGATTGCAAATCTTTTAAATATATCAGAAGGAAATGTTCGAACTAAACTTTCCCGCGCTCGAAAAGCCTTTCAACAAGTATTAGGAGGCGATTTAAATGACTAAAAGAAGAGATGATACAACTACAGATACTGATAATCTTTATTATTCAGTATTTAAGTCTCTCGGAGAATCTCATATTGATAATCTTTTAGAAGATCTACAAAATAGCAAAGATGCCATTAATAATATTACTATTAGCCAAACATTTATACAGTGGGGAAAATCACATAAAAAAAGATATCATAAAAATATTAATAGATTGAACTTAAGTAAAATCGCAATTATTTTAGTTGTCATTATTAGTATTTTTTCAGTATCATCTCTATCAGTAGAAGCTAATCGAAATTATATATACAAATTTATAATTGAGATGAAAGAATCCTTCACGAGATTCTATTATTATGATGAAGTTATGGCTCAATCTGATCCCATGCTAGATATTAATCACTACTATTATCCCACAGTTATGCTCAAAGGATACTCTTATAGCGCTCATAAAGTGACTCGGGACATAATTAGTTTGACATATTCAAATGGGATTGAGAATATTTTATTCATACAATATGAAACACAGGGAGATTACAATATAGATATAGAGAATGCTGAGATTACTGAAGTTGATATTTCTGGATATACAGGAATGTTAATTTTAAAAGAAGATAAAACAATGCTCTTTTGGCAAAATGATCACAACGAGTTCCTTATTATTGGATCTATAACTAAAGAAAGTATACTCAAAATTGCAGAAAGTATTAAATATAAATAATTTTTATTTTTCAGTGTAACAAATCCCCCCTCTCATTGTTTATATAGTGAAGGGGGGTGATTTTATGTTTCGAAGATTAAGTAAATATTTTGTTTGTATGTTACTTATTGTTTCATTTTTCTATACACCAATAACTGCTTCCGGTGTAGATACCATATCAAATACGGAAAACTTAATTAGTGTACAGTACGTTTATTTCAACACGTACCGCAACTGGTTTGAAATTACTTCTGAAGGGGTTGCGGAGTGTACAACTCATGTTACAGCTTTTAACATTGACTCAATACATGTCTATGGCTCTATCCAGCAATACAAAAACGGTCAATGGATATCTATTTTAAGTTGGTCTCACAAAAATGATAGTATCGAGAATTTGTTTACACGAAGTATAGCTGTATCAAAAGGATCTTATAGGTATAAGACTACAACTTATTTGTATAAAAACGGTGTATTAATTGAAACTGATAGTAAAACAACACCACAAGTAATTTACTAACTTCCTGATTTGTAAATTAAGATTTCTATAATCGATATTCATTAATAACATGGTATGAAAGGTGAGAGTTATGAAAAAAATTAGTTTATTTTCCCTTATTTTCATTCTAGTGTTGTCTTTTTCAAATTCAACGGGGGTTTTTGCTATAAAAGATCCTCAAAACCTCAATGAACTGATTACTGTTAGTTTAATTGATCAAGACAGTAAACCAGTACCAGATACATATGTAACTTTGTATTCTTTAACTGAAAACTCTTTTGTATTTGCTGGAACTACGGATAACAATGGTACTATAACTCTAAATTATGAACCACATTTTGGTACTTCAAGTGACAATATTATTAATATTGATTTCGCTGTTTATGCTGCTCCAAAAAACACAGAACTATTAACTTATCATTTTACTCAAACATTCATAAAAGAGAAAACAGGGTATACAGATAATGAAGTTAAAAGTATCTTGAGTGATAACACTAATTATATCGAACTAGTGGCTAAAGAAATTTTAAATGTGAATACTAAGATAGATTCACGCGATAGTAATATAAGAGATTATCTGATTAAAACCGGAAAATTATCACCTCAGAATCCAATACATAAAATAAATGGACAAGATAGAAGAGATATGTTACTAAAAGGTATTTTGTCTCTTGATGAATTATCACTTGGTAAAGAAGATTACATGTCAAGAGCTACAGACATCGTTCCTCTTGCAGACGCTACACATGATTTAGGTAGTTTCATTACAACTATTGGCGAGGTACATTCAATAGATGGTGTTTCCACTATCTTTAAGTTCTCAAAATATTCTGCAGTCAAAATTGATGTTGCGACAAAAACAGGCTCATCAAGCAGTTGGGGTGTTAGCGGATCACTAAAAAAAGAAGCGGGTTGGGATATAGTTTGGCCAACATTTTCAACTACTTCAACTTCTGGATTTGGTAAACAAGCAAGAACATACTTTAAGTACAACTTAGATGAAACAATGTCATATTGGTCAGGAAACATTACATATTCAGTGTATGCATCTACATTTAACGGTGGCGCTGTATGGGGTAACTCAATCTATGGTTTAGATGGCGCATCTGTTTCCTCAATCACAAGTAACTCTTTGGGTTCTGACTGGGCGTCCTATTTACCTAACGCAACTACAACTTACACTGTTTCAGCTGGGCGTTCTTATGGTGGTGCTGCAACTATTAGTGTCCCAAAGCTCAGTAGTTCGGTAACAGTTGGCGCAATTACATCATATAATTCAAATACCACAATTACTTATAAATTTGCATCCGGGAAGCCTTATAATGCATATTATGTATACGGAAGAGGAACAGGTTGGAAATCAATATATGTTTCTAATAGCAGCAGGTAGTATTTCTACTGAAACATGCATTGAAAATGGAGGATAATAATGATTTCAAGAAAATATAAACTTTTTTTCTTCTCTCTATTAATTTTATCCACTATTCTTATTTCAGTAATCTTTGTTACTCAGGGACGATTTTTAATAACGAATACTAGTAGCATTTCAATAGAAGCTTTTGAAGTAGATTATCCAGTATATCTAGGAAATTCTCTCAACTGGACTGGTACTCTCAAACCTAGAATTGTTGATATAAAACTATTGGATAGTAACAAAGAAAAGATTGCTATTGGTAATACTCCTATTGAAGTATTTATTGTAGAAGATGGATATATCGGAGTAGTCACTGAAAATGATATCAGCACTAGCATAGACTTTTTTCCTACTTCGAACTATTTACTTTTAGATGACAACTTTAACATTGTCTTTAGGTTAGACTCAGACAGTGATAAACAGTTTTTAGAAAATATTACTGGTATATGGATTGATTTTTCTATTTTTGGAATAAACAAATCCAATGTTGTTGATATTAGTTTAATAGAGAATTAATTTCTAAGAAGGTAACTATCTATCAAATACCATGCGAATCCTTTTTTTTTACGTTAGCTTAGATTAATACAATCCTTAATACTCATTCAACACTTACTGTTGTATAATATAACTGACCATTACTTGAACGTGAGCAATCCGATGCATTACCCAGATATAATTACTAAGCGTTGGCAGTCAATAAAATAAACCTGATATGTACCACAAATTGGTAGTTGTTGGCGGACAACATAACAAATCAGTCACTAAAGGAGATTTCTGAAACTGCGGTTTCTAAATCTCCTTTTAAATTTACCCTAATCCAACTCAACATTTTCTTCACTTTTCGCGAGTTCGAATGCTCTCTTCATTTTCTTCATATGCCACCATCCTTTTTCTCCTACTGTTCTCACTCTCTTTCATCAAGTCGCTTTCAAATCTTTTTGCACTCTAACACTCAATCATCCTCACATTTAAATCTTTTAGATGCTGATCAACACAATAGAGGCATATAAAAAGAGAGCTACTCTAGTACCTCTCCAATCTTGAATCTCAGTTATCCTGCTATATCCTCTAAACTTATATCATAGGTCTCATAGGTGTAATCATCCAATCTCACCTCTACTAGATAATGCAGATTATCATAAACCTCAATGATTGTGGCTTGTTGACCTGTGTTGAGTATAGCTACGTCAAACTCTTTATAGTCTTTCATCCCTTAACTCTTCCCTCACTTGCATGATGAGGTTTCCTAGCAAACTCAACCCTCGCCATTTATCCACATTAAACCTATTAGGGTCCTTCATCGATAATCCAATGCCCCATACCTTATCGTGGACTGCACATTCAGCTAATATGGCATCTCCAGTACTCAATAGCTTCTCTTTGAGTTCTTCATCATCCCTAAACTTCGCTTTCAGTCCCTCATAAACTATCTGCTCTCTATTGGCTGTCCAGACTTCATCTTCGAAGCCTTTTACTTCCCGTCCTAATGCCTTGATACTTATTTCAGACTCTTAGCATACTCTGGCTGCCGTAAAAGTGAACTCCTAGCTCTGACATGGAAAGACATTAGCTTTATTGATCACTACATTGATATCTCTAAAACTGTTACAACTGGAACGAATAACAAACTCATTATCCAGTCGCCTAAGACCACAAAAAGCAGTAGGCATGTCTACCTAGACGCAGAAACTATGAATATTCTTAGTAAGTGGAAAGAAGAATAAACAGAACTTCTAAATCTCTCCTCAATCAAGATTTCGAAAGACCAACTCCTCTTCCCTAATAAAAATAATAGCTACATTTATCCTCAGAAGGTCGGCCAAAAACTTGAGTCCATATGTAGCAGAATTGGTCTTAGGTATATTAGTCCTCATTGGTTCAGACACACCCATGTTTCACTTCTTAACGAAGCAAGTACAGACTATAAAGAAATAAG
Source organism: Proteiniclasticum sp. (assembly GCF_003514505.1). Taxonomy (GTDB): domain Bacteria; phylum Bacillota; class Clostridia; order Clostridiales; family Clostridiaceae; genus Proteiniclasticum. The sequence goes on from NZ_DOPX01000014.1 coordinate 125,430, forward strand.
CGAAAGAGTCGGTCATTCCAATATCAAACAAACCATGAATACATACGCTCATGTTTCTCCTCAAAAGCTATTAGAGACAGCAAACACGTTTTCAGATTATATAAACTCTGCTGAATCAGACAAATAGTACAATGGCGTGGAAATGGCGTGCTTTTTGAATAAACAAAAAAGGAAACCCTTGAAAGCATTATGCCTCAAGGGTTTCCTTTTTCTCTAAATATCATATGGCGGAGAGAGTGGGATTCGAACCCACGGTACCCGCAAAGGTACGCCGGTTTTCAAGACCGGTGCCTTAAACCAACTCGACCATCTCTCCACGATCTAGCGACATTAGTTATTATAGCAATTATAGATTTGAGTGTCAATGAAAAAATGAGAGGCTGCGTTAAGAAAAACACAGCCTCTCAGACTTCATTTACTTGATGAGCTCTTCACCCTTAAGATAAGGTCTTAGGGATTCTGGAATGGTCACAGTTCCATCCTCATTCTGGAAGTTCTCAAGGATTGCCGCCATGGTTCTACCAATGGCAACACCTGAGCCATTCAGTGTATGCACAAACTGAGGCTTGTCTTTTGCAGTTTCCTTATACTTGATATTGATTCTTCTGGACTGGAAATCCTCAAAGTTAGAACAGCTGGAGATTTCCACATACCTGTTGTAGCTTGGCATCCAGACCTCAATATCATACTTTAATGCTGCAGTGAATCCTAAATCACCTTTACAGATTCTTACCACTCTATAAGGCAGACCTAATCCCTGAAGCACTCTTTCTGCGTCTTCTACAAGCTTATTCAGCTCTTCATAGGAATCTTCTGGCTTTGTGAACTTCACAAGCTCCACCTTATTGAACTGATGCTGACGGATGAGGCCTCTTGTGTCTCTACCAGCAGAACCTGCTTCTGCTCTGAAACAAGCAGAGTATGCCACATGCTTTATTGGGAGCTCTTCTCCTGAGAAGGTCTCATTGCGGTACATATTGGTCACAGGAACTTCTGCCGTCGGAATCAGGAAGTAGTCATTTTCTGTAAGCTTAAAGGCATCTTCCTCAAACTTAGGCAGCTGGCCAGTACCTGTCATGGACTGTCTGTTGACCATAAATGGAGGCATCACCTCTTCATAGCCATGATCTGTATGGGTATCCAGGAAATAGTTGATGATGGCTCTTTCCAGTCTTGATCCATAACCTTTCAGGAAAGTGAATCTCGAACCGGTGATTTTTCCGGCTCTCTCAAAATCCAGAATATTGAGGTTTGTTCCCAGGTCCCAGTGTGCTTTAGCCTCAAAGTTGAACCTTCTGGGCTCTCCCCACTTTCTGATTTCTACATTGTCTTCATCGGTGTCTCCATCTGGCACTTGGCTGTTTGGAATATTAGGCAGACGCAGCATAATGAACTCAATGGCCTCATCAATTTCACGCACTCTGTTATCCAGATTCTTGATGGTTTCTCCAAGCTCCTTCATTTCTGCCATGATCTCCGTCACGTCTTCTCCAGCTTTCTTCTTATTAGGGATTTCCGCTGATACCTGATTTTTTCTGGCCTTTGCTGTTTCCACTTCCACCAGGGTTTCTCTTCTTTCCTCATCTAGGGAAACTACTTTGTCTATATCGGAGAGATCAAGGCTCTCTCCTCTATTGCTCATGAGCTTCTTGATTTCTTCAGGATTTTCTCGGATTCTCTTAATATCCAGCATAACAATTCCTCCATTTTTTAATTTTTTATAATAAAAAAGAGCCAGATCAATTCCCAAGGGACGATCTGACTCGTGGTGCCACCCTACTTCAATAAAGCGATGCGCTTTATCCTTCAAAAAGATAACGGTCTTCTCCGTACTGCATTACCAGTCCCTCCAAGGTGGATTCCATAAATGCTACCTGCAGATTTGCACATGACCATCTGCTCTCTAAAAAGTGACATTTGTGTACTAGCCTTATCAACGGTTTAATTCAATTCATTATATCCCTTCCCCTGGAAAAGGTCAACTCTCAATGGTTTTCGTCACAATGATGTTGACTCCCGTGTTGAGGATATTGCTGCAGATGATGTCTCCACGCTCCAAGGGAACGCCCACATAGATTCTTGAAAGAACCTTTGACACTTCAATAAAAATCTCCCGCTCCATGGGCTGATCGCTTTTCACAGGAACCATATGATGCGTCTTGGACCCTTTAATCCTGATGATGCTTGTGTAATACTCTTTTTTCATGGTGTTCTCCTTCTAGCGGCCATCAAATTCCTTGATTCTGGCAAAGACCACTTGAGAATTCTTCTTGTCATTCATGATCTCCAATGGGCTCTTGTGAAGCTCTCTGGCCAAGATCCCGATGATCTTTGTCAAGCAGTAAGAACCTTGGCATCTGCCAAAAACAATGCCTGTTCTTCTCCTTACCCCTTCCACGGTTCTTGCCCCCATGGGTCTTCGGATGGAGTCGACAATTTCTCCCTCTGTGACATTGGAGCAGAGACAGATCATTTTTCCATATTTCGGATCAATGGAGATGATCTCATTTCTCTCCTCATCGTCCATTTCACGAAAACGGTAGTATTTTCTGCGCTTGCTCTCATAGTCACTGTTGGGTTTTGCTTTGAAATGCTTCAGAACCATATGGAGCGCATCCTCTGTAATGGCTGACAGGACATTGTCCACCGCATAGTTTTTTGCCTGGATATGGATATATCCCTCTGCCTCAAACTCCTGGTCAATCTGGATCGGTTCTGTCCAGTTGCGGCTTTCATTGATGATGTCTACTCTCTCAGGAGGAAACGGGCCAATGACATTTTCCACTTCTTTCTTCATCTGAGAGAACTCTTTGGATGTGCTGGTTTTAAGGCTTGCCAGAAGCTTATTGGTGGATGTGGGGACTAGACTGATGACTTCTCCACTGGCCTTGTACTCTTTGATGATATGCTTGATCTCATTTTGAAAATCTTTTTCCACCAGCATATGTTCAATGATATCATGGGGTCCCACCATCTCTTCATCCTTTTTGATGGAGTAATGGTCTCCAAAGGTGGTTCTTATAACAACTCTAGCTGTGTACTTATTTTTATTGGTCGTCACCTTGATGCCACCCCTGGGCTGGTTATGGATGTCAAGGACCTCCTCTTCCAGACGGAAGCTCACCCCATTGTCATAAGCGATCTCCGCCATGGCTGTGGCATAGTCATAGGGGGAGATTACTCCAGTATTCATAGAGTAGATGACATTTCTTTCCTCTTCCTTGATGTGGTGATTCATTTTAGAGGCTTCTTTACCCGTTAAGAGTGAAATCCCCTGAATCCCTCTTTTTACTGCACGGTCATAAATCCTCACCGCTTCCTCTTCTGAAGGATAGATGGTGAAGGAAGGCACTTTTTCATAGAAAACATCCAGCTCCTCCGATAGCGCATCCAGTTTCTGATTGCTTCTTCGGATCAGCTGATAGATATGGTCCTCTTCAATATCTTTTCCGTCAAGAATCAAAGAGGAGTTGAAAAGAGCCACATCTTCCGCAATATCAAAGTTCTTTTCGATGAGTCCGATGTTGAGATTGTATTTGCATAGCTCATAGGCCATGGCACAACCCACCAGTCCTCCTCCAAGAATAATTACATCATAATCCATATGATTTCTCCCCTTACATATCAGTTCAGCATTTCTTCCAGGACTTTCTGGAGCTCTTCCATAAGCCGACCATATTCTGCCCAGTTTCCAGCTCTCTGGGCTGTAAGAGCCTCTGCAAAGAGGTCATTGGCCCTTCTGGCTAATGTCTCATCCACAGGCCCCTCTGGACCTTCTGAGGGCTCTTCCAGATTCATGCTGAAGAGTTTTCCAATGGCATTGTTAAAGGTATCGGAAATGACAATCTGATCGTCATTGGATACAATAAATCTCTTCACTTCCGGTATAGAATTCTCCCCTTCTGCCACGAGATAGATGGGAACCACATAAAGTAGACTGTCCTCGATGGGTGTGATGACCATATCTCCAAACTCTACCTTTGAACCACCGCTGTCCAGTAGGGACAGCTCTTTAGAGATCTCCGGATCCTGATTGAGCTTGTTTCTAAAAAGATACGGACTGGATACAGTCTTCTGAGGTGGGAACTTGTACTCCACCAGCTGGCCATAGTGATCTTTCTCCATACGCACATTGACGATGGCCACCATGTTTTCCTTGCCCTTCACTGTATAGTACTCCGTGAATACCAGCTCCAGATCATCCTCATCTCCAAAGGAGGTAAAGAGAGAGTAGGGATCCTGCTGAACTTTTTCCTGAGAATTGGATGAAGTCACAGCGGATTTCTGCCAGATGTCTTCCCCATTGTAGAAGATGCCAGGGTCTGTCACGTGATATTCTTCCAGTACTGTGGTCTGTATCGCAAAGAGATCCTCCGGATATTTGATGTGGTCTCTCAGCGTTTCAGGCATTTCATCCAGATTTTTAAAGAGATCTCCAAATATCTTATTATAAGTGATGGCAATGGGATCATTCTCATCGGCCAGATAGAAGTTGACTTCTCCTGTATAGGCATTGATGGTTACTTTCACAGAATTTCTGATGTAGTTGATGCCTCCATAGGTTCTGGCATTGGGATATCTGTCTGTGGTAGTATACCCATCCATCATCCAGTAGACCTGATTGTCCGCAAGAACTATGTAGGGATCTTCATCATAGTGAAGAAACGGCGCAATGGTTCTTACGCGGTCCACGATATTTCTTTTTCTTATAATTTTAGAATTGCTGTCGATAAGTGAAGAAATCAGGATCTTCGGTTCCTTTTCCTCTATGGCGTAAAGAACCCTGTTCAAGAAGCTGAGTTTGATGCCAGCACTTCCAGTATAGCGGTAGGTTTCATTCTCTCCACCTCTTGGATGGTCAAACTCGTCGGTTCTAGCTCCTGTAATGATATAGTCGGATACCATCTCTCCAAAGTAAATTCTTGGATTCTCCACGGAAATATCCGTAAGATTTGTGGTTGGGATATCCTTCATGAGAAAATCCGGCTGTCCCTGGGAAGTCACGGTGCTGGAATCCGATAGAACCACGCCGTAACCATGGGTATAAAAGAGATGGATGTTCTGCCAGGTGGCTGGGGAGATGACGCTTCGGTCGATCTCTCTCGGAGCCAGAAACACCTGCTTTTTCTCTCCATTGATCATATACCGGTCCACATCCACGTCATTGAAATCATAGTAAGAACGGATGACCTGTGCCTGCTTGATAAAATCCAAGGTATGCCTGTAAGAGTTCACCTTGATGCTGTCTACCACATTTCTGTTTTCTGTCACTTCCTGAGGCGTAATATTCTGGTTTGCTTCAAACTGCCTGATCTCCACATCCTGAATACCGAAAGCCTGCCTTGTCATATTGATGTTGTTGAGAATATAAGGTCTCTCCCGCTCCAGCTGATTGGGATTGACAATGAGACCTTCTACGCCTACATAAGCAACCACTCTTAGAATGCTTAGTCCAAAAATCAGTAGAATTGAATACCCGATGAGACTGATCTTTCGCTTCTGAACTGCATAAGCTACCACAAGTGCTGATACCGCGGAAATAACCGCCATGATTCTTAAGATCGGCACATTCACATTTATATCTGTGTAGCCAGGTCCGTAAACCACTCCCGACTCATTGAACATCACGAGGAAAGAATCCAGATAATAGTTAACTGCCAGAAGCAACATATAAAGGGAAATGAGCATGGCAAGGGCTTTTCCAGCAAACTGGATGAAGCCGTTTTTCAGCACATGAAGAATCCCTCGGAGATTTCTGAAATTCATTCTGTTGAAGGAACTTTTGGCTGCTATGATGAGATAGATAATCACCGTTAAAAGGATCAGCAACACCACCACAGAAAGAGCCATGGAAACCAAAAACTGGTATAGTGGCATTCTAAAAACATAGAATGAAATGTCTTTCCCAAAGACAGGATCCACGGCATTAAAATCCACGCCGTTGATAAACTGAAGAATCAGATACCAGTTGTCCTTGGCCAGTCCATAGGAAACAATACCGAAAAAAACAGCTACAGCGATGTACACAAAACGATTTCTTATTTTGATCTGCTCTGTGGTCTTTGGCGGATAAGAAACCTGATCATATTTTTGGGCAATGCTTTTATAATAAAAGATTGAAACAAGATAAAAAACCAGAAAAATGGGTATGGTGAGCCCTGCTACAGAAAAGGCTCTGGTCAGATAGGTCCTCGTATAACCCACCTCTCCAAACCACTGAAGCGTAGCGATGAGATGCGTAGAGTTAAAAAGTAGAATGAAGAAAAGCAGGAGAAAGCCCAGAACCAGATAAAGATTCTTCTTTCCCTTGAATACATTTTTAAAACGGAAATTAAAGTTTGGTTTGATGTCGATTTTCATAGCTTTTCCTCCATATGATGTTCTTAAGTTCTAATTGCAGTCATCTGCCTCTTTCAGAAGTTTGTGTATCCTTATAAACTCAGGATCTTTCTTGTAGGTTTTTTTAAGAGTTTCAGTGGTTTCGTGATGTGTTCTTATGAGCTGCTCCTCCGTGCTGTCTTTCAGAAATATTCCTCTGGAAAGAAGAAGATCTGCTCCCCGCTCAGCATGATGAAGATAGGACATCATAAAAGGCCTACCCTGTATAAATGATACTCCGGAAAATCCCGCTTTATGTACTAGTACCGCCACACTCTTCTCTATGAGAGTAAGCGGTCTTTCTACTTTTCCGATGTCGTGCAGAAGCACTGCTTTTATATGGTTCTCTGAAGCTTTCCCATTGACACTTTTCAGGAAGGTTTTTGTCACCAGCTCACTGTGTATCTGTTCTGATTTTTTGAGTGTTCTAAAAAGCTTCTGTTCTTTCTCCGTGAGTATACTCTTTACAAACTCTTCATCTGACTTCATAAAGATATAGAGGATATTTTTAAAAAACTGAACCACTCTTTTTCGCATACATACTCCATATACCAACTTAAAAAAATACATTGTATAACTTACACTAATATTATAAGCTAAAAATCCGCATAAAAACCTTAAGTTCAGAGAATATTCATGAGGTTCCATTCTCAAAAAGTCCCTAAGAAACAGCACTTGGGGTATAATAAAAGAAAAAGCTATGATTCTACATTTCGGAGGTGCTTTATGAAAGTCTTTAAAAAACAAATTCCAGTGAAAACAAAAAACAGACAGCAGTTTTATGAAATCACAGATGAAGTCCGAAAAGCCGCTGAGGAATCGGGTATTAAGGAAGGCATCCTTACAGTATTCTCTCCTCACACCACCGCTGGACTCTGCATCAATGAAAATGCGGACAAAGATGTGCTGACGGATCTCATTTACGGCCTGGATAAAGCCTTTCCCGATGATGCAAAATTCAAGCATATGGAAGGTAACTCCCATGCCCATCTGAAATCCATCAATCTGGGCTCCAGCCTCAGTCTTATTGTCAGTGACGGCATCATTGAGATGGGGATCTGGCAGGGAATCTTCTTCTGTGAATTTGATGGCCCCCGGGACCGCACCGTGAAGGTTCATATCATGGGAGAATAGGAATCTGCTAAAAAATGAATATAAGAAAAAAGTCCGAATATGAGTTCATCACATTCGGACTTTTTAATGGTGGAGATAAAGAGATTCGAACTCTTGACCCCCTGCGTGCAAGGCAGGTGCTCTCCCAGCTGAGCTATACCCCCTTAAATGGTGGACCTTCAGGGACTCGAACCCCGGGCCGACCGGTTATGAGCCGGTTGCTCTAACCAACTGAGCTAAAGATCCAATATCTGGCGACAACCTACTTTCCCACAGGGCTTCCCCTGCAGTATCATGGGCTCCATTAGGCTTAACCTTCGTGTTCGGAATGGGGACGGGTGTAGCCCTAACAGATATAGACACCAGATTTACGTAAATTACGGCAAGCCGTAAATTTACTATACAAAACGTTTTGACAATCCTTAGCCTCAACGTATTGATTTCCAAAAATTTAGCACAATTTTTGAGAACAATCATTATTATAAGTCTTCGTCCAAGGACTGTCAATAGGTTTTTTGATAATACTTCGAAAGATTTTTAGCATATTTCCAGGCATCACGAAAAGCCTTCAAAGCCAGTGGATATCACGGTTCAATCTTTTTGAATCCATAAGAATTCAATGCTCCTCTCAAGAATTCCATTCATCTGGGCGATGAGGATTCCGTAGTTTGTTACCGGTACTTCAACGGATTCAGCAGATGCAATTCTGCTTTTCATTTCTCTTTCAGAAAGCATACATCCTCCACAATGAATGACCAGATCGCAAGGCTTTGCATAGAGATCAAACTCTTGCCCATTGGTATGATAAAACTCAAACTCTTTCCCTGTATAAGCTTGAATCCACTTGGGAAGCTTTACTGTGCCTATATCATCGCACTGCTTATGATGGCTGCAGCCTTCTGAAATTAGAATTCTGCTGCCTTCTGGCAATTCCTTCAGCACCCTTGCACCAGCCACTGCCTTTTGAAGATCTCCCTTGTATCTTGCCATAAGGATGGAGAAGCTTGTAAGTGCCACATCCCTCGGCACTATTTCTTTCACTTCCTGAAATGCCTGACTGTCTGTTATGACAAGCCGGATGTGAGAATGAAGAAGCTTTACGGTTTCCTCCAGTTCTTCTACCTGGACCACCATGATTTTTCCGTGATGGTCCAGAATTTCTCTTAAAACCATCTGCTGCGGAAGGATGAGTCTGCCTTTTGGCGCAGCGGAATCTACAGGGACCACCAGAACCACAAGATCCTTCGGTTGAAGAAGGTCTCGAATGATATATTTCTCCTGCTTTTTCAATGAAAGCTTCTTTCCGATGGCTTCTTTGAGACCGTAGATGCTGCTTTCATCATAGATACTGACAGGTATGAATGTTTCATGCTCTTTAAGGATTTCTGTCAGAAGATCTTTTTTATTCATCACCTTGAGAAACGGTACGTTCTTGTTCTCAAGGTGATGAATAAGCTCTTTCAGTTTCAAATCATCTTCTTCTCCAGGCTGATAGATGACTAGAGCACAGTCGGTTTTTTCAAGGATTCTATAGGTTTGCTTTATCCGTTCTTTTCCAAGAATACTCTCATCATCAAGACCTGGTGTATCCATGAGCACCACTGGTCCCAGTGGTAGTAGCTCCATGGATTTCAGTACTGGATCTGTTGTGGTGCCTTTTTCTTCAGATACCACTGCTAGGTTCTGGCCTGTGATGGCATTCATAAGACTTGACTTTCCTGCATTGGTCTTTCCAAAAAGGCCGATATGGATTCTTTCGCCTCTAGGTGTTTCGTGTAATCCCATAACTCATTTCTCCTAAAATCTGAAGTCCCGTTTTCCTTCATTAATATCCAAAAGATTCTGTGCAGCACGTTCCTTCACTCTAGGATTGGTGACTTTATCCAGCTCTTTTTCGATCATTTTTTCACCTAATGCCCTGGTTTCCTCGCTGGCATAATCCATAAGATATTCTTTCAATGTAATCAGTGCGTTTGGATGGCAGCAGTTGATGATCTGTCCGCTCTTTAAAAGCATCATGAATCTGTCTCCTGTTCTGCCTTCTCTATAGCAGGCAGTACAGAAACTTGGCACATGACCCATTTCCATAAGCCAGTGGACAATCTCATCCAGAGACCTTTTGTCGCTTACATCAAACTGTTCTGATTTATGGTCCTCCAGCTCCAGTTTGTCATATCCGCCCACACTGGTCCTGGAACCACCACTGATTTGTGATACACCAAGCTTCAGCACCTTTTCTCGGCATGCCTGGCTTTCTCTTGTTGAGATGATCATTCCTGTATAAGGGACGGCAATACGGATACAGGCAACAATTTTCGCAAACGTCTCATCATCAATGCCATTACTGAATGACTCCGCATCAATGTCATCCGCATGCCGGATTCTTGGCACACTGATGGTATGAGGTCCCACGCCATAAGCAGCCTCCAAATGCTCTGCATGCATGAGAAGGCCTGTAAGCTCGTATCTGTAGCGTTCCAGACCAAAGAGGACCCCAATCCCCACATCATCAATTCCGCCTTCCATGGCCCGGTCCATGGCTTCTGTATGATAGGTATAGTTGTGTTTGGGGCCAGTGGGATGGAGCATCTCATAGCTTTCCTTATGGTAGGTCTCCTGGAAGAGAATATATGTGCCAATACCCGCTTCATGGAGCTTTCTATAATTTTCCACACTGGTGGCCGCAATATTGACGTTCACTCTTCTGATGGCACCATTCTTGTGCTTCACATCGTAAATGGTTTTAATGCTCTCAAGAACATATTCTATAGGACTGTTGATCGGATCTTCTCCTGTCTCCAGCGCCAGTCTCTTATGTCCCATGTCCTGAAGAGCCATGACTTCCCGCCGGATTTCCTCCTGTGTGAGTTTCTTTCTGGCAATATGTTTGTTCTGGAGGTGGTAAGGACAGTACACACATCCATTGACACAGTAGTTGGAAAGATAAAGTGGTGCGAACATCACAATTCTGTTTCCGTAAAATCTTTCCTTGATTTCTTCTGCCAGCTTGTAGATTTTCTCATTGAGGTCTTCAAACCCGCAGTCCAGAAGCACCGCAGCTTCTCTATGGGAAAGACCGTTGCCCAGCCTTGCTTTTTCTATTATGGATTCAATCAGTGCTCTATTTTCTCTGTTTTTTTCTGCATAGGATAAAGTTTCTAGGATTTCATCGTGGCTGATGAACTCCTCTGCTTTTTTCGATTTCACATCATACATGTTCCTTGCACATCCTTCGTATTCATTTCCCTGAAATTACTTCATTTATTCCTTATTTTTGCCCTTCTGGAGTCCCCTCTATGAACCACAACCTGGAATCCAAGACTGTCCATGGACTTTTCCAAAAGTGATAGACTTTCTGCTGCTTCACAGCCGGTAAAAGCCTTATTGTCATATAGAAGGTACTTCTTTCTCACGTCTGTGGGGGACAGATTTGGCATTACGACATTGGCTCCTGCCTCCATTCCAAACTCCCTTCCTCTAGGGTGAATGGTTCCAAGAGAAGTCGTTGATGGTATGAGTGCATCTGGCATCATCAGGCGGATGATGGACAAGAGCATCAATGTAAGGTCCAAGGAACCATGCTCAAAGTCTTTGAACACTGATTCATGATGGGGCACAAAAGGTCCTATTCCTACCATTTCTGGATTCAGTTCTTTTAAGAATAAAAGATCTTTCACCAATGTGCTGCTGTTTTGAAAAGGAGAACCCACCATAAATCCTGTACCTACCTGATAGCCGATCTCTTTGAGATCCCATAAATGCTTCATTCGTACCCGCAGATGTTCTCCCTTTGGATGAAGCTTTCCATAATGCTCTTCATCTGCAGTTTCATGCCGAAGGAGATACCTGTCGGCTCCAGCATCATAGAGCTTCGTATAGCTTTCTTTCGATCTCTCCCCTAGAGAAAGCGTAATGGCACAATCGGGATAGGTTTTTCGGATGGATGATACAATCTCCGTCATGACCTCATCTGAATAGTAGGGATCTTCTCCCCCTTGTATCACAAAGGTTCTAAAGCCTAGTTCATAGCCTGTTCTGCAGCAGGATAGAACTTCTTCCTTTGAGAGTCTGTACCGCTCTGCATTTTTATTTTCCCTGCGGATTCCGCAGTAGAGACAGTCGCAAACGCAGTAGCTTGTGAGCTCTATAAGCCCACGTATATAGACTTCATTACCAAAAACCTTTTCCCGGACCTTTCTTGCCCGATTCATAGCATAAGAGAGATCTTCTTTTGTAAAAGTATCCAGAAGAATCCTAAGATCTGTTTCTGAAAGTATCAGATTGTTTTCTAGTTTTATCAGTCGTTCCAGATTATTCATCTACTTTTCCCTCTTGCTCTTAGCATAAATGGTTTTCGTGGATACGCCATCAAGCATTCCGAGTTTTCCGGATAAGGTGCTGATGATGTCCATAGGAGCGTCCACCGCCACAGAAATGATATTCATAGATTTTTCTTTATACGGAATACCCATTCTGCCAATGATGTATTCTCCATACTCATGTAGTATCTGGTTCATTCTTTCTGCAGAATCATATTTTTCTACTACAATACCTATGAGTGCTACTCTTTCTTCCATAATTCCCTCCATAAAAAAATGCGCCAAAAAGGCGCAGAACTTCCATTCATTCTTTCACACGCCTTCTCCTTCAGTACGAAACTTCAGGGTCAGTACAGGGTTTCAAATTACGGTTCGAAAGAAGAACTTTTCTCGTTTCTCACCAATTTCATCATATCACACTTATTGTTAAAAATATATCATTTAGCCGCGTATGAAACTTCTATTTATTTCTATTTACTCCATCCATTTCAACAATAGACAGAAGTGATTTTTGATAAATAATTATCAAAAATCACTCTTTGCTTCTTTTCACTGGAATCCAGATCTCATTCCGTCTGAAAAGTCCTGGGATGAAAGGCGGATTATAATAGGCTACACGAGTCTCTCCAGAAACTTCATACCCTTTCTTGCTGATCCATTCCTTCAATCGAGCCTCCTGTTCCTTCTCAACCTTCCCGGAGGATACACCAGAAAAGGTGATGGCTGCATAGTCCCCCTCTTCGATCTTTTCTATAGAAAGTCTCTTGTCCTTTGGCAGAGGAATATCATGAAGATGTTCTTTCGGAAGGACAAAGGCCATGGTATAGACCTCTTCTTCTTTTTTCTCTATCACTGGAACGGTCATGCTGATTTTGGCCTCTTTTTCATTATTCTTGGAAATATACCGGAATAATGTCTGAAATCCTCCAGAAATCATCGGATCTTCATTTTCCTTATACTTCACTACATAATACTCCTGATATTCTCGAATCTCAAAGGCTCCTTCTTTCTCTTTTACTCTATATTCCGGGCTTTCATATTTTCCCATTTTTATTCCTCTTTTCCTCTTTTCCCATTTTTATTCCTCTTTTCCTCTTTTTTATGAATTTTCCTTGATAAACATTATCAACAATCTTTCATTTTTCCTTCATCAGAGCTCTTTCTAATGCTATAATTATACTATATAGAATTTGGAGGTAGAGTGTTATGGACAACTACAATGTGGTACTAGACTTTTTCAAAAACGCTGCTGAGCCTGTAAATGCAGGTAAAGTTGTAGAAGGGACAGGTGTCGACCGTAAAGAAGTAGACAAGATCATGAAGAAGCTGAAGGAAGAATCTGTCATCGTCTCACCAAAGAGATGCTACTGGGAATTCAAAAAATAATTTTGAAAGAATCACCATGCAGTTCCTGCTGTGCGGTGGTTCTTTTTCTTATTCTACTCTTTTTTTACACAACAAAAAAGCCCTAAGCTTACGCTTAGAGCAGTGTAACTGGCGACGACCTACTTTCCCACAGGGCTTCCCCTGCAGTATCATGGGCTCCTTGAGGCTTAACCGTCGTGTTCGGAATGGGAACGGGTGTAACCCTCAGAGATATAGACACCAGATATGTGGTTTTAGAAAGATCTGCATCTTTCAAAACTGCATACAAAGAGATTGTAAAGAATTAGAGATTTTCTTTTTTTTGATTAAGCCCTCGATCTATTAGTATGAGTAAGCTGAATACATTACTGCACTTACACCTCTCACCTATCAACCTTGTGTTCTTCAAGGGATCTTACTGACTTACGTCATGGGAAATCTTATCTTAGGGTAGGCTTCACGCTTAGATGCTTTCA